>DATGUZ010000039.1:0-17675 GCA_035300865.1 Sporosarcina sp.
GACGTCTTGAAGCAACAAGGGTTTTATTCAGAAGAAATGCATCGAAGACCTGTACGTTATCAATTTACGTCTGCGGATGACGTTCATCAGTTTTTAAATCGCATGGGCGCATTTTTAGTGCAACCAAAAACAAAAGAGATGCTTGCGACGAGAAATTTCTCCGGAGAAAAGTTTGATGCACTTGAAAGAATTGCCGATGCCTATGTACTGTTACGCAATACGCGTGCCCAAATCCGTTATGAACACCGAGAACTGCAAACGATGCAACAGGAAGCAGCGATGTGTAAGGAACGATTTGAACAATTAAAAGGAACGATCATTCAAACAATTACTATTGATATTTCTGAACGTCAAGAGAAATCTAATGCATTGTCTGAACGTTTAGAGGCAATACGACTTCAAATTGACGAACATGAGCAGACAATTGCTGACATGGACGTTTCGATGATTCGACAAGAAGAGTTGAATCAGTTGATCGAAGAGCGTACAGCGATACATAGGGTCATTGAGCAAATGGAAGAGCAACAACGTCAATATACGGACGCTCAAGCGAAAATGGAAACGGCGGAAACAGAGTTAAAAGAAGTGATTGCGAAAGAACAACATTTACATGAACAAATACAGCAACTAGAACATAATTTGGAAACTATACAAACCACTTTGAGGACGCTTTCGGACGAGCGGAAAGAAGTGGAGAAAGTCACTGCAACTTCACCAGAGACATTATTGGAAGAACTTGTTCAAAAGCAAGAGAACGTACAAAGCACGTTAACGAGACAAGAACAAGCGTTAGCACAATATCCGGTAAAAGAACAAGTGCAAAAACAATGGTTAATGATGTTAAAAGAAGCATCTGACTATGATTTACAGGAAATTAAAAACTTATATATCGAACATGCCAATGTCATTGGAACGACTTGTGTTGCTTCTGCTCGAAAAGAATTTATAGATACTTACCCTACATTTGACGTTGTCATTATTGATGAAGTGTCGAAGGCAACACCACCCGAATTATTATTGCCAATGTTAAAAGGCAAAAAAGTTATTTTAGTTGGCGATCATCATCAACTACCGCCATTAATTGGACAAGAAACGATGGAAGAGTTTTTAGAAACCGTTGAAAATACCGAGGACCGTCATGAGCTTGCAAAATTATTACAAGAATCTTTATTTGAACGGTTATTTAGAACGTTACCTAAGCAAAATAAAACAATGCTTGGGATCCAGTATCGTATGCATGAGACGATTATGAACACGATTACCCCATTTTATAATGATGGGGATTATACATTACAATGTGGATTAGAAAATGCAGATGAACAACGAGATCATTTATTAGAAAGTGAGCATATCGCAAGAACGGACCGCTTATTATGGTTTAATTTGCCGAATGAAAAACCATATTTTGAGGAACGAGTCAAAGGTGGAACAAGTCGGTTTAACGCCGCGGAACTTGCTTATATTCGCACATTATTAATCGAGTTAAATGAAGCGACTGCACAAGCAATTGCAGATGGACGAATGGTCAAGGGAGCAAAAAAACATATTGGGATTATTAGTTTTTATGGTGAACAAGTAAAACGGATTAATCGACTTATTGAACATGAATTACATTTACCGTATTTGCATTGTCGAACAGGTTCTGTTGACAAATTTCAAGGGATGGAAATGGATGTGATTTTATTAAGTTTTGTACGAAACCATGATCATCCAAGTGGTGATATTGGCTTTGCAAAAGATTACCGCCGTTTGAATGTTGCATTGTCCCGCGCAAAAGAATTATTAATGATTATTGGAAGTTCAGAAATGTTTACCAAACGTCCAAAACAAGCTACAACAAGAAAAATGTTCGAACGCTTAGCTACACAAATCGAACAACAGAATGGGATGAAGCAACTTCCGTTAGAGGTGAACGTGTAAATGAAACAATTGAAACAACGTCTTGTAGAAGGATTGCGGCAAAATCCACATATTCAAATTGAAAAAGAAATGATTTGGACATTACCTGTGCAGATGATAAAAGTGACGTATGAAACCGTTCAACAATCCAAAATGGATATTTTAATGAAAATGATGTTAACGACTGTTCAACAAGGAACATTCACGACTATTGATCAATTGACGAATATCTTATTAGTAGAAAGACGATTTATTCAACATATGATTGATAAAATGGAACGTGCTCACCTGATTGAACAAGTGGAAGAAGGGCATTATGCATTGACTAAAAAAGGTCGGCAACAATTAAGGGAAGGGTTGTTTATTGACGAACCAGAAACATGCACGACAACCGTCCTTTATAGTGTCTGCCATCAAAAAATGATTCAAAATCAAGCTGAAATGTCCTTGGAAGAAGAAATTGAAGCGGAATATCGTCATTATGACCGTTTTTCAAATTGGCAAATAGACGATTTTCCACTTCAAGAAGTGAAAGGCATCATAGCGAACTCGTTGCAGTCGGTTGATGCTCATATTCAAACTGTTATTTCATCCATTGATGAGGGATTGTCGATTGGAATGGACTTTATTCCTTGTATAGAATTCCTTATTTATGACTGGGAACAAGAGGTTCGTTATCGTAAAATTTGGAATACGTATATGAATGAATGGGACGAAGTGTTGGCAGAACAAGCAATGGTTTTTGATCGTGAAGCAGAAGAAGTTTAACACATGCGTAACAGAGCGTCTTTTCCTATCATACCTTCTGTAATCCCGTGATTTTCGGCTTCTGTGGTAACGAGTTGTAACGGAGCATGCAATAATTCATCAATCGTTTTCACGCCAACAGCTCTTCCTGCAACGACTTTCCGTTGTTGGAGTTTTTCATTTAATAAATGAACGTCCAAAGCACCACACATAATATAGCCAACGTCGTTTGAGATGACTAATAAAGTCGTCTTCGGTAATTTTACAGTCGTCGCTAAAAATGAATGCCCTTCAAGTTCAATCGGTTTTAATGCAATCATGAACATTCTCCTTTCTATGTCACTTTATGACATTGTCTGAAAAAGGGTGCGTCCTTATGATAAAATAAATGAAAGACTAGAGGAGGGAATGAAATGGTTCGTGTATTATTTGTATGTTTAGGAAATATTTGTCGTTCTCCAATGGCAGAAGCGATTTTTCGACAAAAAGTAAAGGCTGAAGGATTGGATCACTTGATTACGGTTGATTCTGCTGGCACAGGGGATTGGCATATTGGGAACCGTCCACATGATGGAACTTTACAGAAACTTGAGCAATATGCAATTTCATCAGAAGGAATGGTTGCTAGGCAATTAACGGCTGACGATGATGAGCAGTTCGATTATATTATTGGGATGGATGCGAATAATGTACGTGATATTCGTGATGTATTTGGAACAGAGGATGAAGCAAAAGTTTTTCGGTTGTTAGATATTACAAACAATCATAAAGATGTACCTGATCCATATTTCACAGGCGATTTTGACGAAACTTACGCGTTACTTACGGAAGGCTGTGACCGTTTGTTAGAAAAAATTAAAGAAGAACATCATTTTGTATAATGATGTTATGAAAAAAATGGATTTTGATTCACTTTACGTTTAAGGAAGTAGCTGATAAGCCAGCTACTACACTTGTATCGACGAATATTCTTCACCAGCGTTATTTGACAAAGAACCAAAAATGCTGCAATCTCTATTTGATTGCAGCATTTTAATATAATCAAAATATGCGATTATTGACTTGCCGTCATATACGTATCAGCGAAGTTCTTTTCAATAAACTCTTCGATGATAGGTCCTGACATATGTTTACCAAGTTTTTGAATGGCTTCATCATTGACATTGTCTTCACGTGCTGCAACGACGATCGGGAACTCTGATTCACCTTCGTCGATTAAAGAATCACCTTTTGGCGTTAAACCGAGTGGTTCTGCATAAGCAGGTAACATCGTTACTAAATCAACATCTTCAATTGAACGTGCAAGCATTAATAAATCAACTTCTGTAATCTTTACATTTTTAGGATTTTCAATAATATCTTTTTGTGTCGCTTCTAAAATCCCTAATCCTTCTTTTAACTTAATGACGCCGCCTTTATCTAATAGATGAAGTGAACGAGATAAGTTTGCTGTGTCATTTGCAATCGCAATTTCAGCACCTTCAGGTAAATCTTCAACTGAATCATATTTATTTGAATACGCGCCTAGTAATGCATGATAAACAGGTTGAACAACAACTAAATTTGCATCATTTGCATCATTGAATTGTTCCATATATGCAGGGTGTTGGAAAAAGTTTGCGTCAACTTCTTTGTCTTTTAACGCTTGGTTAGGTTGTACGTTATCGCCTAAAATAACAATTTCCATATCAACACCATCTTCTAATAAAGCTGGTTTAACTTCTTCTAACATATCTGTCATTGGTGGAATAAGTGAAGCAACTTTAATTTTTGTTACTTCTTTGTCATCAGTAGGTGTTGTCCCATCTTTTTCTTCTGTTTTTCCGCAAGCTGCTAGTACGAGTACTGACATGAGTAATAGTACGATTAATCTTTTCATGATGAAAGCTCCTTTATGAACGTTTGTCCAATTTTTTTGAGATTTTTGTTCCCGTATATTGAATGATGAGTACGAGAATAATCATAACGACAATGGTAAATAGCATTAAATCGTTTTCGAATCGTTGATAACCGTAGCGAATAGCGAAATCCCCAACACCACCGCCACCGACGATTCCCATAATTGTAGAGTAAGAGATAAAGCTGATTGTAGCAGTCGTCAAACCGAAAATTAATCCAGATCGTGCTTCGCGATACAAAAACTTAAAAATGATTTGCTGTTTCGTTGCGCCCATTGCAATGGCTGCCTCAATAATTCCCTTTGGAACGTCTAGTAAAGATTGCTCCACTAATCTTGCATAATAAGCAATTGAAATAATAGACAATGGAACTGTTGCTGCTGCCGTTCCAATCGCAGATCCAACGATGAATCGCGTAAAAGGAATGAGGAAGACAACGAGTAATAAAAACGGAAATGACCGGACGAGATTGACAAATGAATCTAAAATGGTAAATAACCATTTATTTTCATAAAGATTTCCTTTTCGACTTAAATATAAATATGTACCGAGTGGTAATCCAATGAGAATAGCTGCAAGTATTGAAATGCCGACCATGATAAATGTTTGCCAAATAGATAGCCATATTTCTGGTTGGTAATCAATAATTTTTGCGATAGATTCTTCCATTATGCATCCACCGCCAATGCAATTTTTCTTAAATCTTCAATATATTGATCTGCATGATCAGGAATCCCGATAGGTTTAATCGGGAAATCATCGATAAGCACTCCCTGTTTCATAATAGAAACATGCGTACAAATACTTTTTACGACTTCCATTTCATGCGTGACAATTACGATGGTCACACCTAGTGTTTTATTGATATGCTGTAGCACTTGTAAAATTTCTAATGTCGTTTCTGGGTCTAATGAAGACGTCGGTTCATCACATAATAGAACAGAAGGACGGTTGGCTAAAGCACGCGCAATGGCAACACGCTGTTTTTGTCCGCCACTTAGTTGAGCGGGATAAGCATCGTGCTTATCAGATAACCCTACAAATCGTAAGCATTCTTTTACACGTTCAAGTCTTTCTCGTTTAGACATGCCAACTAATTCTAAAGGCATTTCAACATTTTGCGCCACTGTACGATTTAAGACGAGCTGGAATTGTTGGAAAATCATTCCGATATTTTGTCTTGCCTTCCTTAAATCTTTATCGGAAAGTGCTGTCAGTTGTTCGCCGTTTACATAAACAGTTCCGCGATCAGGCACTTCTAGTAAATTAATCATTCGAATGAGTGTCGATTTACCTGCACCGCTCGTTCCGACGATGCCGTGAACCATCCCTTTTCCAATTGAAAGCGTTAACGGCTGAACGGCTTTTGTTTGTCCGAATGATTTTTCTATATCGGTTAGCTGAATCATTCAAAAATCTCCTTTCTACCACCTATCACTATAGCATAAAAAGGAATTATTGAGAATAAAACTTTTAAGCTTAGAGTGCAATCGTTGACAGGTGAAAAAATTGCATTTATCATATTTATGAATTAAAATAGAACAAACGTTCTTGATGTGGGGTGAGTTTTTATGCGGGAAAATGTGATTGATCGTGGCATGAAAAAATGGACAGCGATGATGCTACCCGAGCATGTTGACATGTTAAGAGAATGGCAAGCTGAAGATACTTATACACCGCGTCCGATATTATCTGAATGGCAATTAGAAGAACTGCAGCAAACTGTTGTGGAAGCGTATGTTACGCAAAAAAACGTAATGATTACAGTATGGATTGATGGACAAGAGAAACAATACCAGGGCATTATCAAAAAGCTTAATCCAATTAAACAACAACTTCATATACAATCTTCGTCTATAATGGAAACAATCTATGTAGAACAGATAATTCGAGTGGATTTGTAAGGCATTTTTCAACAATGATGCACGTAGCAATGGCAAATGATAAGGATTGATTCATCGATGGAAAAAGATTTATCCACATATTTTTCTGTAAATGTTACGTCTTTATGTTATTTTAAGAAAATCTTTGTCTTATTCGCTAGACGGTAGTAACATATAGATTAAGTATGCTGTCAATAGAAGTTGTTTCATTGGCTTTTGAGGAGCGATCAATACATGTCGAAAAATATAAGTGTGTCTGAAGAGAAAATAGGCGAATCGACTCATTTAACGAAAAATGCGTTTATACGTATGCTCGTTGATTTGAAGTATTTAGTAAAAGGATTAGTATTAGTAGCAAATGTCTTTCCTGTGTTAGCAGGCTTTTGGTTAGCAGTACATTTTGCGGGTGATTCTATTAAAGATCACCTCGGTTTATTAGCCACTACAATGATCGGAAGCTTGTTTGTTGTGGCGGGCGCACTTGTTTTAAATAACTGGTATGAAGTGGATTTGGACAAGAAGATGGCAAGAACACAAAAACGTCCCACTGTTACTGGAAGTTTTACATTAAAGCAAGTATTCGTTCTTGGCATTAGTTTTACCGTTATAGGCTTTTTCATCTTATCGTTTGCAACGAAAGAAACATGGATTTATGCATTTGTCGGCTGGGTTGCTTACGTCTTACTTTATACAGTATGGATGAAACGAAGATATACGTTAAATACCGTAATGGGGAGTTTATCGGGAGCAGTAACCCCTTTAATTGGTTGGGGCGCGATTAGTTCAACGTATCATTATGTCCCGTTAGTGCTAGCTTTACTTTTATTCATTTGGCAAATGCCTCATACTTTTGCAATTGCCATTAGACGTCATGATGAATATAAAGCAGCAGGAGTTGCAATGTTACCAGTTGTGCGTGGTTTTGACTTTACAAAACGTCAAATGATTGTGTACGTTGCTTGCTTATTACCATTACCATTCTTTTTATCGTCAATTGGCATGTGGTTTGTAATCATTGCGACCGTTTTAAATGTTCTTTGGCTTTTATTAAGCATTGGTGGATTTTTTACAAATAGTGATAAAAAATGGGCAAGAGCACAATTTCTATTTTCAGTAAACTACTTAGCAATTTTATTTGTTGTGATGATTATTGAAACATTACCAGCCGCCTCATCTTAAATGAATGAAAAAGGCTAGGGCAAAAATCGATAAGTTAAACAAAAATGATGCATTCTATACAGGGGTGCATCATTTTTGTATTAACTGTCATTATATTGTCTTTCGTTCGGAGTGTGACGCCAACAGGAATAGCACGTGTCTGAAAAGCCCAGAATAAGCGGAGCGAATGAGGGCTTTGAAGCCATGCCTGCCGAAAGCAATAATCAGAACGGAAGACAACTGGCGTTAATATTTTGTCAATGATATTGTACATTAAATCGTTATGTCCCGGTCTCCTCGTAAGAAATTAAGTGCTTAATATGAATGGAAAAGGGAATAAGTATATTGAGCGTCGAACAATTGAAAAAGGAGGGGATA
This sequence comes from Sporosarcina sp., assembly GCA_035300865.1. GTDB lineage: Bacteria > Bacillota > Bacilli > Bacillales_A > Planococcaceae > Sporosarcina. Next base: position 7,964 of record DATGUZ010000039.1, read on the forward strand.
TGAATGCCAGTTTCAATTAAAAGAGCATACGAAGCGCCTCATGATCAGGATGGAGTGAGAATTCTCGTGGATCGAATATGGCCTAGAGGAAAATCAAAAGAAGCGTTGAAAATTGATCATTGGATGAAAGACGTTGCCCCATCTACAGAACTTCGTCAATGGTTCAATCATGATGCAGATAAATTTGAACAATTTAAAGAAAAATATAAAGAAGAAATTGAAGGGGGAGAAGCTTTAAAGAAACTGAAAGAATTAACAGTAAAACATAAGAAACATCTTACGCTCATATACGGTGCTAAAGATGAAAAACATAATCAAGCGGTTGTATTAAAAGAAATACTTGACCATCAACAAGTATGATAAACATATTCAAAAAAGACGTTTGCACGATGCAAACGTCTTTTTTTAAACTTATTCTAAAGCTCCTGCAGCTTCAACTTCGCTCCATGGAATATGAAGTGCTTTTGCAACACCTTCACCATAAGCAGGATCTGCTTTATAGCAGTGCGCAATATGGCGTAATTTAATATGCATATCAGAATTACCCATATTGGCAGCTGTGTTTTCAAATAACTGTTGTTTTTGGTCATCGCTCATTAAATTAAATAGCTTACCAGGTTGTTCGAAGTAGTTATCGTCGTCTTCGCGGAAATCCCAACGATCAGCATCACCAGTAATTGCAAGAGGTGGCTCTTTGTATTCAGGTTGAGCATCCCATTCGCCGTATGTGTTTGGTTCATAGTGTAATGTGCTACCTAAGTTACCATCTACACGCATTGCGCCATCACGGTGGAAGCTATGAACAGGACAACGAGGTGTGTTTACTGGGATTTGGTGGTGGTTCACACCTAAACGGTAACGTTGTGCATCTCCATAAGAGAATAGACGACCTTGTAACATTTTATCTGGTGAGAAGCTAATGCCTGGCACTAAGTTTGCAGGTGTGAATGCAGCTTGTTCAACTTCGGCAAAATAGTTTTCAGGATTACGATTTAATTCTAATTCTCCCACTTCGATTAATGGGAAATCTTTTTTATACCAAACTTTTGTTAAGTCAAATGGATTGTATGGCATGTTATTTGCTTCTTCTTCAGTCATAACTTGAATATATAATTTCCATTTCGGGAAGTTGCCTTCTTCGATTGCTTCGTAAAGATCACGTTGATGACTTTCGCGGTCAATTCCTACTAATTCTGCTGCATCTTTGTCAGTTAAGTTTTCGATTCCTTGTTGAGAACGGAAGTGGAATTTAACCCATACACGCTCATTATCAGCGTTAATCATACTGAATGCATGGCTACCAAATCCATGCATTGTGCGGTATGACTTCGGAATACCACGATCACTCATGACGATTGTAACTTGATGTAACGCTTCCGGTAATGATGTCCAGAAATCCCAGTTATTGTTCGCACTGCGCATGTTTGTGCGTGGGTCACGTTTAACTGCATGGTTTAAATCTGGGAAATGTAATGGGTCACGGAAGAAGAAGACAGGTGTGTTGTTTCCAACGACATCCCAGTTCCCTTCTTCCGTGTAGAAACGTACTGCAAAGCCACGGATATCTCGTTCAGCATCGGCCGCACCACGCTCACCAGCAACTGTTGAGAAACGCATGAAAGTTTCTGTTTCTTTTCCTACTTCAGAGAAGATTTTAGCACGTGTATATTGTGTAATATCATTTGTTACTTTGAATGTTCCGTAAGCACCTGAACCTTTTGCGTGCATACGACGCTCAGGAATTACTTCGCGGTCAAAATGTGCCAGCTTTTCAAGGAACCATAAGTCTTGAAGTAGCATTGGGCCTCTTGGACCAGCTGTCATTGAGTTTTGGTTGTCTACAACAGGTGCACCTGCTGCAGTCGTAAAACGTTTTTTTGGTTGATTGTTATTCATCAATAATCACTCCTAGATAATAATTATTCTAATTACAAATTAATAATAACAAAAGAAATGGATGAAATCTAGTGATATAGTTTAATAATTTATTATCAATCTTTTTTCGTTCTCATTTCTGTCACAATAATTGAGAATCATAGTTGGAAAGTAGTGAACGCATCACTTAAGAACTTACCCTCATCATAACTTCGTTCATATATGTGTACCTCATTTTCGGTTGTTACAAGTACAACGGTTGAACACCGGGTCCCATAATCTTCTGTTTGAATGAAGACTGGGGATAATTGTCGCTCTAATTGAAGACTTACGCCAGTACTTGGTAATTGTTCGTCTGTAGCAATCGTTTGATCTTGTAAAATTGAAAAAATATGCGCTGGCTCAATTGTAGTGTGCTCATCAATATATTGTTGTAATAAAGAAGTCGCTCTCGATACTTTAGGCCAAGGCGTATTTAAAAACGCATTGCTTAAACTATGAAAACCTGGTTTTAAAGGCGCATATTGATTCTCAATATTATTAAAATAGTAGAGTTGATCGATATCACCAAATAGTAAATTATAGCCGTTAAATTGATGGGCAGTTTCTATTAAATGCTGTGCATATTGGTCCGGTGAGTGTGTTTTTAGTAAAAAATCTGTTACAATTTGTCCGCGTGTTTTTTGATCACCATACATATAATCGGGGTGTCGATAATTTGTTAAAGCGGCAAATTTTCCACTAGTAGTTGTTGCTAACCATGTCCCTTTCCCGCGCAAGTCACGACCACCAAATATTTGTGGGTAATCTGACCAAAAATGGGCTTCCTTTGTAGGTCGTTCATAAAATTCATCCCGATTCGCTGCGATAATTAGTTTGTAGTTTGGATGTTGTTGAAATGAAACATTAATTAAACACATAAAACTCACCTCCTACACTATAGTATACATAGTATTCAAAAAATTGACAATTCTATGAAGTCATATTATGCTAATGAACTAATGAAAATGGGGGGAGAGCGATGAAGGAAGATTCGATGAAAAATGCTCGAGCATTAAAACAGATTGTGCTAAATGCACATATTAAAGATTTACAAACGATGTATGAGCAACAGTTTATTACGCCATCTATGGTGGTAGAGATTTATCGCAATCATATTAAACAGTCAAATGAAACCGTCAATGCAGTTGTTGAACATCGTTTTGCTGAAGCAGTAAAAGAAGTTGAACAACTTGTAGAAACGAATGAAAATGATGTAAGACGATTGGTCGGTATTCCATTTCTTATAAAAGAAATGTTTGATATGAAAGGGATGAAAACAACGGGAGGACTTTTGCATCGCGCGCAACATGTTGCAACCGAAGACGCGGCAATTGTGAAGAAATTAAAAGATGAAGGCGCAATTATTCTCGGGAAAACCAATACACCAGAACTGAGCTTTTGCCAAGAAACTGAGAATAAATTATATGGTCGGACAAATAATCCTAGAGACTTAGCGAAAACGGCGGGGGGATCTAGTGGTGGTGAAGCAGCTGCAATTGCGATTGGCGCGGCAGCAGCTGGAATTGCTTCGGATATCGGAGGGTCAATTCGGTTTCCGGCGCATTTTAATGGTGTCATAGGCTTTAAATCAGGCTCGCATCAAGTTGATTCAACAGGTGCGTTCCCAGCAACGACAGATCCATTACAGGAAAGAATGTTAGGCATTGGCCCCATAACGAAATCAGTTAGAGATGCAAGATTTGTTTACCAATTAATTGCAGAAGAAAAAATGCCTGCCACTTATTTGAAAGATTTTACAATCAATATATTGCCTAAAACAGAGTATCCATTATCTAAATGGACAGCAATTTTATTAAAAGAAGTATATAAACGATTAAGAAATGATTTCCTTGTGGAACGAAAAATCCCCCCTTATTTTCATCAGTCGACAATGATGTGGCAAGAAATCATGTCGATTAACGGTGGAGAGATGGCCAAGCAACATCTATATGAACCAACAACAGCATTTTTATATAAAGACTTTTTGAAAGAAAAAATGATGAAAAAAGGACAGCATCACGCTTATTTAACATGGGCACTGATCGCTGCGAATCTATTTAAGCCATCAAAGCGTCAATTGCGTTCATTAACGAAAAAAATTACTAAAGGAGATGCCTTACTCAATGATTATTTAGCGAAACGGATTTTGATTTTCCCAGTATATCATTCGCCAGCACAACCACATGGCGCAATATATAATGAATTATTTTCGATTAGAAAAACGTTTCGAAAATATATGCCTTATATCGCCTATGCGAATGTGTGGGGACTCCCTGCACTGACCATTCCAATTGGTAAAAATCGAAAAGGGATGCCGATTGCCATTCAATTAATGAGTAAAAATGGCAATGAAGATGCATTATTTCAATTAGGAGCGATTATTGAACGTGAATTTCTTGGCTATGAACGTGCTGAACTACAATAATGCAATGATGTAAGTGTCTTTTAACTGTAAAACATCAGGTTCAAAAAAGTCATTTATTTTCTGAACCTGATGTTTTTCTGTTGGGATGAACAGTCTATAACAGTTGAATAGAAAGATTCTAGAAGATTCATTTATTTGAATGCTTCGGTTTGCTATGACAAAGATTGTATTTCGTAAACGTATGATGAAAAATAATTCGGGTAAACTTATAGGAAACGAATCGTATTTTGGATAAAATATGGTATGATATTTTTAGTACATATTAATTGAAAACAACGATCGTATTTATTAAAAAGGTTTAATAGATCGATACATCGTGGTATATGTAACAAAAAGAGGAGGGATGGTTGCGTGATACCATTTATTTCAATTGCGACTTTACTCGTTACAATCGGTTTTGCACTAATTTGTATATATATTGCAAAATTATTACTTCAAATCTCTCGATTGTTAAAAACGATTGGTACAACCGTTAGTCAAGTGGAAGGACAATTAGACGGCACAATCGCCGAAACAGAACAGTTGATGGATAGTGTCGAGATGACAACGACTGATGTTGAAGAAAAACTTGTTGCATTAACGCCTGTATTCCATTCTGTAAATGAAGTAGGAATCGCGACAACGAACTTTACTGAAACCGTTCATTCATATGCCGAAAAGTTAGCGGAAGATCAAATGATTGAACGAACGAAGCCGTTTATTCGCATCATTCAGTGGAATGAATTCCGAACGGCACTTCAAGAATCTTGGGAACGTGGCAAAAAAGCAGCAAATCATAGCTAATGAATGAAATGAGGGATGAATGATGGATTTACAAGGAATTGGTGTATTGCTCATCGGTATCGCATTACTGATAATCGCCATTTTTACAGCGAAAATTTTAAATAATATTGCGGGTATTTTAAAAGGTGTGGACCGCACAGTTGAACAATTACCAGAGCAATTGGATACGATGTTTGATGAAACAGGTAAGTTATTACACAATAGTAATGACACATTAGCAGATGTGAATGAAAAATTAGGTACACTCACACCAATTTTCCATATTGTAGGGGATGTTGGTGAATCAACAAGACGTTTATCATCTGGATTGGTGAAAGTATCAAAAGTAGGCATGGAAAAAGATGCACAATTAGATGGTGAAAAGAAAGACAAAACAGTTGGAAATGTATATGGTCTTTCTACAATTGCTTATTATTTATTTAAAAAAGGTAAGCAAAAAGAAAGTAAAGGTTGGAAAACATACGCATAATCTAAAGATGAATGGTACAAGTACTCGAATACGGATTGCCGTATTCGAGTTTTTTAATGGTAAAAAGACTGTGAATTCTAAAGAATCATAAGACAAATACAACTAAATCAGCTAAAATAAAATTACTAAGACAGAGGGGTGTTCATTGTGGTAGAACCAATTATTGTTGAAGAGTACCGTGGTGGCGTTATCGAAAACGTTCACCAAGGGATTATTTGTGTTGTGAATGAAGAAAAAGAGGTTGTTTATGCAAAAGGGGACATTGAGCGCCCTGTATTTTATCGTTCAGCTATGAAGCCAATTCAAGCGATACCTGTATTTTCATCGAATATTATTGAAAAATACAAACTAACCAAAGAAGAAGCAGCTTTATTTTTAGCTTCTCAACGTGGTGAAATTTATCATGAAAAAGCACTAGAAAGCTTACTACAAAAATTGCCATTAGAAGAACAATTGCTCGTTTGTGGGGAGAGTTATCCGCTCAATGAAGCACCGAAAGAACAATATATTCGTGCGCATAAAGCAAAAAGAAAATTATTACATAATTGTGCAGGAAAACATTTAGGTTTTTTAGCATACGCGAAGGAAAAGGGACTTTCACTTGATACATATACAGACCCTAAACATCCACTGCAACAAGAAATTTATCGGTATATGAAACTATTAGCTGAAGTGACAGATGATCAGGTCTATTCGGGAATGGACGGGTGTGGTGCGCCTGTTTATAGTATTCCACTAAGACATATGGCGATTTCGTATTTGAAATTTGGGCAGCCATCTTTAATTGAAAATCAAAAGGTCAGAGAAGCGGTAGTGAAAATTGGGGAAGTAATGAATGCACATCCTGAAATTATTGCATCTCATCAATTTGTATGTACAGCTTTATTGGAAGACGATAATATTCTTGCAAAAGGTGGAGCACAAGGCGTTTATTGTTTCACATTAAAAAAAGAGCGTTTAAGTATTGCATTGAAAGTGTTAACAGGATCCGAACTTGTATGGCCAAATGTACTGGCCGATTTACTAGAAACATTACATTATTCAAATATTGATACTATCAAGCGGTTAAGGGAAATTCGTGGGAAAGCGATTTTGAACGATAGCGGGGAGCCGATTGGCGAAACAAAAACCAATTTATCATAAAAGGAGTTCAGCATATGTTAGAAATTATTGTTACAAGTGTGGAAGATGCAAAAGTTGCTGAAAGGGCTGGCGCAGATCGGCTTGAATTATGTGCGGCGTTATCAGAAGATGGATTAACGCCAAGTATTGCGCTTATTGAAGCTGTCGTAAAAGCAGTAACGATTCCTGTACATGTTATTGTACGTCCGCATAATCGAGGCTTTCACTATTCTGCATCAGATATTGCGATTATGCGAAGTGATATTGCATACATTAAGGAAGCAGGTGCTGCAGGAATTGTAGTTGGGGCATTAACAGAAGACGGAATGATCGATGAAGAGGCGTTGAAAGTTTTATTGAAAGAAGCAGAAGGGCTTCAAGTAACGTTTCATCGAGCATTTGATGTGATATATGATCAAATAACTGGATTACACATCTTGTTAAAATATCCGCAAATTACGAGAGTTTTAACATCAGGTGGTCAAGAAAAAGCGGTAAATGCGTTACCACAGCTGAAAAAGTTGATTGAGCTAACAAAAGGAACGTCCTTAACAATACTTGTTGGGAGTGGATTAACCGCTGAAAATGTTCAATTAGTCATTCAAGAAACAGACGCACAAGAAGTTCATTTTGGATCAGGTGTACGTCATGCACAATGTTTTATGGAACCGATTGACGGAGAGATTATTCGGCAAATTAATAAAATGATTTAGGAAATGACATGAAAGAACTGCCAATCAAAAAAGTTGAAATTGAGTATACTCAATTTCAACTTTTTCTTTACTGTTTCATTTTTTCTTCAGCATTTTTTAATTCTTCATGAATCGCTTTTGTTTGAAATTGCGTAGACTTTGCAACCCATTTCGCTGTGAAGCTTTGGCCTTTCAACCCGACATCTTCAACCATTTTTAAAATCGGATTAACAGTCGATAACTGTTCATTCACAGTTTCTAATGTGACGTTTACATTCTTTAACATTGCATTTGCTTCGTTTGCACTGTCATCTACTTTTTCAGGTAAAGTACTTGTTGTTTTCTTTACATCATCTAGTACAAGTGCCAATTTGTTTAATGGTTTAATTAAAATGAAAGAAAGGACTAAAAGTGCTACACCAATAATCGTTAAACCTACACCTACAATTGTCATTTAAACAACACCTCCTATGTAGTCGGTTATTTACAGTGATGCTATTCAGGCTACGATAAACAGAAAAATAGCTATTACTTTTTTGTATGTATCGTATGGCCTTTCGGTTTATTTTTTTTGAAACCGTAGACGATTCGTGCAATCGTTTCTGTTACAGCAGATGCTTGATTCATCACTTTTTGTTGCTTTTCTGAAGGGTTACTCACTTCAAAGGCAACTTTTTGGAAAGATTCGTCTAAATGTTGTGTAGAACGCTCTAAATTATTTGCTGTTTTTGTAAATTCATCGAATGCTTGTAACTTCTTTTCAGCATCATCAGCAATTCCGTTTGTACGATCTAATAGACCATTCGCTTTATCTGCGACAGTATTTACTTTTGTCTCAACGCGCGTTACAGTTGTTTGGACAGAAGCCATCGTTTCTTTAACGTTTTTTGCTGCGACAATTGCAACAATTGCAATAACGACGATAGCGAGTGCAGCAATGATTGCGCTTGCGATTAAATAAATATTCATAATACAGTCACCTCCATCTTTGTCATTTCCACATTTCCATCAATTTAAACAAATTGAAAAGCGTTGCGCGAGAACATGGGTCTTTTCTTCAGCTGTTAAAGGATGTTCTTGGTAGATGGCACCACAGTGCTCTTTCAATAAATGATCCTGTAATATGAGTCTACCACTTTTTGTGCCTAAAGAAACGATGTCTACGTGCGTAAATGTAGATTGTGTTGATACTTGATTGAAAATACAACCTTCGTGAAAATCAATTAATGATTTTTCATCTGTGTGAAAACGATACAATGTTTTTCGCTCTCCATTTTCTTCCCAAATTAAGTCGAATACGTGCTCATCTACTTTTTTTGTAGCATAAATTTCATCAATGGGTGTTTTTGCATCGCTCCCTAAAGGAATTGGGACTCTTGGTGTGTAAGCACCGAATCCAACATCTACTAAATACGGTTGATCTACATCAACAACAATAGCAGCATGCGTATGTTCTTTTGCCCACGAACCATCTGGTCGCATGACCGTTGCACCGACTAAATGACAGGCATAGCCGAGTTCTGATAAAAAATATTGAAACAATCCATTCAACTCATAACAATAGCCACCACGATTTTGATGAACAATTTTCTCATACATCGTTTCAAGATTTAAATAAATAGGCACTCGGCGAATGACATCCAAGTTTTCAAATGGAATATGCATGATATGGTTGTTTTGTAATGAAGTTAGATGGGTAAGAGATGGTGTATCCACTTCGGAAGAAAATCGTTTTAAATAATGTTGTATATTCATTTTAAACCCCTTCTTTATCATACATCAAAAAAGGATAAGATGATATTCAAAATTTAACGTATATACAATTTTTTGGTATTAAAAAAGGTAAAGAGTGCAATGATTAATAGAAGAATACTAATCATTAGAATTGAGAAACCGATTGAGTAGATTGTTGGAACGACGAGAGCGAGGAGCAAACTTATTGCAAACAATTGTCCGTAGACAAGTCTGAAGATTAACGAATACACTTCTAATAATAAGCTAATCGAAATAATACTCCATAAGACAGCTGTTATTGGATTCAATAACATTGCAAGAATCGGTATGAGACAAATCGTTAAAAAGGAAATGATGCCAATCCAAAAGAAAACACGTGGAGTACGTTTTTCTTCAATTTGCAAGTGTTGCCATGCTAAATAAAGACCGACACTATTTAGAAGTAAGGCAGCAAACAACATACTTTTCAACAAAATGGAAGACTCCCTTCATTATATGTGTCCATATTATACCCTCAAAAATCAAACTTACACCAAATTATATAAAGACCTCGAAATCATTCCTCAATTA
>DATGUZ010000040.1:0-59068 GCA_035300865.1 Sporosarcina sp.
AAAGAGCATATTGAAATAACTTTACAAATTGTCCGGAATTCCCTTCTCTTAGAATTGGAAGTCCTGCTCTTGTTGCTGGACCAACTGAACCTGTTTGATTTGCTGCTGGAATACCTATTTCTGTTTGAAGCCCATATATTAAAGCTTTATTTGTTCCTCTTTGATAATGCCCATCACATGGCTGGACTCCTGAAGTTGTGAAATACTTGTTATTGAGTTCTTGCTGTATTTCTCTTACCTTAGGATCTCCACCAAACGTAAGTACATAAGCATCCATAGTTAAAAAGGCTTTAAATATATAATCGTAAACTCTTCCATCTCTAACAGGTAAGCCAGCATCAGTTTGCAATCTGATAATAGAATTTTTCATTGTTTCTCCGAATGTTCCTGTAAGACCTCCAGGATTATACCCTTTGCAAAACATTGCTCCTTGAAGTATCTTTACAATATTTCTCCCTTTATCTGTGTCTGGAACTTTCCCCATCTCAAGAATTCCGAATTTATTATATTCTCTGATAGTTGTTGGCCCAAATGCATCAGCTGGACTAGATATGCCTAGTTCTATCTGAAGAGCTCGGGTTAAAGAATACACTGTTGACCAACCTGTTTTACCATTTTCAGGTGCTGCTACGTACCCGGCTCTATCTTTATACTCTGAATTTGCCCAAACTTGTACAGACAATACTGCTGAATCCATATTAACATCTCCCTTTTCTATCAATGAGTCAATTCTGAAATCCCTTGACTGACTTCATCATTAAACATATGTTCTCATTTTGCAACTTTTAAGGTTAAAGTGGTCTGAAAAATAAGTATTTAATCTTCAAATAAACAGTAAATATACATGCATAAAGACCCGATAATTGTATTTAGATAGAGATAGAGAAATAGATATACAGAAAAGTAATCTATAGCCCTCACTTGCTTAAATTTAAAATCTTTTTCAATGAAAGAGTATACAGGGTCTTTATATTTCGTTTTATTATGTAATGGATTCAGACATAAAGAAATGAATGCCATGCGAGAAATGATTGAGGAATTGGTAAAAGGTCAAGTGGAGTAAAAAAACACATCAAGGAATCATTACTAGGGCGTGTACAATTAGAAGAACACGACAGAGAACTATAGTTAGATTTAAAAGAAACTATGGCCAGTCAAAAAATGGAACTGGACATGGCTGAAACTGTTGCGACAGAAGAAAGCGGAAAGCCAGGTCTTTTCGCTCGTTTTTTAAAATGCGATAAAAAAATAAGAGGGATTTACTCCTTCTTATTTTTGATTTGTATTTGTTATTGAAAACACAGGGAAATTGATCCAGTAGACATAACACCGATTTTGGAAGTTAACAAAAACAAAACCCCTTGGGTAGGGGGTTTGTTCGATATGTATGATTTTATACAACGTTGATACAGCAAGGTTTATGGGCGCTCGACCAGTCCGATGGCTACATAAAAAAGGGGGATTTTGATTGTTTTTGCCCATCCCCCTGATTTGGGTGAATAACGATATCAGATAAGTGTTTATTAAGTTGATAAACTTCAAGGCCGAAGGACGTTTGTAAACTCGAACTTCAAATAATTATAAACACATAAACAGTGTCAAAATAACACGCCTTAAAAGTAAACCTTTAAGGCAGCTTAACAGTTGGGCAAAAAACACCCCCTGAAAGCTAGATTTACGGCCCTAACTTTTAGGGGGGGGAAAGTAGATACACCTTTGAGGTTTTGTACTACTATATTTTCACATTTATGTTTGATTATAATTTAACCAAAATAATCTACATCAGTGACCAATATTTTCGTTATCACCACTAATTGGTTCTATTACTTGTCCATTTTTATCTGTTATGACACTATCCATTTTTTTCGTGGGCTTTTCTAAATTGAATAATAATACAAAGAACCCAATCATGATAGCTATCAACACAATAGAAATGCTTTTTTTCATAGAAACTCCCTTCTAGCGCTTCTTAGAATTTATTTAATTGCTCGTATATGATATGTTTGTCCCGGGTTTGGATTATCTACAAGAAAATAGAAAAAACCTTTTGTAGTAAGTGTATATGGTGAGCCACTCAATGGAAGATTATAAGATTCAGATACATCTGCTGGAGTCCCACCCCAAGTATGCGTATTGACACCAAATCCTCCTTTTTTAAAGGTAAGTTTAAACGTTCCAGTACCGTTTTGTGCTTTAAATGTATACCCACTATACCTACGTCCAGATCCAGAAAACTCATTTGATTGATAGGTCGCTGTGTTACTAAGGTATTTAATTGATGTTGGGTGATAGGCACCTAGAAGTGATGGTAGACTGCCATTTGTTTGTTTTTCATCTGGTTGAACCAAATGACCATTTTTGTCATATATAGTTATAGTTGGCTGGTCCCTCCCTGTATCTATATTAATTTCTTCTGCATTAGCGGGGGCACTCCCCAGTACAAACGGAATAAACAATACCCCTAAGATACTACCTAATATTTTCTTTTTCACTACAGATTCCCTCCTAAATAAATAATTTTTATTTTAATAACGAATTAACTATAACATAAAACCCCTAATATCGGGCTTATTAACTAAATTGATAACGATTAGAAGTATGTTTTAAGTATAGGAGATCCATAGTCATTTGCCACTATTGTATTGAAATTAAAAACAATGTGCTCTCGATGTTAAAGGGAGCACATTGTTCATTGTTAAGCAAAATTATAGTGGAGCATAATTGTTCCTGTTTTACTTTCCACTTTTACTTGCAGCGGCTTGTCGTCACCTTCTACACGTTTCTCAAAGCGCATTGAACGTTGTAAAAATTGCTCATGCTCTTTTAATTGTTCAATGTCATTTAATCGGACGTCCAACTTGCCAATCATGGACGCTAATTCACCTTGTAAAGAGCGATTGGATGGAATATAGAGCTCAACACCACCACTCATTGTTTTTGCTTCAACTTCTTTTGCTTGTTCACTTCTTGTCGTCACTGCGATATTGCCGTTTAATGACTGGGCTTTCACTTCTTCAACATGTCCATCGATATAAATCCGGCCATTTAATGTTTCAGCTTTCATTTTTTTCGCTTGAACATCATTCACGTAAATGGTGCCGTTCACTGTTTCCACATCAATCTCATCACTTTTTGCTTCGACTACATCAATTTTCCCATTTGACGTTTTTACTTTTATTGTCTCAAATGGAATATCCGCTAGTTTAAACGCACCATTCGTTAAGCGAATCGATAATGTCTCATATTCTTTTTCTGGTACATAAATGTTTACATTTACTTGTGCCAGCTTCATCTCACTCGTCAGTTGAAGTGTGTCGTCATCAAGGATACACAGAATTTTATCAATGATTTCCTGTTTAGATTGTTCTTCGTCCTCTTGGAAATAACCTTTCATATCAAAGTGTAACTGAATGTCATTTCCTTCAGCTTTGTGCAATGTACAATTACCATTTGATACTTTTACATGAATCGATTTTACTTGATCAGCTGGCTTTGTAATTTTATGCGTAAAGTTCGTTGCTTTACCGAATGGGGCATCCATATCAAACTCTTTCACTTTTTGTACAGCGCCTTGCATAAATTGCATAAAACGTTCGCCTGCTACTGTAAAGTCTTTTCGTATTTCATTTAAAAAATCATCTAAATCAGATGCTTCTTTCTTTGTTTGAGATGAATCTTCTTCGGCTGATTGCTTTTGTTCTTCTTGCTTTTTTGGATAAGGTACAAGCTCAGCAGGTGTATGTTTTTTTGCTGATTGTACATCCTCCTTTTGCTTTTTTCCCTCTTCCGTGTCTTTTTGCAATTGTTCCAATAGTGATAGTGCTTCGTCCATTGAAATCGTACCGTTTTCGAGCATTGTTAAAATACGTTTACGTTTTTCTTGCATGATGACGCCTCCTATTGTTATTGTCTTCGTTTCGTTACTTATTTATACGAATAACAGGAAAAAAAGTTTCATTATTAAGTTGTTTCAGCTTGTTCAATCAGTGTTTTCATTCTTTCTTTATCTCGTTCTAATATAGGCTTTAAATATTGACCTGTGTAAGAACCTTTCACTTTTGCTACTGCTTCAGGTGTTCCCGTCGCAATAATTTTCCCACCTTTATCGCCACCTTCTGGTCCTAAATCAATAATATGATCGACCGTCTTAATGACATCTAAATTATGTTCAATCACAAGTACGGTATTACCACCTTCAACAAGACGCTCTAACACTGTTAATAATTTCGCGATATCATGCGCATGTAATCCCGTCGTTGGTTCATCTAAAATATAAAAGGATTTTCCAGTAGATCGTTTATGCAATTCAGAAGCCAATTTTACACGTTGTGCTTCTCCACCTGATAGCGTTGTAGCTGGTTGTCCTAATTTAATATACCCAAGTCCAACATCCATAATCGTTTGTAGTTTCCGCTTGATCTTTGGAATATTTTCAAAAAACTGTAAGGCATCTTCAACTGTCATTTCTAAAATATCCGAAATGTTTTTACCTTTGTAGCGAACTTCCAATGTTTCACGGTTATAACGCTTGCCATGACATACCTCGCATGGAACATAAACGTCGGGTAAAAAGTGCATTTCAATTTTGATAATACCGTCCCCTCGGCATGCTTCACAACGTCCACCCTTCACATTAAAACTAAAACGTCCTTTTTTATATCCGCGTACTTTTGCTTCATTTGTTGACGCAAAGACATCACGAACATCGTCGAACATCCCTGTATAAGTTGCAGGGTTTGAACGTGGCGTACGTCCGATTGGTGATTGATCAATTTCAATCACTTTTTCTAATTGTTCGATTCCGGTAATCGATTGATGCGCACCAGGAATTGTTCGCGCTCGATTTAATTGATGTGCCAATGATTTATAAAGTACTTCGTTTATGAGTGTACTTTTCCCAGAACCTGAAACACCTGTAACCGCAATAAATTGCCCAAGTGGAATATCGACATTCACTTTCTTCAAGTTATTTTCAGCTGCACCTTTAATCGATATTTTACGTCCATCCGATTGTTTTCGTTCGCGTGGAAGCGGAATAAATTGTTTACCACTTAAATAGTTACCAGTTAACGATTGCGGATCAGCCATTACCTCTTCTGGTGTCCCTGCTGAGACAACCTCTCCGCCATCGACACCTGCTCCTGGTCCCATATCAATTAAATAATCCGCCGCTAGCATCGTATCCTCATCATGTTCTACAACAATTAATGTATTCCCGATATCACGCATATTTTTTAATGTTGTGATGAGACGGTCATTATCACGCTGATGCAAACCAATAGATGGTTCGTCTAAAATGTATAATACACCTGTTAAACGTGAACCAATTTGTGTTGCCAATCGAATACGTTGTGCTTCCCCGCCAGATAATGTCCCTGCCGAACGTGATAACGTTAAATAATCCAGTCCCACATTTACGAGGAATCCAAGTCGTTCTGCTATTTCTTTTAAAATTAACTCTGCAATTTGGGCATCTTTTTCTGATAATGTTAATTGTTTAAAGAAAGCATCTGCTTCAGTAATCGACTTCTCTGTTACTTCCCCAATGTGTAAACCATTCACTTTAACAGCTAATGATTCCTTCTTTAAACGATATCCTTTACACGTTGGACAATCACGTACTGCCATATATTTCTCCATTTGTTCACGCACATAATCAGAAGATGTGTCGTGATAACGACGGGCAACATTGGCTAGTACACCTTCAAAATAAATATCACTATCTCTTGTGCCCCCAAATTCATTCGTATAACGGAAACGAATCTTTTCATCACCAGAGCCATGTAAAATCTTATCTAATTGTTCTTTTGATAGTTCTTTGACAGGCACATCCATTGGGATGCCGTAATGATCAGCAACCGTTTTTAACAAGGTTGGATAATATTGTGAACTCGTTGGTTCCCATGGTGCGATGGCATGCTCTGTCAATGTTAATGTATCATCAGGAATGACCAGTTTAGGATCTACTTCGAGTTTCGTTCCAAGCCCATCACATTCACCACAAGCGCCAAATGGACTGTTAAACGAGAACATCCTCGGCTCTAATTCTCCAATCGAAAAACCACAAATCGGACAAGCGTGATGCTCACTAAATAGCAACTCTTCGCCATCAATTACATCAATAACAACCGTACCATCTGCGAGGCGTAATGCCGCTTCTAATGAATCACTCAGCCGGCTTTCAATGCCTTCTTTCATAACAATTCGGTCAATGACCACTTCAATCGTATGCTTTTTATTTTTATTTAATTCGATATTATCATCTAAATCGTAGGTTTCTCCGTTAATCCGAACACGTACATATCCTTCTTTACGTACTTCCTCAAATAATTTTACATGCGTTCCTTTTCGGCCTTTGACAATCGGTGCAAGTACTTGTAGCCGCGTTCGCTCGGGTAATTCTTTTAAACGATCAACCATTTGTTCTATCGTTTGAGAAGTGATTTCAATCCCATGTGTTGGGCAAATCGGTTTTCCAACACGAGCATATAACAAACGTAAGTAATCGTATATTTCAGTTACAGTTCCGACTGTCGAACGTGGATTTCTACTCGTCGTTTTTTGGTCAATTGAAATTGCCGGTGATAATCCTTCGATTACATCAACATCTGGCTTATCCATTTGCCCTAAAAATTGACGTGCATATGCAGAAAGCGATTCAACATAGCGACGTTGTCCTTCCGCATATATCGTATCAAATGCAAGCGATGATTTTCCCGAGCCTGATAACCCTGTAATGACAACAAGTTCATCGCGGGGGATGTTAACGTCTATATTTTTCAAGTTATGTGCACGAGCACCTTGAATGACAATTTCTTTATTTTTCATCATAAGACTACCCTTCTGCTTTTAATTCGATAATGGCATCTCTTAGTTCAGCTGCAAGCTCAAATTGTAAATCTTTCGCTGCTTCATCCATTTCTTTTTCAAGCACAGCTAAAATTGATGCTTTTTCGTCTTTCGTTAATTTCTTGCCATGTGTAATTTTTTCTAGATAAGTTTCACGTTCTTCAGCGACTTCTGTAGCGCGAATGACATCATGAATTTCTTTCTTAATCGTTTGCGGTGTGATCCCATGTTTTTCGTTATAAGCCATCTGAATATCACGACGACGATGTGTTTCATCAATCGCCCGTTTCATCGAGTCTGTCATATGATCGGCATACATAATAACATGTCCATTTGCATTTCTTGCTGCACGTCCAATCGTTTGAATCAGCGATCGATCCGAACGTAAGAAACCTTCTTTATCAGCATCTAATATCGTCACAAGGGATACTTCCGGTATATCGAGCCCTTCTCGTAATAAGTTAATCCCAACAAGTACATCATACGTTCCCATTCGAAGCTCACGAATAATTTCAATCCGTTCTAATGTCTTTACTTCAGAATGAAGATATTGCACTTTAATGCCAACATCTTTTAAATAATCTGTTAAGTCTTCCGACATTTTTTTCGTTAACGTAGTAATTAAGACGCGTTCATTTTTTTCAATTCTCATATGAATCTCATGCAGTAAATCGTCAATTTGTCCTTCTGTTGGACGGACTTCAATGACTGGGTCTAATAAACCTGTTGGACGAATAATTTGTTCAACCATTTCAGGTGTATGCTCTAACTCATAGGGCCCAGGAGTTGCCGAAACATAAATGGCCTGTTCAATATGTTGTTCAAACTCATCAAAACGTAATGGACGGTTATCCAATGCAGATGGTAAACGGAACCCATGATCGACAAGTACTTGCTTTCGCGCTTGGTCACCGTTGTACATGCCTCGAATTTGCGGTAATGTCACGTGGCTTTCATCTATTACCATTAAGAAATCATCCGGAAAATAATCGATCAATGTGTATGGAGCTGCACCAGGTGGTCGTAAGGTTAAATGCCTTGAATAGTTTTCGATTCCTGAACAAAAGCCCATTTCTTTCATCATTTCTAAATCATAACGTGTTCGTTGTTCCAATCTTTGTGCTTCTAATAATTTATTTTCAACTTTTAACTTTTCAAGTTGCTCTTCTAATTCTATCTCGATATTTTTAATCGCTTTTTCCATTTTCTCTTCACCTGTAACGAAGTGGGATGCTGGGAATACAGCTACATGATCACGATCTCCAATAATTTCCCCCGTCAGGGCATCGACTTCTCGAATGCGATCAATTTCATCACCGAAAAACTCAATTCGAATACAGTGCTCGTCACGGGATGCTGGAAATAACTCTACAACATCGCCGCGTACTCGAAAGGTTCCTCGTACAAAATTGACATCATTTCTTGCATATTGAATCCCTACAAATCTTCTTAATAATTCATCCCGTTCAATTTCCATCCCTTTTCGAATCGACACAACCATATCTCGGTATTCTTTCGGTGAACCTAAACCGTAAATACAAGATACAGAAGCAACAATTAAGACGTCATTACGTTCAAATAAAGAAGACGTTGCTGAGTGACGTAATTTATCGATTTCGTCGTTAATGCTTGCGTCTTTTTCGATATACGTATCAGTGTGTGCGACGTACGCTTCAGGTTGGAAATAGTCATAATAACTGACAAAATATTCAACAGCATTATTGGGGAAAAATTCTTTAAATTCATTGTATAGTTGACCCGCTAATGTTTTATTGTGGGC
This sequence comes from Sporosarcina sp., assembly GCA_035300865.1. Taxonomy (GTDB): domain Bacteria; phylum Bacillota; class Bacilli; order Bacillales_A; family Planococcaceae; genus Sporosarcina. The sequence continues at coordinate 8,630 of DATGUZ010000040.1, forward strand.
GATAACAAGTGTTGGTTTATTAATTTCTGTGACGACATTCGAAACGGTAAAGGTTTTTCCGGTCCCTGTTGCACCGAGTAATGTTTGATGTTTTTTCCCTGTTTGAACTCCTTCAACTAACGCTTCAATCGCGGTCGGTTGGTCGCCACCAGGAGTGTACGGGGCTTGTAAATTAAACTTTTCCAAAGCGTTCCCCTCCAACGAATAAGTATTTGTAGCTTACCATATTCTCGTTAGAAATACGAATAAAATAGAACGTACGTTTTTACTTATTTTCTACTTCTTCTTTGATAATTCCCTTTTTTTTGTATTTTGAACATAAAAAAACGCTACAACAATATTTGTGAGCGTTTTTCATAGGATGACGATGATTCATCATCAACTGTCCATTTTTTGTAAGATCGTTGTATATTCTAAAAATGCATGTTGATTTTTTTGATCCAATGCATCATCAATTAATAATAATAAACGATCCTTCTGTTGTTTTCGGCGAAGGTGGTTCATTAATAAATTCACATAAATTTCATCGAGTAGCCGTTCAGCACGCATTTGCTCTTCTTCATCACAAATTGCGTTTAATAAACGTTTAAATGAATCCATCATATTCCAGCCTCCATCCTTACCCTTTTCTCTATTATACAAAAAGGACGAGCGCTTCTGCAAGAAACTTTCAGAACATTCTTTTTCTACTTACTTCTTACCCGATTGAATTGTAGATAAAAACTGCTGTAATCACGTATTGGAGTACAGCAGCTTCCATTTCTGACAATTCCAAAATGAACGGTTCATCCTTCTGTTTGTGATTTCACTAAACGAATTGTAATTTCTGAAACGATTAAAACAATCAGTCCCACTACAATTGGAATAGAGGATAAGCCAAACGCTAGAAATGCAACAAGTGCTACGAGGATTGCTTGGACCCATTGCATTTTTTGCACGACATAACGAATCGCCTTCGTTCGGCTCTGTGCATCAATTGGATAAAGCATGTCCATTCTAAAATCCTCGCCGACACGAAATGCATAAATGGACTGTATAGCAGATGCAAATGCAATAACAGCCGCAAATATACATACTACAGCAGGAATGGATACGAGATATGTCACTGCCATAACAATGACTGTTAAACGCAACCATAGACGAAACATATCATCTGTTCGGAAAAATGTCCGCTGTATTAAATAGCGTTGCGCATGTTCTCGATTGAACGTCACTTTCATCATGCATGCATTCAACCAACTTCTACGGCTAATTGCCCCTTTCACATGTGGAACATCCGTGAAATAATTCGCAAACTGATAAAAGCGCATCATACGATTTTGTTCCAATTGGATAAAATGTTCATACGGAAATGGTCGTACCGCCATTTGTCGTTTCCAATACATCGAATAAAAGGTGAACAATGCAATCGGAATCACGATGAGATAATAATGTGGACTTAACCAACTATAAAAAGCAGCAGTCATTAATATAAAACGAATGCCTCGATCAAGCCATACTTTTTCACCATTTGTCGCGAAATGAACGGAAAACTCGGTATCCACGCTTAGCCATTTAAAGACAATGATAAATACCGCTAACCAACCAAGTGTTGCTGATGACGCAATGTTCACAGTTGTCAACAGTGGTAAAAAAACAATCCAGACGATGAGTGGTAAAGGAAGTTGCGAAACAGTTGTCCATCTCAGGCTCTTTTTTATATAATGCGGAAGCTGTCCTTCCAAAGGTAAGAAGAACACAATATCCGCTTCTTTTAATAATGTTGTTGGTGCTGATAACGTAATTCCTGCGCTTATGACAAGCGCAGCAATAATTGCCGCTGGAAAATGCTCTGGGACAGTCTTTAACCATTCGCTATAACTATATCCAAGTGCCCCTATGGCAAAAACGAGGACAATAGCTAAATGACCTGTAAAAATATATTGCGCGTACCGTTGAACTTCGCGCATGTAATGATGGAAACGCGTGCGCCACATACTCGCTAAATTATTCATCGTCCTGTTCCTCTGTTAACGCAATATATAAATCGTCTAACGTTGCATTCGGCATATGAAAGGATGCACGTAATTCATCCATTGTTCCTTCTGCACGAACGCGACCGTCATGAAGTAAAATAATACGATCACAATATTTTTCAGCTGTCGGTAAGACGTGTGTCGACATTAAAATAGAAGCTCCTTCTTGTTTACGCGTTTCCATTTGATCCAATAAGGTTTTAATTGCAATCGGGTCAAGTCCAACGAATGGTTCGTCAATAATATACAATGATGGATTCACTAAAAATGCACACATAATCATTACTTTTTGGCGCATTCCTTTTGAAAAGTGAGATGGAAACCATTTCAACCGCTTTTCCATTCGAAACTCTTTCAACAATATTCCTGAACGCGCTTCAAACGTTTGCTTGTCCAGCCCATATGCCATTGCCGTTAACTCTAAATGTTCTTGTAAAGTAAGTTCATCGTATAAAATAGGCGTTTCAGGAATATACGAAAATGCTTGACGATAACTTTCGGGATTTTGTTGAAATGAAAACCCATTTACAGAAATATCCCCTTTATGTGGTTTCATTAAGCCAATAATATGTTTAATCGTCGTACTTTTCCCGGCACCATTTAAGCCAATTAAGCCGACTAATTCACCTTGTCCAATTTCAAATGATAAATCATGTAAAACAGGTTTTCGTGTATAACCACCTGTCACATCTGTTAATTTTACAATTGCCATGACCATCCTCCGTTCTTTTTATTATCGTACCAAAAATAGGATACAATTACCTTTATTTTATCGCTTTTGATTAACCGTTGAAAATAGTTTGACACATTATTATATGCTACAATAAAAACAATGATGAAAGGGAGTGTGCATAATGAGTAGTTGTATTTTTTGTCAAATTATTGAAGGAGAAATTCCGAGTGCAAAAATTTATGAAGATGAGCATGTGTACGCGTTTATGGATATTATGCCCCTTACAAAAGGGCATGTGCTTTTAATTCCAAAAAAACATGTCGAAAATATTTATGACTTTACTGAAGAGGACGCGGCACAATTTTTCAAAGCTGCACCAAAAGTTGCAAACGCTTTAAAAGATGAATTTACACCTATTGGGATGAATTTATTACAAAATAATGGGGCAGCTGCTGGTCAAACCGTCTTCCATTATCATTTGCATTTTATCCCGCGTTATGATGAAACAGATGGCTTCGACTTATCTACTTGGGAATCAAAACAAGAAGAATTTACACCTGAAAAAGTACAGCAACTAGCAGAAAACCTTCGAAAGAAGCTAGCAGAATAATCTTTTTTGCAAATACTTTGTGGGCAATAGTATCATTTTTAATGATTTAGTCGTTTTTATTTGCCCCTCATGTAAGCGCGTGCTTTAATAAAAGTACGAATGCTTTACTCACTCTTAAAGAAAGAGGTGCATATGTATGAAGGCATCAACATTTTTTGTAGGTCTTGCAACAGGCGCAATTGCTGCAGCAGTAACAGTTCTTTATTCGACACCAAAGTCAGGTAGTGACATGCGTTCAACAGTCAAAACAGATTGGCAAGAAGCTGTTCAAGATTTGTCGAGACAGTTAAATAAACTAAAAGGGTCATTTGCAAAATTTGCAGATGAAGCCGAAGAACATGTTCCTGATGCAGTCGATTATGTAAAAGATTCTTTTGAACATTTACAAGACGTGCCAAAAGCAACAAGAAAAAAACTTGAGCGCGAACTTGCAGACATTCAAAAATCATTAGCCAAATTAGAACAATCGATTGTAACTGAATAAGGCAAAAAATAACTATCGTTTAGTAAGCGATAGTTATTTTTATTCCGATAGTATTATTACCTAGCACGTATTTTACTTTTTATTTGAAATGGTATTATAACATGCATAATGTTCATCTTTGTGGTTCGTTCATTTATCGTTTCATAAAAATATTCATATCGACAATTTTCTATAATAATATTATACTATTACATGAGTTTACTTTGTTTATACAAGGTCTTAAACCTTTCTCATTTATCTAAAACTTTATTAAAATAAAAATTTTATCAATTATCACTTTTTTTATTTTGTTTTCTTGCTATAATAAAAGAAAAACTTTTTTTGGAAAGCAGGTGCCTTTTATGTCGGAAGAAAAGTATTCACTAAAAGATGCAATGATCTATAGTCAGCGAATGGCACAATTGTCAAAAGCGCTGTGGAAAGCTGTGGAGAAAGATTGGCAACAATGGATTCGTCCATACAATTTAAACATTAATGAACACCATATTTTATGGATTGCTTATCACTTGCAAGGCGCAACCATTTCAGACATCGCAAAATTCGGTGTCATGCACGTATCAACTGCATTTAACTTCTCAAAAAAGCTTGAAGAACGTGGTTACTTAAAGTTTTTCAAAAAAGAAGATGATCGTAGAAATACGTACGTAATTGTTACTGAAAAGGGAGAAAACCTTATTTTAGAGATGAATGAAAATTACTATGATACAAAACACGAAATTTTAGAAGGCTCTTTACCAATTAAAGATTTATATGGAAAATTCCCTGAATTATTAGAAGTGATGTCTGTCGTCCGTAATATTTATGGCGATGATTTTATGGAAATATTTGAAAGAGGTTTCGATAATTTAGAAAGTTCTTTCGAAGAATCTGGTAATCGCTTACATCCAGTGAAGCATTTAAATGCGGAGTCTTCTTAATAAAGTGAGGAATATTTCAATTTATACGCTTTTCTGTTATGATAGCAAGTAGATAAAAAAGGAGGGGGATAGCTTGATCCTCGTTATAACAATTTTATTTTCATTATTCTACTTGTACCAAATTAATCGAATGACATTCGCACTTTGTGAGTCGAGGGAAATCCCCGAAGAAAAACAACCAAAAGTGTACCGCACTGTTAATATTTTAATTACGATTTTAATTTTATCTTTTTTCGTTGAAGTATATTTTGCAGTATAAAAAACTGTCCAGAGAGTCTTACCTAACCGACTTTCTGTGACAGTTTTTTTATGCTGTTCATTCAACTCATACAAAATGAGGTTCAGGAAAATACCATGATTCCTGAACCTTATTTTTTAAAGCTTATGACATAACCCTTCGTTGTCTGTTAATATCTTTTAATAATAATAAGCTGCACCAACGATAATGAGTAAAATAAACAGGACGACGATCAATGCAAATCCTGAGCCAGCCGAGCCTTGATAAAATCCGCCACCCATTGTAACACCTCCTCTCTTCAGTAGAATATGCATCTTCCTTTCGACTGTATAGGCAGATGACAATTATTTTCTAAAACGTAAAAACCGCCATCGCAGTTTTTACGATTGACGGTTTTATTGTTCAAATGTTGGTTTGTAAAATGCACGATTATCCATTGGGAAAATTCGTTCTGAAAATTCACCTGGTGTTGTTTGTTGCATTGCACGGTTTAACATATTCATTTTTGCATCGATATTATCGATATAGTGAAGCATTTCTGCCTCTTTCAACATTGGACGTTTCGGACTTCCCCACTCTTCTTTTCCATGATGGCTCAATACTAAATGTTGCAATAACATAACTTCTTCGCCTTCAATATTTAATTCAACCGCGGCTTTTTCAATTTCACTTACCATAATTGAAATATGCCCGATTAAATTCCCTTCAATTGTATATTGCGTCCCGATTGGTCCTGATAATTCAGTTACTTTACCAATATCATGTAAAATAATCCCTGCATATAATAAATCTTTATTCAATGTCGGATATAATTCAGCAATCGCTTTTCCTAACTTTAACATCGATACGACATGATCGATGAGCCCCGAAACATAGTCATGATGATTACGCGTTGCAGCAGGATACGTTTGAAATTCCGTTTCATGTTTTTTTAATATATGGCGTGTAATACGCTGAATTTGTGGGTTTTTCATTTCAAATAAAAAGCTTAATAACTCTTCATATAATTGCTCTTTACTTTTTTCTGCAGACGGGATTAAGTCTGCTAATGTGACGCCTTCGTTCTCTTTTGCAGGACGAATACTTTTAATCCGCAATTGATTTTTCCCACGGTATTCATGTATGTCGCCACCAACTTTTACGATAATTCCAGCACGAAATGTTTTGACATGTTCTTCCGTTGTATCCCATAATTTCGCTTCTAAGTCGCCACTTTTATCTTGTAAAATCACGGTCATAAACGGACTGCCTTTTGTCGTTACGCCTGTCGTTGCTTGTTTAATCATTAAATACATATCAACAGATTCGCCCACTTGATAATCGAGTAGTTTTTTCATCTTTGTTTTGTCCCTTCTTTCTGTTCCAGTTCGGAAATTGTCATCGTTGTTGCATGATCAAAACGCTTCGTCATATGTGCATGACATGTAAAATAAATAAATTGTGTAGATGTGAGTTGTTGTAGTAATTGTACCATGTATAGTAGTCGCTGTTCATCAAAATGAACAAATGGATCGTCCATAATAATTGGAAATGGTGCTGCTTCTTGAATCGTTGTTGCAAGGGCAAATCGAAGCGCAATGTACGCCTGCTCTTTCGTCGCTTGACTTAATGTCATTATCGAAAAACGAACACCATCTTGACGTTCCGCTTCAAATAATCCTTCTTCAGTTATATGCAATGCCGTATAACGCTCACCCGTTAACTGTTCAAAATACCGATTGGCTCGATGCAACACTGCTGGAAATCGTTCTTCTTTTAACTGTTCCATCATTTCTACAATGGCTGTTGCAATCGCTTTTTTCATGGCCCATTCTTGTGTAAGCGCTGCTAAATTCGCTTTCTCTACTTCAATTTCTTGCACGAGCGCCCGATACGTTTCATCAGATAGTAAATCATTCGTTTCATGCGTTAACTGTGCCTTTTCTTCAACTAATTGTTGACGCTTTTCATCTAACTTTTCCAGTTGTGTTTTCGTTTGTTCGACAGTTTCATCAATCGAAAACATTGTGAGTGTCCAGTCAAAAGCATACGCTGCATATACATCTAATTGGGATACGATTGAGCGAAGTTGCTCTTGTAGCATTGAACGCTCACGTGCCGCTTCATACATTGCATAATACGCTTCCTCTGAGTCTACTGCCGCTTCTTTAAATAATTGTGTAATTTGAGTTGACGTTGTTTCAATGACAATACGGATTTCTGATAATTGTTGCTCATAATGTGCACGTCGTTCTGCCAATGAAATTTGCTGTTCTTGTGTACGTATGTGCACTTGATAAGCTTGCCGGATTTGTTCATATAATGTTTGCTCATTCGCTTCAATTGCCAATTGTTGTTGCGCATCATCTAGCCATTGTGTAATGTCGTGTTTTATCGTTTTACCTTGCGCTTGAATCTCTTTCATTTCCCTCATCGTTTCTTGTACATTACGAATGAGACGAAATAATTCTGGAATCAATTTTGCTGATGGCAATGTCGTGATGCCATATTGCTGTAAAAAAGTCGTTAATTGGCGATTCGTGTAAGCTTGCTCTTGTTGTAACGCACTTTGTTGTTCTGTAAGTTGCGCCAATTCTCGTTCCACAAGTGCGAGACTGTTCCGTATTTGCGCTTCTTCCCGTTCAAACGTTTGCACGATATCCGTATATCGACCGATTTCTTGTGCCAACGGTTCAATTTCTGCAATGGTTCGTTCCGCTTCCTCGGATGATTGCATCCCATGCTGTTGCTTTGTATAAATCAGCAGTACGACTAGTAAGGATATGCTACTAATCATGAGGAACCATTGTTGTGACAGTAAACCAATGACGAATAAAATCCCAACAATTATATAACCAATCATTTTCATCATTTGCAATTGCTTCGCCTGTCCACCTTGTAACATGACAAACGCTTTCGCATCCGCTAAACGTTGCTGTAATTTTGGCCATTGCTGAACTTGTTCGATCATATGTTCATCTGGCTGTTGGATGGATCGTTGTTTTTCAATAAGTTGTTCTTTTGCTTGTTGTTGTTTTGCTAAAGTACGCTCTACATCATTTAATTCTTTTTGACACGCTTCCATTTGCTCTAGTAAAGTATACATTTCCTCTTCTTGCTGTATAGAGGCATTCGCAGAGGACAGTTGTTCCATATCGTCTTCTGACTGTATACCGAGTCGCGTTAATAATTGCGCCTGTTCCGTTTGTAATTGCTTATACGTTGAGCGACATTGTTCTAACGTAGAGCGTAAGCGATGCCATTCAGCTTCATTTTGTAAAAAATGTTCAAAATGTGCGATTGTTTCAGCTTCCAGTCCAACTGCGTATTGTTTGTCAATATGTTCTAATTGATCTTGAATGGCTTTCTCTGTCGCTTTTGCTTCATTCAATTGATAATGTAACGATTCATATCGTGTTACGCCATCTGTTGGAAAATGTCCTCCCTGAACCTTTTGAAGTCGTCCTTCCAATGTCCGTCGTTCATTGTATAGCGGTGTCAGTTGTTGTTGTAAACGCGCATGCTCAAAATGTTCTTTCAAAAGTCTTTGCTCTTCTGTTAACGCAAATAATTGTCTATCAATCTCTTCAATTCGATTGATCGCCTCTTCATAGCGTGCGGACTTTTCCCTTTCATGAAGTCGCTCTTTCTCTAACTGTTGAATCTTTTGAATCTGTTCATTGATCACAGGCTTTTTTCCATAGCGCTTATAACTTTCCGCCAATTCTTTTTCCATTTTCGATTCAATTTTTAATAATTCATCAATACCTGTCGTGCCCGAAGCAAATAATGTTCGACTTAATGTTTGTTCATCCATCTTTTCAAAGCCTTGTAATTGTAATAATGAAAAGGAAAAGATCGCTTCAAACGCAGCGCGATCATATTGACGCAATATTTTTTGTAAGTCCGTTTCATCGCCGGTTGTTCCGTCTTCATAATATACCGTCACATCTCCACTTGATTTACCGCCTACACGCTCCACGACAACACACCCGTATTGTTCATCTTCAATATGAACTTGGCCACCATACGTATTTGAATGGAGTGGCTCATAGCGTAGCAATGAATGATTACGCGGTGGAAAACCAAATAACACATGTAAAATAAATTGTTGAATCGTCGTTTTCCCCGCTTCATTTTCACCATATAAAACATTAATATGATGTCCAAATGTCAGTTGAAGATTTTCATGTTTTCCAAAGGCAAATATATGAATGTTTGTAATTCTCATTTGTTCACTTCCTATTCGCCAATTCGATTTGCAAACGAAGTTGGGCCTTTTCTTGAATTTCTTCAAATTGTTCTACTGTCAACGGCTCTAATATGTTCATATGGCGTGGATGTTCATACAAATCTTTTAATACATCTCGCCATTCCTCTTCCGTCCAGCTTTCCATCGTTTCAAAAACAGGCTGTAAAAGTGCATGTTTAGCTGAGGGTAAAACAGTTGCATACTTGAAATGAATATGCTGAATCCACACAAACGGTTCCATCCCTTCAAATGAATCACGTAATGCATCTAACCATTCTGTTTCCGTCGCTTGTTGGAATAAAACAGCTGCCTCTTCATCAATATCTGTAAAAATCAGTTCAACCATTGCCCCTTCTCGTACAGCTGTTAACGGTTCAATCGCTTTTTGACACGCTTCAAACCATTCCCCCGCATGTCGAATGCCTGTACAAGAAACAGTGCGTCTTTCGAACACAATAGTACTTGTTGGAATAAATTGTAAGGTTGTTTCTTCTTTCGATAATTGAACATCATAAAATCCTTTTAATCCGCGCTCATTCCGATGTCTCCCTTGCGTATTTCCTGGATAAACAATCGGTGGCTGTTGGTGTAATTGCTGCCGTTTATGAATATGACCGAGTGCCCAATAATGATAGTTTTTCTCTAGTAATTGCGTTTTTGTAAACGGTGCATACACTGCATGCGCCTGATCACCCGCAATACTTCCATGTAATAAGCCAATATGAATATCATCTGTATGTGCATTTGGATAGCGCTCAATTTTTGATTCTCGTATATGTCTTTCTGCATAGCTAAACCCATAAAGATGCACGGTTTCACCACGGATTGTAATCGTTTTTTCTTCTACTTCTTCTGAAAAAACATGAACATTTTCAGGTAAATCGAAACGCGTCCATTTCCCGCTTAAATGGTCATGATTTCCATATGTAATAAAGACAGGTATATCCCACTTTTGCAGTTGTTGCATGCCTTCCTGGAACTTTAATTGTGCCCGCAAACTTCGATGCTCTCCATCATAAATATCCCCAACGATGACCAGAAAATCTGGTTTTACCGCTACTGCATGTGCAATTAAATGCTCAAACGCCGCAAACGTACTATTTTGTACTTCCTCATAATAGGCTTTTGGTAAATGAGCCATCCCTTTAAAAGGCGTATCTAAATGGAGATCTGCTGCATGTAAAAAACGAATCATCCTATACCTCTCCTTTCACCAGACCGAATACTTGTTCTTATTTTACCATAAATCAACCCATTTCGAAATCTTTTTCCCATCGTTTTCTCATATAAAAAAACCCTATCAATGGATGGAAGGTCATTCACATCGTATGATAGGGGATTTTGAATTATTCTTTTCCAAGTTGAATTGCTTTTTTTAAATCTTTTAACGAGCGAGATGGTCCATACATTAGTACGCCACCTTTATACACACGTGCTGCGAACCATCCAAGAAGTAAAATGGTTCCAATCATAATGCTAATTGCTAATAATGGCTCCCACATCGGTAAATCGAGCATGCCGACGCGTAAAAACATAACGAACGGCGAGAAGAAAGGGATATAAGAAGAAATCTTTAAATAGCCTAGTTCCGGATTCCCTAACCCCGATGCTGCAATAATAAATCCGATCACAATTAAAATCGTCATTGGCATAATCATTTGATTCACATCTTCTACACGACTAACGAGTGAACCAAGTAAAGCCGCTAAAGTTGCATATAAGAAATAACCGAGCATGAAAAAGACAATTGCATAAATAATGGTTGATGTACTTAAATTTGAAAATCCTAAGTAGGACATCGCACCTTCGGCAACCTCATTCCCACTCGTTTTAAGTGCAACATATGCTGCAATACCTAGCACTGTCATTTGCATAAGTCCAAGAACACCAATCCCGAATACTTTCGCAAATAAATGTTTTGTCGGTGAAACACTAGAGATTAAAATCTCCATTACTCGTGAAGATTTCTCCGTCGCAACTTCTGAAGCGATTGTACTCGAGTAAAATATAACCGCAAAATAAATGAGGAACATCAGTGCATAAACAAGACCTCGTGCCTCATTTAATTCTTCCTCGGTTTTAGATGACGGCGATAAAGAAGCGACTTCAAATTCAATCGGCGCTAGCAAAGATTGAACTTCTTCTGGTGCTAAAGATAACTCATTTGCTTTGATGGCTGTTTGAATGGATTGAAGGGCATCTTGCAAAATCGTTGGCACTAGAAATTCCATCGAACTCATCGAATAGTAGGTCGATTCAATTTGCGCATCTTTATTAAAATTTAAAACTAGCGCATTATCAATCTCCCCTTCTTGTACTTGTGCTTTTAACGTCTCTTCTGTTTCTTCACTCAAAACAAGTTCTATCTCAGCCTCATCATTGTTTATTTGTTCCACTAACGGATCAAACAATTGTCCACTTTCATCGATTACATGAAGTTCTGTCACTTCCTCTGTTCCCGTAAAATCTTGCACTTTTCCAATAATCGTTGAAATATTGGCGAGTAAAAACATCGATGCGATTAATACCGCTGTTGTAATTAAAAACGACTTTGTTTTCCCTTTCGTTACAATCGCTTGTTTAAAAATTAAGAAAAACTCACGCATGCTGTTTTCCCACCTTTTCAATAAAGATTTCCTGTAAAGATGGTTCTTCAATGGCAAAGTGACGAATTGGACCAAGTGCCATTGCAGCATTCAACAATTGCTGGGCTACTTCTTCTTGTTCTACTTGAAAAACAGCTCCTTCAATTGCTGTCTGCATTGCGGTCACCCCTGCAATTTGCTCTAAACTAGTTAAATCTATATCCGCATGAATGCGGACATTTTGTTTGCCAAAAGAACGCTTCACATCACGTAAAGAACCGCTAACAATTTGTTTCCCATGTGAAACGATGCTTAATTGCTCACATAATTCTTCTACATGATCCATACGGTGACTTGAAAATAAAATGGTCGCACCATTATTCCTAAATTGTAAAATAGCATTTTTCAATAATTCCACGTTGACTGGGTCAAGGCCTGAAAAAGGCTCATCTAAAATTAATAATTTTGGATTATGCAAAAGAGATGCGACAACTTGCACTTTTTGCTGATTTCCTTTTGATAATTCTTCCACTTTCTTTTGTGCATAATGATCGATTTCCATATTGTTCATCCATGTTTCTGCTGCTTCTTTTGCTGCACGTTTAGACATCCCTCGTAATTGCCCGAGAAAAATCAATTGTTCGAGCACTTTCATTTTAGGATAAAGTCCTCGTTCTTCAGGCAAATAACCAATTTCATGGCTTGTTGCATAGGAGATTTTTTGACCATTCCATGTAATCTTTCCTTCATTTGCATTTAACAAGCCTAAAATCATTCGAAATGTCGTCGTTTTCCCCGCACCATTTGCGCCTAAAAAACCGTACATTGTTCCGGCTTCAACAGTTAAATCCAATTGATCTACCGCTGTAAAATCACCGAACTTCTTCGTTACATTCTCAATTTTTAAAGTCATGACGAGCTCCTTCCTCTGTACTACTATCATAGATTTACGTTTCAACCGATAATAAGTTTCAGTCTTTTGTGAATTTCATGAAAAAATTTCTTTTTTGTTGTTTTCATAGTATAATATACACACTATCGAATGGGGGAGAGATTGACGATGAAAGTTTATAAATTAACAGCTTATGAAAAAAACGGAACGTTAATAATCGATGAATCGATTGAAGCTTCTAATGACGAAGAGGCGAAAGAAAAAGGAGAAACGATGTTAGCAGAAAAGGAATTAACAGAAGCAACACATCGCCTTGCATCGCCAACTGGGAAGCTTGTTTTATTTCATAGCTAATAAACAATCAATGACTATTTCACCTAAAGAAATTTAATAAATGAGGTGCTATGATGGAATTATCAATTGCTTTAATTGCCCACGATGAGAAAAAAGATGAAATGGTGAACTTTGCAATTGCGTACGAACGCTTTTTCAAATCCCATCAATTATTCGCAACAGGTACGACGGGAAAAAGAATTATGGCAGAAACAAATTTGCAAATTGATCGATTAATGTCTGGTCCGTTGGGGGGCGACCAACAAATCGGCGCGAAAATTGCGACTGGCGATTTAGATCTTGTCATCTTTTTTAGAGATCCGTTAACAGCCCAACCACATGAACCAGATGTGAGTGCATTATTAAGGCTTTGTGACGTTTATCGAATTCCGCTCGCAACGAATAGCACGACAGCAGAGTTATTATTAAAATCCATTGAAAAAGGGAATTTTGATTGGCGTGAAAATATTAAAAAATTATAAATTGGACAAGCTTTTATGACGAAGTAGCGATATCATGTTGACGCGAACAATGCTAAAAATTCCAACGTTTTTTGTTGCTCCATAGCCAAGCCGCCATGTGCTAAATCGGATTGCTTGGCTGTTTTCATTTTTGCATCTCCATAGTATTCATGGTATGGTTATAGAACATCATATTTAAAAGAGGGATAACTATGCTTATCTACAGGTGGACAATACAATATGCTGTGCAAAAAAACCTTTAACTATTTCAACGTAGTTAAAGGTTTTTTTGTTGCCTAAGGGAAAGTTTTCAATACTTGTAGGCATATCCATAAAGGAGGACAATATCAATGGAGAATCATAAGCGTCAAGTCGTATTCGCAACATGGCTAGGCATTTTTGTTAATACATTTCTAACCATTCTAAAAGGGGTAGTCGGTTTTATTTCTGGTAGTAAAGCATTATTAGCAGATGCCGTTCATTCAGCTTCGGACATCGTCAGTTCTGTCGTTATTTTATTTGGTGTTCGCATTGCCATGAAGCCTGCTGATGAAGAGCATCCATATGGACATGGAAAGGCAGAAAATATTGCGGCAATAATTGTTGCACTGATTTTAATCGTTGCAGGCGTTGAAATTGCCATTTCTTCTACAAAAGTATTTTTCGGAAAGCCACCTGTCGTTCCTGGGAAAATTGCACTCATTGCGATTATCATTTCGATTGTGATTAAGGAAATTTTATTCCAATATAAATATCGTTTAGGCAAAAAGATTAACAGTATTGCGCTTATTAGTGATGCTTGGCATCATCGTTCAGATGCGCTTTCTTCCATTGCTGCTTTACTTGGTGTTAGTATTTCAATGATTGGGAATCATTATGGCATTTCATTCTTAGTATATTCGGATGCAGTTGCGGGAATCATCGTATCGTTAATCGTCATTAAAGTTGGCTATTCTTTAGCAAAAGATTCTTCTACTGTGATGATGGAACAAGTGCTATCAGATGAAGAAGCGGAAAAATTTTATGATACAGTACTCCAAATTGACCATGTTTTAAATATTGATCAAATGCATGTGCGTACACATGGTCATTATGTCATTATCGATATAAAGATTGGTGTTCATTCTACTTTAAGCGTTGAAGAAGGTCATCAGATTGCTAAAAATGTGAAAAATCGTTTAATGGAAGAACATAAAGACGTGCAAGATGTCCTCGTCCATGTAAATCCTTATAACGAAAATGATGCATAAAAAAAAGATGCGATCACGATCGATCGCATCTTTTTTTTATTCTCCTATAAACTTCGGTTTACGCTTTTCAACGAATGCTTGAATGCCTTCACGGTGATCTTTCGTTTCACGCATTTTTGGTTGTAATTCTGTTTCCAATGCAAGCACTTCATCAAGTTCTTTTAATTTTGATGCATGTAAAATTTTCTTTGTTGCAATCATTGCCTGAATTGGCGACGCTAGTAATTGTTCTGCATAAGCTTTCGCTGCGGTCAATCCATTTCCAGTAGGTACAAGTTCATCGACAAGCCCAAATGATTGAGCTTTTTTTGCCGTCATTACTTCTCCTTGCCAAATCATCTTCTTTGCGTTTGCCACACCAATCCGCTCTTTTAAGAAGAAGTGTCCGCCTCCATCAGGAACAAGTCCTATACCGATAAAGTTCATTGCCATTTTACTTTCTTCTTCTGCAATAATAAAATCACAACCAAGTGCTAAACTAAAACCTAATCCTGCAGCTGCCCCATGTACAGTCGCAATCGTAATTTGTGGTAAACGATATAACGCACGCCCTAAGTTCGATACGTGTGTCATCGCTTCTTGCATATCAAAATTCACTGTTGGATCCACCATTTTTTTAATATCTCCACCTGCTGAAAACGATTTTCCCGCACCGTGAATTAATAATACTTGAATGTCATGATCTTCTTCTAATCGTTCAAATACTTCCGCCAATTCCTCCATCATAACATCATCCATCGCGTTCATTGATGCCGGACGATTTAATGTTAATTGTGCGTAGCGTCCTTCTTTTTCTAATTGAATCGTTTGATAACTCATGTCCTCGCCCCTTTTAAATTTAAATTATGAATGACTATTCATTTACTTAAATTCGACATATTTTGAGAAAACCCTTTTATATTCAAAAATTTTTCAAATAAGGGGGCGACAATTTTTTATTTCCTAGAAAACCAGATGAAGTACCTACACATTTATCACGAATTTTGAATGCGGATCTACAAACTTCAAAATTCCTACAACTTCACTAACGTTATCAACACATTTTCGGTTCCAATCAACAAATTGTTCTGTAATATCTACAATTCTTCTTCCGATATCAACAAATCGTTCTTCGATATCTACAAATTTCAAAAGCATTTCTACAAACCTTACAGTATTACCTTCAAACGATTCCTTCCATCTCCTCCCCGTTACACAAAACAAAAAAATGCCCAAAAAGCCGCTAGGACTTCTTGGACATTTGTTTCATGATTTCGTTTGTGTTTTCTGAGGAAATATGCGATTTAAATGATCGAGCTTTTTCTCAATTGATTCATCATATGCCAATACATAAGCTGCGGGATCTTTCGGGTTTGAAAACTGTGTGATTTTCCCCGTTTTTGGATCAATAAACTTGCTCGATGCGCCACATCCAATCCCAATAATGGTTTGCACTTCTTCCATAATAACGATATTATAAATACTTTCCTCTTCAGGTTTCGCATAACCAACATTTTCTAAGTTGCCTAAAATATTTTTTTGGCGATATAAATAATAGGGAATATAGCCATGAGCTTTTGTCCACTGCTCGCCACGTTTCATCATATTTTCAACGGTATGACGATCAGCAACTTTATATCGCTCACGATTTTGCGACATTTTGGATGCACGTTTAAACGATAACGTATGAATCGTCAATGATTCTGGTTGCATTTTTTCCGTCTCAGCTAGTGAATGTTCGAATTCTTCTTCGCCTTCATTCGGCAAGCCGATAATTAAGTCCATATTAATATTTTTCATTCCCATATTGCGCGATAACCAAAACTTGTCGATTGTTTCTTGAACCGTATGATGGCGACCAATCGCTTTCAACGTTTCATCCGTATATGACTGTGGATTCACACTTATCCGGTCAATTCCCCATTTATTTAACACATCTATTTTTTCTGGCGTAATAGTATCAGGACGTCCCGCTTCGACCGTCACTTCCCGTACATCTGCCATATTTGGGAATGACTCGTACATCGTCTTGTACAGTGCATCCATTTCATCTGCTTCAATTGAAGTCGGTGTACCGCCTCCAAAATAAATCGTCGTGATTTTCATATTACGCGCTTTTAACCAAGCACCCATCTCACGAATCTCAACATGTAGTGCATCTAAAAATGAGTCAACACGACCATTTGCACGTCGAATAGCAAATGCCGGGAATGTACAATACGCACATTTCGTCGGGCAAAATGGGATACCAATATAAATGCTCACTTCTTCTCTTAAATCATATAAATCAGGAACCGCTTTTAGTTGAACAGATGCGATTGTTGCAAGTAATTCACTTTTCTCACGTGAAATACGATAATTGGTCATTAAACTTTCAATCGCTTGCGCTTCCGTTTGCCCTTCTTGTCGATATTTATGGTATAACTTCATCGGACGAATGCCCGTTAAAATTCCCCATGATTGAGTCATCCCTGTAAACTGCTCAAAAACTTCTAAAAAGATATGTGAATGAACACGCTTCAATTGACGACGTACCACTTTGTCATCACCAACAACAATCGGCTCTGTAAATGATGATTTATACGTATTCCCTTCCGCATATAATGTCGCTTTTCCTACGATATCGCCTGCTTCCAGCTTATCGATGGTAAATGTAACACGTAAAGCTTCCGAATCATCCTCTTGAATAACTGTGCATTCTTCAAAAAATAAATTTGCTAAATGTGCGAACATCCGTACCCAATCATGTGCGAACGCTTCATCTATTTGAATTTTATACATAAGATCCTACCTTCAATGATATAGTCCAACACATTGTAACAAATTTACGAACGATATGAATAGTAGAATGTCGCTTTCTTTTGTGAACAACATAAAACTTTTCATAGGAATCTATATCGCATATTTACCGAACGATGTTGATCAATTTCCTATTTCTCATGAAATTAAAAAGACGAATGGCCTCTTTCATCCATTCGTCTGCTATGCTCAATTATGCATTTAATTTTTCATAAATGTCTTGAACTGGCTTCATTAACACACGGTTTACTTCATCAATTAAACCGCTTAGTTTCATTTCGGCTTGTAACATTGCCATAATTTTTTCGTTTTCTTGCGCAAGTTGGGCGATACTTTGTGCGTTTTCTAATTCTTCAGCATCGATTTCTTCACCTTGCATTTGTTTTTGTTGTAGTTCAACTTGTACTTCACGGAAGTTTTTAAATAGCTTTGCAGCTTCTTCATCAGCAACTACTGTTTCAATTGCATTTTGTACTTCTGCAAATTCGTCCGTTTTTCTGAACGTTTCCTCTAATTTGTTTAAATCGTCGTAAATATTTACTGTCATTGTAATTTCCTCCTAAGATAGATTCGTCATGAAGACGATAAGGCCTTGTACAATCCCGATTGCCCCTCCGAGCAATGCACCAAGCACGGTAATCATTTTAAATTCTCTTCTTGAAATACCAAGTACTAAATCTTCCAGTACATCGACTGGGAATGAATCGACCTGCTCCTTAACCATATCATCTATTTTCATCTTACGTAAAGCGTTTTCTAATTGTAATTCGCCTTGATCAAACGCAAAATCTATCACGAGTGGAACAAGTTTCTCTTCTGCCCACGTAGAAGCTGTTGGCCAATATGCTTTTAAAGGTTGTTGTAATCGACTTTCAATCGCTAATTCTTTTTGTACATATTGTTTAATCGGCGTAAAAACATGCGCCCAATTAAATTCTCCTAACAATTCGTCAACAGGACGTTGCTGAAGTTTTTTCCATTCATTCGTCAATAAATTGTTTAACATCATATACGTTCCAGGTGCATGTAAAAATTTAATAATTTCTTTTTGCCCTTTATCCACAAGTGTATCGGATTCGCCAAAAAACATATTGACCATCCCGCCGAGTGTTCCTTTTGACGCTAAAAAATCATCGATTAACTTCTTAATCGTCGCGCGCCCTTCATAAGATTGAAAGTAGGCAGCACCTTGCTCCAATACATACGTCGACATTTGCGGAACTCGCTTCTCCACTTCAAACAACCATTTTTCAGGAATCACTTGTTCAACCGTGCCCGTCGTTACTTTACGCTTTACGGCATCTAATTGATCGTCCATTAAAGCGAGTAGTTTTTGTTCAATTTGCTGTGCACCATTTTCCATACCAGAAAGTTCCAGCCATTGCTCAAGTGTACGATCTGATTGCAGCACATGTTTATCTAATTGCATTTGAATAAACTGCCCTGCTTTTTCTTTCATATTGGGCGTGAACAATTTCTTTTTAAACGTTTCTGGTGTTAATAAATAATTCGTTACTGTACGACCAAGTTGCGTCGCTAACTCATCTCTTCTTCGTGGAATTAGCCCTGGCGTAAAGGGTAAACGCCAAGAACCAATATATTTTGCCTCATATGGTCTAAATAACATTTTAATGGCCAAATGGTTCGTAAATCCTCCAATAACCGCTCCAATGACTGCCATAAATAAAATCGTCCATAAAAAATTCAATTGCGTCACCTTTTTCCGTTTCTTTACGTTTTGATTATAACAGAACGAACAGAAACGGAGAACTGACAAGCCTTTTATCAAAGAATATTCAACCATTTTCTTGAATTAACAACTGTTATTGTTGATGTAACAAGATTGAAAAACGGATGGCATGCTCGACTTCATCAAGTAAGGCGATAAAAATCGGTTGATAAGCTTGTTGAAAAGGAATCGTTAATAACATAATTTTATACGTTTCAATTTGCTCCAACTTGATATACACCATTCTTTTAACCCCTTCGGACACATCATCACAAGGCAATTCCTTTTTAGGATTTTGAACAAATGTACCAGTCAGCATATAATAGAGTTGTTGAAACATTTCATAGTGACTTTTTTCATCTTTGTAAGCGTGTTCAATGAACGATTTCCACATTGGTACTTTGGCAAATCGTTCCATGGATTGTAAATAATGATACGCTTTATATTCGTCTTCTATGGCTTGTTTTAATTGATCAATAAACAAATGCACACCTTCTTATGCGTTTTATCATTAACCTATGTTTGAAGGCTGCATCATATGAAAGGGGTATCGTTATGTTACAACATTTCCAATACAAATCGATGTTTGAAAATAGCCAAATTCCAGGATGGACATTTTCATTCTTTTTCAAAACAAAGCGTTATGCAGGTGAATATTTACAAGACGGAACGATTAAATGGACATCGGAGACACCACCCGAAGAGGATAACGTTAAGAAAATGATTCACGAATTAATGACTTTCCATGTATACGATTAATGAACATCATTCATAAATAATGGCTGTATGGGCAACCTTATGAGTAAGGAAGGAGGTTGGACCATGCAGCGCAATGAAAAATCACGTACAGAAGAACAGATTGAAAAGAAGCAATTGAAAAAACAGGAGCAAGTTACTAAAAATACGTTAACAGATCGTAATCGTATTCCTGACGAACAAAATGCATGGAAAGAAACACAATCTCAATATCGATAACTAGGGACAAAAATAAATAAGTGAAACAAAAATGATGCATTCTAAACAGGGATGCATCATTTTTGTATGAACGACCTTTAGGTTGCCTGAAATTAAGCACGTGACGCCGACAGGAACAGCACGCGTCTGAAAAACCAGAAATGAGCAGATCGAATGTGAACTTTGATGCCGTGCTTGCGGAAAGCATCACTCAGAATAGAAGACAACCAGTGTAAACATGTTATGGATGGTATTGTACGTTAAATCGTTATGTACCAAACTTCCTTACGATTTTTCACAATAAAAAAACTCGCCATGCAACATGAGCGAGAATGTATTCGTTATATAAGAAGTACTTTGAAATAAGAGGCATGAGGATGTTGTTCCCAGGTGTTAGCGTATTTTAATCGCCCATACCTCAAATTCAAAAGTCCACATTATTCTACATGAATCACATTCTTTTATCAATCATATTTTCGCTTTATTTTTTCTCATTTTACGTTCTTCATAATTGTAATTTCGATGAAAATAAATTATTATAGAAGTAATTAACTATTTTACCATTATAGGAGGTGGAACTTTGTTTCTCTCCCTCATTCGGGTGTAGGGACAAAGTGATTATTTGGAAATTGCCATACGATTGACAGCTTTTGCTGTCTTGATCGCACTCACCGCATTTTTCGTTGCGAGTGAATTTGCAATTGTTAAAATACGTACAACTCGTATTAATCAACTTGTTGAGGAAGGCAATAAACGTGCCATCGATGCGAAAAAAATCATTACCAATTTAGATGAATATTTATCAGCATGTCAACTTGGAATAACAATTACAGCTTTAGGACTCGGGATGCTTGGAGAACCGACAATTAAATTAATGCTTGAACCCGTTTTCGCACGTTTTGAATTGTCGACGAGTATATCTACATTTTTATCATTTATTATTGCATTTACAATCGTCACATTTTTACATGTTGTCGTTGGTGAATTGGCACCGAAGACCATTGCAATTCAAAAAGCAGAACAGATTACATTGTTCTTTGCAAAACCACTCATTCTCTTTTACCGACTGATGTATCCAGTTATTAAAGGGATGAACGGCTCAGCTCGATTATTAATCGGTTTATTTGGGTTCAAATCCGTTTCTGAATCTGATGTTGCACATACTGAAGAAGAATTACGAATGATTTTAACGGATAGCTTAAACAGTGGTGAAATTAATCAGGCGGAATACAAATATGTCAATAAAATCTTTGAATTTGATGACCGTGTCGCAAAAGAAATTATGGTTCCACGTACAGAAATGATGACCATTGATAAAGAAATGACTGTACAAGATTTATTAGTAACAGAAGGTGTTGAACAATATACACGTTACCCTGTTGCAGATGGGGATAAAGACCATATTATTGGGTTTATTAATATGAAAACATTATTGACGGAGTATATTAAAAACCCTGCGATTACTGAACGACCGATTCAAGATTTTATGCATTCCATTATTCAAGTCATTGAAACCATTCCAATTGGAGATTTATTGCTTAAAATTCAGCGTGAAAGAATCCATATGGCGGTTTTAATGGATGAATATGGCGGAACTTCAGGTCTTGTAACAATTGAAGACATTTTAGAAGAAATCGTTGGTGACATTCAAGATGAATTCGATACAGATGAAGTTCCAGAAGTACAAAAAATAGCAGAAGACCACTATATTTTCGATGCGAAACTTTTAATTGAAACGGTGAATGATTTATTGAACATTTCAATTGAAGCAGAAGATATTGATACAATTGGTGGTTGGTTTATGACAGAACGTTTCGAATTGATTACTGGTGAAACAGTTTTCGAACAAGGCTATGAATTTACGATTAAAGATATGGATGGTCAACATATTTTATATTTAGAAGTTCAAAAACAAAATGAAGTTGAAGAACTCGAAGAAGCGTTAGAAACCTAATGCAAACGCGGATAGATGACATAATCATTTATCCGCGTTTTTTCATGTGACCAATCCCGCTTCCTGTAAATTGTCATAAGTTTTTCACATCCTGATCATATTTCGAAACAACTCCCTTTTACTTATCTTCTATTTAACTTATAATCAATTATGATAAGAAACATCATAAGAGTGGAGTGGTGAAATGGAGAAACGCCTTGAGAATGGCTTAACATTCATTGCTGTCGTTGCATTAGTTGCGACATTTGGATCATTATATTTTTCAGAAGTACGCGGATTTATTCCTTGTACACTTTGTTGGTATCAACGAATTTTTATGTATCCAATCGTCATCATCGCAGCTGTTGGACTAATCCAAAAAAATGCCAATACTGCACTTACGACTGCAATCTTTTCCGTCATTGGTGGCTCACTATCGCTATATCATTATGGCATTCAAAAAATCACATTTTTACAAGATAGCGCCCCAAGCTGTGGAACGGTTTCTTGTACCGGAGCCTATGTTAATTATTTTGGTTTTATAACCATTCCATTATTAGCTTTCATCGCATTTACATTAATCGCCATTACAAGTATTGTTATGTTGAAATGGCAAAAGGAGCGTAATTAAAATGAAAAAACTCATCGCAATTGGCGGTATCATTGTTGTCATCTTTGCATTGATTTTCGTGTTAAATAAACAATCAAACAAAGATAAGCTCGAGAATAATCCGTATGATACAGACAATTTAAACCAAGCAACAATTGACTTAATCGACGATGAAAACTATAGTAATATTATTTTACCAGCAGATTTAAAAACAAAAATTGAAGCTGGTGAGTCAGTAACAGCTTACTTCTTCAGTCCGCTTTGTGAGTATTGTAAACAAATGACACCTATCATGATGCCAATTGCTAAAGATATGGATATCAAAGTGGAGCAACTAAATCTTTTAGAATATGAAAACGTAGGACATACTTATCAAATCGAAGCAACACCGACGTTAATTCATTTTGAGAATGGTGAAGAAGTTGGTCGTATGGTTGGTGGACAGCCAGAAGAAAATATTCGCTCATTTTTCGAAGCAATAAAGGGAGAAAAATGAAGTCAATCATCAGTGGAGAACCATTCTTCACTGATGTTTCTTTTTTATCAAATCATCGAAGGGATGAAAATTTATGGCACAATTTACGTATAAAATTGTAGAAGAAGATTGTACTATAGACCAGTTACTACGTGAAAAATGGCAAGCTGGTAAAAAAACGGTTCATGCCATGCGCATGGCTAAAAGTGTGACAAACGAAAAAGGAGAACCTCTTCATTGGCAAGAAACATTGCCCATAGACATGATTGTTCATTTCACCATTCCTGAAACAACCTCTACTTATATAGAAGATTCTATAGATATCAAAGTTGTTTATGAAGATGAACATATTTTAGCAGTTTGGAAACCAGCAGGGATTGCGACACACCCATCTTCAGCGAATGAAACAGGCACGCTTATGAATCGCGTCTTTCATTATATCAAACAACATGGTGGAGATTACGCAGAACATATTCATCGACTTGATAAAGGAACAGAAGGCGTTCTATTAGTCGCCAAACACCCTATTGCGAAAACATTATTTGATCGCTTAATCGAACGAAATGACATTACCCGTAAATATGAAGCACAACTTGATGGGATATTACGACGTCCTCGTGGCACTATTAATCGACCAATTGGAAAAGATCGTCACCATCCAACGAGAAGACGCGTATCACCAAACGGTCAACAAGCGATTACACATTTTAAAGTGATTAGACGTCTTGAAAACGGGACCATTGTCGAAGCCATTTTAGAAACAGGCCGCACACATCAAATCCGTGTTCACTTTGCACATCTTGGACATCCTGTAACTGGTGATACATTATATAATGGCTCTGAAACAGAAAGTGGTATATTTCATTTAACAGCAACTTCCCTCACATTTGTTCATCCATTTACATTAGAGCCACTAACAATTCATGCATAAAACAGACATCCGGAGCACATTGTTGCTTCGGATTTTTTAATGAAAATAGACAAACTTTGAAAAATCTATGACAAAGCAATCTTTTTTGCATAACCACCTAATTTATTCATAAAAAAGATTGAAATTCACGCTAAAAACGAATACTATTGTTAATGTACTATTAAATGTTCGTATTTTGAAAGGAGAATTTCTTTGTTTCAATTAAAACAGTTAAACACGGATGTCAAAACTGAAGTTTTAGCCGGTATGACTACGTTTTTAACAATGGCATATATTATTATTGTAAACCCAATTATTCTAGCAGATGCCGGTGTTCCTTTTGACCAGGTATTTCTAGCAACGATTATTGCAGCCGCAGTCGGTACATTATGGATGGCAATATTCGCCAATTATCCAATCGCCATTGCGCCTGGAATGGGATTGAACGCTTATTTCACATCTGTTGTAACCGCTGCTAATGGTCAGTTTGATTATACAGTTGCGTTTTCTGCAGTGTTCGTTGCAGGGATTATTTTTGTGCTTTTATCATTAACTTCTTTTAGAGAAAAATTAATCATCTCCATTCCACAGAACTTAAAACATGGGATTACAGCTGGTATTGGTTTATTTATCGCTTTTATCGGATTAAGACTATCAGGTATCGTCACAGCACATAAATCCAATTTAGTGCAATTAGGCGATTTAATGTCACCACCTGTCGCTTTAGCGATGATTGGCTTACTCATTACAATCATTTTAATGGCTTTAAATATTTACGGGGCGATTTTCATTGGCATGATTATTACCGGGATTATCGCATTTTTCACGGGCCAGTTAACATTTACAAAAGGATTCGTGAAAATGCCTTCTTTACCTGAAGGAATTCTCGTCTGGAATCCAGCTACAGCTATTTCAGATGTTGTATCACATGGTTTATATGGTGTCGTACTTGCATTCTTAATCGTTACGATGTTCGATACAACAGGAACGATGATTGGTGTAGCAAAACAAGCAGGATTTTTAAAGAAAGATGGATCTATGCCACGAGTACGGCATGCTTTATTAGCTGACTCAGTAGCTGCAACTGTTGGTTCGATGTTTGGTACAAGCCCTACATCAGCATATGTTGAGTCTTCATCAGGTGTCGCTGTTGGAGGACGTTCAGGACTCACTACATTAACCGTTGCCATTTTGTTTATGCTCGCAGCATTTTTCGGTCCGCTCGTTAGTGCGTTATCTGACGTTTCTGCCATTACAGCACCTGCACTTATTATTGTTGGTAGTTTAATGATTGGCGCTGTAAAAGATATCGAATGGGATCAATTTGATGAAGCATTTCCTGCATTTTTAATTATTTTAACAATGCCACTTACATCAAGTATTGCAACGGGAATCGCTTTAGGATTTATTTCTTATCCAATTTTAAAAATTGTTAAAGGTAAAGCAAAAGAAGTTCCAATTCTACTATATATTTTTGCAGCAATGTTCTTATATCAACTACTATTTTTAGGGCATTAATCATTTGTCACGAATTTATTGTTTTTATGACATTTCATTTTCTCGACAAATAGGGTATACTTATTGAAGACATTATTGATCTCATAGGAGGGATTCGTCATGAAACTTATTTTAATTTTAGGTGTTTGTGTTGCTTTCCTAACTGCTATTTTAACTGGCGGATACGAAGACAAACCAGGTACAAACCAAAAGAAAAAACGTGGAAACCAACCAACTTAATAGTTGTTTAAAAAGCAGATGTAGTGAATAATGCATTCACCCATCTGCTTTTCACATTTATAAATAGAAAAGAGGGGGGCGCATGATATATGCCCCCCCTTTCTTTACAGTAACCCTGCAAATGATTGTTGTCTTAAAGCTTCATAAATTAACACTGCTGCTGTATTCGATAAGTTTAACGAACGAATATGTGTATCATCCATTGGAATGCGTAAACATGTATCTTGATACCGTTCGCGAATTTCCTTCGGCAATCCTTTCGTTTCTTTTCCAAATACAAAAAAGATCTCTTCCTCTTGATTTGAATAATCAAAATCAGTATAAGTTGTTTCTCCAAACTTCGTTATAAAGTAAAACTTGCCATCTGGATACGCTGCTAAAAAAGCCTCAATATCAGGATGATAAGTAATATTCACATGCTCCCAATAATCTAAACCTGCACGTTTTAACATTTTATCGTCTGTTGAAAAACCTAATGGCTCGATTAAATGTAAGTTTACATTCGTTCCAGCACATGTTCTTGCAATGTTTCCTGTATTAGCAGGAATTTGCGGCTCAAATAATGCAATATGAATCGCCACAGTCAACACTTCCTCTATTTAGTTTCTGTTGGCGTCAATTGTGCTAACG
Organism: Sporosarcina sp.; assembly: GCA_035300865.1. Lineage (GTDB taxonomy): Bacteria > Bacillota > Bacilli > Bacillales_A > Planococcaceae > Sporosarcina. The sequence goes on from DATGUZ010000040.1 coordinate 35,075, forward strand.
CCTTTTTAATTTCTTCTTGTACTTCTACCTCTTTCTCTCCTTCAAGCGCATGTTGTAATGCCTCAACGCTTGCATCGGTCCCTATTCTACCAAGTGCCCAAGCGGCAGTCATTCGAATGACGTAACGTGGATCCTTTACCAATAATTCTTTCAAACGCGGTATTGCTTTCACTTCTTTAAAATGACCTAACGCAATAATTGCGTTCCGTTGTATCGGATTTTTCCCTCGCCAAGACCCTGACATATGCCCAAAACGCTCTTTAAATTGACGATTCGATAAATCTAATAATGGTTCCAATAACGGCTTTGCTAACTCCGGTTCTGGCTGAAATGCATTGTGATACGTATTGGTAATCCCTTTGTTTTTTGGACAAATCGTTTGGCATGAATCACAACCATATACGCGATTCCCTATTTTCGTCCGAAATTCTTCCGGAATTGGTGTTTTAGTTTGTGTTAAAAAAGCTACACAACGTTGCGCATTGAGCTGCCCAGGTTGAATTAAAGCTCCCGTAGGACAAACATCTAAGCAAAGCGTACAATCACCACAGCCATCTTCTAACGGCTCGTCCGGTGCAAATGGTATATTCGTAATCATCTCTCCTAAATATACATAAGAACCAAATTCAGGCGTAATAATTGAACAGTTTTTACCTGACCAACCAATTCCCGCTCTTTCAGCTACAGCACGGTCTGCAAGCTCTCCTGTATCAACCATTGACCTAACCCTTGCCTGTGGCATTTTATCTAAAATAAAGTCTTCTAGTAACTTTAAACGTTCTCTCAAAATAACATGATAATCAACACCCCAAGAAGCTCTGCAAAAAATTCCCCTTCTCTCACCTTTTTTTCCGCGAGGCGCATCTTCCATATGAGCGGGATAAGCGACTGCAATCGCAATAATACTTTCTGCATCATCTAATAATAATGTAGGTTCTGTTCTTTTTTCAATGTCCTTTTCTTCAAATCCAGATTGATACCCTAATTCTTGTTGACGAATTAATCGATTTTTTAATTCACGAAAAGGGGCTGCAGTTGTAAATCCGATTTTATCAATCCCTATTGAAGAGGCATACTGCCGGAGTTCTTCTTGGAAATGTAAAATATTCATATTTGACACCTCCTCTATGTTAAAATATGAATACTACTATATAAAGGGTGATTGTTTTGAATGTACAAGTAGATCAGCAAATCTTCAGCATATTGCCTTCTTTCAAAATCGGCATCATTCATTATACCAAAATTACAGTCGATGAATCTCCTCAAATGATTAAAGGTCGCTTACAATTATTTCAAGAACAATTGTTTTTTGAGTTGGATGAAAAACCTATTACACAATTTGTTGGGGTGCAAGAATGGCGCTCAGTTTGGAAATCTTTTGGTGGAAATCCCTCTCGCTATCGCCCATCAAATGAAGCACTACTAAGACGTATAAAAAAGCAACAATATGTATCACCTGTTAATAGTGCAGTCGATTTAAACAACTTTTTCTCATTGCAGTATGATATTCCAATCGGGATTTATGATTGCACATCAATCGACAATGCAATCACATTACAAATTGGCAATGAAACAACTGCTTATAAGGGATTAAATGGTCGTTTAAACAGCTTAGAGAACATTTTAACATTAATAGATGCTAAAGGACCTTTCGGTAGCCCTTACGTCGATTCTAAGCGAACTGCTGTCACTGAACAAGCAACAGATGCAATTCAATTCTTCTTTTTGAAGCCATCTATGCCACTGGATGAAGCTGCTGAACTATTGGAAGCAGCTGGAAAAATGTTTTCAAGTATTCACGGCGGTGATTTTAAACATACAATTTTACATGCCGATTCATTTTTAAAACAGATATAGCTAATCCAAACGCTCTCTCTTTGAGAGCGTTTTTCAATTTGCATTCAACGCTCATTTTTTTCATCAAATTGTATACAAACTCCACCATATCGTTCTATTATGAAATTAGCATGATTTATTGCACAACAAAAAAACACAACCATTGTTGTGTTTGCGATTAAATTTAAAATTGGAGGCGGCAACCGGATTTGAACCGGTGATAAGGGTGTTGCAGACCCGTGCCTTACCACTTGGCTATGCCGCCTTCGTATTATGGAGCGGAAGACGGGATTCGAACCCGCGACCTCCACCTTGGCAAGGTGATATTCTGCCACTGAACTACTTCCGCATATATAACTGGGGTAGCTGGATTCGAACCAACGAATAACGGAGTCAAAGTCCGGTGCCTTACCGCTTGGCTATACCCCATCGTTTTAAAATTGTGATATGCGGCGCATTACTGCGTCAACTGCTCTCGTTCTGTCAGTCACGTACTGAGGTACGTTCCTAAAAAAAGATGAAACTTGGTGACCCCTACGGGATTCGAACCCGTGTTACCGCCGTGAAAGGGCGGTGTCTTAACCGCTTGACCAAGGGGCCATTCATTTTATTATTATAACAGATTCGAGTGATTTTATTCAAGTTTTAATTGCGCTCTCGAACTGACATTTACAAGTATATGCTATCATCGTTCTGTACGTCAACAACTTTTTTATTTTCTTTTAATTTTATTAATTCAAACGAAGTGATCTTAACGATTCCTTCTATATAATGTACTGTAGACAGCTACATTCAAGTTGCTTAATTGGCTATAAGTAAGTGTGAGATGCATCAGTACTACCCCACTAGATGATTTCGAGTAGCTATCGCCTTGCATTGGAATGGATTCGCCTGAAATGGCAATTGATGTGATTCATATATGCATTATGACTTCATGTAATGATATTGATACCAACATACATAATAAAAATTTTATTGCTCCGCGAACGTCCTTTCACAAAATCAATAAAAATCCTCTCTATTCTTTTCGTAGATCCATAAAGAATAGAGAGGATTGTATGCCGTTAACCATGGGTGTTCTAATTATTGTAATGAAACACTTTCAATGAACCTAATTGACCCTGTGCATTTTCCACATCGGTAGTTGGATACGTTCATTCGTTTTTTCCGTTCATATAATAAGCCACAAGTACAGCAAGCATAGCGATGGATTTTGGTAGAAGACTGTTTCTTCGTTAATGGTCTACAATAACGAGGGGAATCAGTCTTTTTTAATAATTGTTTAAAATCAGCATCACGATGTTGATATCCTTTTCCCTCGAGATGTAAATGATAATGACATAATTCATGTTTAATCACACCAATCAATTCTTCTCTCCCATAAAGTTCATATACTTTAGGGTTTATTTGAATTGAATGGTCGTTTAACATATAACGTCCACCCGTCATTCTTAACCTTTTATTATATAGCGCTTCATGTTTAAATGGTTGCCCAAACACTGTCAAGGATAGTTCTTCTACTAAACGTTGGAGTGCTCCTTCGTTCATGTTATGCCTCTTTCTTAGGCGGCAACATCGTTAACGCGATTCTACCTTTCTTCACATCAACGCTTTCAATCCACACTGTAACAATATCTCCTGAAGACACAACGTCTAATGGATGTTTCACAAAACCTTTTCTAAGTTTTGAAATATGAACAAGTCCATCTTCTGATACACCAATATCTATAAATGCGCCGAAGTCGACAACATTTCGAACCGTCCCTTGCATTTCTAATCCTTCATATAAATCTTGTATTTCCAAAATATCAGATTTTAATAACGGTTGTGGATAGGCATCACGTGGATCACGATTTGGTTTTTGCAAAGTATCAATAATATCTTGTAATGTTACTTGACCTACTTCTAACTCCTCAGCTAGCGTACGCACATTTACAGCTTGTAACGCTTCTGTTAATTGTTCCGTTCCCAATGCTTCTTTGGATATCTCTACTTTTGATAATACACTTTCCGCAATCTTATAACTTTCAGGATGAATGCCTGTTGCGTCAAATGGATTTTTGCCGTTAGGGATTCGTAAAAAGCCAATCGCTTGTTCATATGTTTTCGCACCAAGTCTCGGTACTTTCTTCAATTGTGTACGACTGGAATATAAGCCATTTTCCTCACGGTATTTCACAATATTTTCAGCGACGGTCTTCGATAATCCCGCTACATATTGTAATAACGATGCCGATGCGGTATTTGCATTTACACCGACACGGTTTACTGCTGTTTCCACGACGAATGATAAAGAGTCCGATAACTTCTTTTTTTGGACATCGTGTTGATATTGGCCAACACCGATTGAACTTGGGTCAATTTTGACTAATTCCGATAATGGATCTTGTAAACGGCGTGCAATGGACGCGGCACTTCTCTCTTCGACTTGTAAATCCGGAAACTCTTCTCTTGCTAGTGCTGATGCTGAATATACACTCGCGCCTGCTTCATTTACAATTACATAAGAAACTGATGAAGCACTTTCCTTTAAACAATTCGCAATAAAGCGTTCTGTTTCTCTAGATGCTGTACCATTTCCAATCGCAATGATTGAAATCGGATATTTTTTCAATAAATCCAGCACCGCTTTTTGTGCGCGTGCGGTTTTACTAGCATCTTCCTTTTGCCCTTTTAATGCGTGTGGGTAAATCACAGACACCTCTTGTAATTTTCCAGTTTCATCTACAACAGCTAATTTACAACCGCTTCGGAATGCCGGATCCACGCCTAAAACCACTTTTCCTCTTAATGGCGGTTGTAATAATAAACTCTTTAAGTTCTCAGAAAACACATGGATCGCTTGTTCTTCTGCTTTTTCCGTTAACGTTGTACGAATTTCACGTTCAACAGATGGACCGATTAATCGTTTAAATGCATCAGCAATCGCTTCTTTTACAACTTCTGCACTGTCAACATCTTGACGCTTAACGATCGTCCGTTCAATTTGACCGATGATACGTTCTTCTGGAAAGGCAACACTAATACGTAATACTTTTTCTTTCTCCCCACGATTCAATGCTAATGTACGATGTGGAACCATCTTGGAGACGGGCTCTTCATATTCGTAATACATACCGAAAACTTCTTTCTCATCTTTAGCATCTTTCCGTAATGTAGAAACGATTTTTGCCGCTCTTTGCGCTTCTTTACGAACCATATCGCGAATTGTCGCATCATCAGCTACTTGTTCTGCGATAATATCTTGCGCGCCCATTACAGCTTCTTCTACTGTCGCAACTTCCTTCTCTTCATTCACGTAAGGTTTTGCGATTTCTGCAATGGCAGTACTGGTAAACTTTAAGAGCTCGGTTGCAAGTGGTTCGAGACCTTTTTCTTTTGCAATCGTAGCGCGTGTGCGTCTCTTTTGCATAAATGGACGATATAAATCTTCTACTCGTTGAAGAACGGTTGCTGCAGTAATGTCTTTTTTAAGTTGTTCTGTTAATTTGCCTTGTTCCTCAATATTTTTTAGGACATCTTCTTTTCGTTGTTCTAGGTTTGTAATGTATTGATAAGAATCTTCAATCGCTTTAATTTGTACTTCATCTAAAGAACCTGTTACATCCTTACGATATCTTGCGATAAATGGAACTGTTGATCCTTGTTCAAGTAATTCGATTACTTTTTCTGTTTGTTGCAATGAAATATTAGCACGTTTTGCAGTTAATTGAATCAATTTCGTCACAATAGTAGCCACCTTTCTCTAATCTGTTATCATTTTATCATAAATGAGCGTTAGGCTTTCAAATCTTTGTTGTAATTGGCATTGAAAAACGTATCGCAGCATGTAATGCAATGATCACGTCAATGAACAACCATTTATCTAATTTTTTATATAATAAAAACCTACCTCGTTACCGAAGTAGGTTCGCCGCGATAAATGTTGCATCATCGTCTACAGGTTGTTCTTGCATCACGTTATTGTAAAGCTCATAAACATTTCTTGATTTCTTTAAAATAGAAGAAGGACTTCGTAGATTTATGCCATCTGAATGCAGTAAAAATAAATCCCCTTCATAATACGTATATTGTTGCACTTTCGGATTAATTCGCTTGCCAGATAAATAGCCAGTCACTGGCAGTGGATATAACAACTTCTCATGTTGTTGATAAATATAGCAGCGAATATTCCCAATACAACTATATTGTATTTGTTTCGTTTTATAATGCACTTTCACAATTGCAACTGCTGCACCTCTTTTTTGAATCATATATTCATTGCAACGGTGCAATAACTCTTCAATACTTTCCATGTGGTAGCGTGCTAATATGTATGGAATAATTTCTGCAGATTGCTTTGCTAACGGACCATTTCCTAAGCCATCAGCGATCGCACATAGAAAATAATCTTCTTCAGCATGTAAAAAATACGCATCTCCAGACTCATAATTCCCGAGCTTCGCTTGATGAAAAACGGCTACTTCTACTTCTTCGGTCCGCATTTCAATCAATCTAATTCACCACCAGATGTTTTGGCAATTTTTTCTTTTAACTTTTTGATCGCTTTTCGCTGCAATCTCGACACATGCATTTGCGAAATGCCTAATATTTCGCCCGTCTCTTTTTGGCTCAATTGCTCAATGTACGTATGTTGGATAATTTGTTTTTCACGTTCCGTTAATACGACAAGCGCATCTGCTACTAGCATGCGTAGATCGGTCGTTTCATATCCATCATCGTCTTGACCTACCAAATCGAATAATGTTACAGTTCCGCCTTCTGAATCGGCATCTAGCATATGATCCATCGACAACGCTTGATAGCTCCGTCCCATTTCCATCGCTTCGAGCACAGCCTCTTCATCGACTTCCAATCTTTCAGCGATTTCATGGATTTGTGGGGAGCGTTGTAATTCAATTGTTAGCGTTTCTACTGTTTTTTTAATTTTCGGGCCTAATTCTTTAATTCGTCGCGGTACATGAATGGCCCATGTTTTATCACGCATAAATCTTTTAATTTCACCAATGATTGTCGGCACCGCAAACGCTTCAAAACTTCTTCCGAATGTTGGGTCATAACGACGAATCGCTCCTAATAAGCCGAGCATACCAACTTGTACAAGGTCTTCATGATACGGCTTCCCATTAGAATATTTTCTTGCAAGCGATTGCACAAGACGTTCATAATGAATGACTAAATTTGTTTGCGCTTCTTCATCTTCATATTGTTGATACTGTTCAATCCATTTTAATACTTCTTCTTTTGTATCAGATTTAGGAGGAGACTCTTCTGACATCATTATCCACCCGCTCTCCATCAAGGTATTTTGTCATTAAGATGGTAACCCCCTCTTCACGAAGAACTTTTACTTCATCCATTAATGCTTCCATTAAATATAAACCGAGTCCTCCTTCACGTAAAAACTCGATATCTTCGTCTGTTTCATAAGGGCCAATATTCTTTTTCGTTTCTTCATAATCAAAGCTACTTCCATGATCAGCGACCATAATTTCCATCTTATCTTCATACAGCGCGCAACCAATTGTCACTTCGCCTTCTTCTCCCTGATAAGCATGCTCTACAGCATTCGTCACTGCTTCACTGGACGCAATTTTCAAATCTTCAATTTCCTCGAATGAAAAACCTACGCGATTCGCGAGACCAGAAATTGCTAACCGAGTTACCCCAACATATTGTGGCTTAGCTGGCACTTTCATTTCGATGTAATCATACGGTTGCATTGCAATTTCCTCCCTCATCCGCTTCAATATCTATAATTTTATCAATTCCTGTAATATGAAATAATCTTTGTAAACGTTCATTCACACCAATGATTTTTACATAACCACCATTCGGTTTTAAGGTTTTATAAAAACCGATAAAAATTCCCAAGCCTGTACTATCAATATAATCAACTTCTGATAGATCAATCACTGCTTGCACGTCTTGTATATGTTGTACTGCAGCTAAATGTTCTTGTAAGACCGGTGCTGTAAAGGCATCGACTTCACCAATCACTTTAAAGTGTTGTACTAAATCTTCTTCTTTGACATTGACTTGTAGATTCATAGTAGACATCGAACCTTTCCTTTATTATTTAAATCATTCTTTCATGCATTTTTAAAAAACCAAAGTTAACACAACTGAACTATACCCGCTCTCAATCATTTTAAACCTCTTCTTTTTTAAAGATTACAATTGTAAAATCATCTCGTAATTGGAAGTTTTGTAGTTCACTTAAATGGTCGTAAACAGTGTTTACAATCACTTGTGCGGGTTGATTTTTCACATCTGCAATTAACGATTGAATATAGCGCTCGTCTATAAACCCTTCTTCGGTTCGTATTTCCGTCACGCCATCCGTCATCATCACGACGAAGTCTCCGGCTTCCAACTGAATCGCTCGCTCTTCATAACAAACTTCTCTTTGGACACCAAGTAGTAAACCATCTGCATCTAATTCGATAAATTGATCGGTCTTCTTTTGGTATAAAAGTGCCGGCTCATGCCCTGCAGATGCATATGAAAACATGCTGTTTTCGCCATTGTACTTTCCGTAAAACATGGAAATAAACATGGAATCGTCAATGCTATCTTCTACAATGCGATTAACAACTTCCAACATTAGTTTCGGACTCGCATTTTCAAATTGCATGCTGTCCATACCAAATTTAATGATTGACATGCAAAGTGCTGCTGGAATTCCTTTTCCAATAACGTCAGCAACGGCAACACTTGCATAATGATCTTCACTATTTAAAAAATAAATATAATCGCCGCTCATTTGCTTTGCCGGCATAGAAATAAACCCGATATCGAGCCCTTCGTAGTTCGGGACTTTCGTTTTTAACAACGTATTTTGTACTTGGGAAGCGATTTTCATCTCCATATCTAATTCTTCTTGTTTTTGAATTAAACTTTGATGTTCTTGTAGTGCCAGTCCATAATGGATCATCATCTCAATTAAGAAATCAAAAGAATGCCATAGTTCCTCAGGTATATCTGGCATAATTTGTTGTAAAGATTGCTTATGGATGCCGATTACTTCCTCTGGTGAAATTTCTTTTTCAATAAACTGTCTACTAAACTGTTGACCAACATATAATTCTTCTTCTGATTGCTTTTGCATATATTGATTCAAAACGTCTTTGTATTGTTGTTTCATTTCATTCGGCACACCACTTCCACCTCCTTATCTGATCCACTTAACGATTGTAATCGTCGTCCCTTCACCTTGCTTCGTAATAATATCAAATTCATCCATCAAGCGCTTAACACCTGGCATACCTGCTCCTAACCCACCTGATGTTGTAAAACCATCATCCATCACTTTCCGGATGTTCGAAATTCCTGGACCTTCATCTGCCGCAACAATCGAAATCCCTTTTCGACTGCCTTTGAAGATTGGTGAAATTTCAATTTTCCCTTTGCCTGCATACAAATAAATATTTCTCGCTAGTTCACTAATTGCCGTTGTAATACGTGCTTGATCAACAGTACTAAATCCTAACTTTTTTGCCTCATTGCGTCCGAGTTGTCTAGCCGCAACGATATCCCATTCATTGATAATTTCAACTGAAGACCGGTACTCCATAATTATTCCTCCAATTCTTTATGAAGTTTGTCCAGCCCATCTTCTAAATCTAACGCCGTCATAACATTTTTCATGCGAATGCCTAACTCGACTAACGTAATGGCAACACCAGGCTGAATTCCTGTTAAAACAACTTTCGCACCCATTAGTCCTGACATTTGAACAACGTCCCCTAATACTTTGGCGATAAATGAATCAATAAAATCAATTGATGTTAAATCAATGACAACTCCTCTTGCGTTTGTTTCATGTATTTTCCCTAATAAATCTTCTTGAAATTGGATCGCTGTTTGATCATCGAGCTCCCATTGAATTGAGACGATTAACGTGTCTTTTAATTTTAAGATTGGGATTCTCATATTCATTCAGCTTCCACCTCCACAACTTTTCGATTCATAATTTTCAATGCTTGTTGCATTCCTCGACGTAAAGTACTCGTTGTCGTAAATTCTTCTAAATCAATACCTAATGCAACAATTGTTTGTGCAATTTCAGGTCGAATACCAACGAGCATACATTTTGCACCGACAAGTCGAACCGCATCTGCCGCTTGAATAATATGATGTGCAACCATTGTATCAACAACAGGAACCCCTGTAATATCGATTAACACGACTTCGGCGCGCTGTTTCACAACACCTTCTAACAAGTTTTCCATAATCAGCTTTGCACGCTCAGTATCAATTGTACCGACAAGCGGCATAACTGAAATCTTATCAAAAACCGGTATTAAAGAAGCGGATAACTCTTGTAGCGCAATTTTTTGTAAGCTAACGGTTCTCTCCCATTCTACCGAATAAGCTTCGATAATACTATCGCGAAGCGGACTAATCCAACTTGCAAAAATTTTGCTGTATCGACGGAAATTTTCATCATTAATAATACCTTTCTCATCTAGAAGATCAAAAGAAATCGTCGAAAAATGTTCGATCGATTTATTGACAAATTTGATTGACCAACCAAAACGAACTACTTTCTCCGTAAATTCGACTAGTTTTTCTGTATTCACTTCTTCACTTGCTACTAAATTGGAAGTCATTAACTCTGCGAATTCTCTACTCGTTTTATTGACAATATCATCTGGCATATATTCAAAAAAACGTTCACCTTTATCTTCTTTCATTTTTTCTTGCCATCGTTCAATAATTTCGTCCATATATTGTTTAATACTATCTGATAATTGTTTATTCATGATATGTTCGCAATCCTCCCTATTTTATCTATTCCTTTTATTGTAACGAACTTTACATCAGAATACATCCGTTTTTTATCAAACGATAAAAAAGAACATCATAGATTGTCATTCCATGATGTTCTTCGAATTATGTATTATAAGTTTTTTAACAAACCCATACTCACTTCTAGCGCTGCATCGACTTTGTCCATTAGTACATCATCAAGTTGCGTAATCTTGTCGGTTAGTCGCGATTTATCGATTGTGCGAATTTGCTCGAGCAGGATTACTGAATCCCGCTCGAAATGATATTTCTTCGCATCGATTTCTACATGTGTAGGCAACTTCGCTTTTTGAATTTGTGCAGTAATTGCTGCAACAATCACAGTTGGACTGAAACGGTTTCCAATATCATTTTGTATGACTAAAACCGGTCTTGTCCCACCTTGCTCAGAGCCAACGACCGGTGATAAATCTGCAAAAAAGACGTCTCCTCGTTTAATTGCCAAATTTTCACCCTCCGCCAACGATACGCTCCACCGTATGATGCGCTTCACCTTCTACATGCGTACATTCTGTTGCGATTGTTAAATTGATTTGCGACATTTCAACATAACCTTTGATCATATCTTCTAAAATCATCTCAGGTTGATGACTATGACATGTTTCGTATCGTTTCGCAGAAATGTAAACAAATTCTCCTCGCTCATCATGATGGACGATCGTATGTTCATTTTCGTCAAACATTTCTTTTGGAATTTTAACAATAACTTCCCGCATGTTCTTTTTAGAACCCAATGCCAGCACCTCCACAAACCCGTTCACTTATCTACTCTTTCATCATAGCATTTATTGCTAGAATTGAGAAGACAATTTAGGTGTTTGTTCGACAAAGCTCAACATGAAATTCTATTTCCGCGCTATTTTTGTTAAAATATTCCAAATACTTCCTTTTAATTCCATATTACGTACAATTTTTATCGATACACTCTTGGGACGCGCTTTGATATCGATACGGCAATCTCATATGGTATCGTATCAATTCGTTCCGCCCATTCATCCATTGTTACTTCTTCGTCTTGCTGTTTTCCGATTAATACAACCGGCTCTCCGACTGGATATTGCTTCGGTAACTTCACCATACATTGGTCCATACAAATCGTTCCCACAATCGGCATTCGCTTTCCATCGATTAATACTTCCTGCCCGCGTAAAGCACGCTTTAAGCCATCCGCGTAACCGATTGGAATTGTTCCAATCCACTCTTCCTCTTCACTTTCATATGTAGCCCCATAGCTAATCGTTTGACCTTTCGATACTTTTTTCACAAAGCTTAATGAGGTTTCAATCGATAAAGCACTTTCCAAAGCAAAAGGTAAACGCTCCTTTACTACAGGAGAAGGTGCAATTCCATACAAACTAATTCCGAAACGAACTGCATCAAAACCATATTCAGGATATAAAAGCGTCGCCGCACTATTAGAAGCATGTACTAAACGCGGTTTTTTTGGAAATAATTGAACAAAACGCTGGAATCGTTCACATTGTGACTGCGTCGTTTCACTGACCCCATCATCTGCACATGAGAAATGTGTAAAAGTGCCGTCTAATTGAAAGCACTGGCCTTGCTCTTCATCCAAAAAGCGAATCATTTCTTCTAATCGATCTTCTTCTGTCACGCCGACTCTACCCATACCGCTATCGATTTTAATATGTACCTTTAAAGGTCGTTCCCAAAGAGTATTCCCAGAAGCTACTTCTTTTAACCATGTAACATCACTAATTGTAACTGTAATATTTTGCTCGGCAGCGATTGCCGCAAAAGCAACTGGACTTGGTGCCATTACTAAAATATCACAAGTAACGCCATGGTCTCGTAAATATAATGCTTCATCTGGTGTCGCAACTGAAACCATTTCAGCACCTGCTTCTAAGGAAGCGTTTGCAACTTCAACAATGCCGTGACCGTAACCATCTGCTTTTACGACGCTGATAATTACGGTCTCGTCATGTATATAACTTCGTAAAGATCTAATATTTTGTCGAATTGCCTCTAAATTGACGACAGCTTTAGTCGGTCGATAATGTTGTAATCTAGCCATATATAATCCCTCTTTTTATCACTTTACATTCATTATCTATTTTCAACTAGCATGACGTCAACTTTATTTTCTATAGAATGAAATAAAACTGTGTAGAACGTTCAATATTATTTCATTTCACTTGGTGCCATAGACATTGCTACTTCAATCATTTCATCTATTGTTAAACTATCTGAAGCTAAATAAAATGTCATACCACCGCTTTCCCAACGCATTGAATGCTCTGTGAGTGCAGCCACTGTAAAGCCTAAATCTATTGGATCCCCTTCCATCGATACTGGCAATGAACCTTCTGCCGGCTTGCTCTTCTCTTCCACCAGTGTAAATTGTTTCGCATCACCGTATGTCATGAAAACACGCGTACCATTTTCAGTTTGAACAACTTCTTCATTTTTCAATAATACATCATCCCACGCAACCGTTGGATAATACGTTTGGAAACTCATTTCATCATTTTGTTCTTCATCTTGCTCTTCATTCTGTTCATCGCCTTGTTCTTCAGTACTACCATCCTCATCGTCTGTTGCTTCCTCTTGTTCGCCATCTTCTTCTTCATTTCCTTTTTTCTCGGAATCTTTTTCACTTTTTTCTTTTTTCTCTTCTGCTGGTTCTTCCATATCAATCGCGAACTCTTCTGGTTTATGCGCAACACCTAATGAAATTTTATTAAATGTAATGGTAATTTGCTCCACTTCATTTTCATCTAGTACCGATACTTTTTTAGGAAGCAAAGTTTTTTTATCGATATAGACATTTTGAGTCGGCAATACTTGTTGATGATTATTTCTTGTTTTCGCCACAAATGTATAAATTCCATCTTCTTCTGTCATTTCGGCTTCTTCGTCTAGTTGAATGTCTTTTGCCAGCGCTTCGATTAAATATGCTTGGCTATTTTGTTCCGGCCAATTGCTTTGAAATTGATACGTCTTTCCAAGTGCTGGTACGACGACAAATACACCTTTGTCATTTCGAACAATCATTTGAGATTCTCCACTTTGTTCATCCGTTACATTGACGCGGTAAAAATCCGGTTTCGTATGCCAAACTTCTACGCCATATTTCCGCGGCGCTTCTCCGGTTTTAATTTCCATCGTCGCCTCAACTTCATACCCTTTTTGGTCATCCCATTTACTGCTTAACTTTTTGACGACGTCCTCCTTAGATGGACTTCCGCATGCGGATAATACAAATAGAACAAGTAGCACAATAATCACTTTGAGTCGATTTCGCAATTTGCTCATCCTTTCCCCTTTCAATCAACTACCACATCTTATGAAAAAGAAAAGTCGTTTATGCTTATGCTTGTAAAATGACTTGTGCTGCAGCAACCGTTTCTGTATGAGTAATTGACACAAAGCCGTTCATCGGTTGCCCTTTAAAATAGAGCAGTGGTTTTCCATTTGCTTCGGACAAAATTTCAATGTCAATGAAGTTACATGCACGACCAATTCCAGTTCCATATGCTTTAGCAAACGCTTCTTTTGCTGCAAATCTTCCTGCTAAAAATTCAATTTGTCGACGGCCATGAAACTTTTCATATCGTTCTAATTCATGTTTCGTTAAAATTCTATTGCGAAATTTTGCTGATTGCTCATCTAAACGCGCAATGCGATTTAATTCAACGAGATCTAACCCAATTCCTGTAATCATTTGGTCTTCACCTTTCCTTTATACGCTCAAACTATGTATAATATAGAAATAGATTGAGGTGACATAATGTTTAATCGTACAGAGAAATTTTCAGAGTATATTCGACTGTATCCTATTATTACCACTTTACTTGCGTTAAATATCGGAATCTTTATTGTAACGCTAATTCCTGGTTTTGGGCAGGATTTGAAGTATGCCGGTATGGGCATCAATGGCATGATTGCTGCCGGTGAATGGTGGCGCTTTATTACACCCATGTTTTTACATGCCGACTTTATGCATATCTTATTTAATATGTTTTGTTTATTTGTATTTGCACCCGAATTAGAAAAGTTTTTAGGAAAAATGCGTTTTATCACACTTTATTTCTTATCTGGTTTATTCGCAAATATCGCAACGTATTTTATTCACGATTATGATTTTGCACATCTCGGAGCAAGTGGCGCGATTTTTGGTTTATTTGGTGCTTATGGTGCACTTATTTACTACACAAAAAACCAACTACCCCAATTACGTCAAATCATTTTACCAATTATCGTCGTGAGCGTTGTCATGACATTTGTTCAATCCAACATTAACGTTACGGGGCATCTTATTGGATTACTCGTCGGCTTTTTAATCGGACTGAGCTACTTCCATCCAAAACGAATCGTGAGTTGGAGACCGCCGAAATGATTACAGTACTTAAATACTGAAAGCGAAGGGATGTTAGTTCCCTTCGCTTTTTTCTTCTTCCTTATGTGCACGACGATTTTTTGGTTCATACCATTTCATGATTTGAACTGCCTCTGATTCTTCCATATGTTTCACTTCTGCAAATATAGGAACCATACCCGATTTTATTGCTGCGGCAATCGTCGCTACTTTATTTTTACGATGAAAATAATTTTGCTTCATCTGCATAGATTGAATACGATTTTTCTTTACATACGTCGTTTCCAAACTGAAAACTCTTGAACGCATCGTTAACTGATTTTCCGTTAAATCATATGCTGCTGAATGGTGTCTCCAAATTCCTAGTAACATCACGAGCGGAATGAGCAATATCGATAACAATCCATACGGAAAATAAAAATACGATACACTTGCAATAACAGGGAGTGTCCAAACATAATGTAATCGATAATAAAATCGCTTACTTCTGCCATGAAGCTTTGTTGTCGGTACTTCGAAATGAACATCAGGAAATAACTGCTGTAACGGCTCCATAATTCGCGCTTTCTTAACGAGTGGCATTAATTTAATCCGTGCACCATCTCCACTAATTCCACCACCCGGATTGTCGATGATCACTGCTGCATAGCCAAATAATTGTCTAAATGGATTTTCAACAATCCGTATACTTTGCACACGTTTTAAAGGCACAGTTGCACGCTTTTTCTCCAATAAGCCACGTGTAATGATGAGATCCTCATCCTCTAGTTGAACTGTAAACGAATAATAAGCAAGTAAAGTCATGAATACGGAAATTCCCCATACGATGAACAATCCAATCACGACTAAAATGGCAATAAAAAGAATCCCTGATTTTACAAAAATCGCCATCTCATCATAAATTTCTTTTAGCGGCAGTACGTCAATAAATTGAGATAAAAAAGCAATTGCCCCAGATAAAATTAACCCTACACCACCTGAAGTGGTTGCTAATATTAGTAAATCTTTCATCGGCATTTGGAAAATCGTTGTCGCTTGGCGTGTAGGGATAACCGATTCGTCTTCAGATTGCTCGATTCCCTCAAAATACTCACCATTTGCTTCAAGTTGCTTTCTTTTTTTAGCAGCTGCAAGTTCTTGTTCAATCACCGTTGCAGCCTCTTTCGTAATGGCTGTTAATTCCGCTTCAGCTGACAACGTCGCGGATTCTCCCGCTGTCTCTACACTCACTTTTACTAACTTAAACGGTCGATGTAAAATACTCTCTGTATAATCAAGACTTTGAATGCGATCGAATGGAATATATCTTTTCTTTTTGACGAATAACCCATATTCAATTCGCAGCTCATCATCTTCAAACCAATACACATAGCGCTTCCATTTCACAATACCTGAAATGAAAAACAATAACAGTGCAATGCCAAACATTATAAATGTAAAATAATCGATAAACCAGACACCCGTATCGTTAACGCCATTAACAAATACAAGAACAATAATTGGAATCATCATTTCTTTCAAGGTTTTCAAAACGGAAATAATCGCTGTAATCCAATGTAATTGATAACGTTCATTAGACATCTTCATCCGCCACCCTTGCCAATACCGAGATGCGTTGACGAAGTTCATCTGCTTCTTCCTCAACAAGTGCTGGAATCTCATGATTTGTAGCTGCTGTTGAAATTGTAATTCCTGCTAAACCATATTTTCTTAAGATGGGACCTTGTGACGTGTCTACATGTTGCACACGAATCATTGGAATCAACGTTCGTTTTACAACAAACAGACCATATTGTAACTCAATTTCTGTTTCCCGCACTTCATAACGCCACCGAAGCCATTTAATTTTTGGAAATAAATAGATAAAAAAATAGCCAAATAGGAGTAATATCATTGCTGAAATCCCATAAATATAGCGTGGCCAATCAAAGAAATAGGTAAGGACACTAGTACCGATTGCTAAAATAGCGACAATGATGGTTTGGAAAACCCCATATAACCTCCACACGGTTAATCCTTTTTCCGAAATCTGATTCATTGATGGATCCATTTTTAAAGCGCCTCCTTTTCATAGACCATACTGACAATATCGATCATATTTTTATAATAAACCATTTTTTTATTCTTTATCCTATAAAACATATGTGATTCTTAACACATTTATCAATCTATTTCGATTATACCACTTTATCGAATATCCGCACTGCACTTTCTATAAAAGTCCAATATCAAATGGGCGAAATGAAGATCAACGCGTTGATTAAATCACTTATAATTGTTTTCAAACCATAACATGTATAATGAATTCAAAAAAAGAACCGAAATTACGAATGTGTAATTTCGGTTCTATCATTTTATTCAGAACGATCTGTTGAACGGGTTCTTCTACGACGATTGCCGTCTTTGCCACGACGCATGCTTCCGCCGCGCCCTTCTCCACCGCGATTACGGTCTCGACTGCCACCACGATTGCGATCACGATCACGTCCGCCACGGAATGGACGACGACCACGGTTCCCTCTTTGGCCACCGCCACCACCGCCGCCACGACGATTGTTGCGCATTGGTAATGGACGTTCTTCTGTAATTTTAACCGGCGTATCGTCCGGTTCTTTTGTTAAGCTTTTTAATGCCGCTGCAATTAAATCAACTGCATCATGTTCTTGCAGTAATTCTGATGCAAACTCACGATAATCTTTTAATTCATTCTTTTGAATAATTTCTGTTAGTTGCTCAACTGCTAAACGTTGCTGACCTAATAATGCTTCATCTTCTGTAGGTGGTACTAATGGTTTCATACGTTTTTTCGTCGTTTCTTCAACGATACGTAAATAGCCCATTTCACGTGGTGTGACAAATGTTACCGCAACGCCACTTTTACCAGCACGACCTGTACGTCCAATACGATGGACATAACTTTCTGGATCTTGTGGAATATCAAAGTTATAAACATGCGTAACACCTGAAATATCTAGTCCACGTGCAGCAACGTCTGTCGCAACAAGAATATCAATTTTACCTTCTTTGAATTGACGTAATACAGACATTCTTTTAGCTTGCGTTAAATCACCATGAATTCCTTCTGCAATGTAGCCACGAATGGAAAGTGCATGTGATAGTTCATCTACACGACGTTTCGTACGACCGAAAACGATCGCTAATTCTGGCTGATGTACATTTAAAATACGTGATAAAACATCAAATTTCTCGCGTTCTTGTGCTTTTACGAAATATTGATCGATATTTTCTACGGTCATTTCTTTAGACTTGATTTTTACAATTTCTGGCTCTTTCATAAATGTTTCTGCAATTTTACGAATTGGCGCAGGCATTGTTGCTGAGAATAATAATGTTTGTCGATCTTCAGGAACATTTTCCATAATCGCATTAATATCTTCAATGAAGCCCATATTTAACATTTCATCTGCTTCATCTAGGACTAATGTTTGTACATTGTCTAATTTAATTGTTTTACGTTGAATATGGTCGAGTAAACGTCCTGGTGTACCGACAACAATTTGAGGGTTGTTGCGTAATGCACGGATTTGCCTCCCGATATCTTGACCGCCATATACTGATAAAACCTTCGCGCGTTTATCGTTTCCGATTCGGTAAAGTTCTTCAGATACTTGAATGGCTAACTCACGAGTTGGCGCAATAACAAGTGCTTGAATTGCACGTTTACGCATGTCAATGTTTTCAATGATTGGCACACCAAACGCAGTCGTTTTACCTGTTCCTGTTTGGGCTTGACCAATAATGTCTTTACCTTCTAATCCAAGAGAAATCGTGCCTTCTTGGATCGGTGTTGCTTCTTCAAACCCCATACGGGCTAAAGAGCGTTGTGTTGATTCGCTAATATTTAGCTCTGAAAATTTTGTCAAAACTTTTCAATCTCCTTTTTTTTCATTTGACAATTGGTTACATTTGCAAATGAAAGCGCGGCAAACTCGAGCTAGTCTATGATAAAGGGAACAATTCCAATATTTTTGTACAATCTCTATTTTCAATACTGTTGGTGTCTTAATAAGAGTGTATAGTTGAAAGGGAAAGCCCGGTCGTTGCCGAGCGGTTTGTCTACAACTCGTCTAAGATGAGGTGGCAAACCGTTTTATTCAAAAAAAAGTACTCTTCCCAAAGTGAAGAGTTCCGTGAAATGTATCCAATGCTCATTAGAGTGTACCACTTTACCTTTTGAACTGCAATCATATTGCCGTGAACAAATTAAGGCAAGTTTACGTCATGGACGATGCTTGCATTCGCACGTACCTTTTTTCACTTCCTACAAATAGAAAGTGTTCGTAGTATGTCCATTCCCTTTTCGTTCATACAAAAAGAAAGCTACCGAATGATGGTAGCTCTCCTTTTACATTTTCATAAACTCTAGCACTTCTTCAAACCAATCATCACAATCATCGCTATAACAAATATGATGCTTTCCTTCTGGTGAGAAAATGATTTTCTTCTCTTCACTGCCAAGTCGTTCTTTCAACAACTCCGCGGTCGTGAAAGGGACAATTCCATCTTTTTTCCCTTGGACGATACAAACGGGACAATCAATATAGCGATAATAGGGCTCAACTGTTTTTACGATTTTCAAAAACTCGAATGTTGAGCGTAATGGTGTATGAAACAATTTATAATTGTATAAATGATAAAACGTTTGCGATGTATAATTTTTCGTAATCGACTCCGTCAATAAAATGCGAACGTCTTCCAACAAAATGCGAGGACTAATATATTTAGCAGCTGCGCTTAATAAAATGAGTTTATCAACACGGTAACGTAGCGCCAAATACATCGCAATCAGTCCGCCCATCGAAAAACCTACAATGATCATCCGATCGACTTTTTTCTGTAGTTGACGATACGCAACTTCCGCTTCCATTAGCCAACTTTGTGCAGATGTTCTCTTCAAATCTAATGTCACACCATGGCCTGGTAATGTTGGGAGCGCAATAAGCCAATCCGTCTGTTCTTTCACATAATTTACGAGCGGTTCCACTTCATAAGGTCCACCCGTAAATCCGTGAATAAATAAAACACCTGTTTTAGTCATTCGTTTTGCGCTATAAATGCTTGTAATACATTTTCAAGCGCCATCCCTCTCGAGCCTTTTAATAAGACGACAGAACTTGGACCTGTTTGCTTTGTGAGTACTTCTTGAAGGGGCGCATAATCATCTTCTGACCAAATGAGCGTAGCGTCTGTTTCTGCTGTTTGCAATTGATCATAAAGCCATTTCATACGCGGTCCATATAATAAAATCCCTTGTGCCCCCATTGCTAAGAGCGGTTCGCTAAGTTGCTCGTGATACGCACGTTCCTCATCGCCAAGCTCCAACATATCTCCTAATACAACCCATTTATCCTGACGTAATGTTGTTTCTTTCATAAATTGTAACGCAGCATTGACAGATGTTGGCGCTGCGTTGTATGCATCATTAATGAACAATGCACCGTTCGTACCAACGACGGGTTGCATCCGCATTGCCGTTAACGATGCCGTAGCCAATGCTTTGGCAATTTTTTCATTTGTTAAGCCTAAATGATGTGCAATACCAATCGCAGCTAATGTGTTTTTCACTTGATGTGCACCGTAGACAGGAATGGTAAATGTTCCTCGTATAAGACCGTCTACGTTAAACGCACTTCCTGCATCAGTCGTTTGAAGCGCATCAATATGCAAATCATTTGTACGTTCATCACCAAAGCTAAATGCGTATACAACTTCTGCTTCATCCACAAATTGCGCTAATAATGGTTCGTCTCCATCAAAAAATAATTTTCCATCTTCTTTTAAACCGTCGATGATTTCAAACTTTGCTTGTGCAATGCCTTTTCTTGAACCAAGATCTTGCATATGTGCTTCGCCAATATTCGTAATCACCGCAAAGTCGGGTTTAGCGAGTTTTGATAAAAATGAAATTTCGCCAAAACCGCTCATCCCCATTTCTAAGACTGCGATATCTGTATCACGTTCCAATGATAAAAGAGTTAGCGGCATGCCAAGTTCATTATTAAAATTGCCCTCTGTTTTCTTAACGTTAAAGTACGGCGACAAAACGCTTGCAACTAAATCCTTTGTAGATGTTTTTCCATTTGATCCTGTAATCCCAATCACTTTGCATGATAATTCATCGCGATAAGCTCTTGCCATTTCCTGTAATGCCACTTCTGAATCCTCTACGAATAGTAGGGGCAAATCGGTAGGCGGATTCGGTTCATCTTTCAACCACAATGAAGCTGCAGCCCCTTGTTCAATTGCGCTTTCAACAAAGCGATGCCCATTCACTTGTTCACCGCGAAAAGGGATAAATAAATCCCCTTTCTGAACAGTACGCGAATCAATCGATACCCCTGTAATTTGTACATCTTCTATATGTTGCCCATCGACTTGCAACCATTTCGCAATTGTTTGTAATTGTTCTTTCACGATTATTTACCTTCAATCTCTCGTATATTGTAAGCTTGCTTTTTCCGCATGACGTTCAAATGCTAAGTCAATTAATTCATCAATCAGTTGTGGATACGCGACATTTGTATGTTGCCATAAAAGTGGGAACATGCTTTTCGGTGTAAAACCTGGCATCGTATTGACTTCATTGATTAACACTTCATCATCTGCTGTGACAAAAAAGTCCGCACGTACTAAACCTGCACAATCCAGTACTTTGAATGCACGAACTGCCATGTCATTCATCGTATCACGCACGGTTGATGAAACAGCTGCTGGAATAATCAACTCCGTACTACCATCTTGATATTTCGCTTCATAGTCATAAAAGTCAGCGATTGGCTTAATTTCACCTGAAACAGACACAACTGGATAGTCATTTCCTTTGACACTGACTTCAACTTCACGTGCTTCAACGCCTTGTTCTACGATAATGCGTCGGTCATATTTCAATGCCAAATCGATTGCCGCGATTAATTCTTCGTTATTATCAGCTTTTGTAATGCCAACACTTGATCCTAAGTTGGCTGGTTTAACAAATACTGGCCAAACGAGTTTTCCCTCTACTTCTGCAACAATCTCCTCGCGTGCAGCTTTCCACTGACTGCGATTAAAATACACATACGGAACTTGTGCCAAACCAACTTGTTCAAATAATTGTTTCATCGAAATTTTATCCATTCCTGCTGATGAAGCTAATACACCATTACCTACATACGGAATATTTAACACTTCAAATAAGCCTTGTACAGTACCATCTTCACCGTTCGTTCCATGTAACAAAGGGAATACAATATCTGGTAATCCTGCTGGATCATTAATAAATTGGTCGATATTATCATGCTTCACTTCACCAGTTGATGGAAACCTTAATTGTTCCAGCTCTGCTACAGGTGCAGATAATACCTCGCCTCTACGCCATTCTCCTTCATACGTAATATAGAGCGGAACAACCTCATACTTTTCAAAATTCACTGCTTGCATCACGGCAAAAGCAGTGGATAAAGAAACTTCATGTTCTGCTGATTTTCCACCATAAATTAACCCTAATCTTTTTTTCATCTTCCTCACTCACCGTTCTATTAATAGTTATATTTCTAGTTTACTATGTGTCTCTCTAATCATCATGTATACCCTTGATGTATCCAGCAACCTTCTCCCTTACATTATCGTCCCCTATTGCGGTATACTAATAGAGGAAAATATGTCATAATCGCTAGATAAGTATATTATAAACCAATATGAAAATAAGAATCAAAAAATGCTATCATTTCAATTTAAAAAGGTGAGTTAATCATAATGAAATTATCAAATAGACCAGCCGATCGTTTCGATTGGACCCTCGCGTTCATATTATTATTATTTAGTATCGTTAGTGTACTTGCCATTAGTTCAGCGCAAACATCAGGACAATACGGAATAAACTTCGTTCCAAAGCAAATTATTTGGTATGGTGTCGGAGCATTTATCATTGCAGGGGCAATGTATTTTGAACCTGAACAATATAAAAAAGTTTCTTGGTATGTATATGGATTCGGGATATTTTTACTGTTGCTACTACACTTCGCACCAGAAGGCGTCGGTCAACTAGGAGAAAAGCATGCCAATGTAAAAAGATGGCTACACTTCCCTGAACCGATTGGTAGAATTCAACCATCTGAGTTTTTCAAAGTGTTTTTTATTTTAGGGATGGCAAGACTAGTATCTACACATCATGAAAAATCTGAAATACGATCCATTAAATCTGACTGTGTGTTATTAGGTAAAATGACGCTCGTTCTCTTAGTTCCCCTTGCTTTTATCGCCAAACAGCCAGACCTCGGATCTGGCATTGTGTTAATCGCTATTACAGCCGCTATTGTCATTGTTTCCGGGATTACGTGGAAAATCATTTTACCAGCAGTTATTGTTGGGGGCGGAGGAGCAGGTTTCTTATTATTCGGCGCTCTATATGCACAAGATTTTATGGTCGACAAACTCGGTTTCAAAGCTTATCAATTTGAAAGAATATACTCTTGGCTTGACCCATATGCCTATCGTTCTGATGAGGGATTGCATCTAATCCAATCTTTAACAGCGATTGGTTCAGGAGGTATGACCGGAAAAGGCTATCAAGGACGAGAAGTATACGTAATGGAAAACCATACGGACTTTATCTTTACGATTATCGGAGAAGAATATGGTTTTATCGGTGCTTGTGTTGTCATTAGTTTATATTTCTTTTTAATTTATCATTTAACGAAGATTGCGCTTGAAATTCGAGATTCTTATAGTACGTATGTAATTACAGGGGTTATTGCGTTAATCACTTTCCACGTATTTGAAAACATCGGAATGACGATTCAAGTAATGCCGATCACTGGTATTCCATTACCACTTATTAGTTATGGTGGTAGTTCGATTATGAGTACAATGCTTGCTATCGGACTCGTCTTCAGCATTAAATTTCACCATCGAACATTTTTATTTGATTCAGATGATGATGATTAATTTCAAAAAAAGGTGAGAATAAAATCTGCCTCTGAATTGAAAAAGCCAAAGAATTT
>DATGUZ010000041.1:0-54437 GCA_035300865.1 Sporosarcina sp.
TGATTAAACAAGTTAATCATTAGATTAGAAGAAATTCGATTAGCTCGATTTCTTTGCTGGCATCATTATGATGTCCAAATTGTTGAATCAAAATTGATTCTGTATATCTTGACGTTTTGTTGTTCAGTTTTCAAAGTTCATCGTTGTTTTTGCAACTCCTTTAATTTAACACCTACAACATTTTGTGTCAAGCATTATTTTAAAAGAATTATTATGCAACTAAAAACAAATTTATTCCATCGCGTTCAAGCGACAATTAATAGATTACCATGAGCGATATTCTTAAGTCAACTACTTTTATATATTTTCTTTCCATTTTCCACGATTTCTTCTTTCCTTCATTATATACACTTTATAATTTATTAGAAGGAACCTTCAGAAACTACACTACTTGCAAAAAAAATCTCTATTTCTAAACCTTATGCACTTTTCGTTTTTCCAATAAATAAAAATAAAGCCTATAAACGCTTACGTCGATATATTATATAAATATATCGACGCGCGTACTGTACTTTTATAAACTACATGATTACAACATACTATAATCTTTCAGACGATTTTTCATCGTTCAATTTAAAAGTTTGTCCCCCTCATAGCTAACTAAATTTACTGCACCTTATATAGTCGATGGAGAATTAAAGGGTTTTTCGATTTTTTCTCTACAACTTTGATAAACCCACGTTTCACGAGATACTCTACATATACTTCTAAATTGACCGAGTACAGTTGCAATTCTTCTTGCTCATGTAACTCTTGAATTTCCCATAATTCTTTTTCTGACATAATCGATAATATATGCGTCGCACCTTTTTCTGTTCGATTGTAGATGAAAAACTCGCTTGCTAAAAACAATAACTCTAATCGTTTCTCTAATGATTCTTCACTCGTTACTAATTCTTTGTACAACTTAGAAATTGCTGGATCAATTTTCTTTACTTGATTCCATACTTTAACTTCTGGAAATAATCCTTTTTCAATCACCGCAAGCCGTGCTAAATGATGTAAAGAGTTCACAACATGGTGATAAGCATCCAAATAATTTCGCTGTTCATAAAACTTTTTACCTTCCATATAAGCACGGACTAAACTCGATAACTCAAGTCCCATTTTAATATCTTGCCCTAGATAAGGATTTGCACGCAATTGCTTCTTTAAATTTTCTACATATTCATTTCGATCAAAGTACACAACTCCGTTAAATAACCAATCAATCACTTTTCGTTTGGAGCCGACAATGAGCCATTTCTTTAATTGTCGATTACTAATGACGTGCATGGCAGCAATCCCATCTTCAGTTGCGTAATGTTTTGTATAAATCGGTGTGGATTCATCCGATGTAATAATGAGAAGGATAGCATCAAACATATCTGTATCTGGATCGTCCTCATCTCTTTTATTCACTAATAATACACCAAGCGTCGACGGATCACTTGCTCTCTCTTGATAAATTAAACGTAAATTTTGTTCCATTCATTCGTTACCTCCCCAATTGATTCTTCTATTTCGACATAACTGTGAAAATCCCTTTATTGATTGTTTTAAATTACGATTCGCGTAAAATTATGCTATAGTGATAACAGATTGCTAAGGAGGAACATCACGTTATGAAACCGTATAAAAATAAAATTAACAGAATCCGTTCTTTTGCGCTATCACTTATTTTCATCGGTGTCATCATTATGTATGCAGGCATATTCGTTAGAAAATACGAATGGCTCATGGTGACATTTATGATTATCGGTTTGCTTGCAATCATCGCAAGTACTGCAGTCTATGCATGGATTGGCTTCGTTTCCACTCGGGCCGTTCAAGTTGTCTGTCCAAATTGTGGTGGCGCGACAAAAGTGATTGGGCGTGTTGATATTTGTGGTCATTGCCGAGAACCATTAACATTAGACCCTTCACTTGAAGGTAAGGAATTCGATGAAGTTTATAATAAACCAAGTAATCGTAAAGACAATTCACAATCGTCTTAAGTACTAAAAACAGCTATCATGATTGAATTAAATGTCATTCAATCAACGATAGCTGTTTTTTATTGGCTTAATTGTTCTTCGTTTGCAGAACACGCTGGGCATGTGCCATACACTTCTAACCGATGTGAATTCACTTTAAATCCAGTAATATGAGCAGCTAATTGTTCAACTTCCTCTAATCCTGGGTAGTGGAAGTCCACAATATCTCCGCATTGATCGCAAATCACATGATAATGATCATGTGTAACAAAATCAAAGCGACTGGAAGCATCTCCATATGTCAGTTCTTTAATTAATCCTACACTTAGAAAGACGCGTAAGTTATTATAAACTGTTGCTACACTCATATTTGGAAAATTACTCGCAAGTGATTTATATATTTCATCAGCAGTTGGATGTGATTCAGATGTCACAAGATATTCTAAAATAGCTTGTCTTTGGGGTGTAATTCTAACCCCATGCTCTTTCAACGTGTCCAGCGCGTCTTGTACTACATGATTAGACATCGCTATACACCTCACTTCTATAAGCATTATTACTTTATAATCATTATAATTAGTTTACAAAATAACGGAGGCTGTTGTCAACTAAAGCGATAGCGTGCTGAACAATTACCATTGTTTAATTGAGAATACATTCACAACTTATTCACTTTTTACGTTCTTCATTCAATATCCGCGTTGTACATCTACAATATTTGTAAAATCACGTGCACCTTTTATATACTTCTGTAAATTTTCTTCAAATATGATGAGTGCTCTATCCATATACTTCCCTGACTTGCTTGAAATATGTGGTGAAACGGTACAATTTGATAAGCTCCAAAACGGACTTTCTTCTTGTAACGGTTCTATCTGGAACACATCTAATACTGCATGACCAATCTCTTCATTACGCAATACATCGATTAATAATTCTTCATCCACAAGATCTCCGCGTCCAAAATTCAAAAAGAGGGCTGATTCTTTCATCGCCTCGAAATGTGCTCGGGTTAATAATCCTTTTGTTTCCTCAGTACTCGGTAAAACCGAAATAACAATATCTGCTTTCGGTAATTCTTCCACTAGATTATTAAATGGAATCATTGCATCCATATAATTTGCCTGTTTTCCCGAACGGTTACAGCCAATCGTTTTAACACCAAATGCTTGTAGTAAACGTCCTATTTCCATCCCAATTGCACCCGGCCCTAATATAAGTGCTGTTGAATCTTTTAACTCTGTCGATTTGAACGGATAACGCCATTCTTTAGTTGATTGAATGGTTCCGATATCATGAATAGATCTTTTTAATGCCAAAATATGGGCAATGACTGATTCCGCCATCGGTGTTTTATGGATTCCACGTACATTCGTCACAAGCAAGTTTCGTTTGGCGATTTCTTCTAAATCCATTTTTTCTATTCCAGCTGAAGCAACCATAATCCACTTTAATTTTTCAGCGCGATGTAACACATCACTTGTTACATCTCCTCCGAATGTTACAATGACTTCTGCATTTTTCAATGCGTCACTGTCAGTTGTGCCATCAAAATGAAATGTACAATTTGGAAATTGTTTACGTAAATATGCTTGCTGTTCTTCTCTTACTTTCACTGCAAATAAAATATCCATAATCTATCTCCCATCTACCCAAAATAATTACGTGAGTTCTTTTAGTGTCTCTAATGCATCAGCAATATGACCTTTTACGCGGACTTTTCTCCACTCTTTCACAACTTCCCCTTCTGGATTAATTAAAAACGTTGAACGTTCAATCCCCATATATTCACGCCCGAACATTTTCTTTAATTTCCAAACACCGTATTTCTCTGCAACTTCATGCTCGTCGTCAATTAACAATGAAAATGGTAATCCGTGCTTTTCAATAAATTTCTGATGCGATTTCTCGCCATCTGGACTCACGCCTAAAATGACTGCATTTAAATCTTCAAACGCTTCATGATAATCCCGGAAATCACATGCTTGCGTTGTGCATCCTGGTGTTGAATCTTTCGGATAAAAATACAATACAACATACTTATCATTCGCATAATCTTGTAATGAAATTGTTTCTCCTTTTTCATTCAATAATGAAAATTGTGGTGCTTTTTCGCCTTCTAATTTCATGCAAACCCTCTCCTCTATCAATTTGTCTTTCTTTTATCGTACAGTAGCAACGAAACTCTTTCAATTTCTTTGGCGTATTCGCTCATTTTTGTATAAAATAGAAGATGCAAATAGAACGGAGGAATTATTTATGAATAGAACGCATTCAGAACAAATTTTTGCTGAAGCAGAAAAACATATCGTTGGTGGGGTCAATAGTCCATCACGCAGTTATCGTGCAGTCGGTGGCGGAGCGCCGACTGTTATGGAAAGAGCAGAAGGTGCATACTTTTGGGATGTAGATGGCAATCGATATATTGATTATTTAGCTGCTTATGGCCCAATTGTTACGGGACATGCACACCCACATATTACAAAGGCGATTACACATGCTGCTGAAACAGGGGTCTTATATGGAACGCCGACAAAACACGAGGTCACATTTGCAAAAATGTTAAAAGATGCAATGCCAAACTTAGATAAAGTACGTTTCACAAACTCTGGAACAGAAGCAGTTATGACGACAATTCGTGTAGCGAGAGCTTATACAAACCGAACAAAAATTTTAAAATTCTCTGGTTGTTATCACGGACATTTTGATTTAGTTCTTGTTGCTGCAGGTTCAGGTCCCGCGACACTAGGGACACCAGACTCAGCAGGGGTTCCTAAAACAATCGCAGAAGAAGTCATTACCATTCCATTTAATGACCAAGAAGCTTATAAAGCTGCAATGGATAAATGGGGCGATGAAATTGCTGGTGTGCTTGTAGAGCCGATCGTTGGGAATTTCGGAATTGTTGAGCCAAATGAAGGATTTTTAGAAACAGTTCATAAAATTGCAGAAGAAAAAGGCGCACTTGTCATTTATGATGAAGTCATTACAGCATTCCGCTTCCACTACGGTGGTGCACAAGATTTACTTGGTTTTAAACCAGACTTAACAGCACTTGGTAAAGTGATTGGTGGTGGATTACCGATTGGTGCTTATGGCGGAAAGTTAGAAATTATGGAACAAGTTGCTCCATTAGGTCCTGCGTATCAAGCGGGAACTATGGCAGGGAATCCAGCGTCAATGTTATCAGGCATTGCTTGTTTAGAAGTGCTACAAGAAAAAGGAATTTATGAAGAAATGGATCGCCTTGGTGCTATGTTAGAGGAAGGCATTGCAACATCGGCGAAAGAGCATGATATTACTTTAACAATTAACCGTTTAGGTGGCGCATTAACATTATTCTTCACAGACGAAAAAGTAGAAAATTATGATCAAGCGGAAGCAACAGATGGGGAAATCTTTGGTAAGTTTTTCAAACTTCTCCAACAAAACGGCATTAATATCGCACCTTCTAAGTATGAAGCATGGTTTTTAACAACTGCCCATACTGAAGCAGATATTGTTGAAACAATTGCAGCAGTTGACCGTTCATTCGAACAATTGGCCGCACAATTAAATGCCTAAACAGACACACTTTTTTACAGACGTGAGACGAGAGCGTTAATGTTTCACGTCTCATCTTTTTTATAGTAAGATAAGAGATACTTCCGTAAAGAAAGGAATCACCTGAATGAAACTTGGGGCTCGTATATTAAAGACTGGTGTCGCAATCGTACTTGCGCTTTTTATTGCAAACTCATTAAAATTACCCGTTCCAGTATTCGCTGGTATCGCTGCAATTTTTGCGATTCAACCGTCTATTTATCGCTCTTATTTAAGAATCGTTGAACAAATTCAAGGGAATATCATTGGAGCAGTCGTTGCCATTGTGTTCGTCCTTATTTTCGGCCATCAATTGGTCATTGTTGGATTAGCAGCAGTTGTCATCATTTTAATTATGAATAAATTGGAACTAGAAAATTCCATTACAATGGCACTCGTTATGATGATTGCCATTATGGAAATTAGCAATGACGAATTTTTATCGTATGCTTTACTTCGTTTCTGTACAATTGTGATCGGGATTTTCTCGGCATTTCTTGTTAATTTATTATTTATGCCTCCGAAATACGAAACGAAATTATTCCAATCTATCAATCAAACACAAGATGACATCATTCGTTGGCTGCGACTTGCGGGCCGTCAAGCATCGGAACGTATCGCTATGAAAAAGTCAATCGATAAGCAAAAAGAACGTTTAGCTGAAATCGATCAAACCTATTCACTCTTTAAAGAAGAACGTAGCTACTTTAAAAAGACAACACGTGCAAAAACAAGAAAACTGGTCATTTATAGACAAATGATTGCAACATCAAAAAGTAGTTATGATGTCTTAAAAAAGTTACATCAATATGAAAATGAATTAATGAATGTACCAGAACACTTTAGATTAATGGTCCAAGAGCGATTAGATATTTTATTAAATTACCATGAACAATTATTGTTAAAATACGCTGGAACGATTCGTGCTGAACATTTGACGGCGAGTGAAGACGATTATATTCAACGCCATGAAGTAATGGATATTTTCGTCAAAGAGATTAATGTAACCAAAGCAACAGAGGATTTTTCTTCCTATCATTTATTGCATATTTTATCGGCAATTTTGCATTACGAAGAACAACTGGAGCACTTAGATAAATTAATTTCTTCCATTCAAAAACACCGTGTGGATGAAATTAACGAAGAATTCCATGATGAAGTATATTAAAAGAGGTGATGCGATAATCGCATCACCTCTTTTAGTATTGATTCATTTTACGATGTAATATGAATGTGAACGCTCATTTACTAGTTTTTCATGCGGGGGTCCATCGCATCTCGTAAACCATCCCCCATTAAGTTAAATCCAAGTACTGTTAACATAATTGCAATTCCCGGGAAAATCATTGTCCATGGTGCTGATTGTAAATAGTTTTTCGAGTCCGCTAACATTTTTCCCCACTCGGGCATCGGTGCTTGTGCGCCAAGCCCAAGAAAACCTAATGCCGCTGCTTCTAAAATCGCAGTCGCAATTGCCAATGTTCCTTGGACAATAACCGGTGCCATTGAGTTTGGCAATATATGCGAAAATAAAATTCGAAAATCACGCATCCCAATTGCCTTGGCGGCGGTAATATATTCATCTTCTTTAATACTCAACACTTTTGATCGAATGAGACGTCCAAAGTTAGGGACGTTAATAATCGCAATCGCAATGAGCGCGTTTTGTAATGATGGTCCCAATACAGCAACGATTGCAATGGCTAATAAAATCGATGGGAAAGCAAGCATAATATCAAAAATTCGAGATATGACCGTATCTACCCAACGGCCATAATATCCTGCGACAATTCCTAAAACACTACCAATAATGACAGAACCAATTACAGAGAAAAATCCTACCCATAACGAAATTTTCGCTCCATGAATGATTCTTGATAAAATGTCTCGGCCAAAGTCATCCGTTCCTAACCAATGTTCCGCAGAAGGGGGTTGTAATCTGTCAGCCATTACTTGTTCATTTATCCCTTCTTTTGCAATGAGTGGTCCAAATATCGCTAATAAGATGAAAAACAGAACGATAAATGCGCCAACCAATGCTACCTTACTCTTTTTAAACCCTCGCCATGCTTCTCGCCAAGGGCCTACATTTTGGCTAACTTCCGCTTCTACTTCACCATCTACTCTTGGTGTTAATTCAGACATCGACTTCCCCCTCCTTTAATCATATTTAATTCTCGGATCAATTAAGCTATACAATAAGTCTACGAGTAAATTAATCATAACAAAGAAAAATGCTACGATTAAAATACCAGATTGAATAACTGGATAGTCACGATACCCGATTGCTTCATAAATATAGCGGCCAATTCCCGGCCATGCGAAAATGGTTTCTGTTAAAATCGCTCCGCCTAATAACATGCCCATTTGTAATCCAATGACAGTTAAAACAGGAATAATCGCATTTTTCAATGCATGTTTATAAACAACAAAAAACATTTTTTGTCCTTTTGCTCTCGCTGTTCGAATATAATCTGAGCGCATTACTTCTAACATGCTTGAGCGGGTCATTCTTGCAATAATTGCCATTGGAATTGTTGCAAGCGCTAAACCTGGCAATACTAAATGGCGTAAAACTTGCCCTAACTGATCAAATCGTCCCGCTATAATCGTATCTAATACATATAAATGCGTAATAGATTGTACGGGGTCTCGTACGGGCTCTCGTCCTGTTGTTGGTAACCAAGATAACTCAATTGCAAATGCCCATTGCCCCATAAGTCCAAGCCAGAAGATTGGCATCGATACACCAACTAATGCCAAAATCATTGCTAAATAGTCGAACCATGAATTTTGGAACCAAGCAGAAATAATCCCCGCATTAATCCCAATTACGACAGCAATAATAATTGCAAATAATGCCAACTCAAATGTTGCAGCTAAATACGGAAATACTTCTTCCGCAACTGGTGCACGCGTACGCATGGATTCGCCTAAATCTCCAGTCACAATTCCTTTTAAATAATCAAAGTACTGTGTATACCAAGGTTTATCCAAACCTAACTTTGCTTCTAATGCAGCAATGGCTTCTGGTGTTGCTTGCTGACCTAAAATTACTTGTGCCGGGTTCCCAGGAATCGCACGAATAATCATAAATACAATAAATGTCATTCCAAGTAAAACCGGAACTAATTGCAATAATCGCTTCCCGATATAATTGAGCATACAATTCACCTCTCTCACAGAATACTATGTATTTTTTAATCAAAATAGGGAGAAATCAAACTGACTTCTCCCTTACTTCTTACTACTTCATATCAACTTTGCATCACTTACATATGTCGCAGTACGCAACGTATAAGGGTGTTATTCAAAATCAACATCTGATAGTAAATCTGATCCTGTTGGATGCGGCAGGAAGCCTGTAATATCTTTTGCTCCAGCTAATAGTGGAATAGAGTGCGCTAATGGTACCCATGGCGCTTCTTCATGTACAATTTCTTGTGCTTTCTTATATAATTCAATACGTTTTTCTTCGTCTACTTCCGTTTGTGCTTCAATTAATAAGTCATGCATTTCATCATTTTTGAAGAATGTGTAGTTGTTACTACCAATATTATCTTCATCAAGTAATGCATAAATAAAGTTATCAGGGTCACCATTGTCACCTGTCCAACCTAACATAAATGCGTCCGCTTCGCCTTTTTCAGCAAGATCTAAATAAGTTGCCCACTCATGTGAAACGATTTTAGCTGTTACGCCAATATCTTCGAGATTCTTTTGAATGACTTCTGCAACTTTTTCGCCATCTGGCATGTATGGACGTGGAACTGGCATTGCCCATAATTCCATTTCAAACCCATCTTCAAAACCTGCTTCTTTTAATAATTCTTTTGCTTTCTCAGGATTATAATCATATCCCTCAATGTCTTCGTTATAACCTGAAATCGATGGCGGCATTGGGTTTACTGCAATATCTGCACGCCCTTCGAAAAATGCATCAATAATCGATTGCTTATCAATCGCATGGTTAATTGCTTGACGCACAAGCTTATTGTCAAACGGCTCACGTGTTACAGTTAATCCTAAATATCCAACGTTCATTGAAGGACGTTCAAATAATTGTAAATCCGGATTATTTTCAATACTTTCACCGTCTGATGGATTAATACCATCCGCTAAATCAATTTCACCTGTCGTTAACGCATTTAATCTTGCAGCGTTATCAGGAATTGAACGGAAAATAATTTTATCTAATTTCGGCTTACCTTCTTGCCAGTAATCTTCAAACTTTTCAACTGTAATTGAATCATTTGCTTTCCAATCAACAAACTTGAATGGTCCTGTTCCAACTGGATTACGTTCAAAATCATCATCACCATACTTTTCAATAGCCGTTGGACTCGCAATTGCGAACATATCCATCGCTAAGTTCTTTAAAAATGGTGCTTGTGGACGTTTTAATGTAAAGACTACGGTATGATCGCCATCTGCTTTAACAGATTCGATTACATGCCCTTCATCGCCTTCAAATCCACCAAACATTGTGTTGTAGTACGGGAATTGATCTGCATTTCCAGCTGCCCATCGTTCAAAATTTTTCACGACTGCCTCTGCATTAAAATCTGTACCATCATGGAATTTAACACCTTCTTGTAGTTCAAACGTATATGTTAAACCATCCTCAGAAGCATTCCATGATTTTGCAAGACCTGGCTCAACTGCAGTTCCTTCATCTTCAAACGTTAATAATGTTTCATAAATATTAATCGTTACTTTAAATGTTTCTCCTTCAGTTGTTCGAGATGGGTCAAGTGAAGTTGAGTCGCCCCCACGACCAAATACTAATGTTTTGTCTCCACCTCCACCACCTGAACTGCCACCAGATGAACTTTCTCCACCTTTATCGTCACTTGAACAAGCAGCTAGTACTGTTGATAATACAAGCAACAGCATAATCGCAAATGACCATATTCTACCTTTTCTCATACGCTAACCCCTCCAATTGATTTATATCATTGCCGCTGCCTTCTGTATATAAATGGCATGCGACAGAATGACCTGTTTCTTCTTCGTCTAACGTTGGTGTTACTTGTGAACAAATATCCATTTTGAATGGACATCTTGTATGGAAAGCACAACCCGTCGGTGGATTTGCCGGATTTGGCATATCGCCTTCTAACATAATGTCGTCCGCTTGAAAATCTGGGTCTGGCACTGGGACAGCAGATAACAACGCTTGCGTATATGGATGTAACGGCTTAGCATACAATTGTTCACTGTCTGCAATTTCAACAATCTTCCCTAAATACATGACC
The DNA here is from genome assembly GCA_035300865.1 of Sporosarcina sp. Lineage (GTDB taxonomy): Bacteria > Bacillota > Bacilli > Bacillales_A > Planococcaceae > Sporosarcina. The sequence goes on from DATGUZ010000041.1 coordinate 10,796, forward strand.
GCAACACGATCACTAATATGGCGAACCACCCCTAAATCATGGGCGATAAAAATATACGTTAATTTAAACTCCTTTTGTAAATCCTGCATTAAATTCAGTACTTGTGCTTGTATTGATACGTCTAATGCTGAGACCGGTTCATCTGCAATAATCAGTTTAGGATTCGTCATGAGTGCTCTTGCAATTCCAATTCTTTGTCGTTGCCCACCACTAAACTGATGGGGATAGCGTTGAGCATGATATGCACTTAAACCGACAATTTCCAAAAACTCATGTACTTTCTTCTTTCGTTCTTTTGCACTTTTCACACCATGAACGAGTAATGGTTCACTTAGTATTCTTTCCACCGTATGACGCGGATTCAATGATGCGTACGGATCTTGGAACACCATTTGAATATCACGTCGCACTTTGCGCATGTTTTCAGCTGATAAGGCGGTTAATTCTTTACCGTCAAATTCAACGGTACCTTCTGTTGGTTCTAATAAGCGCATTAAGGTTCTGCCTGTTGTTGATTTTCCACAACCAGATTCCCCAACGATTCCAAGCGTTTCGCCTTCATTCACATGAAAGCTTAAATCATCTACCGCTTTTACATAGCTATCTGTTTTACCAAGCAATCCTTTTTTAATTGGAAAATACTTCTTCAATCCATTAACTTTTAATAACGGCTTCGTTGTCATGCGATTCCACCTCGTTTTCGTCATATAAAAAACATCTTGTCTTTTGAACTTCCGATGTTTCATATAATTCTGGATTTTCTTGGTAGCATCGATCAAAGGCAAATTCACAACGAGCCGCAAATCGACAACCCTTTTTAATCGACCCTGGAATTGGAACGTTTCCAGCAATCGAATATAAGCGATCTTTTTTATAACGCATATCCGGCACTGACTGAATAAGTCCTTTTGTATACGGATGTTGTGCGTTATCAAAAATTTCTTTGACAGGTGCTTCTTCAATGACTTGCCCCGCATACATGACGATGACACGCTCACATGTTTCAGCGACGACGCCTAAATCATGTGTAATTAATAGGACTGCTGTATTTAAACGTGTATTTAATTCTTTCATTAGTTTTAAAATTTGCTTTTGAATGGTAACATCTAATGCGGTTGTTGGTTCATCTGCGATGAGCACTTTCGGGTTACAAACGAGTGCCATCGCAATCATCACTCTTTGTCGCATTCCACCTGACAATTGATGTGGATATTCTTTCATTAGATCTTCTGTACGTGGCAATCCAACTAGTTTTAGCATTTCAACCGCTCGTATATGCGCTTTCTTTTTTGTCCATTTTTTCTCATGTAGTAAAATGGCTTCTATCATTTGATTTCCAATCGTAAACAATGGATTTAAAGAGGTCATTGGTTCTTGGAAAATCATTGCGATATCATTTCCACGAATTTTCCGCATTTCTTTTTCAGATTTAGAAGTTAACTCTTCATCTTCAAATAAAATTTCTCCACCGACAATTTTTCCTGGTGGACTTGGTACAAGCCCCATAATCGACAGTGAAGTAACACTTTTCCCACAGCCGGATTCTCCTACAATACCTAAAACTTCTCCTTCTTGCACATGAAAGCTAACATGATCTACAGCTGGCACTTCTCCGGAGTCAGTGAAAAAGGTAGTTTGTAAGTCTTTCACATCTAAAATCACTTTCCGTCCATTCATTCCCTCACCCTTTTCTGACTTATCTTTTAATTGTTATTATAGTGAGATTTAGGAAAATTGCAAATTATATTTTCAGAAAATACTATTTTTTCAAGGCATTAGGACAAAATATCATGCTATTTCTCATAAAAAAAAGCACTTGTTTTAAAAAACAAGTGCTTGTACAGATTACATTTGTTGTACTTGGAATAAATCGTAATATATTCCTTTTTCCTCCATTAGTTGTTCATGCGTACCTCGTTCTTTTATTTCTCCTTCATCGACCACAAAAATTGTATCGGCATGTGTAATCGTGGATAAACGGTGTGCAACGATAAATGTTGTACGATCATGCGCTAAACGCTCCAATGATTCTTGAATAAGTGCTTCACTTTCTAGATCAAGTGCTGATGTAGCTTCGTCTAAAATAAGCAATGGCGGATTTTTCAAGAATACACGTGCAATGGCAATTCGTTGTTTTTGCCCACCTGATAACTTCACGCCACGCTCACCAACTGTTGTGTCATACCCTTCAGGCAATGACTCAATAAAATGATGTGCGTTTGCGGCAATGGCTGCTGCTTTTACTTCTTCATCCGTTGCATCTGGTTTCCCCATTAAAATATTACTTTTTACAGAATCGCTAAATAAAATATTGTCCTGGAGGACCATTCCGATTTGATCACGTAACGATTGGATTTTTACATCTTTAATGTCATATCCATCAATCGTAATTCTTCCACCGGTGGCATCATAAAATCGTGGAATCAAACTCACAATGGTCGATTTTCCACCACCACTCATTCCCACAAATGCGACTGTTTCACCTGGTTTAACATTAAAATGAACATTATTTAGAACATCTTCATCTTCATCATCGTAAGCAAATTGAACATGATCAAACTTCACTTCGCCTTGAATTAGAGGCAATTGTTTAGCATTGTCTTTATCAACAATATCATATTGCTCATCCATCAATTCAAGCACACGGTCCATCGATGCAAACGATTGTGTTAATGCTGTAGAAGAATTGACAAGTCTGCGCAGTGGACTGTAAACACGCTCAATAAACGCGATAAATGCCACTAATGTACCGACCGATAAATGACCATGAATGACTTGATACCCCGCATACGCTAAAACGAGTAAAGGGGCAACATCTGTAATCGTATTAACGACCGCAAATGCTTTAGCATTCCATTTTGTATGATCAATCGCCTTTTCTAAAAACTGACCGTTTGTTTCATCAAAACGTTCACGCTCCACATCTTCTAAAGCAAAGCTTTTAATGACACTTACGCCGTTTACACGTTCATGTAAATAACTTTGAACATCCGCGAGTGCTTGTGACCGTTTGCGCGTTAAATCTCTTAATTTCCCGAAGAAATGTTTTACACTAAATGCATAAAACGGTAATGCTAACAGCGTCACAATCGTTAAAGGAACATCCATCGTTAGCATGATGATAATCGCAATAACAATCGTTGCAATATCAAGCCATACGTTCATTAAACCAATCATGACAAAGTTTCTTGTTTGTTCAACATCATTAATCACACGTGAAATAATTTCTCCAGCACGTGTATTCGAATAAAAACGTAAACTTAATTTTTGTAAATGCGCATATAAATTTTCACGAATATCATATAAAATTTTATTGCTCACATATTGTGCATAATATTGACGGTAATATTCCACAGGTGGACGGATAATAAAGAATAATAACATCGTCCCGCCGACCCACAAAAATAATTGTCGGGTCGCTTCAGCAGGTGCTAAATTAGCTTCTGGACTAATCACGCCGTCAATAATTATTTTCATTAATAACGGCATAAAAAGTGGAATTGCAAATTTCACAATTCCAATAATAATCGTCAAAACAATCATCCATTTATAAGGTTTGACGAATTGTAAATATTTCTTCACACTACTTTTATTTACTTTATTGTTCAAAAAAGCGCCTCCTCTTCACACTTTGAGAGGACAATGTTCATGATTGTTCCTACCTCAAATGACACACTTTTACTGCCTTCCTTGTTCTTTTTGAATCGACTTATGCAATTCATAACGCGCCGTCCAAGCTTCAATAAAATCTGGCGCAAATGGCCCTTTTCGTTGTTTAATCCAACTTAGTAACTCATTTAAATGATTTTGGAGTATTTGATCGATGACTTCTGGATAATTCATTGCTTTTTTATGGTCTTCGTACTCATCTTCATCCAAAATCATATAGCCCATATCTGGAAATACTTTTACATCTAAGTCATAATCGATATATTTCAATGAATGATTATTATAAACAAATGGTGAACTTAAATTGACGTAATAATAAACGCCATCTTCACGTAACATACAAATAATATTGAACCAATGTTCTGCATGAAAATAGCAAATTGCTGGTTCGCGTGTCACCCATGTTCGCCCGTCTGCTTCTGTTACAAGCGTACGATCATTTGCACCGATAACAATATTTTTTGTGCCTTTTAGCACAGTTGTCTCATGCCATACTCGATGGATTTGACCATTATGTTTATAACTATGTATTTGGATTTTTTCACCTTCCCTAGGAATCGCCATGTTAAAACCACCTTTTAATTCGATATCGTTCTGATTTTATCTTTTTAGTATAACAATTATCCGTGTAAAGTTACAATGATTGCATATTTACACGTACGATTCAACATTTTTGCTTCAAAACGTTCTGTATTTTAACAGCCATGAAGTTCAACTACTTTTTGACGTCATCTATGTAAATAAAAACGGCAGAAGCAAATTCGCTTCTGCCGCCGTGGTGAATGATCCACTACTTATCTAAAACCGCCTTTGAATTGGTTCGTCTGCTGCTTAGCAGCTTTTGACTTATTCTGTTCAGACTGTTGGTTTTGTTTCTTTACTTCTTCAACGTCTGTTTCTGAACCAAATTCTTCGCCCATCGTTTGACCGTATTGGGCTTTCTTTTGCATTGACTGCTGGTTTTGTTTGCGCACTTCTTGTGCATTCGTTTCATTCGGTTTTCGATTCGTTGTCAATGGATGTTCACCTCCGTGCTCATATGATGTGCACGGACATTCTTTTTATGTGTTGGAATTTTTTTCATCTGTTCTTTCATCATAGATGGTAATGCCGTATTGTTTTTTCAGTTGTTCCCATACTTTTATAACAGGAACAGGCTTTGGCAGTCGTTCAACTTCTTCATCGGTAAAAAAAGCGATGCGGTCATTTAGTGATGGAACGGTCGTTATGTCACTCATATAACTACTGACATGCCATGTAATATGTGTAAAGATATGTTTAAAATCAACGATTTTTACGGGGGTTTCTATTTCAATGCCTTCTTGTTTTTTCAATAAGTCCATTGCACTTTCTGTCGTCGTTAATTCAATCATTGGAAACTCCCATAAATTTGCAAGCAATCCTTTTTCCGGTCGTTGTTTTAATAACCATTGTCCTTTTTCATTACGAAGCGCAAATGATGCCACTGGAATCTCTTTACTTTTTTTCTTTTTCGACTTCACTGGCAATTCCAATTCCCGACCTTCATGAAATGCGCTGCAATAAGATTGTACTGGGCAAAGTAAACAACTTGGATTCGGTGTACAAATTGTCGCGCCTAGCTCCATTAACCCTTGATTAAAAGCAGAGGGGTTTTCATGGTCAATTAAATCCATCACAACTTGTTCAAAAATTTTCTTCGTCTTTGGAATGGCAATATCGTCTTCAATCATTACTATTCGAGACAATACACGCATGACATTTCCATCGACAGCATGTTCCGGAATACCAAACGCGATACTTAAGATTGCCCCTGCGGTATACGGACCAATACCTTTTAACGTAGAAATTTCTTTACGTGTTTGCGGAATCACGCCATTAAAATGATCTAATACTTGTTGGGCGCCCGCTTTTAAGTTTCGTGCACGCGAATAGTAGCCTAAGCCTTCCCACATTTTCAATAATTGTTCTTCATCTGATTGTGCTAACTGTTCAATGGTCGGATATTTTTCAATGAATCGCTCATAATATGGAATAACTGTATCAACTCTTGTTTGCTGTAACATCACTTCCGAAACCCAAATATAGTACGGATTGGATGTTTTTCTCCATGGTAAATCTCTTTTGACGGATTCATACCAACTAACGAGTGCTTCTTGAAATTGTTCTTTCTCTGTTAAAATGTCCATTTTTATCGACTTCTGCCAACGATTTTACGCTGTCATGATTTAGTCATATTCTCCTCCTTCATTGATTACATAAGAAGCATTTTTGTTTCTTCATGCTTTAAAAAGGGTATATGATGTATGTACAGAGAATGTTTTTACATCCTCTGCGAAGGTGAACATGTACACCATTTGTTTACCTATTCTCCAAAGTTGAAGGAGATGATTGATATGGATACTGGTACCCATATTGTAATGGGTGTTGCGATTAGTGGGATTGCATTTATTGACCCTGTTGTCGCAACAAATACACCAACACTTTACGCGACTGTCGGTGGGATTATGATCGGATCTTTAATCCCAGATATCGATACGGTATTAAAACTTAGAAACAATGCTGTTTATATAAAACATCACCGTGGAATCACACATTCTATCCCAGCTGTATTGCTTTGGCCTATTGCGCTAACAGCTTTACTACTGCTCCTCATTCCTGAAGCGAATATGCTTCACCTTTGGATGTGGACTTTTTTAGCCGTGTTTCTCCACGTATTTGTTGATATTTTCAATGCTTATGGAACACAAGCATTGCGGCCTTTTTCGCATAAATGGGTTGCTATCGGTGTGATTAATACGTTTGATCCGAATATTTTCGTCGCCCATATTATTGCGATTACACTTTGGCTCATCGGATTTAACCCTATTATTACGTTTTTAACTATGTACGCCATCATTGTTTTATATTATTTACTACGCTTCGCAGTAAAACGCGCCGTAAAATATGCCGTACAAAAACGTTTGCCAGATGCGACAGAGATCATTATTGCACCTACGATTCGCTTTTTCCAATGGCGCATCGTTGCAAGTTCTCTTACGTATCACTATGTTGGACGTGCTTACGGAAGGGCCATCACGATTTACGATCAATTCCATCGTGAACCTTTGCCACAATTTCCAGAAGTAGAAGCAGCATTAAAGGATTCGAATGTGAAAGCCTTTATTGACTTCTCTCCTATTTATCGTTGGGAAGTAACGAAATTTAAAAACCTTTGCGAAGTTCGTTTAATCGATTTACGCTATCGCAGCAATGATTATTATCCTTTCGTTGCCGTCGCTCATATTGATGATGACTTAAATATCGTCAACTCTTATACAGGTTGGATTTTTTCAGAGGATAAATTAAATAAAAAATTAAAATTTATTCCTCATTAAAAATCGCTTTCACCCACTAAAGAGGCCGGAACTACTATATTTGTTCCAGCCTCATTTTTATTTTCCTGTTTTGACGGATTTTAACATTGAAATTGGCAATGCTTCTAATGCGAGCTTACCACCAAGACGATGCCCCCAGGCAAATCTTCCTTTTAAATAATCGACTTGGAAAAACACGCCTTCGTCCCCTTCAATTTTATATATTTCCCCTGGAATAATACTTTTAGGGTCAATTAAATAAGATTCAACCATCGTCATTTTGCGTTGATGGACTGCGAATTCATTCACCATGCCTAATTGCTCGGCCTTACGTGCTTTTTCACGCAAATTGGCAATCTCTGTACGTAATTCATGTTCTGTCATATCACTATAATGTTTTTCACTCATCATCTTCTAGCTCCTTTTGTTCAATGAACTGATCAATTTTATCTAAAGGAATTCCTTTTTGATACAGCGAACGTTTTACACGTTGATGTAACTCAAATCCTTCAAATTTATTGCGATAGCGGCGCCATGCTTTCTCACCGATTGTTGTTAATAGCGAATCCCATTCATCCTCTTCAATTTCAAATGATAGCGAGGATAAAGCTTCTTTTATCATTTCATAAGAAAATCCTTTTCGCAATAATGATTGTTGGATTCTCCGCTCTTTTTGTTGAGGAGATTCGATTTTATTTTTACGATTTTCTTTTTCAGCCATTTTACGAGCAATTTCAATTTGCTCATCACTAGCATACTCACTTAAAATTTGCTCTTGTAGTGGTTTCGCGATTCCTTTTTGTTGAAGTTTTTGCTGAATTGCTTTTGGACCTTGACCACTTGTTTTCTTCTGTGTTTCAACAAATGCACGTGCAAATGCTTCATCATTCACAAAGCCAAGTCTTCGTAATTTTACAATCGCTTCTAAAATGACTGCCTGGCCGTATCCAATTTCAGCTAATTTATCCTTTACTTCTTGCTCACTGCGCATGCGAAAGCCAAGATAATGAAGTGCACGATTAAATGCTTTTTGAATTTCATCTTCATACACCATATCGCTAATTGCCCAGTCTTCTAACGCCTTACCTTTTGATAATTCAAATTTAACGAGAACGGATTCATGCACACTAAACGCATATTTCTCATCTAAAAAGATATTAAAACGTTCTGGATCTCTTTTTTGCTGTGTAATTTTTGTAATGATTGCCATATGCATTCCCTCCTGTTCCACCCTATAGTATACATGTTCTGTTACCATCCTTCAGCTGATCTGAATTATTTTGTGAAAGGATTTTTACTTTGACGTGCATAACTCGAAACATTTGCTCCATCCTAATGAAAAAGAAAGGATGCTTATATTGTATAAATCCCATCTATTTGGTCTATTTACTGCTTTATGCCTTGTGATAGCTGGCGTCGTTTTAAACCCTTTTTCCGTACAAGCAGAAGAATTTCATTGGGGATTTAAAAAAACAACAGATGAAGTTCCACCGGATGCTGGTGCTTCTTTTAATCAAATGTTGGAAAAATACGGTGCTTTATATAAAGGAAATCCAGATGATAAAGTGATTTATTTAACATTCGACAACGGGTATGAAGCCGGTCATACAGTATCCATATTAGATACGTTAAAAAAGGAAAATATTCAAGCAACGTTCTTTTTAACCGGTCATTATTTAACAAGTGCAACCCCTCTCGTCAAACGGATGGTTGAAGATGGTCATACGATTGGCAACCATTCCTATGATCATCCAAATATGGCAGCATTAACCCCAGATGAAATGAAAAACGAGTGGCATCGCTTTGATGAAAAATTGAAAGAACTCACAAATGTTGAAAGAACACATTATGCACGTCCACCAAAAGGAATTTTCAATGAAAAATTATTAGAGGTCGGCAATGAGCTTGGCTATCGCCATATTTTTTGGTCTTTAGCTTTTGTCGATTGGCATGAAGACAAACCACGCGGAAAGCAATATGCCTATAATGAATTAATGACACAAATTCATCCCGGAGCAGTCATTTTAATGCATACTGTGTCACCTGACAATGCAGAGGCTTTGCCTGATTTCATTCGAGATGCACGTAAAAAAGGCTATACTTTCAAATCATTGGATGAACTCGTTCAAGAAGCGGATGGTCTATTTCCGATATTTCAATGAATGAAAAACGGCTGCGCTAAAAGGATGCGCAGCCGTTTTCTTGTGAGGTCTGATGCATTATTGACTTAGCCATGACTGAAACGATGACCACTATGCCTCAATGAATAAGAAACTAAATTTCGCTTCTCTTTCTACATAAAGTCCTCCAAATGTTGAATCCATTTAATGTATGTTTACACCGTCGCGCTCAAAAATCATCGAAACAACCGGCAGGAACAATTCTTGTGAAAACCTGAGATGCAACGCTTACGACAAGTACCTTAAAGTGTATGTTGTCAAAGTCACTTCCATGCAATATAAGCACTTTTCCCCCAATACGTTGCTTAATCTTGTATAATCGTAACATATTGGGAGGGATGTACAATGCAATTCTCAATGACAGAACACGGTTTTCAAGGGGATTTACCTTTCGGGAAAATAGAGGTTTCCGCTAAGGACGAACATGGTTTTCGTCCGTTTCAATTACTCGTTTCATCGATAGCGGTTTGTAGTGGTGGTGTACTCCGTAATATTTTAGAAAAAATGCGAATGCCTGCTACGCATATTTCAATCGAAGTAAAAGAAGTACAGCGAAATGAAAACGAAGCAAATCGTATCGAAAACATACATTTACACTTCATTCTCGAAGGAGAAAAGATTCAAGAAGCAAAATTACCACGCGTTTTTGAACTCGTCAAAAGCAATTGTTCGATGGTTCAATCCGTTATTCAATCGATTGATGTACATGAAACCTATGAAGTAAAATAAACAACCGTAAAAAAACAGGTAAGAGCATATCTATCTCTTACCTGTTTTTCGTTTATGATGATTGAACAACATGACTTTTTTGTTTAGCTTGCACTGCATGTTTTCGATCTCTCATCACTGCATTAATTTGCCCGCCGAGCATTAATATAATGGCAGATAAATAGAGCCACATCATCAATACGATAATTGCCCCAATACTTCCATACGTACTTGAATAACTGCCATAATTTCCTACGTAAAAAGAGAATCCTAAAGAAGTGATGATCCACCCAAGTGTTGAGAAAATAGAGCCCAACATCACGCTTCTATAGGATATTTTCAAGTTCGGAACAAGCCAATAAATTAATGAAAATACTGTATAGATTAGTACAATAGGTGCTACCCATCGCAATTTTGCCCATAGATGCAAGAAATCAGACTCTATACCGATATAGGAAAATAATAGCGAACCGATTTGTTGTCCAAATATCGGGAGGATTAATGCAACAACGAGTACGCCTATTAACATTACTGTAAAAATGATGGACATTCCTCGTGCTACGATAAATGATCTTGATTCTTCTTGGAAATAAGAACGATTCAATGCTTTCGTTAATGCATTCATCCCTTTAGATGCAGACCAAATCGTTGCAATAATCCCGAATGATAATAATCCGCCATTTCGACTACTTAAGATTTCCCCAAGGGTATCTTCTAGTAATTGCGCGACACTCCCAGGTGCATAGTCTCTTATATACATAAAGATTTGCGCTTGGTCTAAGTTTAAATAAGGTAGTAAAGTGAAAATAAAAATTAGCAATGGGAATAAAGATAATAGAAAGAAAAATGCCAATTGAGATGCTAACCCTGTTACATCGACTTTACTAATACGCGTCACTAATTCTTTCACAAAGCCATTATTTGTTGTCACATCGAATTGATCAATGTCAGCGTCTTTCACATCATCTACAAACCGACCAACTTTTGTTTCCTTTAAAAATTTATCTTTCATTTCCTGCGATTTCTTCTGAGGCTTCGGAGTTGTTGAAACGTCTTGATCCATCGTTTGCTCACTCCCTTCAAGATTTCTTACTTTCCCACTGAAAGTTCAGTTGTCCCCTCTTGCGCTTCTTGGACGAACGCTTTATAGTCATCCTTCGATTCAACAAATGCCTCTTTCGTATCTTCTACTAACGTTTTCACTTGTGGCACCAATTCTTTTGCTTCGTCTACTTTATTTTTAATATATGCCGCATCTTCCGAAAACTTGTTAAAAATCATTTCATATTTCTCTTTTTCTTGTGTCACTTTTTCCTTTAATTCATCTTTATTTTGTGCATAATACTGTACAGTTGTCACAGCTTTTTTAGAAGTTCCAATCACATCTTCTCTTGTTTTCTTATCCAATAAGCTTGCAGCCCCACCGATGACTGCACCTAAAAACATAAAAGTACAAAATTTCTTTTTTCCCATGACTAGTCCTCCATTTTTTTAAATACTCCTTTTTATTATACCCCTTCATTCCGACAAAAAACATCCTTTCGACTTTTTTTGTAACTTCCCCTTGACTATTGGTGTAATTTTCGTAAAATTAGAATAATAACAAATAAATATTTCAAAATCCTAAGGTGTTAAAGTTTTGTATGCGCTTACAAAGTTCTTTTTTGCTCATGAAAAAACTACACTATAAAAAGGAGGCTTGTCAAAACCGTTTGGAATGGCTTAGAAAAAAACAGAATTGATCATAGGAGGGAATGGAATGTTAGATTTTCTTAATAAAGCAAGTGACGTCGTTTGGGGAATCCCCCTACTTCTTTTACTTGTCGGAACAGGCGTTTATTTAACAACAAGACTAATGTTTATCCAAGTAAGACTATTACCTTATGCTTTAAAACTTGCATTTTCACCAAATCAAGATAAATCTTCAGAAGGAGATATTTCACATTTCCAAGCTTTAATGACAGCTTCAGCTGCAACGGTGGGGGTCGGAAACATTGTTGGGGTTGCAACAGCCGTTGTCATGGGGGGACCAGGCGCAATCTTTTGGATGTGGGTTGCTGGATTTTTCGGGATGGCAACGAAATATGGTGAAGCCATTTTAGCCGTCAAATATCGTGTCAAAGATTCAAATGGTCAAATGGCCGGCGGACCCATGTATTATTTAGAACATGGTTTAAAACAAAAATGGCTTGGCGTACTATTTGCGATATTCGGCGCACTTGCTGCTTTTGGAATTGGAAATGGCACACAATCAAAAGCAGTTGCTGATATTATGTCAACGACATTTTCCATTCCACATTGGATTACTGGTGTAATTTTATTTCTTCTAGCAGGAATGGTCATTCTAGGCGGAATTAAAACAATTGGTCGAGTGACTGCTTTTTTCGTTCCAATTATGGCAGTATTTTATATTCTTGCAGGAATTATCGTTATGTTAATGAATATTAGTTTGATTCCAGAAGCTTTCGCATTAATTTTTAAATATGCCTTTACAGGAGAAGCGGCTCTTGGTGGATCAATCGGTGCAGCAATTCGTTTTGGGGTTGCACGCGGATTATTCTCAAACGAAGCTGGTTTAGGTTCAGCGCCGATTGCTGCAGCTGCTGCCAAGACAGATATGCCAGGACGTCAAGCGCTTGTTTCTATGACGCAAGTTTTATTTGATACACTCATTATTTGTTCCATTACAGGAATTACGATTGTTATGTCCGGTCAATGGAAAGATGGGACAATCGCAGCTGGTGAATTAACAGCCGCTTCATTTGGACACTTCTTAGGTGATATCGGACCAATTGTCGTTGCCATTGGACTTATTTTCTTTGCTACTTCCACAATCTTTGGATGGGGATATTACGGGGAAAAATGTTTCCAATATTTATTCCCAAATCCAACTGCAGTGATGGTTTATCGAATTATTTTTGTTTGCTTTATTTTAGTCGGTGCAACCGCAACATTAGACGTTATCTGGGCAATGGCGGATGTGCTAAACGGTCTCATGGCGATTCCAAACTTAATTGGATTACTTGGCTTATCTGGAATTATTATTTTAGAAACAAAACGATTCCATAACAAAATCCAAGAAGAAAAACAAAATGCTTCTTCGTAATTTATATGCCAATTTGACAGCAAAGCAAAAGCATGGCATGATAAGTAGCAATTATAGAAAGGCGGCTACAAATCATGGATTTAACAAAACCTACAACTGAAAATGTTACATTTATGGTCGAACAAATTAAAGAAAAACTTCGTATGGTTAACGTCGATGCGATGAAATCTGACAGTTTCAATTTAGATAAATATGATGACTTAGTATTTATTTATAAAACTGTCATGAAACGTAATCATATTAGCGCAAATGAAGTTGAAGCAATCGCAGCAGAACTAGGTTCATTAAGAAACTAATGAAAAACAACCAATTGGATGTGTCACACAATCAATTGGTTGTTTTTTTATTTATTCAACTGTGTTTTTTGTCCCATCTTGTAATACAAGCGGTTGAATTAAAATTTCAACACGTCTATTTTTATTTCGACCTTCTACAGTACTATTGGATGCAATTGGTTGATATTCCCCATACCCTTGCGCACTAAAATAGCTCGGATTAACACGTTCATTATCCGTCATTAACCTTAAAAAGTTAACCGCTCTCATAACACTTAAATCCCAATTCGATGAAAATTCCGCGTTATTCATCGGTACATCATCCGTATGCCCAGTGACTACGATAGATCTTGGTGGATCAAATACGAGCAATTCGGATAGCTCGTCCGCGATTAATACATACTCTTCTTTGACATCAGCTTTTCCTGGATTAAATAAAATGCTGTCACGTATTGTAACAAGTAACCCTTCCTCTGTCATTTCTGTGTCAAATACATTTTCTAATTCGTGAACGGCAATGTATTCTTCAACTTTATCTTGAATACCCGCCAATGATTTCTGGTCTTCCAAATAAGCATCTAGTGAATCGGTATCAATATTGGGATCTATATTCGATTGTATAGCATGAGGAGTCGAGACGGGTGCAGCGCCATCCATGAAGCTTTGTCCCCCATCAAATATTTCACTGAATACTTCCGACAACCGCTCTAATTTCACATTATCAATCGAACTAGAGGCAAATAAAACAATAAATAACGCTAATAATAACGTCATTAAATCGGCGTAAGGAAGTAGCCAAGACTCATCTACTTGATTTTCAGCATCGCGATTTCTTTTTCTACGCTTCTTCGCCAACTGCCTCTCCTCCTTTAGCAGTCGTATCTCCTTCAGCTAATTTTTTTCGTTCTTCCATTGGTAAATAGGATGCTAATTTCTGTTCAATTACACGTGGTGATTCACCTTCAAGTACAGATAAGATCCCTTCAATCATCATCATCTTTTGTTTCGCCTCTTCAGCCGATTTTCGACGAAGTTTGTTCGCAAATGGATGCCATAACACATATCCCGTGAAAATCCCGAATAACGTTGCGATAAACGCTGCCGATACCGCAGCACCTAAGACGTTAATATCATTTAAATCTTTTAAAGCAGCGATTAAACCAATAACAGCACCTAATACCCCTAACGTGGGAGCATACATCCCTGCTTGCGAGAAAATTTGTGCCCCTACAGAATGTCGATCTTCCATCGCTTCAACTTCTTCTGTTAACACATCACGAATGTACTCTGCACTTTGCCCATCAATTGCAAGGCCCAATCCATTTTTCAAAAACAAATCATCAATTTCATCTGTTTGTGCTTCTAACGTTAGTAACCCTTCACGACGGGCAATATCCGCCCAATTTGAAAACATCTTTACAATTTCAATGTCTGACGTTAATTTTTGTTCTTTAAATATAATGCCAAAAAGCTTTGGGACACGCTTCAACTCTTTCATCGGAAAGGCGATAATGACAGAAGCAGCTGTTCCAAAGAAAATGATTAAAATAGCTGCCATATTAAATAAGCTGTCGAGCGAAACACCCTTCATTATCATTCCGACGAGTATAGCAATAACCCCTACTACAAGGCCAATGATTGTCGATAGATCCATTTGTAAACCTCCAAATAATACTTACTAAATCTTACTTCGGCATTTCCTGCGTTTTCTTTACGTTATTATTAAATTTTTCAACATAAACTTTCAAAATATGACTTTTTATTCACAAAAATAAATTGCATGATGATTCAGACAACGTTATGATAAAGAGAAGGTGTTTCTTACAATTTTTTATGTAGACATACATCATAAATGAATTGAATGATTAAAGGAGTGTTTTATGTATGACGCAATTCGAACAACAATTAAATCGTTACGCACAACTCGCAGTAGAGGTTGGAGTGAATATTCAGCCAAACCAAATTTTATACATTTCCGCATCGACTGACGCATTACAACTTGCTCGATTAATTTCTGAAAAAGCTTATGATTTAGGTGCGCGCCAAGTTATTGTAGATTTTAGTGATGATGTATTAAGTCGCCAACGTTTCGAAAAAGCACCTGCAGATTCTTTCACAGAATTCCCTGCGTGGAAGAAAATGGAGCGTGAACAACTTGCTGAAAAAGGTGCGGCATTCATGACGATTGTTTCGCAAAGCCCTGATTTATTAAATGGAATTGAACCTTCCCGAATTGCTGCCTCTCAAAAAGCAGCTGGTGAGGCACTCAACACTTTCCGTCAATATTTACAAGCAGATAAATTCAGTTGGACAGTCATTGCAGCGCCTTCACAAGCTTGGGCTGCAAAAGTATTTCCTGAACTTCCATCAGAAGAACAAGTTCCTGCTTTATGGGATGCCATTTTCAAAGCTGTTCGTGCTGATGTAGATAATCCTGTAGAAGCATGGAAACAACATGATCAAACATTACATGAAAAAGTGGATTACTTAAATGAGAAAAAATATGCCAAACTTCATTACCGTGCACCTGGTACAGATTTAACAGTTGCATTGCCAAAAGGTCATTTATGGTGCGGTGCTGGTAGTTTAAATGAAAAAGGACATGCTTTCATGGCGAACATGCCGACAGAAGAAGTGTTCACAGTACCACATAAAACAGGCGTAGATGGCTTTATCTCAAGTACTAAACCTTTAAGTTATGGTGGCAATATTATCGATGAATTTACATTAACATTTGAAAATGGTGCTGCTACAAAAGTAGAAGCAAAACAAGGGGAAGAAGTGTTAAAGCAACTAATCGAAACAGATGAAGGAGCTAAACATCTTGGTGAAGTAGCGCTCGTTCCGCATACATCTCCGATTTCACAATCAAATATTTTATTTTTCAATACATTATTCGATGAAAATGCTTCGAATCATTTCGCTTTAGGGAGTGCCTATTCATTTTGCTTAGAAGGCGGAAAAAATATGGACCCACAAACATTAGAACAACATGGACTAAACCAAAGTATTACACATGTCGATTTTATGGTTGGTTCAGATGAAATGGATATTGATGGTATTTTAGAGGACGGTACAGTAGAACCAATATTCCGCAAAGGAAATTGGGCTTTCTAGTTGACGATAATTCGACACATTTTATAGTTTTTTCAATATATCACTTAATTTTCCACAAAATTTGTAGTATACTAGATACACAAGTAAGATTAAGAGGATAGAAAGGGGTCAATGAATTGGGCTTAATGTATTTAACAGTTATCGGCTATATGGTATGCCTTGGACTATCTTGTGCATTCATCATGCATTTCCTTATTCAAGCATTCGATTCTAAGCAATCAACAATTATCGATCCAAAACCAGATACAGATTACTAATGATCAAAACCACTTTTTATGTTCATTCATAAAAAGTGGTTTTTCTTTTAAGTATAAAAGGACCAATAGTAAGAAGAATGAATATTCTTAATCCTTTTCATTTTTATTAATGTTTTGTACAATAACAATATACTAATAGATGGGAGTAATACAATGACACTTTTAAATGAGATTTTGCAATTTAACGAGCAATTCGTCGAAGAAAAGCAATATGAACAATACACAACGACTAAATTCCCAAATAAGCGTGTGGTCATTCTCACTTGTATGGATACGCGCTTAACTGAACTATTATTAAAGTCTATGAACTTTAAAAATGGTGACGTCAAAGTGATTAAAAGTGCTGGGGCTGTCGTCAATCATCCGTTCGGCGGCATTATGCGTAGCTTACTCGTTGCCATTTATGAACTACAAGCAGATGAAGTTTTCATTATCGGTCACCACGACTGTGGAATGAGTTCGATTAACACAGACAGTATTATTGATAAAATGGTTGAGCGTGGCGTAGATCGAAGCTTATTTAAAACATTAAATTACTCTGGTATTGATATGAAAGATTGGCTACATGGCTTCAGTGATGTAACAGAGAGTGTTAAAAACAGTGTTGACCTCGTTGTCAATCACCCATTAATGGACAAAAATGTACCTGTTCATGGGCTTGTCATTGATCCAGAAACAGGAAAAATCGACACCATTGTCAATGGTTATCATTCATAAGCCGATTTTCTACATGTTATTTCCCGGGAAATGAAACATTTTGACGAAAATAAAAAGAGTCATTCCAGTAAAAGGAGTGACTCTTTTTATGATTATTCCTCATGATAAAGTTTTGCATATAGAAAGTGGTCTTTCCAAGCACCGTTAATAAATAACTTTTGACGCAATAGCCCTTCTTGTTGATAGCCAGCTTTTTCAAGGACTGCCATCGAGCCTTTATTATGAGGCGATACATAGGCTTCCAGTCGATTTAATCGCAATGTATCAAATGAAAACGCCGTTGCTAACTGTACTGCTTCTGTGGCAATTCCTCTACCAACCTCTCGCTCATCAACGGAATAACCGATATATCCACTTAAAAATGGCAATCGTTTAATGCTATATAGAGAAATGTGTCCAATAAGCTGCCCTGAAAACAAATCAAATATACCAAAATTATATTCTCTACGATCTCGCATTTGGTATAACGCTTCTCTAATCTTCTCGCGTTGAACAGCTACCGTATAAAACTGTGCATCTTGTCTTGGCTCAAATATCGTCCAATACGATTGATTGGCTTTTAATAATTGCGTAAATTGTACTGCATCTTCTTCCATCAAAATACGCAAATAACATTTCTCACCTTCAAGCAATATCATCATCGATCAACCTTCTTTAGCAGTTAATGTTAAAAACTCCTTTACATCTTCTACACATAGTGTAACACCTTTCGCCCAAAACGCTTGTTTTGTAATATCTTCTCCTAAATGTTTCATTGCTAACTCTTCTACCGTCATCACTGCCGTATCTCTTAATAAGGCCATATATTTTTCTTCGAAGTTTTTACCTTCTTCGAGTGCTTTTGCATAAATGCTTAAAGAGAACAAATAGCCAAAAGTGTACGGGAAGTTGTAAAATGGAACACTTGTCATATAGAAATGAAGTTTTGACGCCCAAAAATGTGGATGTGCAACATCTAATGCTTCACCATATGCTTCTTGTTGTGCTTCTACCATTAATTCATTCAATTTTTGTGCTGGAACAATTCCTTTTTTACGCGCTTCATAAAAGCGTGTTTCAAATAGAAAACGTGCTTGAATATTCATAAAAAATGCAACACTACGTTGGATTTTATCTTCTAATAAAGCAATTTTCTCTTCTTTTGTTTCTGCCGATTTTACTGCAGCATCTGCTACAATCATTTCTGCAAATGTTGAAGCAGTTTCTGCAACGTTCATTGCATAACCGCGATTTAAATAAGGTACAGGCCTTAACGCATAAGAATGGAATGCATGCCCTAATTCATGCGCCAACGTTGCAACATTCGACATTGTTCCACTATATGTCATAAAAATACGCGATTGCTCGGACATTGGCATACCTGTACAAAATCCACCTGGTCGCTTATTCGCGCGGTCCTCTGCTTCAATCCATCGATCCTCGAATGCTTTACGTGAGAACGCTTCAAGTTCTTTTCCAAACTCTCCGAAATGCTTTAAAATAAATGCTGCTCCTTCATCATAAGATAATGTTTTCGTCGAGTTTGTTACTGGCGCGTCTAAATCATACCAATGCATTTTTTCTTCGCCTAATAACGCCGCTTTTTCATCTAAATATTGTACAAATGGTGCTTGTTGTGCGCGAATGGCTCCCCACATCGCATCCAATGTTTCTTGTTTCATACGGTTATAATTTAATGGTTCTTGTAAAACCGAATCCCAGCCACGCTTTTCATAAACAGCTAATCTAAATCCTGCAATATGATTGAGTGTAGAAGCAAAAAATGCCTCTTTTTGCGTCCACGCTTCTTCAAGCTTCTCATACGATTCTTTACGTATACGTGCATCTGGATGTGAAGATAAGTTCGATGCTTGTCCAACTGATAATTGTTTTTTCTCGCCATCAACTTCTATTTCTACTTGAATATCAGATACGAGTTGATTGTATAAATTTCCCCATGCTTCATACCCGTCGATGCTTAAAGCTGTAATAATATTCTCTTCTGATTCTGTTAATTTTAACGCCACTTCATCTCGCCATTCATTTAAAATAAATTCGTATGTACGTAATTGCTCTGTTGCAATTAACGCTTCCCATACCGCATCTTCAATCATCGCCAATGTTTGTTGGAATTTTAGTGCGACAGGTGTATAAATGGCATTTAGTGAGCTCATTTCTCCTTGTAATAAAAGCGCTTCTTTATCTGTCGTGTCTGCTGCCAGATAACAGCCAACTACTGCCCCAGCTTGACGTAAATGCTTTGAAACATCTGTCATCTGATGTAAAATGTCTAATAACTGTTCTGCATCATTTGCTGATGTTGGTACCTCAAATGTATTGACCGCTTCTTTTACATGTGTAATTTTTTGTTTTGTTTCTTCTAAATGTGTGCGTAATTGTGGTGACGTACTTCCTCCCTCAAAAAACACCTCTAGATCCCAAGTATCTACATAACCCATTCAACATTCTCCCCTTTTCATTCTAAATTTTCAAAATAGATAATTCTATTGTAGCATGAAATTTCGAAAAGCGAATTACTTTTTTACTTCATAATAGAAGAGATATGTTTTTTTTATGCTGATCAATCTTGTCCATAAACCCGAATGTCACGAACTCGTTCACTTATTGATTGAAGTGGAATTGTCGTAACATCTACGAGAATCATGCCTGATACAATCAGAACAAAAGTTGATGGGTTGTTAAACGCTCCAACCTCAAACCTTTTACATATCCTTAACTTCACCGATTTGTTACGAAAACTTCATATTTTACACGTTTTTTTTTGATATTCGGTTGTATACTAAGGAATGGGAGGATATTATATGTTTCGATTATTTGTCATGACACTACTTGTCGTAAGTAGTTTTTTTATTTCACTATCTGCAGAAATGAAACCTTTTAATGATAAGACAACGTTAGAAATTATCAACCGGTTACCCGCCATTTTAATTCCAGCGAATTTTGTGTTCTTCTTATCTTTTTTAATTTACATCTTTTTAATTTGTTGGTTATATGGATTTTGGCGCAATAAAAGTCAAGCATCTAGACGTATGCTAAATTATAGAGCACTTATATTTTCAACGATTTCTATTGTACACATCGTATATATTTATTTAGGTCATTACGAGTTTTTTATCTCAGCGATTATAATGAGTTTGGTTATTTTACTCTTATTAGCAGCATTATATTTTTCATATCCAAAACGAGAAAATACCTTAACAGATCGCTTACCAATTTCTTTATACTTCGGTTGGCATATATTTAATTTTATGTTGTTAACAAATTACACATTAACCTTACATGAATGGAGTGGTTGGGGAATTAGTCAGCCATTATGGGCAGTCATTTACTTAACACTTATAACGGCAATTGGATTACATTTCTTATACCACCACAATGATTTTCCTCTAAATAGTGTATTCATTATTGGTTTCATCGGTATTTCCATTAAAACTGGATTTGATTCACTCTTTGTCACAATTGCAGCATTATTTTTATCAGTTGTCATCGCCGTGAGTTTTATCGTATTTAACAGTAAAAAAAGCGAAGTTCAGTCGAGTTAATCTCTCTCACTGAACTTCGCTTTTTTATACTGGCTGCGTACCGACTTTTAATAACTTCGGTGCTGCCGTAAATAATAAAATTGCAACAATGCTACATAAAATCATCGATGGGATCATATAACTTGCATTATAGACGAGCGAATACACCCATACTGGTTGCCCTTCTGGTGCATAACTTCCAAAGAATACAATTCCACCAATAAAGTGGATCATGAACCGTAGGAAACCACCAATAAATGTTCCCGTTACAATCGCGCCAATAACGAGCTTATGATTTTTTGTCTTCATGCCTTTTACCAACCAAACCAATGTAATCGCAGCCATTCCAACGAGTGTATACGCTAACGTATAATCAAGCAATGCTTGTAACCAATGGAAAATCGTCCCACCCGTTATTAATTGCAATAAGCCACTTAAAAAGCCTGTTAGTAAACCACCTTTTAATCCCCAACGAAATGCCATCAGAATAATCGGAAGCATGGATAATGTAATCGAACCTCCTTGTGGCATATGGAAAAGTGTTAGTTTATCTAAAATAAATGATAATGCTCCTAAAATTGACACTTCCATTAAAAATAATAATCTCATTCGATCCATTTGTGAAACTCCTCTACATTATGATTATAGAGATGGAAGAAACAATAAAAGAAGAAAATGCATGACAAGTTAACCCACCTTGTTTTTATGTATGATCATACTTCATTTCCAAATGATGAACATATAAAAACACCCTCATACTAGTACGAGGGTGCATGACAAAAAAGAAGTTGTTCTTCTTATCCGTTCTGTTTCACCCACATCCCTACGCAAGTACCAACTTACAGGTTCAAAGGGTCAGAATTACACATTCTTTCTCAGCCAACTGGCTCCCCTTGTGGTATGCTTCAATCTTATTGTATAAGACATCACGTTCATAAGCAAGCTAACCATACATGACCATTTTGTATAAACGGAGCGTGATCATCTTGAACGATAAATTATTAAATGCATTAAGTTATTTTAGCGTATTATTTTTCCCTGTGATTACACCATTAATTATTTATTTTACAAATGAGAAAAAAGCAGTCAAAGCACATGCAAAACGTGCTTGTATTTCACAATGTATACCATTTGTCCTGTTCATCATTAATATGCTCATTTTGCCTACTTTGTTTTTTCAATCAACACGTTCAATCGAATCTTCCCTTTCATTCAATTTATCAGCATGGCAATATCTCCCTTTAATTCTGTCTTTTGCGTATTCGATTTTATATTTTATCATTTTATTATGGAATATTTTTCAAGGGGTTCGTGCTTTAAAATAAATATGTGAACATCCTTTTTCCAAACACGCTTTTGTTTATTTCTACCTTATTTATGGTATAGTGTAAGTTGTAAAAAGGATGAACGGAATAGAAAGGATATGTTTTGAGTGATAGCAAAAACAGAAAAAGATTTTCAAGGCTTAAAAAAAATCGGCCAAATCGTTGCTGAAATTCGTGAAACGATGAAAGATGCGACAGTTCCTGGCATAACAACAAAAGAACTAGATGAAATTGGCGGAAAATTATTTAAAGAAAAAGGGGCCATTTCAGCACCTATTGACCAATATGACTTCCCAGGTTATACATGCATTAGCGTTAATCACCAAGTTGCACATGGCATCCCAGGTTCACTTGTGATTAAAGATGGCGACATCGTCAATATTGACGTTTCCGGCTCATATGATGGCTATTTCGCAGATACAGGTATTTCATTTGTTGTCGGAACACCTGACGAACGTAAACAAAAACTTTGTGATGTCGCACAAAGTGCATTCGATCGCGCAATGACAAAAGTAAAAGCTGGTTCAAAATTAAGCGGGATCGGGAAAGCAGTTGAACGTGAAGCAAAAAGTAAAGGATTACGCGTTATTCGTAACTTAACAGGTCATGGCATCGGAAAATCTTTACATGAAGAACCACAACATATTTTAAACTACTTCGATGCTTGGGATACTACGCTCTTAAAAGAAGGAATGGTATTAGCAGTCGAGCCTTTTATCTCTGAAAAAGCGGAAAGTATTATCGAACTAGACGATGGTTGGACATTTGCAACACCAGATCAATCACTCGTTGCCCAAATCGAACATACAATTATCGTGACAAAAGGCGAGCCAATCATTTTAACACAATTAGAAGACTAAGCAGAAAGGGTTAGAACAATACATTGTTCTAACCCTTTTTATATGCCTATTTAAATGTTCTTTTTGGTTTGGGTTTACTTTTATCTTGAAGTTTTCCATGACGGTATACTTTCTCAACCGTTTGAATCCCCTTTGTTAATTTCTCATAATCATCAATTTCTTTTTTCGATAAAAAGGTTATCACCTCTCCATCTTCCCCTGCGCGACCCGTACGTCCCGAACGATGTAAATATTGCTCGACTGTATGTGGTACATCAACATGAATAACATGTGTTAAACCTGAAATGTCTAAGCCACGCGCAGCTAAGTCTGTAGCGATTAAGATTTTCGCTTGTCCTTTACGGAATTTTTGTAAAGCTTCTTGTCTTTCCATCGAGCGCATTTCCGCATGCAACACGACAATTGGAGCTTTTTTATATGTTAATTTCATTTCGCGCATAAGCACTTGATCCACATGATTAACGAATGCGAGTCCACGCATATTTGGTTGATGGGATAACCCTCTGAGCAGGTCTGTTTTATCACGTACTTCTGTTTCAATATATGAATGGACAACATGTCCTGCATTTGGTAAATCTTTTTTCGCTAAGCGAATAAAAATCGGATCTTCCATAAAATCAGTCGCAACACGTTCAATTTCATCTGTAACTGTTGCAGAAACGAGTACAACTTGACGCTCGGGATGTGTTCCACTAATCATATTTTTAATCATGACACGATGGTCTCTTGATAATAAAACATCACCTTCATCAAGAATAATATGTCGAATGTCAAATAACTTAATTTTTCTCGCTTTCGTTAATTCATGTAAACGACCGGGTGTACCGACAATAATTGTTGGTTTCTTCTTTAACCGTTCGATTTGACGTTTAATATTCGCTCCACCAATCATAGCGGCTACTGTAATATCTGTACCTTTAATCCATTCACGAATGACGTCTGTAATTTGCATCGCAAGTTCTTGTGACGGTACAATGATTAACCCTTGTGTTTGTTTTTTACTCCCTTCTACTACATGTAATAATGGTAAAACAAATGCTAATGTTTTACCTGTTCCTGTTGGTGATTGTGCTACAATATCTTGTCCATCTAAAAATTCCGGAATCATTTTTGTTTGAATTGGCATTTCTTTTTTGAAATGCCATTTTTGACGAAATACTTCATCCATTTTTTCAACAAATGACAATGAAATCCCCTACTTTTCTATTTAATTTTTTGTTCAATCAACTGTTCCATTACGCTCTATCAACGGTATATATTTATAATAAAACCGCCAAATGCTGTACATACAACTATGCGTGTAATCGTCCAATTTACCTGCGTATAAAAGGATGATTTGCATGAGGTTACGAGGCATTTGAATGAAAAAACATCCAGTCATTCATATTGAAAATCAAACTGGATGTTTTTTGTTCATTTTACGCTATATCCGCATGTTTCGATTGCCACTTCAGCTAGCACAAGTAGAGAGTCGACGCAATCTGTTAATGCGAGTTCTTGACGAACAATTGATAATTCTGTACATCCAAGAATAACTTCATCACAGTTAGCTTCTTCCATCGCTTGTCGAATACGCGACCATTTTTCTGCATCTGCTCTTTTCCCCGCTTTTATATCATCATAAATAAGCGACATAACGAGCTTTTGCGTTGCTTCATCCGGAAGTATCGCTTCCATTCCTTGTTTCTCACACGCTGCTTGATAAATTCCCGTTGCAATCGTGCCATTCGTTCCTAAAATCCCAACGCGTTTTGCACCTTTTTGTTTCACAAATTGTGCCGTCTCATCAATCATATGAAGTAATGGCAATGTCGTTTGACGTTGAATCTCTTCGTAAAATGAATGGGCTGTATTGCACGGCATAATTAATACTTCAGCACCCGCTGCTTCCAACCGATGTGCATCTGACACAATAACTGGTACTGGGTCTTCATCGCTCTCCCCTAATATGAAAGCTGTTCGATCGGGGATGCTTGAATTATTTGTAATGATCGTATGAATATGATCTTGATCTTTTTCGGCAACTGTTTTACGGACAATCATTTCACCGATAAACATCGTTGCTAGTGGTCCTACACCACCGATAATTCCTAATGTTTTCTTTTCCACAGCTATCCTAACCTCATATCTTTATCCGTTATTTCTTCTCATACGTTTACGGAAATTCTTGACCATCGGAATGACTTTTTCAAGCATATTGTACACAAACGGTTTATAGATTTTATTAATTTCCCCAATATATTCTACATGACCGTCTTTGTCACAAAAGCTTTTCTTAAATTGATATAGGCCATCTCCTATTTCAAAGAATCCACCGAAATCATATTGTTCCGCTTCTTCTTCAAGTCCCCAACGAATCATCTCATAGTTCATCACATGATTCGCATTTAAATTACGTTTTGTATTGGTACTTCCCGCATATAAATAATACATTTTACCATTGTAATTAATGGTCAAAGCGGCTGCCAGCAAATCTTCTTCATGGGTCACAATGTACACACGTGTATTTTCATATGCATCTCGAATTTGTTTGAAATATTCTACTGGGCGAGTTGTAATGCCATTACGTTCAGCCATAATTCGGTACGTTTCATGTAAAGTTTCAATATCTTCATCTGAACGAGAATAACGCGTTTCTACTCCTTTTCTCAGTCCACCACGAATACTACTACGACATTTCTTTGAAAAGCGCATCATAATTGACTCTTCGTCATGTCCTTTTAAGTCTAACACCATATTTTTCCTTGGTTGAATTAATGCATCCTGATCATCATTTTCTGATAATAAATGGAACCCTGCATTTTTATATAAATTGTATAACTCATCTGAATAGGCTACTTCCGGGTCCATCTTCAATACAATCGCCTTATGTTTTTTAGCAACGACTTCAACCTCTTTTAATAACCGTTGAACTAAGTCAAGATTATAAACATCGCACACAGGTCCTCTTGTCGCATATAACATTGTATAGCCTAATGGCAATTGCTTGATCAAAATTGTCATCGCCGCAACAATTTCACCGTTTTCTTCTACATATACATTTTCATTTCCCCAATCATTTTTCACTTGCGCCCATTTTCGATCTTGCATCATCGAGCGGTAAGGTGATTGGCGAACAAATTCATCATATTTCGCTACTTGTTCCTTATTTGAAACATCTAAAACTGGCATTCACTATTTACCTCCATTATTTTACACAAACACTTTGAATGAATTATATCGCTTATTCTTTTTCTTTAAAGTATTTTTCAAAACGTCCATAATAGCTTTTATAAAATGAGCGTAACTTCAATCTTCGCATTAAATTTAAATCCTTTTTATAATACAAAGTCGTGGATGCTTCGCCTTTTTCAAAACGATCAATGACTTGCTGCTTTAACGCTTCATCCATTGTATATTTAATGAGTAAATCTTTCGGAACCGCATGCCATAAATGTTGATTATTTCCATATTCAGTCGGTGCTGGACGGTCATAAACGCGGTCTTCAACTAAGTATTTTGCCATATTATAGCCGTTAGCAGTCACAAAGAAACTACTTCTTCCTTGGCGAATATTCAGCTCAAAAATTTTAAATTTGCCATCTCTGCGATCATATTTCAAATCTATATTGGCATATCCTCTAAAATTAATCGCTTGTAAAAACTTTTTGTATTGATCATATAAGGCTTGGTTTTCTTCCCCAATAATGCCTACATAATTCCCAATTAGAATAGGTGTATAATCTTCTAAAATCACGCGTCCTAAACACATCATTCGGACTTCACCGTGCTGATCCACGTAAGCATTTAGTACACGCATCACCGTATCATTGCCTGGAATATAGTCTTGAATAATAAGTGAATCTTCGTATGTTGACGAATAGATTTGCTTGATTGCTTTTGTAAATGATGGTTTATCATGCAATACATACGCTTTTTTCTTACCTTCGAATTGTGCATTAAAATAAGTCATACTATCAGAAGGTTTCACAACTACAGGAAAATCAAAAGGCAAGTCCATTTCAGGATCCATTCCTTTTTTAAAGATAACGGTATCTGGATAATCTAGCCCATGTTCCTCGCACATTTCATAAAAACGTTCTTTGTAGACAACTTCATCCATTAATTCTTCACTAATAAACGGCAGTTCATAATATGGTTCTAGCTGATCACGATGGCGAATAGCTAATTCTGCATAGTTTTCATTACTCGCGACAACTAGTAATTTATCGGCACGTGTTTTTAACTCTTCATATAAATGTAGCATGCTCTTAACAAATGTTTTTGGCTCGTCTACATTTTCATAGATTTTTTTCTCAACAATTTTACTATGCATCGTTGGTAAAATATGTCCTTTTGTTACAACGATACTTTTAATATTATATTGTTCATGGAATGCTCTCGCCATTCCATATGCATTATCATCAGACCCTAAAATCACAGGTAAAAAATCTTGTTTTCCCAATTATAATTCCTCATTTCTAAAAAACGATTTTAAAAACAATATTCTTTATCATTTATTTCATTCATTTTCAATCTCAATATTTATGCTTCACTATCCTTAAATTTACGTTAAAAACGTGTCACTGTCAATTTTACCAATGCTTTACCCGTTATGTACACTTGCTACTCTTGTTGAATGAACGCAAAAAATATTAAGGCATTATTCAACAAACTGTCCTTTCATCATTCAAAGAAAATCCACAAATAACAGAAAAATACTGCAATCTTTTTTCAGCAGATTGCAGCATTTCGAATTTATTTGCTCACATCATGTGTCATCTTTATTTTTTCTCCACATCAAATTGCGCACGCGAAAAGCCTCTTCCTAAAATTTCCGACGCATTGACAAATATCACGAATGATTCAGGCTCTGCTTCTTGAATCAATTTTTTAAAATACACCGCTTCGGATTGCTCAACGACACACAAAATCATCGTTTTTTCATTATTTGAATACCCTCCGACGGTCTTAACTTTCGTTAATCCACGATTCATCTCTTGCTGAATAATCGTTTGCACTTGCTCAGCACGATCTGTAATAACTAAAATCAGTTTCGTTGAAGATGATTGTAATTGAACAAAGTCAATTACTTTACTCGTTACATAAATTGACATTAATGCATATAAAGCTAACTCAAAGTCAAAAACAAATGCTGATGTAATTACGACGGCTCCGTCTACAAAAAGTTGCGAAAAGCCGCTAGATAACCCTGTATATTTTTTTAATATTTGGGCGAGCAAAGTTGTACCGCCAGTAGAACCATTTCCTCTATAAACGATTCCTAAACCAACACCAAGTACAATTCCACCATAAATAGCTGCTAACAGTGGATTTTCAACCCCTACATCTAAATCAGCTGTCAGCCAAATTACAAATGGCACTGCTAATGTCCCGACAAAAGTTTTCACGCCAAACTCTCGCCCTAAAAAAATCACGCCCACAACAAGCAATGGAATATTAATCGCCCATTGCACATAAGCCGGTGTGAATTGGAATAATTCATATAAAATCGTGCTAATCCCAGACACACCACCTGCTGCTAATCGTGCTGGTAAATAAAATATATTGTATGCGAGTCCGACAAGTGCCGCTCCAATGATAATTTGTATATATTCAAATGCAGCTGATTGTTGAAATGTACGTATCATTTCTGTCATCCTCCTATCATTCATCTAACCTATTCATCTTAACAAAATATCGCACACACGTCTGTACTTCTGGAAGGATTTTATGATTTCTTCTCGTTCAAATTGTGTTTGATGTATGTGCACACCAAAAAACTGCCCCTAAAAGAACGGTTCTTTTAGAGACAGTTTATGCCATTCAATCTTAAATTTCTTCTTCATTTGTAATGTAAATTAATGTCCAGCTATCAGATTTCACTAATTCTTCAATCGCAACTTTTTCACCATGACCTAAAATTACTTCATCATCAACGATTGCTACAATCATCGCTTTAATTCCGTTATCTAAGTTTAAGTAAATATCCCCAACTGAAGGGCTTGCTGCTGAGTCTTTCAGCGCTTCTTTCTCTAGCTGTTGTTCTTGTTCAAGTTGTTCTTCCGTTACGAGGGATGCATCTAAATAGTCAATCGGGTTGCTATTTTCAGCAACGCCTGGAACCATTGTCATATATTCTTTCGGTTTTACTGTATTTAATAATGTCGTATACACTTTTCCATCAATTAGCTCACTTACTTTTTCAAATTCATTTAAACCGTAGTGGTCTAAGTGCCCTGGGTCTGGATGTGTAATTAAAATATAGCCATCTTCTACTGGTAACGCATCTTTTCTTAGTGTATAACGCGTTCCCATTAACATGAGTGAATCCATATGTTGTGGGCGATATAACGTAATATCTTCTGCTTTACATGCCACTTGTTCCATATCTTTTATACGGTAAAGTAATACCGATAAACGTGATAATGGTTTAACAGAATACACTTTGTGTAACTCGTTTTTATAATAAACAAATTGCCCTTTTCGTACTTGTAGTAATTTCATTTAAAAGCCTCCTATGAATAATGTACATGATGATCTTTTTATTATGCGTATTGTTTGCCGACAGGCTTCTCTCACTTTATTAAGCCCATATATTCCATGGATATACCGCTGGTGGTTCACATTGAATATAAATCATTTCCTTTGTCGTTGGATGTGGAAATTGTAATTCATATGCCCATAAAGCAATTTGTTCACCAACTTCATTTTGGCGTCGACCATATTTTTGATCGCCATATAATGGATGACCAATTGTCGATAATTGCACGCGTATTTGATGAGATCTTCCTGTATGCAACTGAACGGACACTAAGCTGAACTGATCATTTGATTGCAAAACATCATAATCTAAGATTGCTTTCTTTCCATCTTTATGATGCTCATCCACAGCTGTAACAATATTTCGCTTCGTATCCTTATATAAATAATGCTGTAGTTGCCCCTTCGAACGTTTTGGCTTCCCATGCACAACAGCTAAATATTTACGACTCAATTCATTTTTTCGAATGACATTAGAGAGCCTTGAGGCTGCTTTCGACGTTTTTGCAAACACCATCACGCCACCAACTGGGCGGTCTAACCGATGCACAAGTGCTAAATACACATTTCCAGGCTTATTATAACGCACTTTTATATCTTCTTTTAACATCGTGAGCAAGTCTTTATCACGACTTGCATCTTCTTGCACAGGAATATTCACGGGCTTCTCGACAACCAGAACATGATTATCCTCGTGTAAAATTCGAATATCCATACTTTTTGACTCCTTTTACAATCGACTAAGACTGTTTCTTACAATCTTTTTACACGCACTCTTTTTATCGATTCCCTAAATTAAAATATCTAATCATTTTTGTTAATGTACTTCCAAATTAAATAAATCGTTGAAGACTACCTATCGTTTTCAAAGACATCTGGCCAGTTCTTAATAACTTCGCATAGTAGCGTATTTGAAGAGCATAAAAAAAGAAAAAAGAAATTTTCTTTTCTCTTCATTTGTATGCAATTATGCAGCCAAATTCACCATACAATATTTGTTTACATTTGGCTAGACATTTTCCAAAAATTCATAGGCTTTTTCTCTTTTTATAGGTTCATTCAAATACTTTCTGTTTTATCATCCATGAAATGATTTATGAATGATGCGCGTAGCGATAAATTAAAAATCGATCTTGATGATCTAGTGAATCACCTATCACTTTCACTTCTTGTATCCGTGTGAATGGCGTATCGTAGGTTAAATAATAATGAAATTCATCCGTTGGATAGTACAAAATGATATCCACTGTTCTAGGATATGCTTCAACAGACTTCATTATTTTTTGAATGACCGTCATAAAAATTTGTAAAGAAAACGGATTAAACAGGAAAAACACATCATCTTCTCGTTGGATATCGTATTGTTCAGCAAGCTGGTGTTCAATTGTAATAGACGCTGTCCATTTATGCTTCTTTTGTAGATAGGTTGTTTCATTCAATAATGCTTCACGATACAACTGATCATCGAACTCAACACCTACGACTGGTAGATGGAAATAATGATGAACATAAAATAATATGCGTCCTTTTCCACAACCATAATCTACAAGACGCTTCCTATTTCGAATATCATATTGCTCAAAAAGCACATCTAGTGTAGCGTACGGCGTCGGCTCATAGTGATGATAATGCCCTGAAGCATATGGTTGTTCTCCTAAATGTGTTGTATGGATTTGTAATAAGCGTTCTCGTTCTTTTTCATTCATTTGTTATACTCCTATCACTTTTACACGCGTTTCAAAATCTTTTTCAAATAATCAAGGACTTGTTGTTCTTCATCCTTATCATATCCATATGAGAAAAAATGACTTACTTCATGTGCGATTTTCGGAAATAAATGCGTTAATTGGTAGAGCGCTGCTTGAACCTCGTCCTTTTCACAACGTGGATATGTTTCGAGTAACTGTTCCCATAATCTTTCATCTATATATTGTTGTAATTGTGTAGCATTTTTTCCTATACTAACTGAAAAATTGGTACGGATGCCTACTTCCCAAGCAATCATTTGAAGAAACATGTCGCGTACGAGTTGCAAATGATCGTATGCGTAAATGAGTTGGTTTCGCCATATCCCTTTTGCAACATATGTTGTTAACCACCAAAACTCATTGCAACAATCTTGAAACTGCTTCTCGGACGGTTTCCGCACCCAAAAAGTACAATCAGAAGGCTGTGGAAGTGGTGGAATAAGACCGTCTTTATCATATAATACTTTCGCTAAACGATCTTCTTGAATCCACTCGCTTATTTGTGTTAAAGGGCGTAACTTTAAGTCAATTCGCTGCCCGTCTCGAAATAACATTAAATACGTAAAACACCCTTCTCGTGTTGCTGGAAAAATCGTATGATCTTCTGGCGTTTGCATAATCATACGGTCACCAAACTGATCGATCCAATGTGGATGTTGTAAAAATGACGCTATTTCAGTAACGAAATAAACGATATCAAAATCTTGCAATGAGTCTTTTTCAACCTGTTCATTTAGTCTTGAACCATTCATCCCGACTGCGCGCACGCGCTCATCGGATTTGGCAATTTCTAAAATAAGTGTATACATTTCTTCATCGGAACGCATATCATTCTCCTCTTTCTTCTCGATATTATCAACTTGTTCTTTTGTCATCCAAACAGCAATGGAATACTTTATTCGTCCATCTTATTCAATGAGAAACACCCTGTGACGATACGCTAAAAAGTGACCATCACAACTCATTTACAATATCTTTACAGAGAATTCATACTTACTCAACAATCCTTCTATACAATAATGATATATACATTGAGCGGAGGTTCTTTGATGACAACAATAACGAGAGAACAAGAAACTAGCAATTTACGTGTAGTGGAAAATGCCCATTGGCAAAAACCTTTATATGAAACACATGGCTTAAATCTATGGTACGGAACGACACATGCCTTAAAAAATATTGATTTACCAATTTATGAAAAAGAAGTTACGGCGATCATCGGTCCTTCAGGCTGTGGTAAATCGACTTATTTAAAAACATTAAATCGAATGGTTGAAATGAATGCAAATGTCACGATTAATGGAACCATCTCTTTACGTGAAAAAA
The DNA here is from genome assembly GCA_035300865.1 of Sporosarcina sp. Classification (GTDB taxonomy): domain Bacteria; phylum Bacillota; class Bacilli; order Bacillales_A; family Planococcaceae; genus Sporosarcina. Next base: position 43,462 of record DATGUZ010000041.1, read on the forward strand.
GCATTTTTGACCCATCGATTCCTGTTGAATTATTACGTGCTAAAGTTGGAATGGTTTTCCAAAAACCAAACCCTTTTCCTAAATCTATTTTTGAAAACGTCGCATTTGGTCCTAAGATTCATGGTATCCGTAATAAAGCATTACTGGAGAAAATCGTGCAAGAAAGCTTAGAAAAAGCAGCGCTATGGGATGAGGTGAAAAATCGCCTTCATACAAGCGCTCTCGGTTTATCAGGCGGACAGCAACAACGTCTTTGTATCGCACGTTGTCTTGCTGTCGATCCTGAAGTCATTTTAATGGATGAACCGACCTCTGCACTCGACCCTGTGTCCACAAGAAAAGTAGAGGAACTCATTAGTGACATCAAAAACGACGTAACCATTATTATCGTAACACATAATATGCAACAAGCCGCACGCATTTCAGATCGCACCGCATTTTTCCTAAATGGCGAACTGATCGAATATGATCAAACAGATAAAATCTTTCAAAACCCCTCAGAAAAATTAACCTTCGATTATGTCAATGGACAATTTGGCTAATCTCCTCGTTTAAGAAAATAGCAATTTGAAGAAGGTAAAGTCCAGAAAGTAAGTCAGATAAACTTTCTGGACTTTTTTATCCCTATCAACGGTTCCTCTCTATTTCATTTCTACCGATAAAGTGAAACTTCAATCAGTGGGGCTTCATCCCCCACTAATTTAGGCGAACATAAGCTAAGTACGTCACGTCCTGTGACAACGCCTATGTGACCAACATCCTGTCCGCCTGAACCAATCGGGCTTTTACAGGCAGTTGATTTCCCACATATCTTTACACTTTTGCTCAAATCTTGAAGTGGGCATCTTACTGCCTGTTAATGCGGGATAAAAGTTATGTGATTCTCCAATAAAATCATCTCAAAGAAACGCTCTCTTCCACTAGATACATAATCGATTTTCATTTGACTAACCAAATCTCCACTAGATTTACATTTCTTTAACATAATTCCTGAACAGCCTTTACAATCTATTTTTATACTATGAAGTAGGAAGTGTTCATCACGAACTACTTTCTATAAAATGACTGACTCGGGAGGAACGAGGGATTATGAAAATGAAAAATCTTTTCTTACTAACAATTGTTGCTGCATTGATGGCTATTTTAGCTGCTTGCGGAACGAGTGCAGAAGGTTCGGATGAAGACAAAACAAATGGGGACACAGGCGATCAAGCAGATGTAGAAAACCTAGAAGGAAGTGTCGTCATTGATGGTTCAGGGACTGTTTATCCTTTAATGGCGAAGTTAGCAGAAGAATATATGATTAACGAACAGCAAAATGTTTCTGTAGAAGTAAGTCGTGCAGGAACAAGTGCTGGATTCAAAAAGTTTTTAGTTGAAAATGGCAACGACTTTAACGATGCATCTCGTCAAATTAAAGATGAAGAAACTGCTGAAGCAGATAAATTAGGGATGGAAGTAAAAGAATTAAAAGTAGCATTAGATGGTTTAACATTCGTTGTGAACAAAGAGAATGATTGGGCAAAAGAATTAACACCTGAGCAACTCATTCGTATTTTCAAAGCAGATGACAATGTTAAGAAATGGTCTGATCTAAATCCAGAATGGCCAGACGAAGAGATTAAACCAATGGGACCAAATGAAAACCACGGAACATTTGAATTCTTCTACGAAAATGTTTTAGAAGAACAAGACTTAGCTGATCACGTAAAGTTAGAACAAGACTACTCAACATTAGTCAACTTAGTATCTGAAGACAAAAATGGGATTGCCTTTTTCGGATTTGGTTACTACGTCAATAATGATGACAAACTACAAGCTGTGCACGTTGACTTCGGAGAAGGTGCAGTCGAACCATCACTCGAAACAATTCGTGAAGATGGACCTTACGCAAACTTTACTCGCCCAGTATTTACGTACTTAAACGTTGACAATGCGAAAGAAAAACCACAAGTACTGGATTATGCAATTTACGTGATGAACAATATTAATAAATTTGCAGGTGAAACAGGCTTCGCACCAATTCCGGAAACGGAAGTAAATGAGAACTTAGAATTTTTGAACGGTTTAAAATAACCGAATATACGGAACAACATCGTACCGAAAGAAGATGAGACGTTTCCACACTCATCTTCTTTCGCTATCTATATCAATAAAAGGAGAAGTGACTTTCATGAATCACCCAGATCAATTGGCAAAACAACAACCATTGAATGTCCGTACACTTATTCAAGAACAGCGTGAAAAACGAAAAATTCGACATACAATTGAAAAACTTATTCCTAAGTTTTTATTTCTACTTGCAAGTGTATCTATCCTAACAACAATTGGCATTATTTTCACGCTCTCTTCAGAGACCATTGAATTTTTTAAACGCGTTCCATTTTCGGATTTCTTTACAGGAACAGTCTTAAAACCACTGAGCCAAAATCCACAATTTGGCGTGTTGCCACTTGTAATGGGGACAGTCACTTCTTCTGTTATTGCATTACTTGTGGCGGCACCGGTCGGCTTAATGTCAGCGATTTATTTAAGTCAATATGCCTCGAAACGTGTTCGTAAAATATTAAAGCCATTATTAGAATTATTAGCTGGCATTCCAACAATCGTTTACGGTTTCTTTGCGTTTACATTTGTCACGCCATTGCTAAGACAACTCATTCCAAGCTTGGAAGCAACAAATATTTTAAGTCCTGGACTTGTCATGGGTGTCATGATTATTCCAATGATTGCTTCCCTATCTGAAGATGCGATGAGTGCAGTTCCTGAAGCCATGCGTGAAGGCGCGCTTGGGCTTGGAGCAACAAAATTAGAAGTAACGAGAAAAGTGGTCATTCCCGCTGCTTTATCTGGGATTATCGCCTCATTTGTGCTCGGCATTTCTCGTGCCATTGGCGAAACAATGATTGTAACAATCGCAAGCGGAAGTACAAAAAACTTCACTTTCGATGTTACACAATCTATGCAAACGATGACCGCCTATATTGTTGAAGTGACAGGCGGAGACGCAGCAACTGGTTCGACACTATATTATAGCCTTTACGCAGTAGCGATGACATTATTCGTCTTTACATTATTGATGAATATTTTAGCAAGAAAAATCTCTCAAAAATTTAGGGAGGAGTATTAATATGCAATACATTGAAGAAGCAAAGTTAACGAAGCGGATTAACCGTCGAATGATTGTCAATAAACTAGCAAGTGGCATTTTCCTTGCAGCGACTTTATTTGGATTAGTCGTGTTAGCACTGTTAATTTACCGTGTTGTTTCAGATGGAATTGGATGGCTAAATATGGACTTCCTAACAGGTAAACTATCCACGCAACCTGAGCGTGCTGGGATTATGGGTGCCATTTTAGGGACATTTTGGCTTATGCTCGTCGTCATTCCTATCACGATGTTTTTAGGTATCGGCACAGCAATTTATCTAGAATTATATGCCAAACAAGGACGTATTCAATCCTTTATTCAAACGAATATCGCAAATTTAGCAGGTGTACCTTCCATTGTCTACGGTATTTTAGGATTAACTGTTTTTGCACGTGCGCTGAATCTTGGGAACGTTGTCTTAGCTGGTGGGTTAACGATGTCTCTCCTCATTCTCCCAATTATTATTGTCGCAAGTCAAGAAGCCTTACGTGCGATTCCAAGCCATTTAAGCGAAGCTTCTTTTGGCATCGGTGCAACAAAATGGCAAACGATTCAACAAGTCATTTTACCAGTTGCACTCCCGAGCATTTTGACAGGAGCCATTTTAGCGTTATCACGTGCGATTGGTGAAACAGCACCTTTAGTCGTCATAGGCATTCCAGCCTTACTCATTCCATTCCCTGGAAGCATTATGGACCGTTTTACAGTGTTGCCAATGCAAATCTATTATTGGACAATTGACGCTTCTCTAACAGCCGAGTATGCCAATTTAGCAGCTGCGACAATTATTGTTTTATTGTTATGCTTATTAGTGCTAAACTCTGCGGCTATTATGATACGAAATAAGTTCCAACAACAATTTTAACCCCTCTTTTAGGATAAAAAATCCGCTACGATTTTACCCGTGGCGGATTTTTTATGGAGCCATTTTTTATGAATCCAATAGTCTTGTCAGTTTTTTTGCAATATACACGATAAAGCGTACTGGATACATGATAAGCTCGCCCAATGTAAACAATAAATCTAATCGATCCATTTTCTCTTGATGACGCGCTCTCTTTTTCTCGTATGACCTTTCTTTTCGACTCACCCTACAGTCCCCCCTCTAATCCCCACGCTCACAATACAATTAGGACGATGATAAAGTTGGATACGTATTTAAATAGAACACACCACCATTTACAACTTCCATTTGAATCTTTGGCGTATATTGCGCTTCTAATGCTTCTTTTTCAAGATAGTAGCGTTCAGGCTTTACATCCATATGGTCGAAAAAATAATGGAGTACAAGCTCTTCCTTTTTCAATTGCGCCAACGCTTCTTCAGCCCACTCGTGCTCTTCCTGTTCAATACTCTGTTGTAATAAATCATTTAATCGCTGTGCCGCTTTCGTTGGCGTAATAATTGGCAGCAAACAATGATTGTTATGCTCAATCGTTTCAACAAATGTCCGATGAGCAATACTTTCATAAAAATGTTGTAAAACTTCACCTGTCATTAAATTCATCCCTAATGAATATAAATGTTCTTTTTTCTGATGACAGCAATAAGACACTTTATAATTTACATTTAACCACGGTGTAAGTGATTCCCCGTCTTTTGCTTGCTCATATAGTTGTGCATATGCCCCGAGCGATTTAACAGCTCGAGCAATTTGTTGAAAACGTGGTGAACCTAAATATAAAGGTTCCCCTTTAATCTTTTCATCTATTTTCTCTGTATTCGTAATAAATGTCAATTGTGCTGGGGATGGTGTTTCCCCAGTACTATGAATATATTGCCAGTAATAAGGACGATTCATAATTTGTTGATCCATTTCATTTGTTAGCTGAACAACCATATACGCTTCATCATTTGTTAAAACTGGACAATCCATTTCTGTAAAAAATGTTGTGATGAGTTGATGAATTTCTTCTGCTTGCATGTGTACACACCTTCATTCATGAATGATTTTCTTATTCACTTTCGATAAAATATCATCTAGTTCTCCAATCACATTTTCAAATAAACCAATTTTTTCATATAATACATGTAAAATATGATCTTCAATCGTCTCCTTTACGACTAAATTGTATACATGTACTTGTTCTGTCTGCCCAATTCTATGCACACGCCCAATCCGCTGTTCTAATTTCATCGGATTCCACGGCAAATCATAGTTAATGACAGTATGGCAAAACTGTAAATTGATCCCTTCGCTTCCTGACTCTGTCGCAATTAGTACTTGTGCCTTTTCTTTAAATAACTGTTTCATCCAATCTCTTTTACTTTTACTAAATCGCCCATTAAATGGCACACTTGTAATGCCTCTTTTCATAAGGAAACTTTGTAAATACAATTGACTTGCTTCATACTCTGTAAAAATCAGCACTTTCCCTTCATGCTGTTGAATTAATTCATATACTTTTTCGGCTTTGGCGTTATAAGTTAAACGCATCACTGCTGCTATCGTCTTTTCTAACTGAACCTTTTCTTCTGGATCGCGACATTTTTCTTTTAACCTCATTAGTGTTAATGCAGTCGCTTCTTTACTACTACATAACTCCTTTTGAAGCGTGAGCATTGTAAATGCATTGTCAAGTTGCTTTACATGCCCTTGTAACGATATCATTTGCTCATATACAGTACGCTCTTCTAGTGAAAACTGAATCGGTACCACTTGCACATGACGAGAAGTCCAGTCAATTTCTGTATCCTTTCTTTGGTTGCGCACCATGACTTGATTGACTAACTCATGGATAAAATGCTCAGCTTCCTCATGCTCTTTCGCTGTTTTAAACATCGCTTGGAAAGATTTATAATTCCCTAAATGACCTGGTTTTAACAATGAAATTAAGTGATATAACTCAAACACATTGTTTTGAATCGGCGTTGCCGTTAACAATAAACAAAACTTCTTCTTCAATTGCTGAACGAATTGGTAATTTTGTGTACGCGCATTTTTTAGCTTATGTGCCTCATCAATGATGATCAAATCATAATTCTCTGCCAAAATTTGTTCTTTATGCGGAGAACGCTTTGCCATGTCAATACTCATTACAACGATTTGTAATGAACTAAGCGACATGTTTTTCCGATAGGCAGTCGCTGGTAGATGGAATTTCCCCCGTAATTCTTCCACCCATTGATTGACAAGTGAAGCAGGTGCTAAAATAATCGCTTTTTGCACGAGTCCACGAATCATGTATTCTTTCAAGATGAGCCCAGCTTCAATCGTTTTTCCTAATCCTACTTCGTCTGCTAAAATCGCTTTCCCATTCATCTTTTCAATAACCGTTTCGGCTGCTTCTATTTGATGCTTAAATGGTTGCAAGTCAGGTAAATAAGCAAGTGATTGCAATCCTGTGAATGATGGGATTAATAACCGCTTCGTTAATTGATATTGCATTTGAAATAATGTCCACGTATGATAAGTTTTTTTCGTTTCAAGCGCTTCAACTAATTGTGCATGCCACTCTTCGTCTCGAACGATTTTCATCATATATAACCCTTCCGTTCTATCTATTGATTATCCCTATTTTCACCTACTCTTTTACATTTCATACGTCTTTATAAAAAAAAAGACTTTCCACTTCATGTGAAAAGTCGCTTCATCCATTATTATGTTGTTGCAATCGTGCGAAGCATTTTTTCGGGGTAGTCTGTGAAAATGGCTTCTACACCTAATGCTTCTAATGGTTTTACTTGTTCAATATGATTGACTGTATATACGCGTACGCTTCTTCCGGTCGAATTCATAGCCGCCACATCAATTTGATCGATTAGTTTTTCACTCGTATGTATAGCAACCGCATCTAATTTTTCTACATATTGGAGTGGTTCAGCAACCATGTTATTTAAGAAAAGTGGTGCTGTTTTAATCGTTGGTTGTAAAGCTTTCACCCTTTTAATCGCTTCATGGTTGAAGGAAGATATCACAACACGATCGGCTAAATTGTACGTGTTAATCAATGCCAACACTTTTTTCTCTAAACCGTCATAGTCAATAACATCTGATTTTAGCTCAACATTTAAACAATGATCTGTGTGCAAGTAAACTTGTAATACTTCCTCTAACGTCGGGATTGGCTCTCCTTTAAATTGTTCTGAAAATGTCCTGCCAAAATCATACTGTTTTAATTGTTCTAATGTCAGGTCTTTTACAAAACCAGTACCATTCGCTGTTCGATCAATTTCTTCATCATGAATAACAACAATTTCATCATCTTTTGTTAAGTGTACATCGAACTCTACGCCGTAAATAGGTAAAGTGGCTGCATCTTTAAATGCTGCTAACGTATTTTCCGGATGCGTTCCTGATGATCCCCGATGGGCAAATATGTTCATCTTTGCTCGCTCCTCTTTTTCATTGTGCGATGAATCTCTATATGTAAGCTTGATCGTATAAGCTTTAAAATTTTCTTAAGTATATACGATATTGCTAGAACATAGAGCGCACCGCAATCAGTGTTCTGCTTTCTCTTTTATCATAAATGATTAATCCGTACAATTTCAATGGATTTCTATCTTCATTCAAGATTGAAAAAGTGGTACACCATCATAGCGACGTGTACCACTTTACTTCATTAGTCTATAACGATGTCTGTTTCAATATTATTTTCTTTATTCGTCTTGCCTTTCTTAAAGAATCCAATAATTAAAATAATCATAATTGGAATTGCAATGATAAAGGATAATGTTAGATCTAAATTAAAGCCAATTTTTTCCGATAAAATATAAACAAAGACCATATACGAAATAAATATGGCTGGAATGAGTGAAACGACAAAGTTTTTCCCCTTAATATACAAATACATTGTGGCAATCCATAAAGCAATTGCCGCTGTCGCTTGGTTCGCCCAAGAGAAATAACGCCATAAAATATTAAAGTCAATTTGCGTCAAAATTGCTGATACCGCAAATAATGGTAAAGCAACGACTAAACGTTTTGCAACTTGTTTTTGATCGATCCGTAAATAATCTGCAATGATCGAACGCGCTGCACGGAATGCGGTATCGCCTGAAGTAATCGGTAAAACAATTGCACCTAGGACTGCAACGGTACCACCAATCGCACCTAATAATGTCATCGAAACTTCATTCACTACAGCAGATGGGGTTCCGCTATTAATCATTTCGCTTAATGTTTGTCCGTCTAATAAACTCATTGCAGCTGCTGCCCAAATCATAGCAATCACTGCTTCCGCAATCATCATGCCGTAAAATACGTAACGACCTTCTGATTCTTTTTCCACTGTACGTGAAATAATTGGTGATTGTGTTGCGTGGAATCCAGATAATGCACCACAAGTAATGGTAAAGAATAGAATTGGAAAAATCGGAATATTTTCAGGATGCATATTTGTTAACGTCATTTCCGGAATGCTGTAATCCGAGAAGATTAACATAATCCCAACGCCCAATGTACCAATTAATAAAATCGCTCCGAATAACGGATAGAAACGTCCGATAATTTTATCAATTGGCAAAATTGTAGATAGAAAATAATAAATAAAAATCACACCAATTAAGACGCCAACTGCTACTTTTCCATTCATTAAAATTGCTAATAAAGATGCTGGTGTCGTAACAAAAACAGTTCCAACAAGTAGTAATAATAATAGTGCGAATAAGTTTACGATATGTTTACTAACGGCCCCTAAAAACTTTCCAGCTAATTCAGGAATATGTGCTCCACGGTTTCGAATCGAAATCATCCCTGTTAAATAATCATGTACTGCTCCTGCAAAAATCGATCCAATGACAATCCATAAAAAGGCAACTGGTCCAAACAAGGCGCCCATAATCGGTCCGAAGATTGGTCCTGTTCCCGCGATATTTAATAATTGTATGAGTGCGTTTTTATGCTTATTCATCGGAACATAATCGACCCCATCACTGTTCACATACGCCGGTGTTTTTCGCGTATTATTCGGTCCAAAGATTTTCTCAATAAACTTTCCATAAATGAGATACCCAATGATTAAAGCAATAATCGATAGTGTGAATGTAATCATACTTTCTCCCCCTTGCAACGTCTATTTATTGATATTCCCTCTTTTTTGTAACCGGTTACAGTATGCTATAACGAATGGTTGTACGACTCCCCCAAATAAAGAAGAGCGCCCTATCCTTTGATGTGATGACATAAGACGCCCTTATTGTCGTACTGTCCCGCTATCGTTTTATACTTGCTCGGCTACCGCTTCTTCTTCGATACTCTCTAATTGTAACGCTGTTGCAGTTTCTTCATGCAATTGATTGAATAACGCTTCATCATCTGCCAATGAAACACCATAAGATGGGATCATTTGTTTGATCTTCGCTTCCCATTCTTTTACTAATTGTGGGAAACATTTTTCAATGACTTCTAACATAACATGTACCGCTGTTGAAGCCCCTGGTGATGCCCCAAGTAACGCTGCAATCGACCCATCTGCTGCACTAACGACTTCTGTGCCGAATTGTAAAGTACCTTTACCTTTTTCAGTGTCTTTAATCACTTGTACACGTTGTCCTGCAACGACTAAATCCCAATCTTCAGATTTAGCATTTGGAATAAATTGACGTAACTCTTCCATTCTTTGCTCTTTCGATAACATAAGCTGTTGGATTAAGTATTTTGTGAGTGACATTTCTTTCGCCCCTGCTGCAAGCATTGTAAATACATTATGCGGCTTAATGGACGAAGGTAAATCCATAATCGATCCTTCTTTTAAAAACTTCGGTGTAAAGCCTGCGAACGGTCCAAATAATAATGATTTTTCATTATTAATATAACGCGTATCTAAATGCGGTACAGACATTGGCGGTGCCCCAACCGCTGCTTTTCCATATACTTTCGCATGATGTTCATTTGCGATTTCTGGATTTTTACAAACCATGAACAGACCACTTACAGGGAAACCTCCAATATGTCGCCCTTCTGGAATGCCCGATTTTTGTAATAAATGTAAACTACCACCGCCAGCGCCGATAAAGACGAATTTGGCTACATGATGCTCAACTTGTCCTGTTGCTAAATTTTTCACTTTTACAGACCATCTACCGTCATTTGTACGTTTTAACGACTTCACATCATGTTGATGATGAACCGCAACATCTTGTTCGACTAAATGATCAAATAATAGACGTGTTAATGCACCAAAATTGACGTCAGTACCGATGTCGATTTTTGTCGCTGCAATTGGCTCCGTTACTTCGCGATTTTCCATCATTAGCGGGACCCATTGCTTTAATGTTTCGGGATTATCTGAGAACTCCATTCCTTTAAAGAAAGGGTTTTGTGTAAGCGCTTTAAATCTCTTTTTCAGAAACTCAACATTGTCTTTCCCTTGCACATAACTCATATGTGGCAATGGCATAATAAAATCTTTCGGGTTTTTAATTAGCCCACGTTCAACTAAATACGCCCAAAATTGTCTTGATATTAAAAACTGTTCATTAATCTTTAATGCTTTCGAGACGTCAATAGAGCCATCTTCTTTTTCGACCGTGTAGTTTAGTTCGCATAATGCCGCATGTCCTGTTCCAGCATTATTCCACTCATTTGAACTTTCTACCCCTGATTGTGCTAATTTCTCAAATACTGTCAATTTCCAATTTGGTGCTAGTTCTTTTAGTAGTGTTCCTAAAGTTGCACTCATAATGCCTGCACCAATTAAGATTACGTCAGAATTCTTTTGCTCGTTACTCATCTTCACCCAACCTCACACTTATATATTGAACTTGCAACATATTTCTTCTGTCGCTTTTTATGTAACAGTTCGACCTTCCAATTACTATTATAGGATAGTTTGTCCGTATTGAAAACCAATCTTTTTAATTAACAACAATAATATACAAG
>DATGUZ010000042.1:0-18113 GCA_035300865.1 Sporosarcina sp.
GCGCGCTTTATGAAAGACAGTGAAGAACGTCTATCTACATTAAAAAGAGCGACTGAATCGAAACGTGGTGGCCGTGGCGCAAGACGTGGTTAAGTACTTGCTAGTGTATTCAATGTAAGAAAAATGTTTTATATACGTAAAGGGGCTGTCGAGAAAGCGACTAAGTAAAAGCTTTCCTCGACGGCTCTTTTTATTGGTTCTTAGTCAAATGACACTGGTAAAGAAAAAACAGTCCGGAGATTCAAGTTATATTGAATTTCCGGACTGTTTTTGTTTGTAAGTTAAAGCTAACGTAACAACATGGTATGACCCCTACGGGATTCGAACCCGTGTTACCGCCGTGAAAGGGCGGTGTCTTAACCGCTTGACCAAGGGGCCAAAATAATGAAGTTAAATATGGTAGCGGCGGAGGGAGTCGAACCCACGACCTTACGGGTATGAACCGGACGCTCTAGCCAGCTGAGCTACGCCGCCATATTGAAACAACATTTCATATAATACACACGTTTCAAATGAAAGTCAATCATTCTTGAAAAGAAAAAAAGTTCGGAATGCGTCGAAAAGTTTTACAATTTCTACGTCATGAACAGACAAAAATTTTTAATGTCCCGTTGTATACTCAGTAGTACGCAAATTAAAGGGGGAAATTGAACGTGAAAATGATGACTAATGTGGAACGTCCGAGTATTCAACCATTCCGACTATTTGTAGAGCAAATGAAAGAAAAAAGGCAAGAAATCATTCGGGCCGTATTATTCTTGATCAGTTCGTTCTTCTTAGCGCAATCTATTTTATTTGAAGCGGCGATTCCATTTTTCTTACCGATGTGGGCATTTGTGTATTTGTATGATCGACGATATAGCTTGTATGTATTAATTGGTGGAGTTGCAGGGAGTCTCTTTTTAGGCGTTGGACAAGTTGTCATTCATGCGCTGCAATTATTGCTATTGCATGGGTTGATGCACTTTAGAATTACACGCAATATGATGCCATTTGCAGTATCTAGTAGTATTTTACTCGTTCAACTAGCTTGGCAGTTTATGATGCACGGCTTGACGATTCCGATTGAAGTGCTCTTTTTTATTAGTTTTGAGGTCATTTTATCGCTGTTTATGACGTTCTTTTTGTTATACGCTTTTGATCGTCCAACGGCCACGCCTTGGACGCTTGAACGGTTGAGTGCTGCCTCTGTTGTGATTGTAATGGCGGTGACAGGATTAAGCGGTTTAATCATTGGCTATGTTGATATCGCGGTTGTGCTGATTTACTTGTTTTTATTATGTGTTGCTTTCATCGGTGGCGTGTCAGCGGCAACAATTGTTGGAATGGTCATTTCGATTGTTATTGGCCTTTCACAATTATCATTTACAGGGATGATTGCATTGTATAGTGTGACGGGGTTTGTTGCGGGAATGTTTAAAGGTTTAGGGAGATTAGGCATTGCGATTGGAACGATTGGGATTACATGTTTCTTTTTTTTATATGATGCGACACTACCATTAGATCATATTTACTTTATCTCGATTGCCGTAGCCATCAGTTGCTTTTTATTGCTACCGCGGCATCGTTTAGAAAAAATTCAACGTATACTGAAACGAGAACCAATCGAACCAATTGAACGGAAACGACAGCAATGGATTGAAAATCGATTGACCGAGAAGCTAGGAAGTTTTCAACAATTTTCACAATTTTTATCGGCAATGATGCTCGGTCGATATGAGGATAAGCATGAAAAAATTCCAAATTTCGTCCCTTCAGCTTGCGAAGGGTGTTTTAAATATGAAAAATGTTGGGCGGACCCTGAAGGGGAGATGGAAACGTTGACGCAAGAGTGGATGCAAGCATTTGTAGGGAAGCAATTGAGTGCGCAACAAAGTGCTGAAGAACGACTAAAGTATAAATGTATTCGTTCCACACGTTTAATGAACACATTGGAAACAGAAGGGGTAGAACGAATGCTGTATCAACAAGTACAACATGGTCGCCAAATTCTTGCCTTGCAATTACGTGATATGAGTCAGCATTTGGATGAAGTAATGGATGACATTCAAGGAAATCTATCAACGAGTCATCCATCTGAAGAAGAATTAATGAAGTTGTTTCATCGTCAAGGAATTGAGTGTTATCAAATCGATATTTTAAAAGAAGAAGTTGGCAATAAACAAATTGTTTGTTGTTTAGCCGAGAAAAAAGCGGGTTTTGAACGTGATGAAACAGTTGCAGAAAAGCTCATTATCCCTGTACTAGAATCATATTACCGTGAACCTTTCCAAGTGAAGAAGGCAATGTTTCACGTGAAACCTTTTCGACATGTACAAGTGACATTGCAGTCCGCTGTTCGATTTTCGTTTGACTATGGTGTCACAATGTTATCGAGCTCACCGTCTTTACGTTCGGGTGATGCTTATGAAGTGTTTTCGCTTCATGAAGGATTATCGGTTGTTTTATTATCGGATGGGATGGGACAAGACGTGAAGGCTTATCATGAGAGTCGCAAAGTTATTCAACTAATGAGAGAGTGTTTGCATCAAAAAATGAGTCCTGAAACAGCGATGCACACTTTGTATTATATGATGTCTTTAAATGGTTTAGAAGATATGTATGCGACGCTAGATTTAGCGCTTGTTGATTTACAAAAAGGGAAGCTGTGGTCATGGAAAGCAGGCTCAATGAGTACGTATGTATTACGAGGGGAGCAGTTAATTCGAATTGATAGTGAAGATGCGCCAGTGGGGATCGTTCCATCCCCAACGATTGAAGCGAAAGAGCATACGTTAAAAGCGGGGGATCTTGTTGTCATGTTGACAGACGGTGTTTTCCATCCTGGTGTATCATTAGAATTACAAGAACGAACGTTGTACAATATAGTGAAGAAATCTAAAGAAGCGTCTTGCGAGGAAATTACAGAACGTATTATGGAACAATTAGCGGAAACATATCGTACAAGTGGTGATGATCGAACGGTGCTTGTAATGAAAATCGATCATGCACTGCCGAATTGGGCAGGTTTTTCCCCGTTGGAATTAAAAGCTTAAATTGCTCGATATATCTATCAATCTATACGAGATTCAATCCTCGAAGTGGGTGTCTTCTGTCTGAAAATACTAAATGAATCAACTCCACTTATGAATGGCAAACGATGGTTTCATATGCTATAAGTGGAGTTTCTTTACGAAGTGGGAGGGTGTGCGTGATGGAAAACCTTGAAAAATCATTATTACAATATATACAAGAGCATGCATTAATGCATGCAAATGAACGCCTTCTAGTGGCCTGTTCAGGCGGTGTCGATTCCATGGTCTTACTCCATTTATTGCATCAATATGAAGCTCAATTACAAGTTACAATTGGTGCTGCACATGTTGATCATATGTTGCGTGGCGCGCAATCGGCGGCGGACGGCGATCTCGTTCGAACATTTTGTAAGGAAAGACATATTCCATTTTATAGTGGTGCGGTTGCAGTACCTGAAAAACTCCAGCAGAAAAATGGAAATGTACAGCAAATTTGTCGAGAAGGGCGCTATCAGTATTTAGCGGAAGTTATGGACAAAGAAGGTTATGATGTACTAGTTACTGCACATCATGGGGAAGATCAATTAGAAACGTTATTAATGCAGTTAACGAAAGGTCGTTCATTACTAGGCATGCCGATTCAAAGAACATTTCATAAACAACGATTAGTACGACCATTATTATTCGCGGACAAAACCATGCTGTATCGTTATGCTGAGTGGCATCATATCCCATTTCGCGAGGATCCTAGCAATCGTACGCATGATTATATGCGCAATCGTTTTAGACATACAATCATTCCCAAATTGTTGGATGAAAACGAGTCACTTGTGTACGCTGTTGCAAAAGTTGCACAAGATGCACAAGAGGATGAACGATACTTACAAAAATTGACTGAAAGTTGGTTGCAAGACCATTTACAATGGACGGATGACGGGTATCCGATGATGTGTATCGAATCATTCCGGCGAATGGATTCCGCTTTACAAAGGCGCGCAATTCCTCTACTATTGAATTATCTTTACGATCAAAAACATCCAGTCTTTTACAAGTCAGACATGATTGATCAAATACTTCAACATATTCAAAGAAATGAAGGAAATGTATCAATTGACCTACCTGACGATTTTCAATTTATTCGAGAATATCATCTTTTTTTATTTCGCAAAAAAAATGAGACTCAATTAGCTGAAAAACACTTGCCTAAAGGACAATTTGTTGCTTGGGGTGAGGAGCTCTGGCTTTATTGGGATGAAATTGAACAAGTACAACAAGAAGTGCTTTCTGAAGCGAAAGAAATCACTTTTTTTCATATTGATGAAAATGCTTTGCCACTTTCGGTGCGAACGCGACGAGATGGGGATCGCATGTTTATCAAAGGATTAAATCGTAAGAAAAAAGTATCAAGAATGATGATCGATGAGAAAGTAGGCCGTACGGTAAGGGAGCAATTACCCCTCATTGTTACAAATGATGGAGAAGTAATTGCCATCCCAACATTGCGCTATGGATGTCATTTCACAATGGAAAAAACAAAAAATCGTGAATACATATTTATCGTAGGACGACAATAAATAGGAGGAACCAAATATGTTACAAAATGATATTAAAGAAATATTAATTAATGAAGAGGAATTAGACAAGAAAGTGTCTGAGCTTGGCGCGCAATTAACAGAGGAATATAAAGATAAATTTCCACTTGCGATTGGGATTTTAAAAGGTGCATTACCGTTCATGGGCGACTTATTAAAAAAAATGGACGTTTTTGTTGAGTTAGATTATATGGACGTTTCAAGTTACGGAAATGCAACGGTTTCTTCAGGTGAAGTGAAAATCATCAAAGATTTAAACACAAGCATTGAAGGGCGCGACATTTTAATTGTAGAAGATATTATTGACAGCGGGAAAACATTAAGCTATTTAGTAGACTTATTTAAATACCGTAAAGCAAATTCGATTAAAATTGTTACGTTATTAGATAAGCCAAGCGGTCGAAAAGTGAACTTAAAAGCAGATTATGTTGGGTTTGAAGTACCAGATGCATTCGTCGTTGGATATGGTTTAGATTATGCTGAAAAATATCGTAACTTACCGTACATTGGTGTGCTGAAAAAAGAAATTTACTCATTTTAATTGAAAAGAGTGGTACATTTTTTGTGGTATGCATTTGTTTTGAATGATAAGGCATTTTCGTTGTAGAAAAGCCGGTTTTTATGGTAAGATTTACAATAGTTTTCTGTATTCACTTATGCAGGATTTATGTAATCAAAATGGCATAAGAATGCGTTAAATTATTTTGGATAAGCGCCTCCGTCATTACACGAGTTTAGAAATTTTTTACAGTAACGAAGAACTTTAGTGTCATATAGAACGAGGCATAATTGATTGAAAATGGGGAGGCTTTGGGATGAATCGAATATTTCGATATTTTCTATTGTATGGATTCATATTCCTAGCAATCATGGGTATTTTTGGTTCGTTTAACAGTCCGAATCCAAAAACGAAGCCACTTACGTACAATGAGTTTATCGTTGCGTTGGAAAAAGGCGATGTAAAAGAAGTTACATTCCAACCAGATCAACTTGTTTATGTTGTCAGTGGGACTATGAAGGACTATGAAAAAGGGGAAGAATTCTTAACGAATGTTCCTCAAAATGATGAAGTGTTATTGAACGATATTCGTGAAATTGCCACTTCAACAAACACAGAAGTAGAGTTTTTAAAAGCACCTGAGAAAAGTGCATTACTTTCGTTTTTCACAGGTTTAGTACCATTTATTATTATTTTCATTTTATTCTTCTTCTTACTTAACCAAGCACAAGGCGGCGGTGGCGGTCGTGTGATGAACTTTGGTAAAAGTAAGGCGAAACTACACACAGATGAAAAGAAAAAAGTTGGCTTTAAAGATGTAGCGGGTGCAGATGAAGAGAAACAAGAGCTTGTAGAAGTTGTTGACTTCCTGAAAGATCCACGCAAATTCATTGAAGTCGGCGCTCGTATTCCGAAAGGGATTTTACTTGTAGGTCCCCCAGGAACAGGTAAAACATTATTAGCACGTGCCGTTGCGGGTGAAGCTGGCGTACCATTCTTCTCGATTTCTGGTTCGGATTTCGTTGAGATGTTCGTTGGGGTCGGTGCTTCGCGTGTACGTGATTTATTTGAAAATGCGAAGAAAAATGCACCTTGTATTATTTTCATTGATGAGATCGATGCAGTTGGTCGTCAACGTGGTGCCGGTTTAGGTGGCGGTCATGATGAGCGTGAACAAACATTAAACCAATTACTTGTTGAAATGGATGGCTTTGGCGAAAACGAAGGAATTATTATCGTTGCGGCGACAAACAGACCAGATATTTTAGACCCAGCATTATTACGTCCTGGTCGTTTTGACCGTCAAATTACAGTAGGTCGTCCAGATGTCAAAGGAAGAGCAGCCGTATTAAAAGTACATGCACGCAATAAACCTTTAGACGATTCAGTGAATTTAGAAGCACTAGCACAAAGAACACCTGGTTTCTCGGGTGCTGATCTAGAAAACTTATTAAACGAAGCGGCACTTGTTGCGGCGAGACGAAATAAGAAGAAAATTGATATGTCCGATATCGATGAAGCAACGGACCGTGTCATTGCAGGTCCTGCGAAAACAACACGTGTGATTTCTGATAAAGAACGTAATATTGTAGCCTTCCACGAAGCGGGACATGTTGTGATTGGGTTAACATTGGATGACGCGGAAATTGTTCATAAAGTGACCATTGTACCACGCGGTCAAGCAGGCGGATATGCAGTGATGCTTCCGAAAGAAGATCGTTACTTTATGACGAAGCCAGAATTACTGGATAAAATTGCGGGATTACTCGGCGGGCGCGTTGCGGAAGAGATTGTACTTGGTGAAGTATCAACTGGTGCACATAATGACTTCCAACGTGCCACAGGCATTGCACGTTCTATGGTTACGGAATATGGTATGAGTGATAAACTCGGACCGCTTCAATTCGGTCAATCGCAAGGCGGAAATGTCTTCTTAGGAAGAGACTTCAGTTCTGAACAAAATTATTCAGAATCAATCGCGTATGAAATTGATCAAGAAATGCAAAGAATTATTAAAGAACAATACGAGAGAACGAAACAAATCTTAACGGAAAAACGTGACTTACTCGATTTAATTGCAAAGACATTGTTAGAAGTAGAAACATTAGATGCTGAGCAAATTAATCATTTGAAAGATCACGGTACATTACCGGAACGTTCTTATGACAATAACGGAAATGATGACAAGCCTGTCGTAGAAGAAGAGAAGAAATCAGCTCTTCCTGATTTAACAGGCGCGGGAAGTGATCCATCGACAGGTGATTTACCATCTGAAGAGACACCTCAAGACCGCCCATCAAATCCAATTCAAGAAGAGCGTAGAGATTAATGTTCATATGAGAAGAACCAATTGTCAGTAGACAATTGGTTCTTTCTTTATCAATGATCAATTTATGACTGTACGTCACGAAATAAATGGTTTATCGAAGCGGAGTAAAGCATAACGGTCACATTGGAAATCAACGATATAAAAAAGTGAGACATTGATATCGTCCCAAAAACTTGATATTGAACCTTCTTTCAATAAGTTGTCAAGATTGAAAATGTCATCATAAATAGAAGTTCAATATAAAAAAGTGTATATATATTTTGTTCCGCTGTAAATATGGTATGATATGGTGGAAAATGTCGAAGTTAGCGAGGAAAAAGAACATGATTTTAGTAATGGATACAGGGAATACAAATATTGTTTTAGGTGTATATGAAGGTAAAACATTAAAATATCATTGGCGAATGGAAACGTATCGACATAAAACAGAAGACGAATATGCAATGCAAGTAAAATCGCTATTTACACATGTTGGTCTTACATTTGAAGAAATTGAAGGGATTATTATATCGTCTGTAGTTCCACCAGTAATGTTCCCGTTAGAGCAAATGTGCCGTAAATATTTTGGGATTAAGCCACTAGTCGTCGGTCCTGGTATTAAAACAGGTTTAAATATTCAATATGAAAATCCACGTGAAGTTGGTGCTGACCGTATCGTTAACGCCGTAGCTGCGATTGAAGAATATGGTAGCCCGCTCATTATTGTCGACTTTGGTACAGCGACAACATATTGTTATGTGAATGAAAACGGTGGCTATATGGGTGGCGCGATTGCACCAGGGATTGGCATTTCGATGGAAGCGTTATTTAATCGTGCGTCAAAATTACCGCGAATTGAATTAACGCGTCCTGAAAACGTAGTTGGGAAAAATACAGTATCGGCAATGCAAGCTGGAATTGTTTTCGGTTATGTTGGTCAAGTAGAAGGAATCGTTGCGCGCCTAAAAGCACAAAGTAAAGTAGAACCAAAGGTAATAGCAACAGGTGGAATGGCTGATTTAATTGCAAGTGAATCACCAGTAATTGATGTTGTCGACAACTTTTTAACATTAAAAGGATTACATTTGATTTACGAAAGAAATCAATAAAGGAGTATATCGATATGACAAAAGATTATATTGTAAAATCATTAGCGTTTAACGGAGAAATTCGCGCATA
Source organism: Sporosarcina sp. (assembly GCA_035300865.1). Classification (GTDB taxonomy): domain Bacteria; phylum Bacillota; class Bacilli; order Bacillales_A; family Planococcaceae; genus Sporosarcina. The sequence continues at coordinate 8,593 of DATGUZ010000042.1, forward strand.
TGCAGTGCGTTCGACGGATACAGTTTCAGAAGCACAGCGTCGTCATGATACATGGCCGACAACGACAGCAGCACTTGGTCGTTCAATGACAGCAGCTGTTATGATGGGAACTATGGTTAAAGGCGAAGATAAATTAACGATTAAAATTGAAGGGAATGGCCCGATTGGTCCGATGGTAATCGATGCCAATGGTCATGGAGAAGTTCGTGGGTATGTGACGAACCCACATGTGAACTTTGAAGCAAATGAACAAGGCAAACTAGATGTTCGGCGTGCAGTTGGGACAGAAGGAATGTTAACGGTTGTCAAAGATGTCAATATGAAAGACTTCTTTACAGGGCAAATTCCGCTTGTATCAGGTGAAATTGCAGAAGACTTCACACAATACTTTGTTGTGTCAGAACAAGTCCCATCAGCAGTGGCTTTAGGTGTACTTGTTAATCCGGATGATTCTGTAAAGGCAGCAGGTGGCTTTATTATTCAAGTTATGCCGGGTGCATCGGAAGAAACGATTAGTGTATTAGAAGAACGTATTAGCAAAATGGATCCGATTTCAACAATGATTGATGAAGGATTAACGCCGGAAGAAATTTTATATCAAGTGCTTGGAGAAGAAAACGTTCAAATTTTAGATACGGTTGATGTAGCATTTACATGTAATTGTTCAAAAGAACGTTTTGGTAATGCGATTATTGGTTTAGGCGAACAAGAACTAGTAGCAATGATTGAAGAAGATGGGAAAGCGGAAGCAAGTTGTCATTTCTGTTCAGAATCATATGAGTATCCTAAAGAAGAACTGGAAGGCTTCTTAGATGAAATTCGTTCGCAAGCAAACTAATTCTGAACCATCATCTTCAAAACCAACTCGAAAATTACGCAGAGAAGTTCTTGTTGCAATCATTGGTGTTCTTTTAGTAATGAACCTTATATGGTTCGTTGCATGGCTCATCCCATCATCTCCAGAAGGGAAAGAAGAAGTTGCTTCAGTAGACGGCAAAACGATTACAAGAGAAATGTGGCTGTCCGCAATGGAAGAGAAAATTGGACGCGAAACATTGAAAGAACTTGTCGATCAAGAAGTGATGCAAGCAGCCGCAAAAGAGTATAAAATTTCTGTATCGAAAAAAGAATTGAATACAGAGATTGCATTATTGCAAGCTAGAGGTGAAGATGCATACGTCGGGTTAGACCTAGACAAAGGACGAGAGTTGGTCCAATCATCGCTTATACTAGAAAAAGTGCTAACGAAAGATATTGTCATTGATGAAAAAGAACTTAAAAAACATTATGAAGACCAGAAGGATTTGTATCATATCGAAACTGCTTACCGCCTATCGATGATTAAAGTGCAAACTGTAGAAGAAGCAGAACAAACCATCAAAGAGTTAAAAGATGGCTCTGATTTTTCAGCTTTAGCAAAAGAGAAGTCTATCGATATTCAATCGGCCAGTCTTGGCGGAGATTTAGGCTATATCAATCAATCAAGCGAATATGTAGATCAAACGATTATTGATGCCGCAAGTAAGTTGAAAAAAGGCAAAGTAAGTAAACCAATCAAATTATCAGATGATACGTATGCTGTCATTATGTTAAATGATAAAATTAAAGGAAAGAAATTTAAGTTTAAAGAAGTAAAAGATCATATTCATCGTCAACTTGCAATGGAGCAACTACCGGATAAAGTAACACCAGATGCGTTTTGGAAAGATTTTGACGTTGAATGGTTTTATGAATCATAAAGTAAAAGACATTTTTAAGGAAGATGATTTCTTGAAAATGTCTTTTTTCATTCCTCATTCGCATGAGAGAAAAGATTGACAAATGGAATAGAGAAGGTGTACGATGAATATATTAAATCATACTAAAATAGTAGGGATTAAAAAGGAGCGGCTAATATGACAGTGATTGGAAACAGTATTGCAGATTTAGTTGGAAAAACGCCTTTAGTGAAATTAAATCGTTTAACAGGGGAAAACGATGCGGATATCTATGTAAAATTAGAATATTTTAACCCTGGATCGAGCGTAAAAGATCGAATTGCGCTCGCGATGATCGAAGCGGCAGAAAAATCAGGGGATTTAACAGAAGATCGTACAATTATAGAACCAACAAGTGGAAATACAGGAATTGGGCTCGCGATGATTGCTGCAGCAAAAGGGTATCATACAGTACTTGTCATGCCGGATACAATGAGTTTAGAGCGTCGTAATTTATTACGTGCGTATGGGGCAGATTTAGTATTAACACCAGGTGCTGAAGGAATGAAAGGGGCTATTGCAAAAGCAGAGCAACTTGCAAAAGAGAACGGTTGGTTCATGCCTCAGCAATTCGACAATGAAGCGAATCCAGAAATTCATCGATTAACAACGGGACCTGAAATCCGCGATGCATTTGAACAAGTAGATGCATTTGTTGCAGGAATCGGAACAGGTGGAACGATTACAGGTGTGGGCTCAGTGCTAAAAGAGCGATTCGATGATGTGAAAATTATTGCAGTAGAACCGGAAGAATCGGCAATTTTATCAGGCGGAGAACCTGGCCCACATAAAATCCAAGGAATCGGTGCAGGATTTGTACCAAAAGTATTACAAACAGATATTTATGACGAAATTATTCGTGTATCTGGTGATGATGCCTATGAAACAGCAAGACGCACAGCACGTGAAGAAGGAATTCTTGGCGGGGTTTCGTCTGGAGCAGCAATTTTTGCCGCAATGCAAGTAGCGAAAGAACTTGGAAAAGGGAAAACCGTCGTAGCATTATTACCATCAAATGGTGAACGTTACTTAAGTACACCACTATATGCATTTGAAAATTAATGTGAAGAAGAAGACAGTCTGTTGATTGTCTTCTTTTTTTATGGAATCAATGAAAAGAAGCAAAGAATGATAAAAAAGCGGTTCATCATATAAAAATGATACGAAATACGGTAAAATATAATCATTAAACGGTATCCAGGAGGATTACGATGACAAAAACAATCGTGCCGGCCTATACGGCTAAACAAATGACACAAGAGCAATTTTATCATGCATATACGTATTTAGCAGAACGTGAAGAAGAGCATATATTATTGGAAAGCGGTCGAGATGGACAATATTCTATTGCAGGCGTCTCCCCATTGGCGACACTACAAGCAACGACTGAAAATCAGTTAACAATCACCTGGCGTCACGGAGAAAAAGAATATATAACAGGAGATCCGCTACAATCACTAACGACATTCGTTGAACAGTATGGTGTATCGGCGCATCCAGCGTTACCCTTTTATCAGGGCGGTGTGCTTGGGTTTATTAGCTATGATTATGTGCGATATTATGAAACATTGCCAAATGACACAAAAACTGTAACGGATACGCCTGATGTACATTTTTATTTATTCGATGAATGGGCAGTGTACGATATTGCAAATGAACAAGCATATTTTATGACGCTTCATGAAGAGCAGGACATGGCTGAAGCGGTTGCCCAAAAATGGTTGCATGCTGCAGAAAAAGCGCAACAAGTACAATTCACTGAGAACGTATTGGAAGTTGAAGAAGAAGAACTTGAAGTGTCAGTCACAGGCCCTCAATTTGAACAGATGGTTCGCGATGTTCAGTCGTATATTGCGAATGGTGATGTGACACAAGTGAATTTATCCGTCCGTCAATCAAAAAAAATAACAGTTTCACCTTTAACATTATATGGTGCGCTACGTAAAGTGAATCCATCCCCGTATATGGCTTCCATTGGTGCAAAAACATTTGATGTTGCTTCAAGTTCACCAGAATTATTAATTAAAAAGCATGGTCGTCAAATCGAGACACGCCCAATTGGTGGCACGCGCAAACGAGGCACTACGGAAGTGGAAGATCTCGCGAATGAACAAGAATTATTGCGAGATGAGAAGGAACGCGAAGAACATTTAATGTTAGTGGCGTTAGAAAAAGATGATTTTTCGAAAGTATGTATCGACGGTTCAGTCGAAGCGAATGAACTACTTGTTATTGAACGCTACTCACATGTGATGCATTTAGTGTCAAATATTCGTGGAACAGTACGTGAAGATGCGTCGAATGCAGATATTGTGAAAGCTGTTTTCCCTGGTGGAACGATTACAGGCGCCCCAAAAGTTCGTACGATGGAGATTATTGAACAGTTAGAGCCTGAAAAACGAGGATTATATACAGGGTCCATTGGTTGGTTAGGCTTTAACGGTGATATGGAATTAAACGTCGTCATCCGTACGGCATTTATTCAACAAGAACAAGTTCATATTCAAGCAGGTGCAGGGCTTGTTGCCGCATCAATTCCACATGCCGAGTATGTGGAATCACTTGCTAAAGGACGTGCATTATGGACAGCGAAGCACATTGCAGAGCAAAGTCAAGATGTATAGGGGGAAAAGTTTATGCTATGTTGGATGAACGGAGAATACATGGAACAACATCAACTACGTATTTCACCGTTTGATCATGGCTTTTTATATGGTGCGGGCTTCTTTGAAACATTTCGTACGTATAATGGAAAACTCTTTCTATTTGAGGCGCATATGGCACGCTTACAAGAAGCATTAAATCACTTTCGAATTGTCATGCCTTATTCAAAAGAGGATATTTATGAAGTCGTACAAACATTAGACAAAGCAGCTGGTTATACAGATGGTTATTTTCGATTGAATGTTTCAGCAGGCGTACATGATATCGGGTTAGCACCGGATGCATATACAGAACCGAATGTCATCGTCTTTCGAAAAGCATTGCCACCAGTGTCGCAAGGCGTGACGAAGGCAGGAGTGTTTTTACACACGCCAAGAAGAGCACCAGAAACAAGCAAACGTTATAAATCGCATCACTTTCTTAATAATATAGATGGCCGTTTTGAACTGCCATCGTTGAAAGCACATGAAGGAATATTTTTAACAGAAGAAGGTTTTATTGCCGAAGGCGTCACGTCTAATGTGTTTTGGGTGACGGATCATTGCTTATATACGCCTAGTGAAGAGACCGGAATATTAATGGGAACGACGCGTCAATTTATCATCCAATTAGCAGGCGACATCGGTTTGGAAGTTGCGGAGGGTTTATTCCAAAAAGAAGACCTGTTGAAAGCAGATGAGGTGTTTGTAACGAATGCAGTTCAAGAAATGGTTCCGCTACATGCAATTGAAGACACTCTATTCAGCGGCAATAAAGGGGTTTATTACAATGCGTTACATACCAAATATCAACAAGCAATAAAAGAAGGAAGGTAGTAAAAGATGGAGTTAGCGTATGCAACAGATACTTATCAATTTGGCAATGTGACACTCGACTTTCGACAAGAAACGATTGTCATGGGTATTTTAAATGTCACACCTGATTCTTTTTCAGATGGTGGACAATACAGTGAGATTGAATTGGCATTAAAACATGTAGAACAAATGTTAGCTGATGGTGCGAAGATTATTGATATCGGTGGGGAATCAACAAGACCTGGTCACATTTACAAGCAGCTGGAGCCTGTATCGTTAGAAGAAGAATTAGCACGAACAATTCCTATAATTGAAGCAATTTCAGCAAAGTTTGATTGTGTGATTTCAATTGATACATATAAAGCAAAAGTGGCAGAAGAAGCACTGAAAGCAGGCGCACACATTATTAATGACATTTGGGGCGCAAAACGTGAGCCTGAAATTGCTAAAGTAGCCGCGGCGTATAACGCACCCATTATTTTAATGCACAATCGTGAGGAAGCAGTTTACGAGAAGCCCTTAGCAGAAGAAATCGAAGCGGATTTACAAGAAAGCATTCAAATTGCTTTAGATGCGGGTGTACCGAAAGCGCATATTTGGTTAGATCCCGGCATTGGTTTTGCAAAAGACACAGCTGAAAACATCATTGCAATGCAAGCTTTAGCGGAAGTTGTGCAGATGGGCTATCCTGTTTTACTTGGCACGTCTCGTAAATCATTAATTGGTAATGTGCTAGAAATACCGGTAGAAGAACGTTTGGCCGGGACAACAGCAACGGTTTGTTATGGTATTGAAAAAGGGTGCCACTTAATGCGTGTCCATGATGTGAAAGAAATTTCTCAAGCAGCACATATGATGGATGTATTAATTGGCAAAACAGCATATGAAGGGTGATGGATGAAGTGGATTATATTCATTTGAATGAAATGGCATTTTATGGTTACCATGGTGTGTTAAAAGAAGAGACAGTGTTAGGGCAGCGGTTTAAAACAACCGTTTCATTAGCAACAGATTTACAAGCAGCTGGTCAAACAGATGATTTAGCAAAAACAGTGAACTATGCGGAAGTGTACACAATTTGTAAGGAAATTATTGAAGGTGAGCCGAAGCAATTAATTGAAGCAGTAGCTGAAGCGATTGCGCAAAAGGTATTAACGACGTATGAAGGGCAAGTAAAAGGCGTCCGTGTACAACTCATTAAGCCAGATCCACCTATCCCTGGGCATTATACGTCAGTAGCAGTAGACATTACGCGAGGTACATTTGCATGAATATCGCGTATTTATCAATCGGCTCAAATATCGGTGACCGAGAACAATATTTACGAGAAGCCGTAGAAGCGTTGCATACATCACCTAACATCTCCGTCATACAAGTTTCTTCTATATATGAAACCGCACCTGTCGGGTACACAGACCAAGCAGATTTTTTAAACATTGCTGTACAACTTGAAACAACACTTGCGCCTGAAGCATTACTCGATGTATGCCAGGAAATTGAACAAACATTGGGGCGAGAGCGCATCATTCGTTGGGGACCTAGAACGGTAGACCTTGACATTTTACTTTATAATCAAGACAATATTGAAATGGAACGTTTACTTGTCCCTCATCCACGTATGAGTGAAAGGGCGTTCGTACTCATTCCTTTACTTGAAATTGCACCTAATAGCAAAAACCCGATAAATGGAAAGCTATTTTCAGAAGAAGCGGCTGTCCAAGATGAAGGGGTCTATATTTGGAAGCAATGGGCATAGAGGAGTAGCAAACTTATTTCCAAAATGTGTAGAGCTTAATTTGTACAAAACTTACATTAAGCGTGATGGAATCGAGTCGTTGAAGCACAACTGTTTGTGAGAGACTGTAAGTTTATGTACAATAAAGAAAGCTATCATCATAAAACAGCATTATTGTGAAATCGTTTAAATAATAGAAAACTTAAACAAGGAGTGTATTACATGTCACACTTAGATGAATTAAATGACCAACTTTTGGTGAGACGCCAAAAGATGCAAGACATGCGTGAAAAAGGACAAGATCCATTCGGTTCAAGATTCGAACGTACGCATCTATCAAGCGAGATTAAAGCAGCATACGATACTTACTCGAAAGAAGAATTAGAAGAAGCAGCACATGAAGTAACAATCGCTGGTCGTATTATGACGAAACGCGGTAAAGGAAAAGCGGGATTTGCACATGTGCAGGATCTAGCTGGTCAAATTCAAATTTATGTACGCCAAGATGCAATCGGTGAAGAAGCTTATGAACTATTCAAATCAGTAGATTTAGGCGATATTGTTGGCATCACAGGTGTTGTATTCAAAACAAAAGTAGGGGAGTTATCAGTAAAAGCGAAAGAATTTACGTTTTTAACAAAATCACTCCGCCCACTACCAGAGAAGTTCCACGGCTTACAAGACGTGGAACAACGTTATCGACAACGCTACTTAGATTTAATTTCGACAGAAGGCAGTAAAGAAACATTTATCCTACGTAGTAAAATTATTCAATCAATGCGCCGTTACTTAGATAGTCAAGGCTTCCTTGAAGTTGAAACGCCAATGCTGCACTCCATTGCAGGGGGCGCATCAGCACGTCCGTTTGTGACACATCATAATGCGTTAGACATGACGTTGTATATGCGTATTGCAATTGAATTACATTTAAAACGTCTAATCGTTGGTGGATTAGAGAAGGTATATGAAATCGGTCGCGTATTCCGTAACGAAGGAATCTCTACACGCCATAACCCGGAATTTACAATGATTGAATTATATGAAGCATACGCAGACTATAAAGACATTATGGCGTTAACGGAAAATATGGTCGCACATATCGCACAAGATGTACTAGGAACAATGGAAGTAACATACGGCGATGATGTAATTGATTTATCTCCAGGATGGACACGTCTCCATATGGTAGATGCGATTAAACAATATACAGGTGTGGACTTCTGGAAGGAAATGACGAAAGAAGAAGCACATGCATTAGCAAAAGAGCATAATGTAGAAGTTACAGAAATGATGGAAGTAGGCCATGTGTTAAATGAATTCTTCGAACAAAAGGTAGAAGAACAACTTGTACAACCAACATTTATTTATGGTCATCCAGTTGAAATTTCTCCATTAGCGAAGAAAAATCCCGAAGATGAACGATTCACAGATCGCTTTGAATTATTCATCGTACGTCGTGAGCATGCGAATGCATTCACAGAGTTAAACGATCCAATTGATCAACGTGAACGTTTCGAAGCACAACTTGTTGAAAAGGAACAAGGTAATGACGAAGCGCATGAAATGGACGAGGACTTCATCGAGGCATTAGAATATGGTTTACCGCCAACAGGTGGCTTAGGAATTGGTGTTGACCGACTCGTGATGTTGTTAACAAATTCACCATCTATTCGAGACATTCTATTATTCCCACAAATGCGTTCGAAAGATTAATATCAAGTGAACAAAACACTTCGGAGATCATGAATAAGATTTCCGGGGTGTTTTGCTCATTTTCGGACAGAAGCTGCCTTCCTCAATCGCTTGCAAGGCAAAGTTCAACGAGTGGGAGTAGTTCAATCAGGTACTATAATGGTTGCAATGGAAATCAACGATACACGAGGCGACACATTGATTATATTATCCAACATTTGGTATGGAACTATAAAAATTGGTCAACGTGGGACTACAATATCACTCCGTGAGAATAAAAAATGCAGAGCAGTACATATTGGTAAGGAGTGAAAAATGATTTGTGTATAGGATAGATAGAATAGGTAAGAAGAATTTGATTTGTATAAGGTTAAGGCTGGTAATCATTTTTGTTCAGTCATTTATTAAGAAAACGTATGAGAAGCGGTTTATAAATTCATTTTTCGGGAAGAAAATTAGAAGGTTCGTAGATTGTTATACGTGATAAAACCTTTTGGACAAAGGGTTTGTAAAGTTGCAGTATATAGTGCCTAATAAAATAAAAGTTTTTCTTAAATAAAGTGTTGCATTTATAAAAAGAAGTTGGTATAGTTATAAACGTTGCTTCGAGCGACACGAATCGACAACAACTTCATGAAAAAAGATTTTTAAAAAACTTTTCAAAAGTTGTTGACAATGAAATTCACACATGATATATTATAAGAGTTGCTTCAAGCGACATCAAATAATTATCAAAACATGAACTTTGAAAACTGAACAACAAAACGTCAAGATATACAGAATCAATTTTGATTCAACAATTTGGACATCATAATGATGCCAGCAAAGAAATCGAGCTAATCGAATTTCTTCTAATCTAATGATTAACTTGTTTAATCA
>DATGUZ010000043.1:0-9165 GCA_035300865.1 Sporosarcina sp.
AAAAGAAGCTTAAAACCGACATTGTGGATAAAAAACAGTACGTGCTAAAACTTATGCACAACCCGAATATATGCACAACTCGTCAACGGCTATTCTACGTGAAGAATTGTTTGAAAAATGGCATTTCAAACAAAAACAAGCACCAAACATAATTTTAAAGCACTAAACGCTATAATTTGTTATAATATATGAGTTAAACATCTATTTTAATTGAACAATTTTTAACGATTCGATTTCATTCAAAATTAGATGCCGCATACGATAATGATTATTGTGAAAGCGCCTTAACAACAGTCGCAAAACTATTGTTAATCGGTATAAAAACCGCCATTATCAAAGAGCATCAACGTCGTTATTTGTATGACGGACAAGGATGAAATGGACTCAATATAAATGAAAATATGATAAATGAGGTGGAGCCCATGTTTGAACGTCTTCAAGTTGTCGAAGATCGATATGAACAATTAAATGAGCTATTAAGTGATCCGGATGTCGTGAGCAACACGGATAAACTACGTGAATATTCAAAAGAGCAAGCAGGATTACAAGAAACTGTCGATGTCTTTCGTGCTTATAAAACAGCAAAAGAAGAATTAGACGGTGCAAAAAGCATGTTAGATGATTCATTGGATCAAGAAATGAAAGAACTTGTGACGATGGAAATTCATGAATTAGAAGAACAAATTGAAGATTATGAAGCACGTTTGAAAATCTTATTAATTCCAAAAGATCCGAATGATGATAAAAACGTCATTATTGAAATTCGCGGTGCAGCAGGCGGAGATGAAGCGGCGTTATTCGCAGGGGACTTATACCGTATGTACAGCCGCTATGCGGAAATGAATAACTGGAAAACAGAAGTGATTGAATCCTCCCCGACGGAACTTGGTGGATTTAAAGAAATCATTTTTATGGTGAATGGCAATAGCGCATATTCAAAATTAAAATATGAAAACGGTGCCCATCGTGTACAACGCGTGCCTGAAACGGAATCAGGTGGACGTGTTCATACATCAACAGCAACTGTAGCTGTTTTACCAGAAGCGGAAGATGTGGATGTTGATATTCGCAATGAAGATTTAAAAATTGATACGTATCGCTCAAGCGGTGCGGGTGGTCAGCACGTTAACACGACGGACTCTGCTGTTCGAATTACCCATTTACCAACAGGGATCGTCGTGTCGATGCAAGATGAAAAATCACAAATCAAAAACCGTGAAAAAGCGATGAAAGTATTAAAAGCACGTGTATTTGATGCGGCACAACAAGAAGCGCATGCAGAATATGCGGCAAATCGTAAATCGGCAGTTGGTACAGGAGACCGCTCGGAACGGATTCGTACGTACAACTATCCACAAAACCGTGTAACAGATCACCGCATCGGTTTAACCATTCAAAAGCTCGATCAAATTATCGATGGTAGTTTAGATGAATTGATTGACGGACTCATCGTGGAAGACCAAGCAGAACGTTTAGAAAGCTTGAATTCACATGACTGAGAAGATTTTTAAGGCCCAGCAACGGGCTTTTTCTTTATTACAAGAACGAGGTCTTGATACAGGGGCTGTTCGTTATGTACTTGAGCATATTACAGGGCACTCCCATGCGATGCTACTCGCAAATATGCAAACGCCATTAACCGAAACACAGTCAGCGCAATTTTGGGCGAAAATGGATGAATTATTAACAGGCAAGCCGGTTCAATACGTACTTGGTTATGAATCATTTTACGGTCGTACATTTGAAGTAAGTGAACAAGTGTTAATTCCAAGACCTGAAACGGAAGAGTTAATTGTCGAAACGTTACAGCGGATTGCGCAAACATTTGGCAAGCAGCCGCTTCGTGTTGCAGACATCGGTACGGGGAGCGGTGCGATTGCCATTACACTAAAGTGCGAAGCGCCGCAGCTCGATGTAACTGCAACAGATATTAGTGAAGGGGCATTAGAAGTCGCGAAGCGCAATGCAACAAACTTACAATGCGCCATTACATTTCAACAGGGCGATTTAGCACAACCTTTACAAGCAGAAAAATGGGATGTCATTGTGTCCAATCCACCGTACATTGCTGAAAGTGAAGCGGAAATGATGACAAATACGGTCATTAACTATGAACCTCACACTGCTTTATTCGCGCAAGAAGACGGCTTGTATTGTTACCGAAAATTGGCGGAACAATTACCGAAGATGATGAATGATCGTGGACTTATAGGTGTTGAAATTGGCTATGCACAAGGACCAGCTGTCAAGCGCTTGTTTGAAGAAGCTTTTCCTGAAGCGACTGTTGACATTATTCAAGACATTAACGGAAAAGACCGCATCGTATTTTGTGCATTAAATGCTTAACTTGCAAACTATGAGGTTATAAAATGAATAAAAGCAATTTTCTCTGTCCATAGTATGTGCAGGAGGAGATTGCGATGTTAGAAGATTACCCAATTCAAAAACGATCCCATCGTTGGATCGATATCTTGCAATTTATATTGTTACTAGTAATGTTTCAATCAATCATTTTTTTACTGCAAGGACAACCGGACGTGGATAAAACAGAGGAGATTCAATTTCGCGTCATTGCCCATTCAAATGAAGCAATCGATCAACAACAAAAGCAGCAGGTTCAACAAGTACTCATGCAAAATGTTGAACAATTATATGAATCAACTGAATCAGTCCCACAATTTCATGAACAAATGACACAAGTAACGCCAGCTTTACGTGAACAATTTGAACAACTGATCCCAACACGTTCGATTACATTGGAACGTAAAGAAGCATTCATTCCACCGAAGCGGAGTGGGTTTTATTTTCAACCGCAAGGTCAATACGATGCATATGTCGTTACGATAGGGAATGGTCGTGGAGAAAATTGGTGGTGTGCGTTGTTTGCGAATATTTGCTATCCACAAGAGGAGCAGGAAGAGCAAGAAGAAGTGACGTTTTTCATATGGGAGTGGATAAAAAAGTTGTTCTCTTAACAGTTATCCACTGAATATGTGGATAACGTGGATGAATGAAGTCGTAAAGGAGGTTTGAAACATGGATACAAAAATATGGACTGTTGATAACGATGTGGACAATGATGAAAATTATCAACAATCTGTGGATATGTTGAGAAGTGGAGAAGTTGTCGCATTTCCTACAGAAACTGTCTATGGATTAGGTGCGATTGCCACAGATGAGGCGGCAGTGTCAAAAATTTACGAGGCAAAAGGCAGACCGTCTGATAATCCACTCATTATTCACATCGGTACAAAAGAAGAAGTTACCCAGTATGCAATGGACGTTTCTACAGAAGCGAAACGATTAATGGATGCATTTTGGCCTGGCCCATTAACACTCGTTTTTAAACAAGTACCGCATACAATTGCGGCGAATGCTACTCCAGGCATGAAATCAGTTGGACTGCGTATGCCAGATCATCCGGTTGCCCTTCGTTTATTACAAAAATTGAAACTTCCTGTTGCAGCGCCGAGCGCCAATCGAAGTGGGAAACCGAGCCCGACAGAAGCGATGCATGTGTATCATGATTTAAAAGGGCGAATTCCACTCATTTTAGATGGCGGGCGAACGGGGGTAGGACTCGAGTCAACCGTACTTGATATGACAACAACACCGCCTACCATTTTACGTCCAGGTGGGATTACGAAAGAAATGATTGAAGCAGTCATTGGAACAGTCAACACGACGACATCAGTTGCCGCAGAGGAAACGCCGCGTGCACCTGGCATGAAATACGCGCATTACGCACCGGAAGCGCCACTATACACAATTGAAGCAAGTCGTGAAGCGATTGAAGCAGCGATCACACAATTACAGGAAGAACAGTTGAAAGTCGCCATAGTTGGTCCAGATCAATTACATACAGATACAGCGGATTGGTACTTTTCAATCGGCTCTGCCAATCAGCTTGATGAATTGGCAATGAATTTATATAAAGCATTACGCCTTTGTGATACGACAGCAGCAGATATTATTTTGGCAACAGAAACGACAATAGATGGTGTTGGAGAAGCTTTTATGAACCGATTATTAAAAGCAGCAGATGGCAAGCGCTTTATCCACGAATCATAGTGAAAAATGATGAGAGATGTACTGGCGCAAACTTGATGCATCACTCATGCAATCAGGATAGAAAAAAGTCTATTGAATGCGCAGACAATTGGAAACTTGCACAAATAGAATAGGACGAGTGCTCCCTACATACAATGAAATATTGCATGTAGGGAGGTTTTTTTATGGAAGAAATCATTGCCGCTGCAATTACGACGATTGATTTATTTGTCATTTATTTACTATTAAATGTGAAAGAGCGTCGTGTAGTGCTCGTACTCTGGACAACTTTTTTAAATATAGCGTTTCCATTTATTGGTTACTACATTGGACAATGGTCCTCTTACTTCTTTTATGAATGGACGACATTATTATCTGGATTTTTATTATGTTTGATTGGCGTACATATGTTGCTTGAAAAAGAAGAGGACTTTCAAATGTTTCAACGCTATCCGCTTTATCTCGCATGCCTTGTTAGCTTTGATGCATTGAGTGTGAGCATTACTTTTGGTATGTTACAGTTACAACAATCTTTATTTATTACCGCATCAGGGCTATTTTCATTCATCTTTTCCATCGCTGCTTTATATTTCCGACAGAAGCTAACGTTTTTTAAGAAATTGCCGATGACTTCCATCGCAGGCGTTGTGCTCATCATTCTCGGCATTATGGCGATGTACAAAGGTTAAGCAGACCCGTTTTTAGGGATGAGGAACTAGAAGGATGCATCATGTAAGACACAAAGTAAGAAGTATGAACCAGCGTTGAAGCAGCATAAAACTTGATGATTTGCAGAAAGGATAGACGATATTGATGGAAATTTACTTTATTTGTACAGGAAATACATGCCGAAGCCCAATGGCAGAGGCGATTTTAAGAGGTCATGAAATCGATGGGGTAACAGTGCGCTCAGCAGGGATTTATGCCGTCGAAGGATCAAAAATATCAGAACACGCAGAAACCTTAGTAAAAAAGTTTCAGTTACCGTATTCAGAAACTTCAAAGATGGTCGATATAAAACATATGCAGTCGGCTGATTACGTATTGACAATGACGGAAGCCCATAAACAATTATTAATCAACATGTTTCCAGCATATGAACAAAAAATCGAGACGCTGAAATCATTTGTACAAGACGAAACGGGACAAAATGTACTGGACCCTTATGGCAGTAATTTAGCGGGGTATGAGCGAACATTTGAAGAGTTAACGCAGTTAATTGACCGATTAGCAATGAGATTAAACGGAGGATGAATACATGGAACAGATTCGTAGAAAAAGTGGCTTAAGAAAAAAACTCGTCATCTTTGTAACAGTACTTGCATTTGTTACCTATACGACAAGTGGTGTTTTTATTAATGTGATTCAGCCATATTTTTTCCCGAATGTAAGTGCTTTTTGGTTTACACTCATAACATTTGGTTTAGGGATTTTTTGGTCTGCAGTATTGGCAGCCTTATTTAGTGTCATTTTAACAAAACCTTTGCAACGATTAGAGGAAGCGGCAATTGAAGTAGCGGAAGGAAATATTCGTGTGGATATTGAAGTGCCAAAGTCGGAAGATGAAATCCGCTCAGTTGCTGAAGCATTCCAACAAATGGTACATAATTTACGTGATGTAGTCGGAGAAATCGAAACGAATTTTGAAAAAACAGCTTCTATGATTGAAGAATTATCGACGGGTACACAAACCGCGTCCGAACAAGCTGACGTCGTTTCGCAAACGATTGGTGAAATTTCTTCAGGCGCAGAATCATCAGCGGCAGCCATCCAAATGACTGCGGAAGCTGTGGAAGATATCCGATTACTTGCGACGGAAGTGAATGACCGCGCGAGTAAATCTTCGGTTGCTTCCAATACGATGTTAGAAGAATTAGACACGATGAAAGAAATGTTTACAGAACTCGTTCAAGGCATTCGCAGCATGTCAACACGGAGTGAAGCATTATTACAAACGATTCGTCAATTAGATTCAAATGCAACTGAAATTAGTGACATCGTTCAACTTGTTGGAAACATTGCCAAACAAACGAACTTATTGGCGCTAAATGCGTCGATCGAAGCGGCACGTGCTGGTGAGCATGGACAAGGATTCGCAGTAGTTGCAGAGGAAGTGCGTACGCTCGCTGATGAAAGTGCACAGGCAGTTCAAAGTATTTCAGCATTAGTGACAACCATTCAAACGGATGTTTCACAAGTTGTTGGAGAAATTGAAGACCAAGTACAAGTCGCATCGAAAGAAGCAGAAACTGCAACGACAACAAGTGAAAGTGTTGAAGCAATGACGACAACCGTCAATGAAATGGCAGATTCAGTCGTGGAAATCTCTCAATACGTTAGCCGTCAATTAGAAAACATTGAAATGACCGCACAACAGTCTCAAGAAGTAGCTGCAATTGCAGAAGAAACATCGGCAGGTGCAGAAGAAGTTCGTGCAACGACAGAAGAACAAGCACACGCGATTGAGCAAATGGATGACACAGCAAATCGATTACAAACGCAATCCCAGAAATTATACGAAGTCATCCAGCATTTTGAACGATAAAGCAGCAATTTATGTCAGAAAGTCCTTCAATAGTCGACGTTTGTAAATGAATTAAAACATCAATCTACAAATGAAATTAAAGGAAAATATAAATAATTTAGTTATTTGTTGAAAAAAACAGTCTACTCTAGCAGTTTGACTGTTTTTTTCTATCGAACAATGATAGAATGTAATTGAATATTATGAAGAAAGAAGGCTGCACAATGAAAATCGCAATTTCATCAGATCACGGTGGAAATCGTTTACGCCAAGAAATACGCCAATTATTAGAGGAACGTGGATTCCAATATGAAGATTTCGGTCCAAAAACTGACGATTCAGTTGATTACCCAGATTACGCAGCACCGGTTAGCGAAGGTGTAGCAAGTGGGAAATTTGATCGCGGGATTTTAATTTGCGGAACAGGAATTGGCATGTCAATCGCTGCGAATAAAGTAAAAGGAGTTCGTTGTGCATTAGTTCATGACGTATTCAGTGCAAAAGCAACAAGAGAGCACAATGACACAAACGTTCTCGCAATGGGTGAACGCGTAATCGGTGCAGGTTTAGCAAGAGAAATCGTGTCAACTTGGTTAGACACAGAATTTGAAGGCGGACGCCATACACGTCGCGTTGAAAAAATACAAGCATTAGAAAACTAATTGAACAGGAGGAAGACGATGGACGCTCAAAACTTATGGAAGCATCAGCTTGAAACCTTATTATCCGAAATGGCTGAGCAAACAACATTTGAACGAGGAGAATTTTTTGTCGTCGGCTGTTCAACTTCTGAAGTAGCCGGCCAACGAATTGGCACGGCAGGCGCTTTCGATATTGGTGAAACGCTGTATGAGCCGTTAGTGGCTTTTGCGAAAAAGCACGGCCTCTTTTTGGCATTTCAAGGATGCGAACATATTAATCGCGCCTTAACGATTGAACAAGAAGCGTTACAATCCCATCGACTAGAACGCGTCTCTGTGGTTCCAACAGTTCATGCTGGTGGATCCATGTCTGCGTATGCTTACACTAAAATGGACAATCCGGTCGTCGTCGAAGAGATTCGCGCCCAAGCCGGAATCGATATCGGACAAACGCTCATCGGCATGCACTTGAAAAAAGTCGCAGTACCATTGAGGACATCTATTCCGAAAATCGGTGATGCTGTCGTAACAATTGCCACAACTCGTCCAAAATTAATTGGCGGGGCAAGAGCAGTTTACGAAATAGATAAAAATGAATGATAAAGGGGAATGAAGTCATGGAGCATGTAAATATTAAAGAACTTTCAGCACAGTTAGATCACGTGAAAAACGAAGATGCGGCAGTTTATGAAGCAATTATGGCAGAAAGAGGCCGTCAACAAGCGAACATCGAGTTAATCGCATCTGAAAACTTCGTAACAGAAGCAGTGATGGAAGCACAAGGTTCAGTGTTAACAAACAAATACGCTGAAGGGTATCCAGGTCGTCGTTATTACGGCGGATGTGAGCACGTTGACGTTGTGGAGAACATCGCACGCGACCGTCTGAAAGAAATCTTCGGTGCTGAATATGCAAACGTTCAACCACACTCGGGTGCACAAGCGAATATGGCTGTTTACTTCACAGTGCTTGAACCAGGTGACACCGTTTTAGGGATGAACCTATCTCACGGCGGTCACTTAACACATGGTAGCCCAGTAAACTTTTCTGGTGAACTATACAATTTCGTAGAGTATGGTGTAGACAAAGAAGATGAAAGAATCGACTATGAAGATGTACGTCAAAAAGCATTAGAGCATAAGCCAAAAATGATCGTTGCAGGTGCAAGTGCATACCCACGTGAAATCGACTTCGCGAAATTCCGTGAAATTGCAGACGAAGTAGGCGCATACTTATTCGTCGACATGGCACATATCGCTGGTCTTGTCGCAGTAGGCGAACATCCAAACCCAGTGCCACATGCACATTTTGTTACATCGACAACACATAAAACATTACGTGGTCCACGTGGCGGACTCATTTTAACGACAGAAGAATTCGGTCGTAAAATTGACAAGTCTATATTCCCGGGCGTTCAAGGTGGTCCTTTAATGCATGTCATCGCGGCTAAAGCAGTAGCGTTCGGCGAAGCACAAAAACCAGAATTCAAGGCATACATTCAACAAGTGAAAAAGAATGCAAAAGTTCTAGGTGAAGCACTCGTTGCTGAAGGCATTGACATCGTTTCAGGCGGAACGGATAACCACTTACTATTACTAAACTTACGCTCACTAAACATTACAGGTAAAATTGCTGAAGCCGTATTAGACGAAGTCGGCATTACTGTTAATAAAAACACAATTCCTTTCGACACAGAAAGCCCATTCGTCACTTCAGGTGTACGTATCGGTACGCCAGCAGTAACATCACGTGGCTTCGGCGAAGAGGAAATGAAAGAAATCGCTGCGATCATGGGCATGCTCCTGAAAAATCACGAAGACGAAAATGTGAAAACAGAAGCACGCGACCGTGTCAAAGCACTCACAGAGAAATTTCCACTTTATCAATAATTCATAAATTGAAACGACTTTCTTCTCGAAGAAAGTCGTTTTTTTAGTGTGCTACTTTTTT
>DATGUZ010000044.1:0-3630 GCA_035300865.1 Sporosarcina sp.
TCCTTTAACGTAACCATTTCGTTAATCCAATCCTGGAGTAGACGAGAAAGTTTCGTTTTATTATGTAAAAAAATGTCCTGCCACATTTTAGGATTGCTGGAAGCGATTCTAGTAATATCACGGAAGCCACCTGCAGCTAACCCAGGTAAATAAGTGTGAATCTCCTCCCATTTTTTTGCCTGGTGTACAAGCGATGATGCAATCAAATGTGGAAAGTGAGAGATCACACTTGTCATTTCATCATGTTCTTCCGGTTTTAACGTCAAGAACTTACATTTTGTCCATTGTAAAACTTCTTTTAAATTCTGTAATTCTTGTTGTTGACATTGACTAGTCGGACTGAGGACATAAATTGCATTTTCAAATAAATGTGCCTTCGCAGCATGTATACCTGTTTTATGGGAACCTGCCATTGGGTGTCCCCCGATAAATACGATTTGTTCATTTTTTAGTTCACTTGCCACATCAAATATAGTCCCTTTCACAGAGCTAACATCTGAAACGATTACTTTTTGATCAAAAGTAATATTATCTAGCTCATGAAGCAATTGAATGGACGCTGAAATGGGAGCCGCCAATATAATGATATCTGCACGCGCCGCTACGGTAGGGAAATCTGACGACACCTCATCAGTCATTTGCTCGTCTTGTACATATTGTAAAACGTTTTTATCAGTATCATAGCCAATTAAATAATATTCATCGGATTGTTTAATTGCTTTTAATAAAGAGCCACCAATTAATCCAATCCCTGCAATTAATACACGTTGCTTCATCCTACTACCCCATCTTGTATACTGTCTTTAAGTTTTAAAATAACTTGTTGTAATTGTTGCATATCTTCTTTTAATCCAATAGTAATCCTTAGTGTATGTGGATACCCTAATAAGTTTCCCGAACGGACAATGAATCCATGTTCAAGTAAAAATGCTGCAGCTTCCTCTGCATCTATTGGTGTGTTAACGAGTAAGAAATTCGTCACCGAAGGATAATAAGTCCAACCTATTTTTTGTAGGAATGATTCAAATTCGAAACGAACCTTTGCATTTTTTTCCCTTGTTTCTTTCACAAATTGCTCGTCATCAAATGCAACAAGTGCCACACGCTGAGTAGGAATCGACATATTAAATGGTCCTCTTACAATATTCAGCTTTGTTGCTATTTGTTCACTACTAATCCCATATCCAGCTCTAAAACCAGCAAGCCCATAAATCTTCGAAAAGGTACGTAAGACAATCAAGTTTTCATACTTGGACAAATTTTGCTTTAAATTATATTGATCTTTCGTATCCATAAACTCCTGATAAGCCTCATCTAGTACGACAATGACATCCTTAGGGCATTGTTCCATAAACATATGAAAATCTTTTTCTTGTATAACAGTACCTGTCGGGTTATCAGGCGTGCAAAGCCATACGATTTTTGTCTGATCATCAATAGCTTCTAACATTCCTTTTAAATCATGGTAACCTTGTACTGTTGGCACCTCTTTTAATGCTGCTCCTTCAATTAAGGCATGTTGTCGATATTGTGGAAAAGTTGGTGCCGCCATTACGGTATTCGTTCCCTCTGAAAGAAATGCACGACAAATAAACGTAATGATTTCATCCGAACCAGCCCCAAATACAAGTTGTTCTTCTGAAACATTTAATGTTGAAGCTATCTTGTTACGAAGTGCACTAGCATAACCATCCGGATACATTTCAAAATCAGTTGCCATCGTTTTTAATTCATTCTGTACGCTATGTGAATAACCATAAGGGTTTTCATTTGACGCAAGTTTAACAATCCGATCCAAATTAAACTTTTTTTGGACCTCACTTGGCTGCATTCCTGGTTTATATGGTTGCATTTCTTTTAATATCGCTTTACCTATCAATCTCTTTCACCTTCTTTTTTCGTTAAATCAGGTCTTAATGAAACGGCTTTATTTAAAAAGATATGTTCCACCTTTTCCTGTGCCAAATCTGTTTCAGCTACTAACATCATGCGTATGCATTTTTCTAAACTGTTCGGTACATCAATTTCTTGCATACACATTACAGGCACATGAGTAAAGCCATCAATAGACCTTACTGCTTTCGCCGGAAAACAAGCATTGAGGTCTGCCGTTACAGAAAAAAAGATATGCGATATATCTTCTGGTTGGATGTCATTTTTTTCTATAGAACTACGCAATAGCTTTTCAGTTGCAGTTAAAATTTCATTTGTATCATTACTTTGGACGGTTGTTGCTCCGCGAAAGCCTCGTGTCATGAACCATTCAACTCCTTTAAAAATGGATGTAGTGCGATTTCTATATCATTTTCAGTCAAATCTTTTATAACAGGATGTGCTAATTCTTCTAATAACACAAATTGTAGTTGATCATTATGTGCTTTTTTATCATGCTTCATATGGTTAATAATAGCAGCTTCTTGAAGGAGCGTCGGAATAGATGGATAATGATTGTTTTTGAACCACTGCCGATATGCTTCTGTAGAAAGTTGGTTAGAATAGATTTTCTCACTTAACTCCAACGCAAATAGCATACCAATAGCCACCGCTTCTCCGTGTGTTATCGTGCCATATCCCAATTCTGTCTCTAGTGCATGTGCTAAAGTATGACCGAAGTTCAAATACTTTCTTATCTTCGTTTCACGTTCGTCCTGTTCTACAATTTGCGCTTTTATTTTCATTCCTTGATACAAATGACGGATTAAATCATCCTTTTGTATCTCATTCAATTTTAAACAAAGGAGCTCATCCAGAAAATCTGTATCTCGAATAAACGCTTCCTTCACTAATTCTGCATAACCTGAACGAACCTCTGATGCCGGTAGTGTTGTTAAACAATCTACGTCGTACACAACTGCGACCGGTGGATAAAAACTACCAATCATATTTTTTCCAAGTTCATGATTAATTGCTACCTTCCCACCGATACTGCTATCATGTGCCAAAATAGTGGTAGGAATTTGTATATAATCAATTCCACGCATATAGGTAGCAGCAACAAAACCAGCTAAATCTCCTACCACACCACCACCTAGAGCAATAATTAACCCATTTCGATCAAAATGATGTTTTAATAAATATGTTTGCAACTGACTATACATTTCTAAGCTTTTGGATGCTTCACCACTTGGTATGATATAAGTTTTGACTTCAGAAAAGTTATTCATTACATCATCTAAATATAGTGATGCGACCACATCGTCTGTAACTATTAATATTTTGGAATAATCCTTTTTGATAAAATTATTCAGTTGAAAACGTAATCCGCCTCCAACTGATACTTCATATGACCTGGCACTAGCATTTACTTGCAGTGTTTTCATTTTAAAACCCTCTAATTTCTTCTCGATAATCATCCAATGCTTTTTTCAACTGTGGGAATTATCACTAGAAAATTGGTCTGTAATTGCCTTCGCAAGTTCAAAAGCAACAACATGTTCAGCTACAACTGAAGCCGCTGGAACGGCACAGGAATCTGAACGTTCAATACTAGCGTTAAACGGTTCTTTTGATTCAATATCAACACTTTGTAAAGGTTTATATAATGTTGGAATTGGTTTCATGACTCCTTTTACGACTAATGGCATTCCACTTGTCATACCACCCTCAAAACCACCTAGTCTGTTTGTTTTC
>DATGUZ010000045.1:0-26197 GCA_035300865.1 Sporosarcina sp.
GCGGCAGCATCTGAAGAAGTAAGTGCTTCAACTGATGAACAAGTGCGCGCAATCGAATCGATTACAGATGCCGCAGAAACACTGACCGCATTAAGTGAAAACTTAACAGACGCTGTCAACCATTTTAAAGTAGAATCATAAATGTTTTATTTAAATTGAAAAAACTGTCCAGAAAAAGTTGGCTACGAAAGCGACTATCTGGACAGTTTTTTCATGAAGTAGTTCGTGACTAATGGAGATTCTACTATGGGTAAATGAATTGCTTTTATGACTATTAAGGATCCTATGACTACAAATAGTTGTGCTATGCCAAATCCAGCCTGTTCTATGCCTAATCGGAATCCTATGACTAAAAATTGTCGCGCTATGACTAATTCCACCTGTTCTATGCCTAATCAAACGCTCCCTATGCCCTAAATCACCTATTCTATGAACAATCAAAAGCATGCTATGCCTAATCTATTTGATACACTCAACAAAAAACTGTTTAGTCCACCAACGATTGTTGATGTGCTAAACAGTTTTTCTTTTCATCGCTATTCTTTCCATACGTAAAGACATTGTACGTCCTTACTCTCTCAATCCTTGTCTTAATAATTGTAGGACGGATTGGGCTTGCTGCATATGCATGGCTAAAATTTGTTGACTTGCCTGCATTAATATATTTGCTTTCGTATAGGCCATCATTTCTTTCGCGATATCCGTATCGCGAATTCTTGATTCTGCAGCTGTTAAATGAATTTCCGCATTTGCGGCATTATTATATGCATGTTCTAGTCGATTTGTATAGGCACCCATTTTAGCACGTTCTGTAGATACTTTGCGAATTGCTGTATCCAGTAAATCAATTGCTGCATCCGCATCTTCACGCGTACCAATCGTTGCATCTTCCAATCCTAAAGCCCCTATACGCATATCACCGATTGAAAATGAAATTGACTGTCCTGAATTAGCACCTGCTTGTGTTTTAAAATCTGATAATGAACCATCTAATAACGGTCGCGTATTAAATTGCGTATCCGTAGCTGTCCGTTCAATTTCTTTTTTCAATTCTTGGAATTCAATTTCGATTAATGCACGATCTTCATCCGTTAACGTATCACTTTCCGCTTGAATGCTTAATTCACGCATACGATGTAACATAGAATGCGTTTCATGTAGCGCCCCTTCAGCAGTTTGAAAAAGCGATATGCTATCTTGAATATTTCGCTGTGCAACTTGAAGTCCTTTAATTTGAGCACGCATTTTTTCTGAAATCGCTAATCCCGATGGATCGTCTGCCGCACGGTTAATACGCATTCCCGAAGAAAGCCGTTCCATTGAGGTTGCCATTTGACGTTAATGTACATACATATTATTTAATATATTTAATCCAAGTGCTTGCCAATTACCTAACAATGTCATCACCTCTTCCCTGAATTCCATACGCTATATTAATTATCGGCTATTTTCAGACATTGTGAATAGACTGACGATTATTCATCATAAAAATCTGATGAATCTCATTGATACACTAAATGCCATACAATTATTTTCTTAGCGCTAGTTTAATATGTGCTAAGTGATGTTCTTCATGCCATGCTAATTTCGCAAGTTTTGTTGCTACTGTAATAACCGTATCGGGTTGTAATGTGAACGTACGAGCGAGCTCTATTTCTGTTAATGAAAGACCTAATTGAACGACTCGTTCGTTAATGCCTTTAAACATTGACATAGACGTTTCAATCGGCATTTTCATATCTGCTAATTTTGCCCATGCATCTTGATCAAACGGCGGCACGTTAGGTTGATCATCCGTTAACGCCAATTTCAATCGTTGATACATCACCAATTGTGAATCTGCAATATGATGAACCAATTCACGTACCGTCCAACTTCCTTCACGATATGTTTTTTGTAATTCCCCTTCTGATAATCCTTCTACCTCAAATGCCAAGCGCACAATATATGTTTTAATTTCATTCATCCATGCTTCTACATGCGCAACTGTCACATGTTCTGGTACTATTAATTGTCCAATTGGAAACTTTTCATCCACTTCCCTCACCCTCCATCCCTTATGATTTTGATTCGACAAACCTATCCAAAATCCTTTTATCCTTATTTGTAAACAAGTTCTTATCCCCTTTTTCTAAAATGACGTACACTATGGATAATGGATGTAAAAGAGGTGTCATATGAAAAAAGTACAAGTCGATGTATTCCAATTCCGTGGCAATCATTATGATTTTGGCATGTACCAAGGCAATATATTACGTGAATCAACAACATTGCTTCAACGTTGGCAACAAATGCTTCGTAAAAATGCACGCCGTTTTAACGTTGATGTCGAGGATTTTATGATGATCATGACGCAATTCTCTCCACATATATTAGAAGAACTATATGGATTACAAGATGCTTTAGAACTTGATTTACACACAACGATCCAACAATTTGGTGGCTATTATTTAGATTATGGGCGCAGTGGGTGTTCAATTTATACAGACCACGGGACGATGGTGCGAAATTACGATAATGATCCGAATGTTTATGAAGGACACATGATGCTTTATGCGCCAACAGATGGAGGTTACGCAACAATTGGACCTACCATGCAAATTACCGGACGTACAGATGGAATCAATGAAAAAGGACTTGCAATGGGCTATAACTTTATTAATCGAACACAATCCAAAGATGGTTTTATGTGCAATATGATCGGAAGACTGGTGTTAGAAACTGTGCGAATATCGATGAAGGCATCCAACTATTAAAAGAACTTCCACATCGTTATGCTTTCACTTATGTTTTAGCGGATCCTGAACAAGATGGTGTCATTGTCGAGGCCGCACCAAGCAAAGTGGTTGTTCGCCATGATTATGTTTGTACGAATCATTTTGTCACATTAACCGACCAAAATCGTTACCGAATGGACGATTCAATTCGTCGTTCAACTGCTGTTCAACAAGCGCATCCTTCAATCCATAACGGTCGTGAGATGTATGCGCTTATGAATGGACGTGATCGCGGAGTATTCTCGACGAATTATGGAGCTTGGTCAGGAACGATTCATACATCAATTATGCGCCCAAAAGCTTTACAAATGGGCTTTACATTAGGCAGTGATCGGTTGCCTTATATCGTTGATTTTCAAAAATGGGTAGATGGTGAAGATTTACGCGTTAAACAAATTAATGGTCAACTTGAAACGACAGGCACATTTATGAATGAAAAATAATAAAAGACGCCTATTCATCAGGACGTGACATTTTCCTGTGGATATGCGTCTTCTTCGAGTTATTGATCAGCAGAATCTGGATCTAGCAATTCCAGCTTAAATAAAAATGCACGGTCATATTGAGCAAGATTATCGGGTAGACCACCATTTTCGCCATGTAAGGTCGATATCATATTTCCTTTTGTTCCCGCCCAAATGGCGATATACGCTGGTTGATCTTTCGTTAATGTGATTTTCTCTTCAATCAATGAGCCATATGTGCTTGCCATCTCTTCATGCCCTTTGGCTGGATAGCCATTTGTCATCGCGGTTCCACCTACTGTATTCACAAACAATTCTAGTTCTTTGCCGTTATGCAAACCAAATGATATCAATTCACTTTTATAATTTTCTTCAATTAAGCCTCGAGATTGAAATAATTCATCTACTAATTTCCCTTTTTCATATACTTCTACAGAATATTTTAAATCGAGCCCACCTGTTTTGCCATTTAACATAAAATAATCAATCGAATCCACTTGTGTTTGTGAAACGAGTGTTTCTTCCATCCCTTTCAAATTGTACGGCTCTACCGTCACACCTTTTTCGGTTGCACTACAGCCTGCAAGACCAATGGCCATTGCAACACCTAGCATGAATCTTTTCATCATAGTCCCCCTCGTTATTGAACACGTTACGCATTCTTTTTATTATACCGCTGAAGCCCTTCTTTTTCACTACTATTCAGATTATGATTTCATAATAAAAATGCTCTCACCCTATACTTCTCACACTCACTAAAAAAAGCACCTACTTTTTTGTGAGTAGATGCTTTTTCTTATCAAACTGGGGGTGCTGCTTTTCGACCTCTAAAGAACATATACGTCATGGCGCTTAAAATAATGACATAACCAATTAAGCTATATTTGTCTGGTCCTTCGCCAAAAAATGTAAAGCTTAAAATTGTCGTGAAAATGACGGTTGAATACGTAAAAATTGAAATATCACGTGCCGGTGCAAATTTATAAGCAAGTGTAATACCGAACTGACCAACCGTTGCAAATAAACCAGCAAGTAATAATAATGTTAATTGTTTCATTGACATCGGCTCATAAAATAGGAGTAAAAACGGCAAAAGAACGACCGTTGAAAAAAAGGAAAAATAAAAAACGACTGTATAATATTTTTCACGATTTCCTAATACACGTAAAAATGTGTACGCCCCTGCTGCTACAACCGCTGATAGAACTCCGACCATATAGGGTACAAAATCAACTGAAAATGACGGTTTCACAATGAATAACATTCCGATAAATGCCATAATAATCGTTGCGATTTGATAAGGCATTACTTTTTCTTTCAAAAAAATTGCAGAAAAAATAATGACCAAAAACGGACTCATTTTATTTAACATATCTGCATCCGATAAGACAAGATTGTCAATTGCGTAAAATAAAAAAATAATCCCTAACGTTCCGAAAATCGATCGCCATAATAATAATGCTTGGTTTTCACGCTTCCCAAATAAACTTTCTTTATTGTACATCACAAATCCAAACGCAATAATCATCGAAACAAAGTTCCGAAAAAAAGTCTTTTGAATTGCTGGTAAATCACCAGATAACTTTACAAATAAAGTCATAATCGCAAATCCAATAGAAGACATGAGCATTAATAAAATTCCTTTGACAATATTACTCACAACTGCACACTCCTAAAATTCTCACTAACATTTTATATACTGTTCAAGTATCTACTACTTTGAAAAAGAGTTCAAGTAAGTGAACTATATTATTTTAGCGACCAAAAAAAGAACCGTGAATCACCTAAAAAAGCGGCGAACGTAGACCGTGTTCGCCGCTTTTTTCATTGCTGAATGAATGACAATGTTTCATCATCAATTGTATACACTTCATCCGCCACACGCTCAATAAATCGTTGGTCATGTGAAACAACAATAACAGTTCCTTTATATTGATGCAAAAAATGTTCTAATGCTTCTATACAAAAAACATCTAAAAAATTCGTAGGCTCGTCAAGTATGAGTACATTATATTGCCCTAAAAATAACTGGCATAATAATAAGCGAATCGTTTCCCCACCACTTAATTGTTGCACATATTTTTTTATATCATTGCCCGTAAAATTCATCGCATGTAACACCGCTCGAATTTCACTTTCTCGATAATCACTTTGATTGGCAATGAAATCAAACACTGTATCGTCTTTTGGGAATTGATAAGCGAGTTGATCATAGTACCCAAAAACAACTTTTGGTGAGATTGTTAACCCCTCCCCTTTGGATAACAAATGTTTTAATAAAGTCGATTTCCCAGAACCATTTTTCCCAGTAATTGCAATGACTTTCCCTAGTGGAAATTGAAAACGAACATCTTTCAATAATACACGTTCACCTGCTGTAAGTGTTAATTGGTCGGCGATAATCGGAAACTTATTGTGCATCTCCAAAACGTTAGATTGTCTAAATTGAATATGATGATGTTCTTTTGGCGCTTCTTTAACTGTCATTTGTTCAATTCTTTGCGCGATTGCTTTCGCTGACCGTTGCATCGCTTTTTCACTTGTTCCTTTGGATTTCGTTTCGAACATTCGATTAGGCTTTTCCTTCACTTTTGCACGATCCTGTGTAATTTTTCTCGCTTTTTCTTTTTTCTCTTGCACAGCTTTTTCCAACCGCAGTTTTTCTTTACGGTACTGCTCATATGCTTCAGCTTGCTGGACATTTTCTTGCTGTTTCAATGCTGCATAATTTGTGTAATTTCCAGGGTATACTGTCACTTTACCATCTTCTACTTCCCAAATAGTCGTCACAAGATCATCGAGCAATGCGCGATCATGACTAATGAGCACAAGTGCCCCGTAATAATACATTAATTGCTCTTGCAAAAAAGCAATTCCATCTTGATCCAAGTGCGTCGTCGGTTCATCAATGAGCAGTGCTTCATAGTAATGAGTAAATAGTTGTGCTAGCTTAACTTTTGTCTGCTCTCCACCACTTAAATGCTGTTTGTTTTGGTCAAGCCCAAGTGTTCCAATCAGTTTTGGATCCGCAGTACCCGCATTTGGACCTTCTATTTGTGCAAAATATCCTAGCTCAACATGGTGCTGCACTTCACCATTCATTGGTTTTAACTCACCTGCGAGTAATTTTAATAATGTACTTTTTCCCGCACCATTTTTTCCTACGATACCAATTCGATCAAATTGATGAATCGCTAAACGTTCAATTTCTAATACATTTTTATCTAAAAACGCTACTTTACAATTTTTTATGTCAAAACAAATTTTTTCCATTTTGCTACCTCCCGAAATTGTTTCATTTCGTATCGATAGCTGTTGATCGATACGAGCTCACATACGTAAGCTCGTATTAAAAGAATAATAACATCGACATTTTCATTCCTCTTTTCTTTATAACATTAAACAAAAAAACACAGACATTTGGCCTGTGTAAAAGTAAAGGGGTATTGTTTTATTTCAAATGATCGACGGCATTTATTTACATGATATGCCCTGTCGTTCTTAGGGTGTTTTTTGTCCATATGATAGATGCTAAAAATAGACACACTTCTCCCGTTTACTCTGTATTGCTGAACAGAGCCTTTGACCGTATTTAGTTACGCGTTCAAAGATTTATGGCGAAGTCGCATTGCATGTGTCATGTTCATCTATCCTCCTCGTTCATTTCATATAAAATTTATTATACCTGAAACAGCTTTTTTTCTCAATATTTGTGACACCCTACAAGACCACGAGTGAATCCATCTTATTCTTACAACATGTTGAAAAAGAAGCACCTTAGTAGCTGCTTTCTTTTATATGTGTTTAATGCTTTGCGAGTACATCTCCAAGTGCCAATGGAATCGTCGGATAAAGAAATGTAAATCCTTTTGATTGTAATCTTGTCGGCAGCACTTTAATCGAATCTAATACAAGACTTGATTGTTCCCCTAGCAAACCTTTTAGTACAAAGGCTGGAAGTGGCAACTTATGCGGACGTTTTAACACACTCGAAATGGTTTGCCCAAACTCATCTTGTGTAACTGGATGTGGCGCACAAATATTAAAGATGCCAAAAATGGATGGATTTTCCAATGAAAAGTCAATCGCACGAACGACATCATCCACATGTACCCAACTAATCCACTGTTTGCCATCTCCAAGTTTTCCGCCGACAAATAAACGATACGGCAAAATCATTTTTCCTAATGCTCCACCATCTTCTGCTAAAATGACACCAAAACGCCCAATCACAACACGTGTGCCAAGCTGTTCAAATGCTTTTGCTTCCGCTTCCCATGCTTGCACAACTGTCGATAGGAAATTATGTTGTTCAAATTGATCGCCTTCATTGTATGTTTCCGTTTCTGATGGTGGATAATATCCAACCGCACTTGCGTTGAATAATACTTTCGGTACTTCTTCACGGGTTTCAAAAAACTGACGTAATGCACGTGTCGTTTCCATTCGACTCGTCAATATAATTTCTTTATACGCATCCGTCCACTGATCATTTAATGTGGCACCTGCTAAATTAATGACGATATCGATTGGTTTCGTAATTTTCCGCCCCCAGCCATCTTCTTGCCAATTCACATATTCAATATTCGGATCTGTACTCGTTCGATGACTTCTCGTCACGATATACAATTGATGTTGTTTATTTTTTAAGTATTCTACCAAATGTTTTCCAACAAGCCCTGTCCCACCTGCAATTAATATATTCGACATATCATCACACCATTCCATTCAGTTTGTATTATTTTCTTCCCTTTAATTAATCCTATTAATCGCTAAAAGTTGTACCAAATGATTCACAATCACTTGTATTTTTACAATATTTATGACTGAACGTACAACGTCAAAATTCATCTTTGATGTATAGGCTAAGTGCGTCACGTCCGGTGATAACGCCTATGTGACCAACATCTTGCTGTCCCGAACCAATCGGGCTTTTACAGGCAGTCCGGCGCTCACTTATCTTTACCGCTTTTACCCAAATCTTGAAGAGTGCGTTTTACTGCCTGTTCATGCGGGATAAATGAAAGTTTACTGTAAACCGGTTTTCTGTACAGCTGCCAAGCTTTTTCTCATTTTCATTCCTTCTATTCATTGTAAACCAACATCATGCTTTCGTATAACATTACACATAAATGAGTTAACCAAATAAAAATATAGGTTGACTCATTTATTTTTTTATCTTAATATGAGAATTATGACAAACATTCAGAGGTGAATTATGACAACAGTAGTAGAAAAAAGAAGTAGCACGAAAACATTGGATATTGCCCATTGCGGAATGTTCGCAGCATTGATGATGATTGGTGCAAATATCACATCATTCGTGCCGTTTTTAGTTGTTGGTGGGGTTCCAATTACGCTTCAAACATTTTTTGCAGTATTGGCAGGACTTATTTTAGGTAGTCGTTTAGGTGCGATTTCGATGACTGTCTATATGTTTATCGGTCTTGCAGGTGCACCTGTATTTTCTAGATTTAGTGGTGGATTTAACTCGATTCTCAGCCCAACTTTTGGTTTTATCGTATCTTTTATTTTCGTTGCGTATATTGCTGGGAAGATTGTAGAGAAAAATGGTAGTTTAAGGAGCTATGTAATTGGTGCGCTTTTAGCAACAGCCGTGAATTATTTATTCGGAACGAACTGGATGTATTTTGCGTATAAAGTTTGGGCTGCAGCACCAGATGTCTTTACATATAAAATTGCATGGCTTTGGATGATGCCGCCACTACCTAAAGATATTTTACTTGCAGTTCTTGCTGGTTTCTTTGGACATCGGATGCATAAAGTATTGAAAGTGAGGCGTTAATATGAATCGATTTCAACAGTTAGCAGATCAAGTACTTGAAGGACATATTTTATCAGATGCGGAAGCGCTTTCTATTTTAAATAGCCCAGATGAAGACTTGCTTCCTTTATTACATGCGGCATACAAAATCCGCAAAAAATACTATGGAAATAAAGTCAAATTGAACATGATTATGAACACCAAATCTGGACTTTGTCCGGAAAACTGCGGCTATTGTGCACAGTCAATCGTATCGAAAGCACCGATTGAAAAATATTCAATGATGAAGCGTGAAGAAATTGTTGAAGGTGCTAAAAGAGCTTCTGATTTAAACGCTGGTACTTATTGTATTGTCGCAAGTGGACGTGGACCGGCAGAACGTGAGTTAGATATTGTAGTTGATTCTGTAAAGGAAATTAAAGAAAAGTATGCCCATATGACCGTTTGTGCATGTCTCGGCATTTTAAAGCCCGAACAAGCAAGTCGTTTAAAAGAAGCTGGTGTTGACCGCTATAACCATAATATTAATACATCTGCGGCGCATCATAGTGAAATTACAACTTCCCACACATTCGATGATCGCGTGAATACAGTAGAATTGGCAAAACAATCCGGTATCTCCCCTTGTTCCGGGGTGATTGTCGGAATGCGTGAAACAAAAGATGATGTGATTTCAATGGCTAGAAGCTTATATGCGATGGATGCGGATTCTATTCCCGTTAACTTTTTACATGCCGTTGATGGCACACCACTTGAAGGTACAAATGAGTTAACACCGATTTATTGTCTAAAAGTATTATGCCTATTTAGATTTATGAACCCGACAAAGGAAATTCGAATTTCTGGCGGACGTGAAGTGAATTTGCGTAGTCTTCAACCATTTGGTCTCTATCCTGCTAACTCTATTTTTATCGGCGATTATTTGACAACAGCTGGCCAAGAAAGTAATCGAGATCGTCAAATGTTAGAAGACTTAGGATTTGAAATTGATCTCGAACCCCTCCATCAAGAAACAATCTCATCGTAATGGGATATCGTAGCGTTCTAATTACAAGACAATCAAAAGCACTTTGTCTTTTCATAGAAAAATCGCAGTTCAAGGTGAACTGCGATTTTTCTATCGTTTATATGAAGTTTATAGTGCGCGAATTTTCTCTGGCGTTACATCATTACCTAATGGATCAATTACTTTTAATCCTGTAAATGAATTGACAACTTGCCCTCGTATTTGACTTAAATACGCTTGACGTAATTGTTGTTGTTCTACTTTTTGTTCATCCGTTAATCCTGCTTCTCTTTGCAATCTTGCAAGTTCATTAATACGTTGTAATTCTTTAATCATTGTACTTCCTCCATTCATCTATTAACTACGCTACATAGCCTTTTATTTGGTTAGATCCCTATAATTCTATGCGCTCCGTTCAAAGCTACAATCTTATGATAAAAATCAATTTATTAAGTTTTTCATGAAATTCCTATCAACCTTTTGCTTCTGAGACGGATGCAATCATACTTCCCGAAAAGGCTCCACATAACAACTCTTCTCTATATATTAGGAGTGTAGTGAATTCATTACGCATGACATCATTCGCTAATATGGCCTTTTCAGACACTGTAGTGAAAAACTTCTTTTCATATACCGCTTGTCCTTCATCGGTTTCCAATTGCATCAACCCCTTTTCGTATCAATTTACTAACTATTTATAGTATAACTAATGATTTCATGCGATACAATTTATATGCCTATGCGGGTATTCAGAAGCATTCGATCTATATTTTACATCATATAAAAAGAGCCAATCCGTTATTGGATTAGCTCTTGACTCACCGAATTATTGATTGCCTTTTTTTACCCATTCCGCAACTGTTACTGTGCGCGTTGCTTGGTGTTTAACTGCCGCTTCAACGTCTTCAATCATATTGCCTTTTTGATCGACTGTTACGCTTGTTCCGTATGGATTACCGCCAGCTGCGAACACTGAATCATCTGTATAACCAGGCGTTGCGATAATTGCACCCCAATGCATCATTGATGTATATAGAGATAATAATGTTGCTTCTTGGCCACCGTGTGCGTTTTGAGCCGATGTCATTGCACTGACAACTTTGTTTACCGTTTTACCAGTTGCCCATAGACCACCTTGAATATCTAAGAATTGTTTCATTTGTGATGCCATATTTCCGAAACGTGTTGGTACACTGAAAATAATTGCGTCTGCCCAATCTAAATCATCTGAAGTTGCAACAGGTACATCTTTCATTGCTTCAACTGTTGCTTTCCAACCTTCGTTATTGTCAATAACTGATTGTGGTGCTAACTCCTCTACTTTTACAAGACGTACATTTGCACCCGCCGCTTTTGCTCCTTCTGCTGCCCATTGTGCCATTTGGTAGTTTGTTCCACCCATACTATAATATACAACTGCTACATTAACGTTTTCCATCGTTTCATTCTCCTCTACTGTTCATCATTTTATCTGGAAACTTATCAGCTGATTCCTTTATAAGTTTACCTTTATTATTTTCGATTATACGTACGAGTCATTTCTTTGGCGCCTTCCAGAAATCAATCGTATGTGGATTTCAAATATTCCGTTTCATCGAAAATATCTTTCATCTCGTTGACAATTCATATCATAACATCTATATATCTTGAATTCAAGGTATATACTTAAATTTTTTTATTTTGTTTAAAAACCCTTGATATATCGCTGTTTCAAATAATTTTGTGTAAAAAATTGGCGTCCACAACTTGAGAATCGTCACCATTTCGGCAACTGAACATATGATGAATTGATTAATATAACTTTGGAGGTCATCCATCAACATGAATCATTATTATGTGTATCCTTACGCTCCGGTTCCATCTTATCACTATGCCCCGACGCCTAATCACCAGCAACAATTGTGGCATTCGAATAATTGGCACCCACAATATGTGGCAGCGCCACCTGCGACGCCACATCAACATCCAGTACGTAACCCTCGCATTAGAGATCGCGGAAAAGAACCTTTTGTAGTCGATATCAATGACGTTGCAGAGGATAACAACACTTTTCGTAGTACCATTTGGACGGGGAAACATTTACAAGCAACCGTAATGAGCATTGACGTCGGGGATGATGTCGGATTAGAAGTTCATCCTGATAATGATCAGTTTTTAAAAATCGAAGAAGGTCACGGGCTTGTTCGTATGGGAAAAAATAGAAACACTTTAAATTTTGAAGAGTATGTCGATGATGATTCTGCCATTTTTGTTCCTGCTGGTACTTGGCATAACATTATTAACACTGGACGATCACCATTAAAATTATATTCCATTTATGCACCACCACATCATCCTTCTGGAACCGTCCATCAAACGAAAGCAGATGCGGACCACTAAATCCAGTGAATAACGAACGAATTTGCAATACACCAAGATGATTGCTCTCTTTCATTCATCATGCTATAAAAAGCAAAAACACAATTTCCATTCTTGATAGAAATTGTGTTTTTTGCCTTTTTCTATTCGATTTTCGTTAATTTCGCATGAATGACGAGACGGCTGTCATCTGGGTCAAGTGTATATTCACAAGTTGATAATGTGATCATTTGATCGTCATTTGTAATCTCCACATCCGTTTCGTAAATAGAGCGTTCATGAATCCCTTGTAGTAACGCCGTATATTCTGCTTCATTATCAAAATCCGTTTCAATATAATCAAAATCAATCATTGTATTGTACACCGCAAAGATCTCAGCTTCATAACGATCATACAATGTATCGAATGTAAATGTTTGATTTGCTTCAAAAAAATCTTTATCCAAATACTTCGTTAAATGTTGGAACATCGAACCATCTTTAACTCGATGGCCATATAAAACAAAGTTCTTCTCATTCATCGTCACATTGTTGCGATAATCCATAAAAATACTGCCTGGTAATGAGTCTTCACCATAATAATTCCGTTTCAAATAATCGGTATTATTCCCTGATTGTAAAATTGGATAGTCAATTTTTGTATTCTCAATCGTAATCCATCCGATAATATCATCATTTATCTCTTTTAAGCCATCAAATCCGGAACGAATACGCTTTTCCGCATACGGATGTGTATTCATTTCATCTTCGCGGTCCTCATAGTAGATGTCCTGTAAGTCAGCTAATACTTTATCATTCCGGTAATAATCAAACAAAATCCCAAACAATCCGTAAGCTGCATAAACAAATACACTTAAACAAATAATAGTAATTGCATACGACAGCATGCTTTTGTTCTTTTTTGGTCGTTGCTTTTGTGACATCTCGTTTCCCTCCTCGCATTCCGTTCCATTTTGAAGTCGCTTCGTATCAAATGCCGATTGGCACGATGTATTTTCCTACGGATGGATCTTCTTTCATTACTACTTTAATGCCATACACATCTGCTAACAATGCGGATGTAATCACTTCTTCAGGCTTACCATTGGCAACCATCTCGCCCGCTTTCATAATGATTACGCGATCACTATATTGGATTGTTTGATTAATATCATGGAGCACCATTACAATCGTTAATCCTTCTTCTTCACATAACGTTTTCACGAGCTCTAATATTTCATATTGATAAAAAATATCTAAATTCGCAGTCGGTTCATCTAAAAATAAATAAGGCGTGTTTTGTGCCAATGCTAACGCTATCCAAGCACGTTGTTGCTGCCCGCCTGATAAAGAAGAAAGAAGAGCATCTTTCTTCTCCAATAACCCAGTCTTCTCTAATGCCCAAAGCACTTTTTCATCGTCTTCTTCCGTTGCAGTCGTAAACATTTTTTGATACGGTAAACGGCCGTAGTAGACAAGTTTTTCCACAGTCATTTCCTCAGGCGCAACACTACTTTGCTGCACAACACTTAAGGTTTTTGCTAATTCTTTCGGTGTATATTGATGAAGCGCTTTTCCATTCAATGTAATATCCCCGGATGATGGTACATTAAACTTTGCTAAGACACTAAGAAGCGTAGATTTCCCACATCCATTCGGCCCTAAAATCGTTGTAATTTTACCTTTTTCAATTGTCGCTGTTACATCTTTTAAGCGCTCAACTTTGTCTTGATAAGAAAAGCGTATATGATTAATTTCCATGAATACGTTCACTTCTCCTTAATACGAAAATGAGGAATGGTCCACCAATTATGACCATCACAATTGAGGCTGGAATTTCAATTGGCGCTAATATTGTACGCCCAACTGTATCTGCCAGTAAAATTAAAAATGCACCTAACAATGCCGAAAATGGAATTAAATATTTATGATCGGTCCCAACTAACACTCTTCCAATATGCGGAATAAGTAAACCAACAAATGTGAACATCCCGGCAATAGCTGTCGTCACAGACGCTAATAATACTGCGATCAGCGAGACAACAAGCCTTGCACGATTCACATTAAAACCTAAACTTCTAAGCGTCCTATCTTCCATCCCAAGATGATTGCAATACGTATAAAATACAAATGCGAGGACTAAACCAATCGCCCCGTAAATCGCTAATGTTTCTACATCTGCCCAAGTTTTCATGGATAATGTAGAAGTATTCATCGACATCGATGATAATAAAGCATTGCCACTGGATGATAACACTTGCCCTAACCCTGTGAATAACGCATTAATCGCAACCCCGATTAAAATCATTCGAAGTGGATTCAATCCCGACTTCCACGAAAACGCGTATACAAGGCCAAATGAAATCATTCCTCCGATAAACGCAAACAATGGAGAATAGAAAAACAATGTCGGAAATAGCGACAACATAACCATTGTGAAAAATCCAGCACCTGCTGACACACCAATAATTCCTGGTTCAGCTAACGGGTTTTTCATGACCGCTTGCAATAAAACACCAGAAACAGATAATGTCGCTCCTGCTAATAATGCAATAATGATTCTTGGAAAACGCAAATCTTTCACAACCGCGATTTGGTCATTCGGCTCTCCAAATAATCCTTTCATTAACGCTAACATCGACATATCGATGCTCCCTGTCGTTGCCGCATATAAAACTAACATCGGCAATGCAATACAGATAACAATAAAACTGATTGTTCTTTTCAACATACACGTTTACCTCTTTACGACTGCGCTTGTAGGAAATGAATGCTTGCTACAAAACACGCTATTTTGCTATTTACTCATGCAATAGTTTAATTAATTCTTCTAACGCTTCAATCGCAGCTAAATTTGCTGTCGTACCGAAAAGCGATTCCTCTAAATCATAAACACGATCTTCTTTTACAGCTTTAAAATGTTTCCAAATATCATTTTCCGCAAATTCTTTATCGAACATTTTAACAACTTCTGCCGGTGCACCATGTGCTGCACGTAAAATAACATCTGGCTCAAGCTGTTGTAAATACTCCGTGTTCGCAGAAATATATTCTTCTTCACGGTCAGTTACTGCATTCGTTCCACCTGCACGCTCGACTAAATCACCAATGTATGAGTGCTCTGTGCCAACGATGTAACTACCTGGAATCCCCATTAAAATTAACACTTTAGGCTGTTCATCTGATGTCACTGATGCTTCTAGATTCGCCATTTTCTCTTGATAATCCGAAATAAATGATGCTGCAACTTCTTCGCGATGATACTTTTCACCGATTGTTTCCATTTCATTTAACATGCTGTCAACACTCTTAAAATCCAGATATGTCGCTGGGACATCAATTTTCTTGAAATCTTCTTCTAAATCCTCTTTCAACGTCGACACGGTTAATAAATCTGTTGGCTTTAATGACATAACAATTTCCATATCTGGCCACATCGGATTACCGATTTCTGTAACGCCTTCATAACGTTCTGGGAAATCTTTATAACTTGTCGGTACCCCAACAAGGTCAATTTCCAATACGTCCATCATTTCCATGATCGCATGCGTTGCGGCGATAATTCGCTCATCTGCATTCGGATCTTCTTCTGCTGTTTGCTTCGTTTCTTCTTTCGTTGTATCTTGCTGCTCATCTGTTTCAGTGGATGTTTCTGCCCCACAGCCTGCAATGACAAATATAAGCGCCAGCATCGCAAACAACATTAATAAACGATTTTTCTTCAATTTTTTCACACCTTTTCTTCTTTTCATGTACGCCATCTCGTTATGCATACGATAAA
Organism: Sporosarcina sp.; assembly: GCA_035300865.1. GTDB lineage: Bacteria > Bacillota > Bacilli > Bacillales_A > Planococcaceae > Sporosarcina. The sequence goes on from DATGUZ010000045.1 coordinate 16,151, forward strand.
TTCTCAACAACTTTTGTAAAAAAATGATACAATATTTTGTGAGATGAACGATCCGTGAAAAGACCAATTCAACCAGCGGGAGTAGGCCCCCACTGATTGAATTGTTTAAATCATTCATTCATTTACTTGATGCTTTCTAAAACGAACGAATAATAATGTTGACGATACAAGAAGTAAAAGTGTATATAAGAGAATTGTACTCTTATCGCCAGTTTGAGGGTTTGACTGCCCCGCAGCTGCCGTTTCTTTTACATCTCCGTCTCCATTTCCGTTCATGCCAAATGATGGTTTTAGTAGCGGATCTTCATCTTTCTTCCCTGTTGATCCTTTTCCACCATTTGCTGCGTAGATTTTATAATCTTCTTTGTTTTTCACTTCTTTAAGCGAATCAGCATTCATCACTAAACGTGCTTCATGTACTGTTTCATATAGTCCTGGAACTGTTACTTTCATGCTTAATGAAACAATTTCACTTAAATCTTTCGGTACTTCAAACTGAATAGTCGCCCTATCAGCTTGTCGATCTTCGCTAATTACTGTAATTGATTTCCCATTTACTGTTAACCAATCAATCATACTCCAGTTATTTACTTTTACTTGTAAATAATGTTTACCATCTTTCTCAAGTAGCACACCTGGTTTCACGAAGAAATTATCTGCTGCTGATGCTTCATTAGCAGTTGCATGCTTAATGATATAGTCAATTTTATAAACTTTATCAGCATCTGTTGTTGTTGATTTTCCAGGATTTACTTTACTTGGTTTTGTTGGTTGTTCTAATGTTGGTTTCTGTCCTGGTTTTGAAGGTGCACCAGGTTTTTCTAGTTTTCCATCTTCCTTAAATGTCGATGGATCCATTACTAAACGTGCTTCATGCGTCGTATCGTATAGCCCTGGCACGGTCACTTGCATACTTAACGGAACAATTGTCGATAAATTGTTTGGTACTTCAAATTTCACAAGTGCTGTATCTGCTTTCTTGTCTTCTTTCAGTACTTTCACTGCTTTACCGTTCACTTGTAATGAACCAACCATACTCCAGCTCGTAATTGTAACTTCTAAATAGGTTTTACCATTTTCTTTTACAACTTTTGCTGGTTTAACGAAGAAGTTATCCGCTGCTGATGCTTCGTTTTCAGTCGCATGTTTAATGACATAGTCGATTGTTGAAACTTTATCCTCTTTTCCTGGCTTTTGCGCAGGTTTTCCTGGTTTTTCCTCAGGTTTCTCTGGTTTTTCTTCTGGTTGAGGATCTTCCTTTTCTTCCTCTTGTTCAATCGGTAACACGTTTACTGCTTTCACCGTGTTTTTATTTAACGCAATGTTGAAGTCTGCTTTTCCATAATGGATTTTACCATTTGACATTGGTGCTTGATATTCAGCATAACCATCTAGCTCTGTTAACAAAGGATCTACATTAAATCCAACTAATGTTTCCTTGCCATTTTTAATTTCTTCAACTGCTTCATTGCCGTTCACTTGAACTTTTGTAACGGTTTCATTGTCTTGAATATATACATACATAACCGCTTTACCGTCTTTTACATCGATATAAGCTTGCTTGCCTAAATAATGTGCCATTGCCGAGTCTGAACCATTTTTCGCATTGATAAATGATGCATCAATTGCATAAAGTCCATCTGCTAACTGCACATATTCAGCAGCAATATTGGCACCTGGTTGTTTCTCTGCCGCTACTGTTTGCGCATCTTCAATATCCATGACAATACGGAACGATGCTGTTCCATAGTGAATTGAATCACCAAAGGGTGCTTGGTATTCAACATATGCCATTACTGGCGCTGTCACATCATCAATCTTAAATGTTTCATATCTTTTATTACCATCTAATTTTGCACTTACTGAATCTTTTCCGTTTACTTGTAATTTCGTTACCGTTTTATGGTCGTTCACAGTAATCGTAACTTCTTTTTTACCATCCTGTACATTTACAAATACGTCTTCAGATAAATAGCGTCCCATTGAAGATGGTTTGTCTTCTGTTGCATGTTTATATGCACTTGTTACATTATAATAGCCGTTTGCTAATGTTTCTTCTTTTGCATCTTCTTCAGATGGTTCTTCTTGGTCTTCTTTAGACCCTTCCTCATTACCATCAGTTTCTGGTTTTTCCTCTGGCTTTGAAGTTTCTGGTTTTTCTTCCGGTTTTGTTTCCGGCTTATCGTTTTCTTCTGGTTCTGTCACTTCAGGTTGTTCTTCTGGCTTCGTTTCTTCTTTCTCATCTTCTTCGCCAGCTTCTGGTTGATCGACCTCTTCTTCTGGTTCATCAACTTCTGGTTCTTGCTGTTTCGGTAATTGATCTAAATCTTCTAACGCAAAACGGAAAGGTACATCATGCTTCATATTGAGCATTGGAACTTCATATTGCACTTGCGCTTTTAAAGTTGGTTGTAATGAATGTAACGTGTACGTCCATTGATTTCCATCTTTTGTTGGTTCCACACCTTCGATTTGCAATCCTTCAATCGATGCCATATCACTATCTATAATCGTAATTGTTAACGCAACGTTCTCTTCAGTTATCGTTAACTTTGCATCCTCACTAATAAATCCAGCTGCACCAGATGCTTCATCTTTATCAGCATGTAATGCTTTTGCCGTAATCTTATATTCACCATCTGCAATATCATCGTACGTTGTAGTCGCTGCATATGCACTTGGATCACCAAGTAACTGAACGTTGAACGCTAGCAGTAAAGCTGAAACAATGATTAATAATTTTTTCATGTTTACGATCCTCTCTATACTATCGTTAGTTTTTTGCTACACGTGTTTTATACACTGTGAAAACGCCGATTGATCCGATTAGTAATGCTACATATAACCAAATTGGAGATGTATCTCCTGTTTTCGGATTATCAACTTGTTGTTCAGCTTGGTCAGCTCCTGATGCTTCTGCTGTATTTTGTGATGCATCTTTATCTTGTTGTGTTTGCGCTGTTGATTCTTCTTTCTTTTCTGGTGTCGCCGTTGCTGCTGGAACACCACTTACATTGAATACTGCACGCACTGAATGATGGTGGTCATATTTCATTCCCGCAACATCTTCCGGTACAACAACGTGCATTTTCATATTAACTGGTTTCGTTAAATCCCCTGCTTCAAATTGAACAGTACGTGAGTTTCCGGTTTCGTTAATGACCGTTGCACTGCCTTTTGGTCCACTCATTGATTTAATCCAGTCACTTTGTGTTGTCGTCATTTGGATGTAGTTCACACCATTTTTCACGACTAATGTAGCAGGCTTACTGAAATATCCATCTGCAATCGATGTGTTATTGTTTCCTGCTTCTTTTAACTCAAATGAAACACTATACGTCCCGTTTTCAAATGCAGCTGCTTGTGCAACCACGCTAGGTGAAAACGCTTGAACGATGCTAAATAGGACAATCCCTACAAACATCATGAAACTTTTTTTCAATCTCTGCACCTCCGATAATTTCCCATCGTATTATATATACCAGTTAGTATACACTTAACATTATATATACCAGTTAGTTAGATTATCAAGTGTAATTTGTCAAGAAATTTTTTTCGTCCGATCAAACATCGATACAAACATTGATACGATACGCTTTCTAACAGTTTTTAACGATTTGTGAACATTTTCCCATATCCCTATAAATTTACTATTTCTTCCTTTTATTACAACATTACAAAAAGACCGTCATAATCGATATTGTATCTTTGATGTAACCATTTTTTATTGATATAATGAAAGAATATATTTAATATACTTGGAGTGAACATACATGCAAAATTCGCAACGTCAACTTGGACGTCCACGAAAAGATCCAAATGAACTATCGACTAAAGATACAATTTTACAAATCGCAACGGTTTTATTTTTAGAAAAAGGTTACCCACTTATTTCAATGGATGATGTCGCGCAACGTGCCGATGTCACAAAAGCAACCGTTTATTATCATTACCGCACAAAAGACGATCTGTTTACAGATGCTGTCGTAAAACTGATGGAAAGAATTACTGGGGGCATTGAAAAAATCTTCGCCAACGATATGCCATTAAAAGAGAAATTACACACACTGGCATACGCTCACCTACGTGCAACTGCGAATATGGATGTCAACTTATTCATGAAAGAAGCACGCCACTCACTATCAGAAGAACATGAGAAACAACTAAAAGATTCAGAAGACCAAATGTATCGTGCATTAGAAAAAGGCATTCAAAAAGCAATGGACGCTGGTGAAATTCCACAATCAAATGCATATTTATCTTCACTATTATTTATGTCGATGCTTATTATCGGAAAAAATAATGAAAAATCATTTGACACATTAAACGATATCGTCTCACAAACAATTGACTTTTTCTGGGATGGATTAGCAAACCAAAAAAGCAAATAATCCATCATGCCTTTCGAACTATCAATATCCATTATAAAAACCCACGAATCCGCAGTCGTGGGTTAGTTTATTCTTGATGACGTGATGATTAAACCAATCGTTACATTGACGATGCCATCATAAGATTAGAAGTTATATTCACTCGAACAATCACTGGTTTATGTGGGACAAACCAAATATCTGGAAATAATCGGTGTTCTTTTAGATCTATCAGTTGCTGCCCTACACATATATCTTCGTAAGTCATTTCTTCGATGCAACTCATCCAAAACTGTTCATAAATATATGCAAGCCACGTCGATTGTCTGAAAGTCGCTTCATGAAACATTTTTTGTCGACCAAAAATATACATATACGAATGACCATCCGGATCTATTTTTATTGAATGATGCATAATCACATAATTCTTCCCTTTGATCGTCAACAAAAACTGCACCTGATTTTTTTCGATAAACTCTATCCACATGAATGCATCACGATGGGCTTCTCCTTTTACCCTATATTTCGCAACATACTCCTGTAATAACAAGTTCATCCCCCCAGTCGTCATATAATGCTTTTCACCCAATCATTTCGTTTTGCTCACATACCTACATATTTTCTCCTATTTTCGTAATCATCTTTCCTCGAAGATACATCTACTCATTTATTGAACGATTATTCATATAGTATCATCGACCTACACTATTTTCAATTTTCTGACTTAATTAAGTGAGCAAATCTGGATTTTAATCAAATGAATGAAGCAAAAATGAAATATCATGATAAAACGTTCCTATATTTCTATTTCATTACAAAAAATATTACCAATTTATGGTAAAGATAAAATTTGAATTGGAATGACATATATAGTAAAAAAGATGTACTTTATGATTTTATTTTTGAGAGAGGACTACCAATTTTTAGCCATGACTAGTTGTACTTGAGCATGAGAACATCTCTTTTAGTAATAGAACAATAGATAGACTTGCAAAATTGAATGTTTACTTTTGGACATTGACGCCGTTCTTATTACAATCGAACGGCAAACAGTTAAGATTAACGATCTATTGTAAAACGCTTCGTTATTATTCACCCGCCGACGGAGCAGCATCGCAATATATGGGAACAAAAAACTGCCTAAAAGTCCAACTCACAGACTTTTAGACAGTATTTTTTATCTACCTGTATTCGCTTACATGTAATCATTCTTTGAAGGATTCATCCCTTCAATCGTTCTAACCAATAAATAACCGTCAGAACAACTAATGTCTAACTTTCTAATCATTATTGATTTCCTCATCGAATCTGTGAACAGTTAATCTATAGTTGAAACCTCTAGGTACGCCACTGTCTTATATCTACTTAGCCTTATTTTCTGTTATTGAAAATCAATCTTTCATTTGCTCGTAAATAGAGCATTGTGGGGGCTTTCGGCTAGCTGTTCATTGCATAGGAGTATGCAAATAAACAGTCCTAGCGAAAAACTTTGTGGCAAAGCATCTCACAACAGATGTGCATGCTCATCAATGATTCATTCATTTACAAATGATCTTGCTTCAACGTCCGATAAAGGCTGTACATGATCAGATATAAAATTGCTGAGAATGGTAAGCCAATAATAATCGTGGCAGATTGCAGTGCATTTAAACCTCCTAATGCGAGCAATGCCAATGTTAACAATCCTGTTGCTACTGCCCAGAAAATTCGCATCCACGGAGGTCCGTCACCATGAGAACGACCAACTTTTGACGTGAAGTTACTCATAACGAGCGCTCCTGAGTCAGCACTTGTCACATAGAACATTAAACCTAATAGTGTAGCAACACCGATCGCAATAGGTGCTCCTGGCAATTGTTCTAACAACATATAAAAGCCTTGCTCTGGATTGCTCATTGCCGCTTCCCCAAACTCACTATTTCCACTCATCACAATATCGAGAGCACTATTTCCGAAAATCGAAAATAATAGTAAAATGAAGAAAAATGGAATCATGAGCGTTCCAGCGACGAATTGACGAACAGTTCGACCACGTGAAATTCTTGCAAGGAATAGCCCAACGAATGGTGCCCATGCAACCCACCAAGCCCAGAAGAAAATGGTCCATTCTGACATCCATGCAGTCGCTTCTCCATACGCAAATGTATTCAGCGTCATATCCATAAATCGATTGACAAAATCCCCTGTATTTTGAACTAATGCATTTAATAAGAAATGTGTTTTTCCTGTAAATAAAATATACAATACAAGCCCAATTGCTAAAAATACATTCAGCTCAGATAATCGGCGAATTCCAACATCTACACCAGAGAATGTCGAAATACATGCAATGAGCACTGCGACAACAATAAGCCCTATTTGTGCACTTAATCCTACAGGAATATCAAACATTAGATGAAGCCCATAGTTTAACTGAATCACACCAATTCCTAGTGATGTCGCAATTCCGAAAATCGTCCCTAACACGGCTGCGATTTCAATCGTATCGCCTGTAAGCCCTTGAACACGCTTACCGAATATTGGATAGAGCATCGAACGAATACTTAAAGGGAGTCGATAACGATACGCAAATAGCCCTAATGCAAGTCCCATAAGCATATACAATGCCCAACCTGAAATCCCATAATGGAACAAAGCCCAAATGACCGCTTGCCTTGCATCTTCAGACGTTCCGCCAACACCATCTGGTGGCGCGAGATAATGACTAATAGGAGCCGATGCAGAATAGAACAATACATCTGTTCCAATACCTGCAGCGAACAACATCGCCGCCCATGTAAACATATTGTATTGTGGCTTTGAATCATTCGGTCCCATTTTAATATTTCCTGTTTTACCAACGGCAAGTGCAATGACAAAAATAATGACGATTGTTGCGGTTAGAATATAATACCAACCGAACATTTCCGTAATCCAACCTTCCACTGCACCAATATATTTTTCCGCAGATGCGGGTGATATCGTCGTCCATAATGTTAATAAAATTATAATAGCAGCAGAACCAAAGAAAACAACTGGCTTAATCGCCCTATTCTGTTTAGATCGCCCTGGTTCCTCATCTTTCATTGTATGCTGAGTAGTAATGTCAATAAACCTCCATTTACATGTTCACTTTTAATTTTTAAGGCTATTTCACATAGACTAGTCTGAATAGCGTGACGTTAAATTTTTTCCAAATCTTTTTAACTGAACACGAAAACTATATTAACATAGATTAAATAAATATGAAACGTTCCAAAAACTGAAAATTCACAAATAAGGTCGAATAGCCTTTGTGAGACTAGACCGATATATCGTCCCATTATATACGCTCTAACCATATAAACCATCATGTTTCTAGCACCTTTGCAAACGTGTATAATCACACCTATATATCACATCTCATCTAACACTTCCTTAAATAAATTTAGAACTTTATACCTATATAATATTTCTTTAGAATATAGAGGGTTTTGACAATCTCCCTTCTATTTATGTGTTTTTCTCAAAATAAAAACGTATCCTACTGAAAATGTTGAAGATTTTCAATAGGATACGCTCTGTTGCTCGCTATTCATTTTTTCTTGATGCATCTTATAACATCATTTTTCCTTCTTACGAAAAATAGTCGTTGTCAATTGTTGGAGACTTTTCTTTAACGTCTTTTTACTCTTCTTTTTCTTTACATACTTTCCATTCGTAGTGACTTCATGTTGTTCATATGCTTCGCCTGAATGACCTTGCTTTTCATCTGATGATAAAGATTTTTTTGCATCCACTGCTTCTTGCTTCGCCTCTTTCAAGGACTTTCCTTTAATATAATAGGCAATGGCAGCTTTCCCAATCGAATACGTTCCCGTATATGCAACTGTTCCACTAATTGCAGAACCAGCTCCTGGAATCACATTTAACATTTTCGACCCTTGTTGTGCAACAAACCGTAAACTAAACCCGAAAATAAAGACCGCTCCTAGCGAGGTGATGAACTCACGCGCTGCTTTTCCGTCGATTTTATTCCCACTTAAATAAGCAATTAATGATACTTCAACCATTTGGATCGGTAATAAAATGAACACATCCGCAACAGGTATTGGCGAAGCGCCGACAAGTCCACTCGCCGCTGAAAAACGCTTCACAAATGTTTCTGCAATTTTTTCAACTGCTTTATCAATTTCTGCATTAATCATGACATCTAAAGCGACATTAAACGCAACATTCTCTTCAATGACTTCTAATAATGTATCGATATTATATCGTCCATCAAATGCAATCGTTAATCGTTCACGCTCTTCCTCCGACAAATGTTGTGGATTTTCATTACTCCATTCAATATAAGAGGACACTGGTACAACAATCGAATGCTTCAACCCTGCATGTTTTAACACTTTTTGAACTTGCTGCTTTTTCTGTTCAATATGTGCTTTCTTTTGTGCGGAATATTGCGTTGCATCTTTCATACGCGCTGGCTCTAACTCGTCCACACGTGTAACGACAGTAATGATTGGCGTTTTAGATTTCAACCGACGCGTTAAGGCAAACATCTCTTCCGCATCCTCTTTTAACGTCGAACGATCTGCACCACTTGTTAGCAAAAGAAATGCATCTGGCTTCACTGCTTCAATAACTTTCTGCATGGACGCTTCGGCAGAATCAACTCCATCTTGAATATTTTCTTTTAACCCCCGCGTATCAATGACTTCAAATAATACTTTTCCGTCTTTTGTATATTGAAACATTTCATGCTCAACCGTTCCAACTTCAACAGAACTCGTTACCGCTAAATACGAACCAAACATCGCATTGATCAAACTACTTTTCCCAACACCAGATCGGCCAATTAACACCATTCGTGGCGGTCTTCTTCGTTGAATGTCTTCCACAATGCTATTGATTTCTTCTGATTTCAACATACTGTAAATCATCTTTTTTGCAGGCTTTGGAATGAATATATCGACATTTTCCAAAAATCCCGTCGTTGAATCCAGCATTTGCGCAATATTCTCCAACCGCTCTTCAATGATTCGTTGATCAGTCATATTCGCTCCCTCACTTTCACTTACAACTCTGACTACTTACTTATAGCTTTCCCTATATGATGAGGGTTTGAAACAAGTTAGGAGAGGATATTTCAAATATTCATTACTTTTCACTGGACTTTACACATATAGAAAAAGACCAACTGCTTACCGCATGTTGGCCGATTCATGTTCTACATAATCATTCATTTTATTACATTCTTTTATGGAACAACTACAGCAATGATTTCTAAAATTGAATCTCCTGTATTTTGAATTCCATGTCCTTGTCCTTTTGATATGAAACAAAAATCTCCAGGTTGCACACTTTTCTCCACTTTACCATTATCGAAAAATATTCCTTTACCAGCTGTGATGTAATACACCTATGACTAATTTATTGTATTCGTTTACAATTCTCTTCTTTTAGAATATAGTGCAGAGTGTATACTGTATACAATGAAAGTCGAATTTGTGATTACAAACGGCGCAAGCGAGGCCATTAACTCCATATTCAACGGAAAGGTGAACCTGCACGAGTTGCATCCTTTACGAAAGAAAACTCTTTAGAGTACATGGAAATCCGTTCCTTATTAGAAATTTATAATATCGAAAAAATTGTCACGAAAATTGATGACAAATTTGTTCATCTATTAGAAGAAAATCTTGCTGAACAGGCAGAA
>DATGUZ010000046.1:0-3291 GCA_035300865.1 Sporosarcina sp.
ATGCGCGGTGACATGGGTTTATGCGCGGTGACATGGGTTTATGCGCGGTGACATGGGTTTATGCGCGGTGACATGGGTTTATGCGCGGTGACATGGGTTTATGCGCGGTGACATGGGTTTATGCGCGGTGACCGAGATGTGCGTATCCTACGCACAATCTCGGTCACAACAATAATTATGTATAGAAATTTTATATCAATTTTTCTCCAAATAATGAACCGATTAAATCGACTGCTAAAATAGCTGTTTTACTTTTGTCATCAAGCATTGGATTAACCTCGACAAATTCAGCTGATGTAACGATATCAGATTCAGCTAACATTTCCATTGCCAAATGGCTTTCACGATATGTCACTCCTCCGTTGACAGGTGTTCCAACTCCTGGTGCTTCAGATGGGTCAATTCCATCCAGGTCAAAACTTAAATGAACTCCATCTGTACGATCCTTTAAATACTCAATTGTCTCTTGAATCACTTGTGGCATTCCAATTCGATCCACTTCATGCATCGTGTATACTTTCACATTAAGTTTTTTTATTAATTCTTTTTCCCCTTCATCTAGGTCGCGAATACCTATCATGACGATATTTTCAGGTTTTACTTTTGGTGCTTCCCCCATAATATCTGTTAATTTTTCATGGCCTAAACCTAAATTTACAGCAAGTGGCATTCCATGAATATTCCCTGACGGAGAAGTTTCTACTGTATTAATATCCCCATGTGCATCATACCAAATGACCCCGAGGTTTTCATAATGTTGTGACACTCCTGCAATACTTCCAATAGCAATACTATGATCTCCTCCCAACACTAACGGGAATCTTTCTTTTTCTATTTCTTCAGAAACTACTTTTGACAATTCAATGTTCGCTTCAACCACTTCATTTAAATTACGCAAATTGTCTTCCCGAACAAGTTCCTGTCGACTTGGTCGTTTAACTGACACATTTCCTAAATCTTCTACTTTGTATGCTAAGTTTTCTAAGCGTTCGATGATGCCTGCATAACGAATAGCGCTTGGTCCCATATCAACACCACGGCGTAATTGCCCTAAGTCCATTGGCATACCTATTAATGAAATAGCTTTCTTCATGACAAAACCTCCTTATTCTATTTTACCTAATAAGGAGGCTTTGACTCAACTCGACAAAATAATGTATAAATATTCAGGTTATTACTATTACTTTCCTTGATATACCTTAATCTCTAATGGTTCAATTTTTTCCTTTATCCATGCTTTATGCATTTCTGGTACATTTACCTCTTCTTCGACAAAAGCTAAACCACAATCACCGCCACCGGCTCCCGATAATTTACCAGCACCACCGAATTGTTCTGCGATATCACTTAACTTTGCTAACTTCTCTGTTTCAATCGGCACATTCGCATCTATTCCTAATCTTGCTAGAACACGGCGATTATCAGAAATGCCTGCTAAAAAAATAGCAATATCATTTTCCACCATGCCATGGACAATTTTCGCAACGGCTTCTCGACTGTCCTGTAAAAATCGCTCATATTTATTTGGTGCAGTATTTTTTAAACTCAAAATATCATTTACTAAACTTTTTGTTGATGCTGGTTTTCCAGTCCAACCAACAAAGATATCAACTGCTTTTGGAAATCCGATGTTACGAATGGATAAATATGGCCATTCTTTTTCAATAAGATCTGTTATATTTTCTGTTTGTTCCAATTCTTCTAACAGCCAATCCGCCTGGAAAGAAGCATATTCCAATACTCCAAAAAAGGTTGATGCAGCAATGTCTGCACCTGACCCATTTCCTTGTACACGAACATGGGCAATAGCTGCTAATTTAAATACGACATAATCATCCGGTCTTTTTTGTAATCCATAAGTTAATATTGCTTTCACAACGGAAGTAACAACGGCAGCACTAGAACCTAAACCATATTTTGCTCCTGAAGTTGGATCGTCTAGTTCACTGTTAACTGTTAATTCAAATGGCTTAACTTCTATTTCTTTTTCTCGCAAGTATGCTATTGTTGCAGAAATTGCAGAGTGTAGGAAGGTCATTCGCTCATCTTTATTTTCAAAAACAACCTCTCCATCCACTAACGTCCACGCTAAGTTATGAAGCTCAAAATTGGGCAAATGAACAACATGATCATCACTAGGGGAAATTGTAGTATAAACAAATCGATCTACCGCCATCACTACCAATTTCTGATGAGGTTCTAACACTGCAAACTCACCAGCTACCATTAATTTTCCAGGCGTTTTAATCGTTAATTCTTCCATTTGTGTTGTCAGCTCCTACACGTAAGAAATTCCTTCGCCTACTTTACTCACAATTACTTCTTCTACTCCATTTGTCGCATTTAACTTTTGCAAAACTTCTTCTTCATCTTCAGGTAAATAAATAACTTTTACATTTGGGCCTGCATCAATCGTAAAATAAGCTAAAACTCCATCTTTCCGTAGCTGTCGAACAGTTTCCATAACAGACATTGTTGTATCTTGCCAATAGGTAAATGGAGGAATTGCTCCTAATGTTGTTGCATGCATTTTTAAACAGTTTGCTTCTGCAATCGATCCTACTTTTTCAAAGTCTTTGTCTGCTATACCTACTTTTATTTCTTCTAAATCACGTGGCAAACTCTCTAACCAACCATCGTAAAATACTGACGTGTCCACTGTACGTTTCATACCAACACGACTAGAGACATCTTTTTCTTTTGCTGTTAAAACGACTGCTGCAACACGAATATCCCAGTGTTCCTGTGGTGCAATTGGAATCGCATATGAATCTGAACCATCTTCTAATTGGCCCATCTCCCATTGAACGAACCCACCATAAATAGAACGACAAGCGGAACCAGAGCCTTGTCGTGTAAAACGGGATAAGTCTTGATCATTTAAATTTAATTGTAACGCTTTGGCAGTAGCGCCTGCTAAAGCAGCAAAACCTGATGCCGATGATGCAAAACCTGCAGCTGTTGGCACTTTATTAATCGAGTGCACTTCTGCAAACAAACCTTTATGACTGGCATAATTACGGAATAATTCTAAATAATTTGTTACCCGATCATATGCAACACCGGAGATTTCTTCATCATTCAATAAAAATACGTCCCGCTCTAACTCTTCTTTAAAATGAACGGTAGTTTCTGTATGAAACCCATCTAATGTGACAGACAAACTGCTATTTGTCGGTAAAATTAACTCCTCATTACGCTTACCCCAATATTTTATTAATGCGATATTCGTATGAGCTTTTGCAGTTGCACGCATTGATTTGCTCCTTTTTAACGTAATTGTATGTATAA
>DATGUZ010000047.1:0-39118 GCA_035300865.1 Sporosarcina sp.
GTTTCATGTTATTATTCATATGCACGGGTCACCTTACCTTTACTTTTTTCTCACAATTAAAGTATAAAAGACATAGGTGACTTCGTGCATTTTTTATGCCCAATTGTTTCTAGACCCCAACATATATAATAGAACCAAAAATAAGGAGAAAACGGATGAATAAATCGTCCGTTTTCTCCTTTTTTAGGCACAAAACCATTTTCATTTAGGCACAAATTAGGCACAAGACACTTTTAACTTGTTTTTACACCCTAATGAAATACGATAGCACCAATACTTACAGCATTTTTATCCGATTGAACCTTCCATTTCGAACTTGATTAGGCGGTTCATTTCTACTGCGTACTCCATTGGTAGTTCTTTTGTGAATGGCTCGATAAAGCCTAAAACGATCATTTCAATCGCTTCTAACTCTGGAACACCACGGCTCATTAAGTAGAATAATTGTTCTTCGGAAACTTTCGACACACTTGCTTCGTGTTGAAGGGAAATGTCGTCGTTTAAAATTTCGTTGTATGGAATTGTATCTGATACTGAAATGTCATCCATGAGTAGCGCATCACATTCAATGTTTGCGCTCGCACCTTTCGCGTTACGTCCGAAGTGAACGATTCCGCGATACGTACCAATACCACCGTTTTGTGAAATAGATTTCGAAACAATTGTTGATGACGTATTTGGTGCTAAGTGATGCATTTTTGCACCCGCATCTTGGTGTTGGCCTTTACCAGAAAGTGCAATTGATAATGTCATACCACGCGCATATTCACCTTTTAGAAGAACTGCTGGGTATTTCATCGTTAGTTTTGAACCGATGTTTCCGTCAATCCATTCCATTGTTCCGTGCGCTTCTACAACTGCACGTTTTGTAACGAGGTTGTAGACGTTGTTCGCCCAGTTTTGGATTGTCGTGTAACGGCAATATGCATTTTCTTTAACAATAATTTCAACTACCGCACTGTGTAGTGAGTTGGTTGTGAAAATTGGTGCTGTACACCCTTCAACGTAATGAACGCTTGCATCTTTGTCAACGATGATTAATGTACGTTCGAATTGTCCCATATTTTCCGAGTTAATACGGAAGTATGCTTGTAGTGGAGACTCAACTTTCACGCCAGGCGGTACGTAGATGAATGATCCACCTGACCAAACTGCAGAGTTTAACGCTGCGAATTTGTTGTCAGAGTTTGGAATAACTGTTCCAAAGTATTCTTTAAATAGTTCTTCATTTTCTTGAAGTGCAGAGTCTGTATCTTTAAATACAATTCCTTGCTCTTCTAACTCTTCTTTCATGTTGTGATAAACAACTTCAGATTCGTATTGTGCAGAAACACCTGCAAGGTATTTTTGTTCTGCTTCAGGAATTCCTAATTTATCAAATGTACGTTTAATTTCTTCTGGTACTTCATCCCAAGAACGTTCTGTTGTTTCAGAAGCTTTTACGTAATATGTGATTTCGTCAAAGTTTAGACCGCTTAAATCGCCGCCCCATTGTGGCATTGGCATGCTATAAAATAGCTCTAAAGATTTTAAACGGTAATCGAGCATCCATTGTGGCTCTTCTTTCATAGATGAAATTTCTTCGACGATTTCACGTGTTAATCCACGCTCAGAACGGAAAACAGATACGTCTTCGTCGTGGAAACCATATTTATATTCGCCGATTTCAGGCAAGTTTTTAGCCATGATTGTATTCCTCCGTCTCCATATTTTCATTCAAAAAGTGCGCGTTACAATAAGTAACGAATGCACTTTTTGAATAAATGTCTTATGCTTCGGATTCTTCCTCTTCAATGCCTTTTTCCATTGCTTTCCAAGCAAGTGTTGCACATTTAATACGTGCAGGGAATTTAGCAACGCCCGATAGCGCCTCAATGTCCCCTAAGTCAATCGAAGTGTCGTATTCATTTCCTAGCATCATGTTTGAAATAATATCTGCAAGTTGTAAAGCTTCTTCCTCTGTTTTTCCTTTTAGCATTTGCGTCATCATAGACGCAGAGGCCATAGAAATTGAGCATCCTTCGCCTTCAAACTTTGCATCTTTCACAATTCCGTCTTCGATATGCATTGTTAAGTGAATAACATCTCCACAAGTCGGATTATTCATATCAACTGTAACGCTGCTATCTGCTAAAACACCTTTATTACGTGGTGTTTTGTAATGATCCATAATAACAGATCGATATAGCTGGTCTAGATTTCTAGATGACATCAGTGAAATACTCCTTTGCAATACGGAGTCCGTCCACAAGTCGATCGATATCCTCTTTCGTATTGTACACATAGAAACTCGCACGGGCTGTTGCTGAAACTTTTAACCATTTCATTAACGGTTGTGCACAATGATGGCCTGCTCGTACAGCAATTCCATTCATGTCCAATACAGTTGCTAAATCGTGTGGATGAACCTCCTCTAAATTAAACGTAATGACACCAGCACGTTGTTCAGCATTATCAGGACCGTAAATCGTCAATCCTTCAATCTCTTTCATACGTTCCAGTGCATACGCAGCAAGTTCATGTTCGTGTCTTTCGATATTGTCTAGTCCAATGTTCTCAAGATAATCAATTGCTGCTCCTAAACCAATCGCACCTGCAATAATAGGTGTGCCTCCCTCGAATTTCCAAGGCAATTCTTTCCAAGTTGACTCTTGCAAGCCAACGAAGTCAATCATTTCGCCACCGAATTCAACAGGCTCCATTTGGTTTAACAGTTGCTTTTTACCATAGAGTGCCCCGATACCAGTCGGTGCGCCCATTTTATGTCCGGAAAAAGCATAAAAATCACAGGCTAATGCTTGGACGTCTACTTTTAAATGTGGTGCCGCTTGTGCACCATCAACGACCATCACTGCACCATGTTCATGTGCAATCTTTGTAATCTCTTGAATTGGGTTAATTGTACCGAGTACGTTTGAAACGTGCATCACAGAAACAATTTTCGTGTTATCTGTAATCGTTTCACGTACTTTATCTAATGAAATCGTGCCATCTTCCTCAAGATCAATGTATTTCAACGTTGCACCAGTCGCCTTCGCAACTTGTTGCCACGGTATAACATTTGAGTGATGTTCCATATACGTAATTACAATCTCATCGCCTGCTTGAACGTTTGCACGACCATAGCTTTGTGCAACTAAGTTAATTGCTGTCGTCGTACCACGCGTAAATACAATTTCCTCCGTCGATTTAGCATTTAAAAATTGACGAACCTTTTCACGGGCACCTTCATAGCCTTCTGTTGCACGGTTTCCAAGCGTATGCACGCCGCGATGAACATTGGAATTATCATACGTATAATAATGACTAATCGCATCAATCACTTGTTGTGGTTTTTGCGATGTAGCAGCACTATCGAGATAAACGAGCGGATGCCCGTTTACCTCTTGATCTAATATTGGAAAATCATTGCGAATGTCTTTATTAAGCATTAGCGCAACTTCCTTTCGATTACCTCCGCTAATAGTTTCTTCATACCTTCAGCTGCAATTTCTGAAACAACTGGTTGTAAGAAACCACGAATAATGAGGCGTTCTGCGTCTTTCTTAGAAATACCGCGGCTCATTAAGTAGAATAGCTCAATAGGATCAACGCGACCTACTGTAGCTGCGTGACCTGCAGTTACTTCATCTTCAGCGATGAGTAAAATTGGGTTCGCATCTGCACGAGCACGGTCATTTAAAATTAACATACGAGACTCTTGTTCAGCGTTAGAACCTGTTGCACCTCGAACGATGCTTCCAATTCCGTTGAAAATCGCCGTTGACTCGTCGTTAACAACACCGTGTTTTAAAATCATACCATTTGTATTTTCGCCATAACTTACAATTTTCGTTGTAAAGTTTTGACGTTGTTTACCACGACCTACAACAACTGATTTGAAATCACTTTCAGATCCGTTCCCCATGAGGTCTGTGTAGTTTTCATAAATTGTATCATTGTTGTTCATTAAGCCTAAAGCCCAGTTAATATGGCTATCGCGACCTAGTGTAACACCACGGCGGCTAATGAACCCTGTTAATCCAGCTGCTAATAAGTCTACAGCTCCGAAAGTCACATGTGCATTATCGCCAGTAATGACTTCTGCGACGATGTTTGCTTGTCCTTTCGCTTCTTTAACAGTTGACATATAGTTTTCAATGTATGTTAACTGGCTGTTTGCCTCTGCAACAACGATTACGTGGTTGAATAAAGAAGCTTCAGCATCGTCATGTAAAAATAGCGCTTGGATTGGCTCTTCTACAACAACATTTTTCGGTACGTATACAAATACGCCACCATTCATATATGCTGCGTTTAAAGCTGTTAACTTATGCTCGTCTACTTTGACGCCATCTGTCATATAATATTTTTTCAGCAGTTCTTCGTGTTCACGAGTTGCTGTGAAAATATCTGTTACGATAACACCTTTTGCTGTTAAGTCTTCAGATACTGAGACAAAAGCAGGTGTATTATTATGTTGAACGTATACGTTATACGCTTTATCTTCTTCAAATAATGAACGTGCCTCTTCTGGTAGTTCATCTAATGAATTGTATACAGCACTTTCTACTGTATGTGTTGGGAATTGTAAGAAATTCCAACGATCAATTCTTGTTTTATCTGGTTTAGGCATAGGGAGTTGTTCCAATTTCGCAAATGCATTTGCACGGAAATCTGTCATCCACGCTGCTTCATTCATTTTTTCTGAAAAGGAACGGACATCCTGTTCGGTTAATGCCAATTTTGTTTCAACCGTCATTTTGTATAGTCCCCTTTCTTATGCTTTTTGCTCTTCAGTTTGTTCGATACCTAGCTCTTCGTACACCCAGTCGTAACCTTCTTCTTCAAGTTTTTGTGCTAATTCAGGACCACCTGATTTAACAACTTGACCGTTTGCCATAACGTGTACGTGATCTGGTGTGATGTAGTTTAATAGACGTTGGTAATGCGTGATAATTAGGCAACCAAAGCCTTCTCCGCGCATTTCATTGACACCTTTAGAAACAATGCGTAGTGCGTCGATATCTAATCCTGAGTCAATTTCGTCTAATACTGCAAATTTAGGTTTTAACATCATTAGTTGTAAAATTTCGTTACGCTTTTTCTCTCCGCCTGAGAATCCTTCGTTTAAGTAACGCGTTGCCATATCTTCATGCATTTCTAATGTTTCCATTTTCGCATCTAGTTCGCGGATGAAGCTCATTAATGGAACTTCGTCACCTTCTTCACGACGTGCGTTGATCGCTGAACGTAAGAAGTCTGCGTTCGTTACACCTGCAACCTCACTTGGGTATTGCATCGCTAGGAATAGACCTGCTTGTGCACGCTCGTCTACTTCCATTTCAAGCACATCTTCACCGTCTAATGTAACTGTACCAGCTGTTACTTCATAACGTGGGTGTCCCATAATTGCTTGTGCTAATGTAGACTTCCCTGTTCCGTTTGGACCCATGATTGCATGGATTTCATTTGTGTTAATCGTTAGATCAACGCCTTTTAAAATCTCTTTACCTTCGATTTCAACGTGAAGGCCTTTTATTTCTAAAGTTGCCATTCCTATACCTCCAATATAATCATGCGAATGGATAGCCATTCTTAATTTAGTATAATTCTAATATTAACCGATATTTTGATTGCATGCAAATGTTTGAGTACATTCATTCAAAAATGTAGGTACAATCCATTTTGAATTGTTTTTTTAGGAATTAAACTGCAAAAAGAACTTTCTCAATTACGTCAGATGTATTGAGAAAGTTCTTTTCATTTATAAGGTTATTTTTTTGTAAATCGATCAACCATCATTGCAATTGCACCGTCTCCAGTAACGTTCGTTGCTGTTCCAAAGCTGTCTTGTGCCATATATAATGCAATCATTAGTGCTACCATTGACTCTGAGAATCCAAGCATCGAGCTTAATAATCCAACTGCTGCCATGACTGCGCCACCTGGTACACCTGGTGCTGCAATCATCGTAACACCTAACATAAAGATAAATGGTAAGTATTCTCCGAATGTAACTGGCATACCGTTCATTAATAAGACACCAATCGAACAGGTCACGAGTGTAATCGTACTTCCTGATAAATGAATTGTGGCAAATAATGGAATCGTAAAGTTGGTCACTCGTTCAGATGCACCTGTTTGTTTTGCTTGACGCAATGTCACCGGAATAGTCGCTGCAGATGATTGTGTTCCAAGTGCTGTGAAGTAAGCAGGTGCCATTGTTTTCATTAAGAAAAATGGATTTTTCTTTGATAACGCACCGACAACTGTATACTGAATTGTTAACATGACTAAATGTAAAACAATAATTAAGATGAATACAAGCGCAAATACTGATAATACTTTTGCTACTTCCCCTGTGTACGTCATATTTAAAAAGATTCCAAAAATGTGAATTGGTAGTAATGGAATAATGACAAACGAAATAACTTTTTCAATAATTAAGTTCAACTCGTCGAAAAATGAAAGTATGGTTTTACTATTTACCGCTGCCATCCCAATGCCAAGTAAAAAGGCAAGAATTAATGCCGTCATAATATCCATTACTGGTGGCATTTCTACTTCAAAGAATGCTGTTGCGGCTTCTCTAGCCCCTTCAGCTACTTCTTCTCCTGTCCCACTTTCACTAATAAAAGTTGGCAGTAAGTTTCTTGCTACGAAATATGCCATGATACCTGCAAAAATTGTTGAACCGTACGCAAATACTGTAGCAAGACCTAATAATTTTCCTGACCCTTGCCCTAGCTTTGCAATACCCGGTACGATAAATCCAATAATGATTAATGGTACTACGAAGTTTAAGAAACCACCGAATAACATATTAAAAGTCGCAAAAAATCGAACGAACCCTTTCCCGAATGCCTCACTAATATTTGGTACAAGTAATCCTAATCCGACGGCTAATGCAATCGCAATTAAAATACGACCAATCAACCCAATCTTTAATTTCATCTCTCTTCCCCCTCGGAAATATTCATACTATTTTAAAGATATGTATATACTACCATTTATATTTATATTTTTCATCATCTTTTTTAAATTTAACGAACATTACACACAAACAAAACAAGAAACATTCGCCTTTAGGTGTTTCACGTAACCAAAAACAGGTCATCCAAGAGTTTTTTTTAGAGAAAACGTTTTTTTCTCCACCTCTTCAAATGACCTGTATCTTTTTATTATTCTACTGGCACGACAGCGCCGCCCCATTCTTCTAATATAAAGTCTTGAACTTTATCAGATTTAAGTGCTTCGATTAGCGCTTTAATTTCAGCATTATTTTCATCGCCTTTTTGTACTGCAACAATGTTTACATATGGAGATTCTGAATCTTCAATGGCAATTGAATCTTCTAGTGGATTAATTCCTGCATCGATCGCAAAATTCGAATTAATTAACACAGCATCTCCTTCATCATTATTATATAACTGCGTCATAAGTGCTGGTTCATAATTTGCGTCAAACTCAATATTTTTCGGATTTTCCACAATATCTTTTACTTCAGCATTTGTTTTATCAATATCATCCGCTAATGTAATTAAACCTTTATCTTCTAACATTGCTAAAATACGACCGTGGTCCGCAACTGAATTACTGATTAAAATGGTTGCATTTTCTGGTAATTCATCTAGTGATTTATATTTTTTCGAATAAACACCAATCGGCTCGATATGAATACTTCCTGCGTTTACAAAATCATACCCATGATCTTCGATTTGTCCTTCTAAATAGGGAATGTGTTGGAAGAAGTTCGCATCTAAATCACCTGATTCTAAATCTTTGTTAGGCAAAATAAACTCCGTATATTCTTCGATTTTCAACTCAATACCTTGTTCTTCTAAAATAGGTGCTGCTTCTTCTAAAATAATCGCATGTGGTGTATTTGATGCACCAACTGTTAATGTTTTCTTACCGCCATCTTCGCTTCCACCTGATTCTTTCTTATCATTAGAACCGCATGCAACTAGAATAACGGCTAATGCTGCAACTAATAATGCTGTTAAAAATTTTTTCATCATTGTTCCCCCTCATAGATAATAATTTATGATCAAAGGCTTGATTGCCAATTGATTAACGTTTATCCAATTTCTTTACAAGTAAGTCTCCCGCAAATTGAATGATGAATACGATGATTAATATTAAAATCGTTGCGACCCATACGACGTCTTCACGGCTTCGCTGAAAACCATCTAAAAATGCTAATGTTCCAAGCCCTCCTGCTCCAATTGCGCCAGCCATCGCAGTATAACCAACAAGCGCAATAGCTGTTACGGTAATACCTGAAACGAGCGCCGGCATTGATTCTGGAAGTAAAACTTTAAAAATAATCGTGCGTGTTTTAGCACCCATCGATTTTGCCGCTTCAATCACACCTTTATCAATTTCCTGAAGAGCGATCAATACCATTCGTGCATAAAAGGGTGCTGCTCCGACAATCAGTGCGGGCAATGCTGCTTCTGGCCCACGAATTGTTCCTACCAATAGTTTCGTGAATGGGATTAGTAAAATGATTAAAATAATAAATGGAATCGATCGGAAAATATTCACAAATGTTCCAATGAGAATATTTATCAAGCGATTTGCCCAAATTTGTCCTGGACTCGATAAAAATAATAGTACTCCGAGCGCTAAGCCGATAATAAATGTAAATGCTGTAGATAACACAGTCATATATAATGTTTCTATTGTAGCATCCCACATTTTTTCCCAATCAACATTTTCTAACATGTTATTTTGCATCATCAATCACCTCTGTTTGAACTTCTTGTGCATGGAGGTAATTAATCGCCTCTGCTACTTTTTGTTGATCACCAACAAGTTGTAAAATTAGCGTTCCATATGGTCCTGCTTGTGTGTGGGAAATATTGCCTTGTACAATATTCACGTCAATATCATATTGTCGAATGAGTGAAGCTAGTACTGGTTGTTCTGTTCGTTCCCCGATAAAGACTAATTTAATTAATTGTCCAGAAGGATATTCTTCACGGATGTTTTGAATCGCTTCTTTCGCAGTCCCAGGCTCTGTTACTTGTGATAGGAATTTCTTAGTAATCGGTGCTTGTGGTGATTGGAATACCGACAATACTTCTCCCATCTCAACGACCTTTCCTTCTTCCATTACTGCAACTCGATGACAAATCTTACGGATGACATCCATTTCATGCGTAATAAGCACAATCGTCAGTCCCAGCCTTTCATTGATATCAGTTAATAAATTTAATATCGACTCAGTCGTTTCCGGGTCTAGCGCAGAAGTTGCTTCATCACAAAGGAGCACTTCTGGATCGTTTGCAAGTGCTCTTGCAATACCAACCCGCTGCTTTTGTCCACCAGATAATTCCGACGGATAGGCATTTTCACGACCAGCTAGGCCAACAAGTTGAATCAATTCAGCAACTTTAGCTTCTCGTTGCTTTTTCGGTACTCCAGAAATTTCTAGTGGAAAAGCTATATTATCTTTTACAGTTCTCGACCAAAGTAAATTAAAATGTTGGAAAATCATACTTACCTTTTGTCTTGCAAGACGTAACTCATTCCCTTTTGTAGATGAAATTTCTGTTTTGCCAACGGTAATTTTACCTTTCGTCGGCATTTCCAAGCCATTTAACAATCGAATTAATGTACTCTTTCCAGCACCACTATAACCGATGACCCCAAAAATTTCGCCCTCCTGTATTGTTAATGACACATGATCTACCGCATGAATTTTCGCTTTCCCTGTATCATAAATTTTATATACTTCTTCTAATCGAATCATCTTACGTCCACCTTCACTTTCAACCTAACCGAGACTTTATTTCTTGTACAAAAAACCCCTTCCTACAGAAGAGTAGAAAGGGGGACGTTTACAGTTAAGCGTTTATCCGTTCTCTCATCTTTCAAAGCTTTCGCTTCGCGTGATTTGGCACCTTTTCACTTTCGTGCTGGTTGCTGGGCTTCATCGGGCACTTCCCTCCGCCGCTCTTAATAAGAGTTGTTATTTAATTATTAGAATATAATTAATTTACCATCAACGTCGAATATTGTCAACCAATTTTTTCAAGTAAATGTGGGATTGATTGAAACGCATAAATTTTTTCTTTAATCTGTCCTTTTTCTGCGATTAATAAACAAGGAACACTTTCAATTTCATAATCAATAGCAAGATCCCCCAAATAGTTAAGGTCCGCTTTTCCAATTGGCAAACCTTTTTTTAATTCTTCAACAACCATCATCATTTTTGATGCGACTTGGCAAGTACCGCAAAGTGGTGTGTATAAATAAAGTAACGCTTGTTCAGCTTGCTCTTTTTCTTGCTCCCATTGTTCACGTGTCCAGTTTTCCAATGTCATTCATCCTTTATGTGTAAAAATTGTGCATGTATTTGAAAATAAGGTTGAAGTTCTTCCGCCAGTAGATGGAATGGTGTGCACTCCACCTCAACATCCTCTTCATTCGTAAATAAGTGAATCGCTTCGGGATATAATTGGTGGAATAAAGCACGAATTTGTTCACCCGTATAATCAGCATCAACGAACACATACAATTCGTCTCTTTCGATATCGATTGTTCGATCTAGTAACTCCTCTAAATCATATTCACTTATCGTTCCGAATGTACAAATAATGGTCACAGGCTCATCAATCATTTGTTTTAACCGGAATTTATCAGCTTTTCCTTCTACGACAAGTACTTTTTTCGTCAGCATTCTCCACCGCCCTTATTAAAAGTTCTAATCATTCATCCTACGTATCATTTTGGCGCCCTGTTCGTTCTCCATACGCCCACTGCCTCTTATCATACATCTTTTCGAGTCACCTTTCAGCGGATTTGATTTTTGAGAAATGAAATGAATGAGGCATGGCTATAAGTTTTGGTGTGGTATATAGACGAGAAAGGGTGTTTTCTACAAATTAATGAGTGATATCAACAAAGTTTGGGGTAATACCTACAAAGTTTTGGGGGGAATCTACAACTTTTAAAGTCGTATCTACAAGTGGCATTGTTTGCTACAAATTAATGAATGCTATCAACAAAGTTTCGTTCTATACCTACAAATTCCCCTACAATAGCTACAACTTTCAAGGCCATATCTACAAGTGTTGTTGTTTTCTACAAATGTTTTCATTCATTATTTACAAAAAAATTTCTTCATTTAGCGCTTCTCCCCTTCCATTGCGTGCTGCATTTTACCTATCTATTGATCTGTCCATAATAAATCGCAAAAAAAAAGCACCTGGCTATGCCAGATGCTTTGGTCAATCAGATTATTCGATTGTCATTTCGTCGTATTCTTCTGCAGACATAAGGCCGTCTACTTCAGAAGCGTCCGCCGGTTCAACAACGATCATCCATGCTTGTTCATATGGAGATTCGTTTACGTATTCTGGGTTATCTTCTAGCTCTTCGTTTACTTCTAGCACTTTACCGCTGATTGGTGCATATAACTCTGAAACTGTTTTAACAGACTCTACGCTACCAAATGGTTCGCCTGCAGTGATGTCGTCGCCTTCTTCTGGAAGTTCAACGAATACGATATCGCCTAGTTCAGATTGTGCGAAATGTGTAATCCCAATACGGTAGTTACCATTTTCGTCTTTTACCCATTCATGCTCTTTTGAATACTTGAATTCTTTAGGTGTGTTCATGTCATTTGCCCCCAAATTTTATAGTTCGTTCCATACGATTCATCTTAAATGATGCGTATCCTACGATATGTCCTTCTCTTATGGAATACAATTTACATTATACACGAACATTCTTACATTACAAGCATAAAAACATTCGTTTCTCAACATCTTTTTCGACTGTATTCATACAGCTATAATATATCATAAACTGCTCGATTTTTCAATATGAGTTTAAGAATATACCAACTTATCAGACTACTTATCCAACCTCATAGCAGCGCCTGCACATCTATCTATTGTTACAATGAAAAAGAGTAGCAATGCGCCACTCTTTTATGCTTTCCAAACTTCTTCAAATGTTTCTTCTTTGAAACCAATTGTGATTTTATCGTCACCAAACACGATTGGGCGTTTAATTAACATTCCGTTTGATGCTAATAACGCAATCTTCTCATCATCAGACATCGTTGGGAGTCGATCTTTCAATTGTTCTTCACGGTACACCTTTCCGCTTGTATTGAAAAATTTCTTCATTTCTAAACCAGATGTTTCAATCATTTCTTTTAAGGTTTCTGCTGTTGGTGGCTGATCAACTAAGTTCACCTCTTCAAATGCAATCCCTTCATCTGTTAACCATTTTTTCGCTTTGCGACAAGTGCTACATTTCGGATAACCATAATATGTAATTGTCATCGTGCGCATCCCTCCACTATGTATTATCTTTATCATACCAAAAAAATCCTCCAGATGCTTTCACACCTGAAGGATCATTCTATTTTTTTAATTAAACAACAAATTTTGAAGCTTCAATTAGCGCTTCAGAAGCTTCACGTTTCTTCTGAATAATATTATGTGGATTTGAACGTGTTAATTTGCGTAATGCTGATAACATCATACGTTGGTTGTCACCGTCTACTGATGCGAAGAGTGTTTCTTTTGCATCTTTTTCGATTTCTTCTAATGCTTCTTGACAGAAGATTTCTGTGTATAACACTTTTTGCTTCGCTTTTTCTGCACCGTCACGAGCAACTGCTTTCTCCGCACGTAATAGTGAAGATTCCATTGCGAAAATATTGTTCGCAATATCTGCGATGTTTACAAGTACTTCTTGTTCCGCTTCAAGTTTTGTTCCAAAACGTTGTGCTGCAAGACCTGCGGCTAATAAACCAATTTTCTTCGCATTTTTCACAAGAACTTTCTCTTGTGCTAATGGTTCATTGCCCACTTCTTCTGGCATCATCATGAGCAGTTCTTCTTGTAAGCTTTGCGCTTTTTCAAGTAATGGAAGCTCACCTTTC
Source organism: Sporosarcina sp. (assembly GCA_035300865.1). Lineage (GTDB taxonomy): Bacteria > Bacillota > Bacilli > Bacillales_A > Planococcaceae > Sporosarcina. Next base: position 12,893 of record DATGUZ010000047.1, read on the forward strand.
ATCGCTTTTTTCATAAATGTTCCAGGAACAATCATACGGTTAATTTCATTTGTTCCTTCGAAAATACGGTTAATACGTGAATCGCGGTAAATACGCTCAACTTCATATTCTGACATGAATCCATAACCACCGTGTAGTTGAACGGCTTCGTCCGCAACATAGTCTAACACTTCAGAGCCAAACACTTTGTTAATTGAGCATTCAATTGCATATTCTGCAATTGAAGCTGCAACTGCTTTTCCGTCCTTTTGCTCTTCTGGCGACATTGCGCTATTACGTTCTTCAAAGTTTCCAACCGTGCGATAAATTAAACTTTCTGAGGCATAAATTTTTGATGCCATCGTCGCTAATTTTTCTTTTGTTAAATTAAATGAAGAAATTGGTGTATTAAACTGTTTACGTTCATTTGCATACGTAACCGCTAATTCAAGTGCACGTTTTGATTCTCCAATTGTTCCTACACCTAATTTATAACGACCAATATTTAAAATATTAAACGCAATTACATGACCGCGACCTACTTCGCCAAGTAAGTTTTCAACTGGAACTTCTGCATCTTGTAAAATTAATGTACGTGTTGAAGAAGATTTAATGCCCATTTTCTTCTCTTCTGGACCAACTGATACACCTGGGTGATCTTTTTCAACGATAAATGCTGTGAACTTATCACCATCTACTTTTGCATAAACAACAAATACATCTGCAAATCCTGCGTTTGTAATCCATTGTTTTTCACCGTTTAACACATAATGTGTACCGGCTTCATTTAATTTTGCAGTCGTTTTCGCACCTAAAGCGTCCGAACCTGAGCTTGGTTCTGTTAACGCGTAAGCGAAAATCTTTTCAGCTGTTACAGAATCTGGTAAATACTTTTTCTTTTGCTCTTCATTTCCAAATAATACAATTGGCAATGAACCAATTCCTACATGTGCTCCATGTGTAATTGAGAAACCGCCCGCAACAGACATTTTTTCTGCAATTAAAGCAGATGAAATTTTATCTAAACCAAATCCATCATATTCTTCTGGAATATCTGCCCCTAGTAGACCGAGTTCTCCTGCTTTTTTCAGTAAGCGAACGGAATGCTCGAATTCATGATTTTCTAAGTTTTCAACAACAGGTGTTACTTCCTTTTCAACATACTCTGCAGTTGTTGCTGCAATCATTTTATGTTCATCCGTGAAGTCCTCTGGTGTAAACACGCGATCCGCTTCAATATCTTCAATTAAAAACGCTCCACCTTTTACTAACTCATGTGTGTTTGTCATAAAAAATTCCTCCCTTAATTTCCTCACTTTATGTTTTACAATCATACAATTTCCAATGGTTGCACATCATATATATATATGATGCTGAAATCGTTATTACAACATTTCAAAGACGCCTGCTGCACCCATTCCGCCGCCGATACACATTGTAACAACACCGAATTGTTTTTGTTGACGTTTTAATTCATTTAATAAACGTAATGTTAAAATAGTTCCTGTTGCACCAAGTGGGTGACCAAGTGCAATCGCACCACCATTGACGTTTACTTTATCGATATCTAATTCTAAGTGACGCATCACTTGTAGGGATTGAGAAGCGAATGCCTCGTTTAACTCCCATAAATCGATGTCATCAATTGATAAACCTGCTAATTTTAATGCTTTTGGAACGGCTTCAATTGGTCCAATTCCCATCACTTCAGGAGGTACCCCCCCTACAGCAAATGAACGGAATTTGGCAATTGGCTTCAATCCTTGTGCTTCTGCTACTTCACGATCCATAACGAGCACTGCACCTGCACCATCCGATGTTTGTGATGCATTTCCTGCAGTAACTGATCCTGTTACAGAGAATGCCGGACGTAATTTCCCTAAAACGTCTGTCGTTGTTCCGGGACGAACGCCTTCATCCATATCAAACGTGAAAATTTTCTTCTGTCCTTTTCCAGCTTCATCCACATAATGTTGTTCAACTTCTACTGGAACAATTTCATCGACAAATTTACCTTCTTTAATTGCCGCTTCCGCTCGTTCATGCGAACGTACTGCAAATGCATCTTGGTCTTCACGACTTACGCCATATTTTTTCGCAACTTCTTCTGCTGTATGGCCCATTCCCATATAATATTGAGGTGCTGTTTCAGCTAATTTTGCGTTTGGACGAATTACATTCCCCATCATTGGTACCATACTCATAGATTCTGCTCCACCCGCAATAATTGCTTCAGCATGGCCTAACATAATTCGTTCTGCACCATAAGCGATTGACTGCAAACCAGACGAGCAAAAACGGTTTACGGTAATTGCTGGTGTTGTATCAGGTAAGCCAGCAAGCGCTCCAATATTACGTGCCATATTCATCCCTTGCTCTGCTTCTGGCATCGCACATCCAATAATTAAATCATCAATCGCACCATCATAGCCACCAGCACGTTTTAACGTTTCTTGTACTGCGAGTGCACCTAAATCATCTGGGCGAACCGTTGCCAATGAGCCTTTTTTTGCTCTTCCAACCGGCGTTCTCGCTCCAGCTACTATTACTGCTTCACGCATGTTATTTCCTCCCCTTTACACTTCAAAAATAGTCTCCATGTATGAATCGATTGCGAGCGGTTGTATGACTTACCACCGCTCGTTTTATTTAGTTACGTAATGGTTTTCCTTTTACGAGCATATGTTGCATACGTTGTTGTGATAATGGCTCTGCAACAAGGCTTAAAAATGCTTCGCGTTCCAAATCAAGAATATATTGCTCATCTACGAGCGTACCGTATGGAACTCTTCCCCCCGCAATGACATATGCTAGTTTTTTTGCAATTTTTAAATCATGGTCACTAATATAACCCGACAAGTGCATACCTTCTGCACCTAATAATAATGTCGCATAGCCCGGTTCTCCTGCTACAGGGATTTTTTCACGTTTCGGTGGTGTATAACCGCCCTCGTATAGTGCAAGTGCAGCTTGTTTCGCATCATAAATTTGATGATCGCTGTTTACACTAACACCGTCTGCAAAGTCTAAGAAGTTATGATCACGTGCTTCTTCGCCTGACGTAGATACTTTCGCCATCGCAATTGTTTCGAATACTTTTGTTGCGATGTTTTGATAATCCATTTGCACACCGTTTGGCAGACCTTTTAAATGCTTCGTATATAAGTTGACGTTTCCGCCTCCACCTGGGATCAATCCAACACCGACTTCAACGAGCCCCATATACGTTTCTGTTGTCGCTTGAATATGAGCTGCTGGTAAACATACTTCTGCACCACCGCCAAGCGTCATACCGAATGGTGCTGCAACAACTGGTTTTGTTGCATATTTAATCTTCATCATCGCTTGTTGGAATGAACGAACGACAAAATCTAGCTCGAAAATATTGTCATCTTGTGCTTCCATTAAAATCATACCTAGATTCGCACCAACACAGAAGTTTTTCCCCTGGTTTCCAATGACGAGTCCTTTATAATTTTTCTCAACTTCTTCGATTGCATAATTGATCATTTGAATAATATCTAATCCAATCGCATTCGATTGTGAATGGAATTCTAGTAATAAAACGCCATCTCCTAAATCGATTAAACTTGCGCCCGAATTTTTCTTCAAGACCCCATGCTTTTTCTTATAACGTTTTAAATCAATTGCTTTTTCATTAACTGGAACGCGTTCATAATCATTTCCATTAAAGAAGTATCGTTCGCCCTCTTCTTCTTTATAAAATGTTTCAAAGCCTTTATCGAGTAAGTTTTGAACAAGGCTTGGGATGTCGTATCCTTCTGCTTTCATTTTCTCAACTGATTTCGCTACACCGATTGCATCCCACGTTTCAAATGGTCCTTGTTGCCAACCGAATCCCCATTTCATCGCATTGTCAATCGCTACAATATCATCCGCAATTTCCCCATGTAATTGCGCTGAATACACAAGTGTTGGCGCAAAGATGTTCCATAACAATTCACCTGTGCGATCCTCTGCATAAACAACTGTTTTCACACGATTTGCAAGGCCTCTTTGCTGTTTGGCCATTTCAATTGAAGGCGTTTTCAATTTTTTCACTGGTTCAAATTCGAACGTTTCATAGTTTAGCTCTAAAATCTCTTTGCCTTGTTTTTCATAGAAGCCTTTTTTCGTTTTGGCACCAAGCCATTTATTTTCAACCATCTTTTGAATAAACGCTGGTGTATCAAATACTTTTTGTTCTTCACCTGTCGTTTGATCATAGACATTTTTCGCAACATGTACGAATGTGTCTAGCCCAACTACATCTAATGTTCTAAATGTCGCCGATTTCGGACGACCAATGAGTGTCCCTGTTACTGAATCTACTTCACCGACTGAGTAACCTCGTTCGACCATTTCTTTCACAGTGACGAGTAAACCATATGTACCGATACGGTTTGCGATGAAGTTTGGTGTATCTTTTGCGATGACGACGCCTTTTCCTAACACATCTTCCCCAAAAGTTGTCATATACTCAACCACTTCTGGTGCTGTCGTACTTGCTGGAATTACTTCAAGTAATTTCAAATAGCGTGGTGGGTTAAAGAAATGCGTCCCTAAGAAATGCTTTTGGAAATCTTCACTTCTTCCTTCCATCATCGCCTCAATGCTAATCCCTGATGTATTCGACGATACAATGGTTCCTTCTTTTCGCACAGTATCAATTTTTTCATATAATGATTGTTTTACGTCTAAGTTTTCAACGACAACTTCAATTATCCAATCTACATCTTGCAATTTCTCTAAATCATCTTCTAAGTTTCCTGCTTCGATTAAAGAAACATTCTTTTTAGATGTTAAAGGTGCCGGTTTATGTTTTAATAATTGCTTTAATGCGCCATCCGCTAAACGATTGCGCACTTGCTTATCCTCTAAAGTAAGTCCTTTTTTCTCTTCCGCTTCTGTTAATTTACCAGGAACGATATCGAGTAATAATACGGGAATCCCAATGTTCGCTAAATGTGCCGCAATACCAGACCCCATTACACCTGAACCTAAAACTGCTGCTTTTTTAATTTGATAAGCCACGTGTCTTTCCTCCCTTTGTTCTTCTTGAATGAATGCTCATTCATAAAATTGACAAAAAAATATATGAACTACCTGTCTGATTATTATTGTAATCTATTATACAAGTTTTCGCAATATTTTTATCTAATAAAATATAAAGTTAATTATTTGATATGCGAGAAAGGTTGTCATAATCGTTTTCATTGAATGATTTCATACCATTCAGATAGAATAATAGTAAATGATTGGGGGGATTGTATGAGTGATTTCATTCCTCTTACAAAGAAGTGTCAATTCGATGCAGACATTCATCAAAAATATCGTGCTTCTGCTTGTGGACCAGTTACAGCCTATGCACTACTAGATTTTCATATGCCTGGTCGTTTTTCAAATATTGATGCTTTATATCGCCAACTCGGTAGTACGCCTATTGGGTTATTTACGTATCGTTTCATTCGCAATCTCCGAAAACTACTTGGAAAAGATTGGCTCGTTGCAAAATGCTCTGTTAATGAAATGAAACGCCAAATTACACTTGGTCAACCGGTTGCCGCTAAATTTGATAAGTGGTTTTCATGTCAGTGGTTTGGTCATTTTTCATTTGATTATCACTGGGTTGCGGTCGTTGGCTATGAAGATACTGAAAAAGGTCTTTTATTATATGTCGATGATCACGGCGGTCCAAACCGTCCAAGTGTGACGCGAATTGTTCCATATGAACCGAATCGTAAAATTATTACGTTTATTCAAATCACAAAAATCTCTCCTCCGACACAGTGGTAACATTGCGTATGAAGGAGAGGTTTTTATGTGCGACGAATATGTTCCGTTCATTTTCTATCGCTTGTATCAGCTCAGTTGCGATGTTCATCCAACTACTTAACCATAACCCTCATATAACTCTCAACACAAAAACATCCTGTGTTGAATTGAGGATTTCTACTAACTTGTCCAAATGACACAACTATGTCTATGGATGATATAAACTTTTTATGTAGATGGATGCACGTCTATACAACTTCAGTAAACAACAGCGAATGATTCCACCGAGTTGTATTACTAACGGGCTTGAAGTGGATAAATTCTATTGAGGGCGCTTAACATCACCACAAAACTCAAGTAAGTAGAACAGTGCTTACCAAATTTTCAACGTTAATTGACAAGCATCTTTGCGTGTCGAATGACAAGTGAATAATCAAGTGCATCGAGTTGTTCACATACTTGATTGTCAAATAATGGAATACTCATTTGATCCAGTGATGTTTCCACCTCTAAATCGCAATGAATTTCCGCCAATTCACGTGAAATTTTCAACATGTCTAGTCCTTCTTCAATCCGTTTACGTCGTGCAGGGGTTAATTCACTTAAATGTTCAAGCACACCATCAACTGAACCGTATTGTTTAATAAGTGTTAATGCTGTTTTGGGACCAATTCCTTTTACACCCGGATAGCCATCTGCGGTATCACCCGTAAATGCTTTTTTGTCAATGAACTGCAATGGAGTGATTCCATATTCTTCCACAAAGCGCTCATCTGTATAAATATCGTATTCGCTATATCCTTTTTTGATCAGTGCAATGCGGACACCTGGACGAAGTAATTGTAATAAGTCTTTATCTCCACTTACAACTGTTATGTCAGCTTTACCTTCCCAATGTGTTATCATTGATCCGATTAAATCGTCCGCTTCCATCCCTTTTTCACCGTAATTGCCCCATCCCATTAGTTGAGCAGCTTCACGTGCCATGTCAAATTGCGGGACGAGCTCTTCTGGTGGTGCAGGACGATTCGCTTTATAGCCATCATATAAGTCATTACGAAATGTGTGCGCACCCATATCCCAACAAACCGCCATATGTGTCGGTGTAAAAATTGTCTGCGCCGTCATTGTATGACGTAAAAATCCTTGTACGCCGTTCGTCGGTATACCTGCACGATTCGGGAAAAAATGCCCCATAGCTGATGTTGCAAAAAACGAACGGAATAATAATGCCATTCCATCGATAATTAAAATATGTGGTTTCTCTATTTCATTCAAAATGATAATGCCTCCAATACTAATTCCTTTCCATAGTATAACAAAGTTTCACTTGTACAAGTACAGAATCTACTTCGTGTTATCCAAAATAATCGTGTTCATTAATAGAAACGACGGGAAATCTGTCTATAAATTTTGATAGGGTGCTTACACATTTTGAATTACTTACTACGAGCTTTGTGTTACCTACAAATCTAGCGGCGATATCGACAAATTTTTCTGTGCAAATCAACAATCTTTTTCCTTATACCTACAAAGAATTTCAGATTACCTACAACTTCTCTGTTACCTACAAATCTAGCGGCGATATCGACAAATTTTCTGTGCAAATCAACAATCTTTTTCCTTATACCTACAAAGAATTTCAGATTATCTACAATTTTTCTGTTATCTACAAATCCAGCGGCAATATCGACAAATTTTCTGTGCAAATCAACAATCTTTTTCCTTATATCTACAAAAAACATCAAACTACCTACAATTTTTCAGTTACTTATAACTCTAGTAGTATTACCTACAAATTTGCTATTCTTATCTACAAACTTCCTTCTCATACTTACAAAAAACCTCTTTTATCAACAATGCCAGCTGTCTCCTCAGTTTTCTTCATTCCCCCAAAAAAAATTGTCCAGCGTATCACGTCAATCTTGACGGATGCGCTGGACAATCTCATTGATTCAATTATGTTCTTGGATGGAATGATTGAATATATTCAGGTGAATCTTCATATTCCAAAATGCCAATTGCTTCAACATCGACGACAACCATATATGGCTGGTCGCTCGCTAACGCTCTTTCTAATCCAGCTTCAAAAGCCTCCACTGATGAGACTTTTTCAGCTTCAAAGCCCATTGATTTCGCCATATCGACGAAGTTTGGATTTTTCAAATCAACTGCTGTTCGTCTACCATATGCTGCTTCTTGATAGTAGCGTAAAATCCCATACCCTCCATCGTCAAATAATAATACTTTAACCGGTGCATTTTCTTCGATTGCAGTAATCATTTCTCCGGCATTGACCATAAATCCGCCGTCTCCAGCGATGAGGACAACATCTTTATCAGGTTGACCAATTTGTGCACCAATCGCCATTGGCAATCCTTGTCCAATTCCACCACCTGCGACATATTGATAGTTTCTTGGCTCATGAATTTCAACTAATTTATTGCCCCATGTATAGCCTGGTATTGTAACATCTGTCAATAAAATCGTATCTTTCGATAATTGTTGATTCATCTTATTTGCGATATCTCCGTACGGTCCAATCGTTGAACGTAAATCATTCTGAACGGCTTCACGAACGGCTTCTACTTCCTTCGTATAAGCTTCATCTACAGATACATCTTCCTGTGCGAGTGCTTCATTCACAGCTGTTAATACTGCTTTTGCATCGCCAACCAATGTATACAAACTATCAAAATTTCGGTTTGAAGCTTCAGGATTCAAATCAATATGTATATGATTTTCCGGAATATCCATTTCCCAATTAAATGTTTGATCTCCTCTAAAACGAACACCAACACTTAACAGTAAGTCTGACTTCGCCACTAATTCTTTTACTTGTGGTGTTGCAACAAAATTCCCAATGCAAAGTGGATGCGTTTCATCAACAACTCCTTTTGCTGATTCACTCGTTAAAATAGCCGGTTTGATTTGGTCGACAAGTTGACGTAGCTGCTCAGAACCACCTGCTTTTACTACACCATGTCCTGCCCACACGACCGGACGTTTTGCTTTGCTAATTAATTCGACTACGTCAGATGGTAATTGAACAGACGAATCAGTGGCCCATCGTTGTACATCGATTAACTGCGTTTTAGGAATGATTTGTGGTTGGAAATTTGTCGGAATCGATATTGTAACAGGTCCACACGGCACTGTCGTTGTTTCTTGAATCGCTTTACGAAGGAGTGGCGTAATTTGCTTCGGATCTTTGAGTAAATAAGAGCTTTTACTAACACCTTCCATCATCTTCTGTTGGTCTTTTGCTTCATGAATATAGCGTTTATCGAGCCCAATTGTCATCGAATCTGCTTCACCTGTAATATGTAATAATGGCGTACTTGCATTCCAAGATTCTGCTAAAGAACCTGCAGTATTTCCAGCACCTGTTCCTGTACTTGTAATGACAACCCCCATTTTTCCTGTTGCCCGTGCATATGCATCAGCCATATTGACTGCGCCACTTTCTCCACGTGCCGTCACAATCCGAATACTTCCTTCTCGATAAATTGCATCAATGATTGGCATATTATGAATACTTACAATGCCATATACCGCTTCAACTTCTGCGGCAACTAACTCTTTCACAATTGCCTCTGCAACTGTAAATGCGACCTTTTCAGTCATATCAATCCCTCCTAAACTATTTTTCATTTAACGGATTCACAATATATTGCGGTTTTTCACCTTGTAGCATAGCCATCACATTGACCATTGTCTTTTCTTTTAATTCTTCCATTGCTTGTTCTGAATAAAATGCAAAATGAGGGGTTACAATCACTTGATCCATTGTTAAAAATGGATGATTACGTGCAATTGGTTCTACTTCTAACACGTCAATTCCAGCTGCAGCAATTTGTCCATTTTGTAAAGCTTCTATTAAATGCGCTTCGTGAATAACAGCCCCTCTTCCTGCATTAACAATGACAGCATGCGGCTTTGCGAGTGCTAACATTTCTCTGTCAATTAAATGATAGGTTTCTTTCACAAGAGGTGCATGCACACTCACCACATCTGATTGTTGCATTAACGCCTCTAACGAAACAAGTTCAACATCTAATGACGCTTTTACATTTTCTAAATAAGGATCATAGGCAATCACTGTAAAACCGATTGCTTGTAGTTTTTTCGATAAAATTCTTGCAATTCCACCATAACTTATCAATCCGACTGTTTGCGTTTGTATACGATGAAGCGGAGCTCCGTCGCTGAAATCCCAACTTCCTTGTTTTACTTTTTGATTTAAATGAACAATTTTTTGCGTAAGCGATAAAATCAATGCTAGTGCATGATCTGCCACATCAATTTGGCAATAATCTGGAACATTGGTAACATAGACGCCGTGCTCTGTTGCAGCTTCAACATCTATATGATCTACGCCAATGCCATAACGTGTGATCAGCTTTAAATTCGGCAATGCTTCAATGATTTTTCGTGTGATTGGTAAATCTGAGTTAATAAGCACATGTGCGTCTTCACTTACTTGAATCACTTCTTCTTCAGACGTACATTGTGCAATGATCAGCTGTGCACCAATCGATTCAAAACGCTTCTTCTCCTCTGTAAAATCCATATAGGCATGATCTGTAATCACAACTTTCAATAGGCACGCCACCTTTTTCTTTTTTAACTTGTTTTACGCTCCAAACGTTGTTGCGTTTTTCCGAGAGACCAGTCTGCTAAGATGGATAATAAAGCTGCAACAACAGCACCACTGTATATCTTATTCGTATTTCGTGAGTTAATCCCTGACATAATATCTCCACCTAATCCATCCCCACCAACAAATGGTGCAAGTGTTGCAACACCAATTGCAATCACTGCCGCAACACGAACACCTGCCAGTAAAAATGGAACAGCTAGTGGAAGTTGTACTTTTACTAATAATTGCATCGCTGTCATCCCTACACCACGACCCGCTTCTGTAATACTTGGATCCACTTCTTTTAATCCCGTATACGTATTTCGAATAATTGGTAATAGAGAATAAAGGAATAAACCGACAACGACTGTTTTAAACCCAAGTCCTAACACAATCATTAATATGCCAAGTAAAGCAATACTTGGGAAGACTTGGATAAAACTTGCAATCGCGATAATAACTTTACCAAGTCGCTCATTTTTTGCACTGATAACCCCTAATGGAATTCCAACGATTAAGCTTAATCCTAACCCCGTTACAACCATAATAATATGTTCGATTGTTAATTCTAAAAGATGGCTCCAATTACTGAAAAAGTAGGTGAAAAAATTTAGAAAGCCTTCCACTTTAACAATCCCCCTATTCTAACAATCCATTATCCTTCAAGAATTCGACTGCAACATCAGATGGTTCTTCACCGTCGTCATCCATTTTACGGTTGAGTGTACGGATTGTATCTAAATCGATTTTTCCTTCAAGTGATTTAAAAATATCTTCTAATTCTGGGTATTCATCTAATGTTTCTTGTTTCACGTAGCTGGAAGCATCATATGGTGGGAAGAAATTTTGGTCATCTTCTAATGTTTTTAAGTCAAAAATATCAATACGTGCATCTGTTGAATACGCTAATACAACATCTTTTTCGCCACTTTTCAATGCTTCATACACTAAGTTTGGACTCATCGGCGAAGCGCTCTTAAAATCAAAACCGTATAAATCAGTAAATGCTTTAAATCCATCTTCACCTTTACGTTCTAACCAACTTGTATCTGAACCAAAATCTAAATCTTTAGCGATTCCTTCTAAATCAGAAACCTTCGATAAATCATGTTCCTTCGCAAAATCTTGCGTAACCGCTAATGCGTAAGTATTTGCAAAACCTAATGGATCAAATACGTGAATATTATATTTCTCTTTAAAGTCTCTTTTTGTTTGTTCAATCGTTCCTTCTTGATCGCTTGGATCTTCAATTTCAAAGAAACTAGCTAATGCAGTACCCGTATATGTTGTCGCAATTTGTAACTCATCACTCATCATCGCTTCTAAGACAAGTGTGTCAGTTGCCATATCTGTTTTCACATCAACTTTTAAATCGGTTTGATCTTCAATTAATTCTTTATACATATACGCAATAGCTTTTGTCTCTGATGTCGTTTGCGTACCGACAATAAGCTTATCGCCGCTTGAACAAGCAGACAGCAATAAAACAGATGCGATCGCTACTAAACATGTTGTCATAAATTTTTTCATTTTTCCTATTTCCTCCAATATGTGTAAATTATTCACTTTGTGGTTGTTGACGTCTCGTTACAATTTTTTCAAGAAAACCTAATAACACTTCAGCAAGTAAAGCAATTCCCATTGCCATCACAGAACTCGCAATAATCAATGGTTTGTCGTTTAATGACATCGCTGCTAAAATTAATTCGCCTAAACCGCCACCGCCGATTAAACCAGCTAACACTGCCCAGCTAATAATATAAACAGCCGTTAAACGGACACCAGACATAATATAAGGAAGGGCTAATGGTAATTCGATTTGAAATAATCGCTGACTCGCGTTATAGCCCATTCCTCTAGCTGCTTCGACGATTTCTTGGTCTATGGAATGAAACCCAGCATATGTATTTTTCAAAATCGGCATTAATGAATATAAAAACAATGCCATGACTGCTGTTTTTAACCCAAAACCTAATAATGGTGCAAGCATTGCCAACAATGCCAAACTAGGAATCGCTTGAAATATATTAATCACATTAAAAGTAAGTGACTTAATCCATTTAATAGAAGTTTTTGCTAAAAATATGCCTAATGGAATGGCCACTAAACACCCTAAAAGTACTGATATAGCCGTTAATAGTAAATGTTCATATAATTTGTCGAGAAGATCGGGCCAACGCTCAGAGAATACCGATAGATATCCATACTCATTCATCTATAACATAACCTCAACTTCCGACGACACATACCCTACAATGCTACCTCTCGTTAATAAACCGACTAAGTGTCCAGTATCATTCACTACTGGTAAATAGGGTGCTTTTAATTCATCCATTAGTTGAATCGCTTTTGGTAGCAATGTATCTGGTGTTACGGAATGTTCAAACGGCTTCATAATATCTTGTACTTTTAGAGATTCATCATCAAATGCTTTCACAACATCATATATCGTAATATTTCCTAATAATTTATCTTGATTATCCACAACGAGTAATGAGTCCACTTTATTTTTCTCCATCATCGTCATCGATTGTGCGAGACCACGTGTTGGATGAACCGTTCGTGGATGGTTGACCATGACTTCTTCAACAGTGGCCATATCTTGAACTTTCGATAATCGTTTCTTCCCAATAAATTCTTTAACAAAATCATTCGCTGGATGGCGCAAAATTTCTTCTGGCGAACCACTTTGAACAATTTCACCATCTTTCATGAGCAAAATATTATCTGCAATTTTAATCGCCTCGTCCATATCATGCGTCACGAATACAATCGTCTTTTTTATTTCTTTTTGTAAACGAATGAGTTCATCTTGTAGTTGTTCACGGCTAATTGGGTCAAGTGCGCTAAAAGGTTCATCCATTAAAATAACAGATGGTTCAGCTGCTAATGCTCGTATGACACCAATTCTTTGTTGTTGACCGCCACTTAATTCAGATGGGAAGCGATTGCGATAAATATCAGGTTGTAATGAAACCATTTCCAGTAATTCGTCAACACGCTGATCAATTCGGTCTTTATCCCATTTCAATAAGTTCGGCACAGTCGCAACATTTTTCGCGATATTCATGTTGGGGAATAATCCAACATTTTGAATGACATAGCCAATACTTCTCCGTAATGCGACCGTTTCAATTTCCGCAATATCTTTACCATCTATATAAATTTTTCCAGACGTTAACGGGTTCAAGCGGTTAATTAATTTCATCAATGATGTTTTTCCGCAACCACTTGGCCCAATTAATGCGGTGATTTCGCCTTCTTTACATGTTGCATTGATGTTTTTTAACGCAACAAAATCATTGCCATAAACTTTTTTTACATTTTCAAAAACAATCAAGTAGTGTTCCCCTCTTTCTATCCATTTCACACTGAACTCGTCCTATTATTCGGTTAATTGCAAGCGTTATCATCAGATGATTGAGAACATGTCAACGGCATTTGTTTATGCGTCAAACCATTCGCTTAAACAATCGTCTAATTGAATATTAATCTGTTTCACTTCTTGGTATTCATCAAGTCCATACACCCCTAAACTTCTGCCGATACCACTTTTTTTATAGCCGCCCCATGGAGATTGGACATCCGTTAAATGGTATGTATTTACCCATGTAATGCCAGCCCGAACTTTTTTAATGATGCGTAAAGCCTTGCGTTGATCTTCAGAAAAGACACCTCCTGCAAGACCATATGCTGTGCCATTTGCGAGTGCAATTGCTTCTTCTTCCTCTGCAAATTTTTGAATCGTTACGACAGGACCAAATATTTCCTCCTGCACAATTCTCATATGTTGTTCAACATCGGTAAATACAGTTGGTTCGATAAAGAAACCATCGACACATTTTTGATCTGTTACGGGATTTCCACCTAAAGCAAGCGTGGCACCTTCTTCTTGACCGATTTTTATGTATTGTAAAATAGACTGATAATGTTTTTCACTGACAATTGCGCCCATTTCACTCTGTGAATCGTTTCCTGGACCTGTACGAATTTGCTTTGCACGTTCAATATACTTTTCTACAAATGCATCATAGATTGATTCGTGAACGAGAATTCTACTTCCCGACGAGCAAACTTGACCTGCGCCCATAAAAATACCAAAAAGTGAATAATCAACTGCTAGATCAATATTGGCATCTTCTAAAACAATATTGGGTGATTTCCCCCCTAATTCTAGGGATACTTTCTTCATCGTATCTGCTGCAGATTTCATAATCGTTTTTCCGACTGTTGTACTACCAGTAAAAGAAATCATATCTACGTCTGCATTTTTGGATAGTTCATCACCTACTGTTTGGCCATCTCCCATCAGTAACGTAGCGACGCCTTTTGGTAAATCTGTTTCATCTATCAATTCAAATAATCGGTGAGCTGTTAGTGGTGTAATTTCTGCAGGTTTTAAAATAATGCTATTCCCTGCAGCAAGTGCTGGAGCAATTTTCCATACACTCATTAACAATGGGAAATTCCAAGGCACAATTAATCCTACAACGCCAATTGGTTCTTTCACTATTAATGTTTGTATATTGCTTGATTGTTGGTGTACATGATCTTGCGATACTTGTAATAGACTTGCGTAGTAACGAAATGTGTTGACCGACTCGATGACATCACTTTCAGCTTCTCGTCTCGTTTTCCCGTTATTTAAAACTTCTAAGTTTGTCATTTCGTCAATATGTGCTTCGAGTTTATCTGCAATTTGAGATAGTACTGTAGAACGCTGTTGTGGTGTAACCTCAGACCATACGCCACTTTCATATGAGCGTTTAGTTTGTTTTATTGCGTGGATTGTTTCTTCACGTGTTGCAGCTGGAGCATCTGCAATCACGTCTTGCGTTGCAGGATTGATAATCGAATGTTTTTTACTGTTTGTGGCTCGTACCCATTCGCCATTCATATAATGCTTCAAGATCCTCATACGACATTTTCGCCTCCTTACAGGTAGTTACTTTTGCTTCGACTTTCTTGCTTACCTTTTCGATATTACTATGCCTCATTTTTATGTCAAGTTGACAAAACTGCTTATTTCTCAATATTTCAGGCAATTTCCTTCAACATTTTTCCTGTTTTTCTGACTTATTTGATCTCCGTCTATCCCTTTGCTTATCATAACAAACACGTTTTTTGGCAATAAAGAAAACACGAAAAACAGCATGAATATGTTTGGTTGAATAGTGATAAAATAATAATTTAAAAAATAAACCAAAAGACCTATGTTTTTTATGATATTTCTAATAATAATGAATATTGTTTTTTTGGATATTAAGCATTATGTTTTCCCTGTAAACAATTGTACTCTTTTCCCATTTTCATCAGTCTTTATTCGTTAAAAAGCAGGGCAAAACAAATATCGAAGTAGGTATTCCACATGGACGTGTTTGAAATGAAGTATAAAATGGAACTGGGACAGAACGATTTAACGTACAATATCATCAACAACATGTTCAAACAAAAATGATGCACCTCTTTAGAGCATGCACCATTTTTTGTTTAACTGATTGATTTTTTCCAGCTTCATTTTTACGTATATGATTTATTCAACTTTCTCAATTGCCTGTAGAACATTCGCCATTTCAATTGCCGCTGTTGCAGCATCCCAACCTTTATTTCCTGCTTTTGTACCCGCTCTTTCTATCGCTTGTTCGATTGTATCTGTCGTCAGTACGCCAAAAATGACCGGTGTTCCTTCTTTCATATTAATTGCCGAAATGCCTTTTGCGACCTCATTACAAACATAATCAAAATGAGGGGTTGCACCGCGAATGACCGTACCTAGTGTAATAATTGCATCATATTTTTTCGTCTGAACCATTTTATGGGCAACAAGTGGAATTTCAAATGCTCCTGGAACCCAGGCAGTGTCAATGTTTTCTGGATGCACACCATGACGATGAAGTGCGTCCTCTGCCCCACCTAATAATTTCGATGTAATAAATTCATTAAAACGCCCAACAACAATCCCGACTTTTAACCCTTCACCTTGTAAATGTCCTTCAAATATCATTGCCAAATCCTCCTATTTTATCGTTAATAAATGACCCAGTTTCTCTTTTTTCGTTTCCATATATCGTGCATTTGATGGTTTTGTTGCTAATTCAATCGGCACACGTTTTGAAATTGTCACGCCTGCTGTTTCAAGTTGTGCAATTTTACGTGGATTATTTGTCAATAATGCTATGGATGCAACGCCTAATTGCGTGAGCATATTTGCCGCTATATCATAAGTTCGTGCATCATCCGGGAAACCTAATGTGACATTTGCTTCAACAGTGTCATAGCCTTGGTCTTGTAAGGCGTATGCTTTTAATTTATTGACAAGACCGATACCACGCCCCTCTTGTCGTAAGTACAAAACAATCCCTTTTCCAGCAGTTTCAATTTCAGCAAGTGCTCGGTCTAATTGTTCTCCACAATCACATCGTTCGGAATGAAAAATATCCCCTGTTACACATTCTGAATGCACGCGAACGAGTACATCTTCTACTCGTTCAACATCACCTTTCCACAAAGCTAGGTGTTCTTTTCCTGTTCCCTGTTCGACAAATGCCGCCATTTGAAACATGCCAAAACGTGTTGGTAATGGAATCGTTACACTGCGTTCAAGTTGAACTTGTTGTTGTTTTTGATAGTCAATGAGCGCGTCAATGGTTAAAATGACTAAGTCCAATCGCTTAGCAATCGCTTCTAACTGTGAACCTTTTGCCATCGTGCCATCCTCATTCATAATTTCACAAATAACACCAACAGGAGAGGCATCTGCTAATTTCGCTAGGTCAATTGCTGCTTCTGTATGTCCAGGTCTTTCTAGCACCCCACCATCTTTTGCGATAAGTGGGAAAATATGCCCTGGACGATTAAATTGTTCAGGCTTCGTTGTTTGATCAAGCATTTTTAAAACCGTTTCTGAACGCTCTCCTGCAGAAATCCCTGTATGTGTCGTTTCAAAATCAATCGAAACTGTAAAAGCTGTTCCATATGGATCGCTATTATGTGCAACCATTGGTGTTAACGCTAGACGTTCTGCAACGGCTGGAGCTACTGGTGTACAGATTAATCCACGTCCCTCTGTCGCCATAAAATTTATCATCTCTGGTGTTGCAAATTGCCCGAGTGCTACAAAATCTCCTTCATTTTCGCGCCCTTCATCATCCACAACGATAATTGGCTTTCCTTGTTTTAATTGTGCAACCGCATTTTCTACAGTCGTATACAATGCTATTCACCCCATTTTTAAGATAGAAATCCATTTTTTGCTAATGTGTCATACATTGATGTTGAAGTCGTTGTTGCCGCTTTTCGATGCAATAAATGATCGATTTGTTTCATTAATACATCGCACTCAATATTGACCATGTCACCAACACGCTTCATTCCAATGACTGATTGTTGTTGTGTAACGGGAATTAACGACAATACGAACCCTTCAGTCGTGACATGAAAAATCGTTAAAGACGTCCCATCCACTGCAATAGACCCTTTATCAATGACATATTTTCGAAGCGCTTCCGCAAGGTGAATTTCCATACATAACGCATTTCCTTCACGGTACATACGCTTAATTTCACCTGTGCCATCAATATGTCCTGATACAAAATGACCGCCAAAACGACCATTTGCAGCCATTGCACGTTCTAAGTTCACGCAACTGCCTATTTTTAACGTTTCAATCGTTGTTGCTTTAACTGTTTCTGGCATGACATCCACTGTAAAACTTTCATCCGTAAAAGTGTTTACCGTTAAGCAAACGCCATTTACCGCAATACTATCGCCAATGTGTACATCTTCTAGGATTTTTGTACAAGCAATTTGAAATTGATAAGCATCATTTGTTTTGCGAATAGACCGAACGCAGCCCATTTCTTCTACAATTCCTGTAAACAAGAGGTACTCCCCTCCTTTACAAATTGCGCATGAATTTTCACATCTTCACCGACCATTTCTGTTTGGACAAACCGTAGTTTCTTACTGTCTCGAATGAAATGAATGGCTTCATGTTCAAATAATGACGCACCATTGCCAAGTGCTTTCGGCGCAATATACAAATACAATTCATCGGCGAGTCCTTCATCGATAAAGCTTGAATGAATGCGACTACCACCTTCAACAAATAACGTCATCATGCCGCGTGTCGCTAGACGTTGTAAAACCGTTTGTAAAAAAGGCTCGTCCGTTGGGATGGACTCAATAGACACATTTGAATGAGCACTCAAATGAGTACCTTTTTCAGTATTTTCGGTTGTAAAAATAATCGTTTCTGCTGCACCATCCGTCACAACATGCGCTGTTTCTGGTGTGCGTAATTGTCGATCTAAAATAATTCGTATTGGATTCTTTCCACCATGGGGCAAACGGGTGGTAAGGAAAGGATTATCTCGAAGTACGGTTTCAACGCCAACTAAAATTGCATCGTGGGTATGTCGAAGAAGATGGACCTCTCGCCGAGAAGATTCGGACGAAATCCATTGACTATCCCCTGTGGTTGATGCAAGCCGACCATCTACTGTAGTGGCAGCTTTCAATGTTACGTATGGCATCCCGTATCGGATGTAATGAAAAAATGCGCGATTTAAATTTGTAGCCTCTTCTTGTAATATATGTTCAACAACGTCAATCCCTGCCGCTTTTAATTGCGCGATGCCGCGACCACTGACGGTTGGATTTGGATCTTTTGTTGCGATGATGACTCTTTTGACACCACTTTCGATAATGGTTGTGGTACACGGTGGTGTTCGCCCTTCGTGGGCACACGGTTCAAGTGTCACATACAACGTTGCACCTTTCGCTTTTGTTCCTGCCATTTGTAGCGCATGAACCTCTGCATGTGGTGTACCAGCTTGTAAATGGGCACCTGTTCCGATGACTTGACCGTCTTTCACACAAACCGCACCAACCATTGGATTCGGTGAGGTTTGTCCTTCTGCACTTTTGGCAAGTTGCAGTGCGAGCCTCATCATCTGTTCATCTATCATATGCATTCCTCCTTTTGATTGATTTGAAAAATTGGCTTTTAACGCAGCATTTTTGTACGTCAATAAAACATCTTATTGTGAATAAAATGCTGTTCATCATTGTGTACGCATACAATTTTTCATTTCTGATGATGAAATATTTCTTTGCATTTTCAATACTATTTGCAGAGAAATCATTCATCATTCATCTCAAAAGAGGCAATCATTTAAAAAGGCATTGTACAATGATACTTCCAACTTCTCCCATCCAGACTTTCACTGTCGGTGCCGGATTTTCACCAGCTCCACCGCTTTCTATAAATAGAAAAACGGGTCACGGACTGACAAGCACGCACTTGATCACCGTCGGTAAGGAATTACACCTTGCCCCGAAGTAGTAAGAATAGATTGTACAATGCTAAATTAGCATAAGTTTTTTATTGTTGCAACTATATTTTTATGAATTTTGATCGTTCTCGACGAACAAACGCCTTTGTTCATTGGGTTTGATTGTGTAAAATAAAATTCGTTTCGCTCATCATTTTTACGAGTCATGTTTCAAATAGATGTTAATTTGCTTTTTTCCGTTCCTAATACCATTTTTAGCTGAATTGCTCGCAAATGTATTTATAGTTGAAGTCTGCTGACATGCTTTTTGATTATTTTCCCACTACTGCAGTTAATTGAAGCGGATTGTTGTTGCCGCTCTTCACACCTATTTTTCTGTCATGAACAAAGTAAATGGGTGAATAAATCATGCCAAATTGATTTCCGATGAACAATCATTAGTTTAGTTTCTTCGCCAAAAAAAAGCGTAATGCACTGAGGAGGTCATTACGCTTCCATTTGGTTTATTCACATGCTGATAAATAAGTAGCAATTTGCTCGACTTCTTCAGAATAAACACGGTCTTCTTCAATTGGCGAGACAATGTTTTGCAATACCGTTAACTGTTCCAATGTTTTCGGAGCCATTTTTTCGATTCCCCGTAACGTACAACCTGTCATCGCACAAAGCGCTTCAATCGCTAGTACACGTTTCGTATTTGCAATGATCATTCCTGCATGTCTTGCACCAATTGTTCCCATCGATACATGATCTTCTTGATTCCCAGAAGAGGGAATGGAATCAACTGATGCAGGATGCGCGAGGGTTTTATTTTCAGACACTAAACTAGCCGCAGCATATTGTAAAATCATTGCCCCCGATTGTAAACCTGGTTCACTACTTAAAAATGGAGGCAGCCCCTCATTCAATTGCGGATTGACAAGCCGTTCAATACGACGTTCTGAAATATTCGCGAGTTCTGCAACTGCTACTTTTAAAAAGTCCATCGCAAACGCAATTGGTTGTCCGTGAAAATTCCCACCAGACACAACCGTTTCTCCGTCGTCAAAAATAAGCGGATTATCCGTTGCGGCATTCATCTCAATTTCCAATTTCTCTTTCACATATCCAAGCACTTGCCAACTCGCTCCGTGCACTTGTGGAATACAGCGAAGGGAATAGGCATCTTGAACGCGCACTTCGTCTTGCACGGTTGTCAACTGGCTACCTGTTAACCAATTTAACATCCGCTTTGCAACTGCGATTTGTTCGGGATAGCCTCGCGCTTCATGGATTGCAGGGTGAAATGCATCCGTAATGCCATGCAATGCTTCCATCGTCATTGCCGCAATCCACTCACTATGATAAGCAAGTGCTTCCGCTTCCAAATAATTTACAACACCTTGTGCCGTCATCGCTTGTGTCCCATTAATGAGCGCAAGTCCTTCTTTTGCACCTAATGTAAGTGGCGTTAAACCATGTTCTTTCCAGACAATTTCGGAAGGCACTGCTTTCCCATCCTTCCACACATAACCTTCTCCAACGAGTACAAGTGCAATATGTGATAATGGCGCTAAATCTCCTGATGCGCCAAGTGAACCTTGTTGGGGAATGACTGGGTGAATACGATGGTTGACCATGTATGCAAAACGTTCCAGTACGTCAACACGAATTCCTGAAACACCTTTTAACAGTGCATTTAACCTTAATATCACCATTGCCCGAGATACACTCTCACTAAAAGGATCCCCTACTCCACATGCATGTGAGCGAATTAAATGTAATTGCAATGCTTTCGTATCTTTCTCATCAATACTCACATCACTAAACTTTCCAAAGCCTGTATTGATGCCGTACACGTTTTTCTTCTCTCGAACGATACGTTCCACAGCTTTTCGACTTTGTCGAACATTCTCTAATGCAGCTTTATTTAACACAACGTCCTTTTGTTCATGTAATAACACATCCATCTGTGCTAAGGTGAGCGTTTCCCCCGTTAATTCAATCATGACAACCACCCTTTATCCAACGACTTGAATCCCTTTTTTCCATACTTTCTTCGCATGATTAACACCGAATAAATATTGAAGTTTTTGGTAATTTTCAACATCCCACAAGACAATATCACCCTGTTTTCCAACTTCCAAAGAACCCACTTGATCTTGCATATTAATCGCACAAGCTGCATTATACGTTGCTGCTGTTAACGCTTCCGCTGGCGTTAATTGCATTGAAATACAGGCTAAATTCATCACAAGTGGCATCGATGTTGTGGGAGATGATCCTGGATTACAATCTGTTGAAATAGCAACAGGCACCCCTTTATCAATCATCTTACGTCCTTCCGCTGCTTGTTCTCGTAAATACAATGCAGTCGCTGGCAATAAACAAGCAATCGTGCCCGCTTCAGCCATTTTTTCCATCCCTTCTTCAGAAGCTTTTAATAAATGTTCCGCAGAAATGGCTCCTACTTTTGCAGCCAATTCTGCGCCTCCATAAGGTTCAATTTCATCTGCATGAATTTTTGGGATTAATCCGTACTGTTTCCCAGCTTCTAAAATTCGCGCTGATTGTTCTGGTGTAAACACACCAACCTCACAAAATACGTCATTAAATTTTGCTAAACCTTCTTTCGCAACAATCGGTAGCATTTCATTGATGATCAAGTCAACAAACGCATCTTCTCGTCCTTTAAATTCCCCCGGAACAGCATGAGCGCCCATAAAAGTAGGAATAATATCGATGACATGTTCTTCTTTTAATGCTTGCATAACACGTAATTGTTTTAATTCATTTTCTTGATCAAGTCCATAACCACTTTTTCCTTCAATTGTTGTCACACCATGTGCTAAAAAAGAATCGAGACGTGGCAATGTTTGTGCAATCAATTCTTCTTCAGTCGCTTCGCGTGTCATTTTCGTTGTTGCATGAATACCGCCCCCGGCATTCATAATGTCCATATATGAGACGCCTTGAAGTCGCTTTTCAAATTCCCCTTCACGACTTCCACCGAAAACAACATGCGTATGGGGATCTACTAAACCAGGTGTAACTAAATAACCACTTGCATCCGTCACTTTCGCTTCATGCGCACGTGCTGCGTATTTCTCCTCAAGATCCTTTGTTTTACCAACTGCTTGTATGATGCCATGTTCAATCCATATACTTCCATCTTCAATAATTTCTAATTCATTCATCGTTTCTTTTCTTCTTGGACCTGTCACATGATGCCCCATTGTAATCAATTGTGCTGCGTGTTTAATCCAAACCGTACCCATTTATACATGCTCTCCTTTATTCATCATTGGAATGTTAACGCCTTTTTCCCGCGCCGTTTTTTCAGCTAATTCATATCCTGCATCAACATGCCGTACAATGCCCATCCCCGGATCTGTCGTTAGTACCCTTTCTAATCTTGCTTCCGCTTCTTTCGTTCCATCTGCCACGATGACCATTCCCGCGTGAATGGAATAGCCCATCCCTACACCGCCACCATGGTGTACCGATATCCATGTAGCGCCTCCAACGGCATTGATGAGCGCATTTAAAATTGGCCAATCCGCCACAACATCAGAACCATCTTTCATCGCTTCTGTTTCGCGGTTTGGCGATGCAACTGAACCAGAATCTAAATGATCTCGCCCAATCACAATCGGTGCTTTTAATTCGCCTGATGCGACCATATCATTAATGATTTTCCCAAAACGAGCACGTTCACCGTATCCTAACCAACAAATACGAGATGGCAATCCTTGAAACGCTATTTTTTCTTGCGCCATTTTAATCCAATGACATAAATGCTTATTTTCACTAAACTCCCGTAAAATCACTTCATCAGTTTTATAAATATCTTCTGGATCTCCTGACAAAGCGACCCAGCGGAACGGCCCTTTACCTTCGCAAAATTGTGGGCGAATATAGGCTGGAACAAACCCTGGGAAATCAAATGCACGGGAAACGCCACAGTCTTTCGCAACTTGACGAATATTATTACCATAGTCAAACGTAATTGCGCCCGCATCCATCATGTCTAGCATCGCTTCAACATGGGTCGACATTGAAGCGGTTGATTTATCCACATACACATCTGGCTGCGATGTACGTAAAACCGCTGCTTCTTCCAGTGAGTGGCCGACAGGAATATACCCATTGAGTGGATCATGTGCTGATGTTTGATCGGTTAATACTTCTGGAATGAAACGGCGTCGAACCATTTCAGGAAGTAATTCGGCTGCGTTGCCGAGTAATCCAATTGATAATGCCTTCCCTTCTTTTTTGGCATTTTCTGCTAATTGAATCGCCTCGTCTAAAGAATACGCTTTTACATCGGTGTAACGCGTTTCAATTCTACGATCAATTCGCGACTCATCAACTTCAATCGCAATACATACGCCTCCTGCCATCGTCACTGCAAGCGGCTGTGCACCACCCATTCCACCAAGACCTGCTGTAACAGTAATGGTTCCTTTTAATGAACCATTAAAATGTTGTCGCGCCAATTCCGCGAAGGTTTCATACGTCCCTTGTACAATTCCTTGAGAACCAATATAAATCCAACTACCTGCTGTCATTTGCCCATACATCATAAGCCCTTTTCGATCGAGTTCATGAAATGTCTCCCAATTTGCATAAGCGGGTACTAAATTCGAATTCGCAATTAACACTTTCGGTGCATCCGCATGCGACTTGAAAATGGCGACTGGTTTTCCAGATTGAACTAGCAATGTTTCATCATTTTCTAATTCTTTTAACGATTGAACAATTGCATCAAATGCCTCCCAGTTTCTTGCTGCTTTCCCAATGCCGCCATAGACCACTAGTGCATCGGGATGTTCTGCAACTTCTTCATCTAAATTATTCATCAACATGCGAAGTGCTGCTTCTTGCTGCCATCCCTTTGTCTGTAAAGTTGTACCTCTAAAACGTTTAATTTTTTGTTTTGCGACATCCATGCTCAAAATCCCTCCCCAGTAATTACATTCATAATATCATGAAAAAGTATAAAAATAATGATTTTTCCGAAAGTTTCGTCTATGCTAATAGGTTAATTCATTAACACAATAAAGCAGGTCACACACTTCTTTTCTACTGAATTTAGGCGTTCCCCTACTACACGACGTGGGCGAAACATATAGTAAAGTGAATCGCTTGGAAGGAGAGAAGTTCATGACAAATCAGCAAGGCGAACAATTTTGGTATCCACAACTTCCTGATGGGTATGAAGGTGGGCAAAATCAATGGCAATATGCACAACCACAACAGATGCCCCCTTTTCAATTTCAACCTCAATTTGATTGGTCATCTAGTTTGATGAACGACAGATTTTACCAACCGCAACAAGGGGGTATGCCACATTATGGGCAACAATCAGCCTTCATGTTTCCATTTCCACAAACACCGTTCCCGAATTTCCCAACCCATAGCAGCTCTTCATTTCAATTTCCCGGAGCCAATCAGCAAGCACCAATGGCACCGCCGCCAGACTGGACACCGCAATATCCATCGGCACAAGCGCGAGCAATCGACCCCGGTGCAATCGTCAATTGCATGTTTCGAATGACATATATTTGGACGTCACGTAATAGGGGCTTCTGGTTTTTCCCAACTTTTGTCGGTCCCCAATCGATCGCTGGTTTTCGTTGGAATGAAAGACGCCGCCGCTGGCAATTTACCGGTTTAGATTTACAAACAGTCGAAACCTTTACTTGCTTATAAATAAATGAATGATGGTAGAAAACAGTCTATTCACCAGAAAGTCGATGTTCATTGACTTTCTGGATTTTTTATTGAGCACAGATTGTTTATGATGAGTTGTCGAATTGATATGATGGTTGGATTTATTCATATGTTCTGAGTGTCGGTTTCAATTGTTAAATTGTCGATAGACGGGATGAGGTTGTTGATTTCATGATTGGAGTTGTAGATTTATTTGGAAAAGTTGTTGGTATTAGCAGTAGAGTTGTAGGTATTTCGTCGAGTGTTGATTCCAATTAGTTTATTGTTGATAGTCGCCATTTATTTGTTGATTTTTAAATGAAAATTGTTGATTTCAGCACAGAAATTGTTGATATTAACTCTAAAGTTGTCGATATTTCCCCGAATGTTGATTCCACTCAGTTTTTTGTTGATAGTCGCCGTTTATTTGTTGATTTCAGCACAGAAATTGTTGATATTGACTCCAAAGTTGTCGATATTTTCCCGAATGTTGATTCCATTCAGTTTTTTGTTGATAGTCACCATTTATTTATTGATTTCAGCACAGAAATTGTTGATATTGACTCCAAAGTTGTAGGTATTTCATCGAGTGTTGATTCCACTCAGTTTTTTGTTGATAGTCACCATTTATTTGTTGATTTCAGCACGAAAATTGTTGATATTGACTCTAAAGTTGTCGATATTGTACCGAGTGTTGATTCCAACTTCATGTTTGTAGATACATCACTACGTATATTTATCACAACAATAATTGAACGTTTTATCATTTGATATTGGACAACTGCTCCTCATTGTTCAAACCATTTCGAATCCTCTACATTTTCACTACAAAGCATCATC
>DATGUZ010000048.1:0-8820 GCA_035300865.1 Sporosarcina sp.
GATTATACCAAACAATATTCGCAGAAGAAAAAAGGAAGGGTATTCATTTGAAAGTTTTGTGAATGAAGAATGTAACAGCCAATCCCCATATTGATTACCGTTTCGATTGTGGTGCTTGCCGCGGGCACGGCTTCAGCCTCCACGTCGCTACGCTCCTGTGAGGTTTTCAGCTCGTGTTGTTCCCGCAGGCGTCACCACATCTCCACTTCAATCAATAGGGAATTGGGTTAGCGAGCATATATTGAAGACCAAGCTATATAAATCGTAAAAAGATTCGTTCAATTCATAAGAAATGTGATATGCTAGAAAGAACTAACCATTTATTTTTTTATAATAAAATAGGATATTATTTATGAGGAGGGTTGCCGTTTGTTTATCGCGCTTGGTCTCTTTTTATTCATCTCTTTTTTCTTATCAGGAAGCGAAACGGCACTAACAGCAGTTAATAGGATGAAAGTTCAACTTCGGGCAGATCAAGGAGATACGAAGTCTATTAAATTGCTACAATTAATTGAAAAACCAGATCGTATGATTACAGCGATTTTAATTGGAAATAACATCGCAAATATTATGCTGCCAACACTTGTCACAATGATTGCCATTGATAACGGCTGGAAAGTGGGACTTGCAACAGGGATTTTAACCGTGATCATTATTGTATTTGGGGAAGTATTGCCGAAGACAATTTCAGCAACTTTTTCAGATAAAATTGCATATATTGTATCACCACCCATTCGTTTCATGGTGAAAATCTTAACGCCGCTTACGGCAATCTTATCCATGTTTACGAATTTCTTTATTCGAATTATTTCTAAAGGGACAGTAACTGAGGCAACATTGACAAAAGAAGACTTAAAAACGATGGTTGACCTCGCGACAGTGGAAGGAACGTTTCAGCAGGAAGAAACATTACGGATTAAAGGCATTTTGGACTTTCCGGATAAAGCCGTATCGGATGTATTAGACACGCATCGAACGGATGTCGTCGGTTTACCGATTACCGCAACGTTCGATGAAGCGCGAAATACGATTTTGGAATATTTTTATACACGGTATCCTGTTTATGAAGAAAGTATGGATGAAATTGTCGGGATTTTTTATTCGAAAAAGTTTATTGAATGGACACTCCAACCCGATCGTCCGTTAGCAGAGTATATTGATCGAGATATGTTATATGTTGTGCAATCGGCAAGTGTAGAACGTGTGTTTAAAATGATGTTAATTCAGAAAAAACATATGGCTGTCGTATTGGACGAGTATGGCGGGACATTAGGCATCATTACGCAAGAAGATATTATCGAAGAGATGATTGGACAAGATATTGAAGATGAAACAGATTTAGAAGATGAGGAACTAATTTATCGTCAAGATGAACAACTCCTCGTTTGTCATGGAAGACTAGATATCGAAGATGCTGAACAATTGCTAAACGTTGAGTTTCCGACGGATAGCGAAACGATTGGCGGCTTCGTCTTAGAGCAATTAGGGCATATCCCAAATGTCGGAGAACGTTTTTCATTCGAACAGCTTGTATTTACCATTGAAGAGATGGATCGCACGCGCATTTTGAAAATACGAATCGATGTCTTACAAGAAAACGAATAAACCTTACACAAATGTAAGGTAATTGAAAGAAAATCCGATAGTATGTAATAGCTGAAAGTCTGATAATAGAGTTAACAGTAAAACAGACGGAGGCATGCGATATGCACATGACAATTAATGAATTATACGAACAATATGGACGTTATATATATCACTTATGTTTAAAATTAACACGTAATAAAGAAGAAGCGGAAGATGTGATGCAAGATGTTTGGGTAAAAGTCATCCGCTATGAAGATAAATTAGCTGACATCGACAATATTAAAGGCTGGTTAACAACGATTTGTATGAACACATTCCGTGACCGTTACCGTAAAACAGTCCGTACGAATGAACATATGGTTTACCAACCTAGTACATTAGACGTTTCGATTTTAGATTTGGTTCCGAGTACAGCTCTTACACCAGGTGAAATGGCAGAGAAAAAAGATGTTCAATTTTTAGTGCGTGAAAAAATCGAGCAGTTAGATGCGATTTACAAACGTACAATTGAGTATTTCTATATCGAACAGTATTCTTTAAATGAAATTGCTGCGTTAATGAAAGTATCGATTGGAACAGTGAAATCACGTTTATTCCGCGCACGTAATTATTTAAAAGAAATGATTGTTGCTGATCATGGCACATATGATTATGTCATCGCATAAAAAAGAAGTTACCGAGTATGGTAACTTCTTTTTTTCGCGCGATTTAACGATTATGCATCACATTTTGTGAGCAGTTCATTCAGTTCTGAAAGTCGTGCTTCCATTTTGCCGAGTCTTTCCTCTGATTGTGTTACACGTCGGTTTAACCCAGCAGACTCCATTTTCTCGATGTCGCCTTGTAAATTAATATAATCCATTTTTAATTCTGCGATTTCTTTTTCGATTTGTTTGCGATCCATATCCGAAAACCCCTATCCCTTTTTACCATCACTATAGCATATTCGGTGTTTCGATTTCTAACGGATTGTTTTTCGGAGGATTGGAATCTTGTAAGTTTGTATAAATGATATCTAATAATACATTTTCTCCATTGAAAGCATGTGCCAATTGTCGCTCGACAACTTTTCTTCTTAACCCTTCATGTAACACAAATTCCATCACAGCATTTAATAAGATGGACTGTTTGACTTTACGCCCTAATCCAAGATGTAAAAATCCGTTTTGTTCAGTAGGGAATGAACCGTTCATTTCCGCATCATTTTCTGCTAATACAATACATGGAATGCCGATTGCTGCCACTTCATATGGAAAATAAGTAGCAGAGCAGAGAATGATATGAGCATCTTTCGCAATCTTCAAGTAATCATTGGTTTGCACGACTTTTGTATTGTTTCGTTGCAACGCCATCATTTTTAAATCCATAACATCATGTGCATAATGTTCACCTACAACAATTGTTATACGCAATGGAATTTGTAATTGGATTAAATGGCGTAATGTGCGAAAGGTGAGGCGACTTGGATCATAATCTGAAAACATGACGACAAGATGGAGAGGCATTGTTTCCTGAGCGGGTTGTTGTCTTTGTTGGGCAATTTCTTTTAATTGCTGATCGACAAGAAATAAATGCGCGTCGGGTTCATGTTGCGCCATAGGTATTTGCTCGCCCGTGTCATTGGCAATCGTTTGGAGCGCGATATTTGCCTCATGTCTACCTTCTCCCATATCGTCAAGATGAATGATAAAAGGAATAAACGTACGCAATCGCTGAACAACTTCCTTTTTAGAAAGGCGTTGGTCGCATAGCAGAACAGCAGGTCGCAGATGTTGTAACGTGGTCATCACACCATTTTCAAGATGGTGAACTGCTGCTGGAGAAGCGGCGAAACAACTTGCATATTGCTTTGGAACGATCACGGAAACATCGACATTGTTCGCAAGTTGTTGAATGATTGTTTGTGCTCGTCGAATAGGATAGCGTGCGTCATCAGGCATTTTGTCTAATAGAATGGTAACCTTTTTCTTCATATTCATAGGGCTCATCCTTTCTGCATACACATGTATTTCGTCTTTAACCTAAAGCCATTGTTTCGAATTGTATTTGGCAATCAATTCATCTTATGAAAAACTTTTGTAAATATGTATGTTATCAGTTGAATGAAAAAAATTGTATGTTAAACTTATTTGTATTTAACCGAAAAAATCACTCAAATCATTCATCGGTTAAACATACAATCGTACATCAGAACGCAAAAAAAGTATTTACGCTCTCACATAAAATTAGGAGAATTGGGGGTCAAGTTGGTTGTTTGATTCATTAATGTTTAGTTTAATGCTCGTCGTCTTCATTGGGATTTTTTCACAATGGATTGCATGGCGTTTTAGCATGCCGGCAATTGTCGTCATGTCTGTTGTCGGGCTACTCGTCGGTCCAATCTTTGGGTTCATCAATCCAGAAGAAAGTATGGGCGACTTATTTAGTCCGGTTATTTCATTCGCAGTAGCGATTATTTTATTTGAAGGAAGTTTAAATTTAGATTTTAAAGAGATTCGCGGGTTCAATAAACCGGTTTTAAGAATCACAACTGTCGGCGCATTTATTGCTTGGATCGCGGGTTCATTAGCGGCACACTATGTTGCCGGATTATCTTTATCGGTGGCATTTATTATCGGTGGACTATTCATCGTAACCGGTCCAACGGTCATTTTACCGCTTTTACGCCAAGCGAAATTAAAACCGAGACCAGCAGCCATCTTAAAATGGGAAGGAATTGTCGTAGATCCATTTGGTGCATTACTAGCGGTTTTTGCATTTGAATTAATCCGTTTTCTAAATGGAGAAGTGACATTAAATTCATTCCTCTTATTCTTTGCGGCATCACTCTTTTCTGTCGTACTCGGTTGTGCAGCAGGGTGGTTTTTCGGAAAATCATTCGACCGCGGGGGCGTACCGGAATTTTTAAAATCGCCCGTCGTATTAGCGGTTGTCATTTTCGTCTTCGTCTTATCGGATGAAATTATGCAACAAACAGGCTTACTTGCTGTAACGGCAATGGGGATGATGATGGCGAATATGAACTTAAGCTCGATTAAAGAAATTCGTCATTTTAAAGAAAATATTTCAGTTCTACTCATTTCAGGGATTTTCGTTATGTTAACAGCATCTTTAAGCCCGCAAATTTTAAAAGAAATTTTTAGCTGGAATATTATTTTATTCGTCGTTGCGATGCTATTTGTCGTTCGTCCATTATCGATTTGGGTGTCGACAATTGGCACTGATTTGAATGCACGTGAACGTACATTAATCGGTTGGATTGCACCGCGAGGTATTGTTGCACTAACCGTTTCAGGGTATTTTGCGTCGATTTTGAAAGATCATGGATACCAAGATGCCGATATGTTAACGGCTTTAACATTCGCACTTGTATTCGCAACAGTTGTACTTCACGGCTTTACGATTGGGCCGTTAGCGAAACGACTGAACTTAACGACAACAGACGAATCAGGCGTGATGATTGTCGGTGGAAGTCGCTTTGCAGCTGAGATTGCAAAATCGATTCAAGAAACAGGAAATGACGTAATGATCATTGACCGAAACTTTGTCAGCTTAGCGCCTGCACGTAAACATGGGCTAAACTTCCATGTCGGCAATATTTTGACAGAGCAACATGATTACGGTCTCGATTTAACACCTTATAAATTTATGCTTACGATGACAAGAAGTGACCAGTATAATACGCATGTTTGTGAAGACTTTGCACCGAGTTTGGGACGCGAAAACCTCTTCCAAACAGCCATGCCAAATGGTGATGCACAAGCTGATAAGACGCGCTTAATTGGTGGGCATACATTGTTTACACCAGGCATGACGATTCGTGAGCTGGAAAATCGTATTAATGCGGGGCATATTATTCGTAAAACAGCCATTACAAAACAATATAGCTATACGCAATATTTACGTGAGCGTGATGACAAGTCTGTACTGCTCTATATTTTACGTGCAGATCGTTCGATTGAATTTTATTCGCCAAACAATGAATTACAAGCGAAAGCAGGCGATACCGTCGTCACATTAGCAGCACCGACAAAAGCGATTGAACGCGTGAAAGAAAAACTGGAAGAAAAAAATCGCGATACAACAATTGAAATGAAAGAAATTGAAGATCGCTTTGAACAGTTAAAATAACACCTATAAAAACAGCGTACGAATGTGCGCTGTTTTTTTGTGTTCTATTATATAGAATGAGATTTAAAAATGGATTCCTTACAAATTTGTGATCATAAGTGTAGAATTTCACATTCTCATTCATTATCATTTATAATGAATATATATACTTACTAGTAGAGAGGAATTGTCAACATGACGAGAATGTTATATTTGATTATTACAATCTCCTTTTTAGATACATTCATTCAATTACCAATTATTACACCTTACGCAAAAGAGTTAGGTGCATCGAATGTTCTAGCAGGTGGGATTGTTGCGATCTATTCTTTAACGAATATGATCGGAAATATTATTGGTGGGCACTGGATTGATCGCTTTGGGCGAAAACGTATGCTCATTTTAGGCATGAGTGCCGTTGCCGTAATTTTATTGTTCTATCCACTAGCAGCAACAGGTGGTCAATTATTCGTCGTTCGTTTAGTGCATGGTCTAGCAGGTGGGGTACTCATCCCAGCAGCATTTGCATACGTCGGTGACCAGACGAGCGAGCAAAACCGCGGAAAAGCAATGGCGTTAACAGGCGCATGTATTGGGATTGCCGCAATTTTCGGTCCGGCAATTGGTGGGATTTTAGCAGCACGTTCGAAAATCGAATATGTCTTCTATCTCGTAGCAATTTTATTCGTCCCAACAATTTTACTGGCACTAAAAATGATTAAAGAATCGTTTAAAGCAACGGAACGAAATCCGGTTTCTTTACAACATTTCATTCCATTGCTAAAAAACAAATTATTATTACAAGCATCACTTGCAGCATTCGCATTAATGGTCAGTAACGGGACATTATCATTCGCGCTACCGATTAAAGTAGAGGATATGGGTGCATCTTCATCAACAACAGGAACCTTACTCAGTACATTTGGAATCGTTGCCCTTATCGTCTTTTTAACACCGATTAATAAAATTTATGATCGGATCGCACCTGTGAAATTGGTTGTCGTCGGCTTAACCATTATTGCCAGTGTCCATATTTTATTAAACTTTGCAGTTACACCTGCAATTAGCTATGGGTTAATGACCATTTATGGATTTGGTTTTGCATTCGTTTTCCCTTCGATGAACCGAATGGTTTCCGAAGTATCCTCGAAAGTGGATCGTGGAAAAGCTTATGGGATTTTCTACGCACTCTTCTCGCTCGGTGCAGTTGTCGGGTCATTCTTATCAGGACTTGCGATTGAAATTACAGGCTTACCATTTTCTTCAAGTGCAACAATTATGCTATTAATTGGTTTATATATTTTATTTACCTCTAAAAGAAAGAAAACAATTGCATCATAAATGATTTAAAACTATTAATGTGGGAAAAGACACATTAATAGTTTTTTATTTATATAGACTAAAAGACATATTTTCCGCTAGTTATTTTCTCGTAATTGGTAGTTTAGGCTTTTGCGAGAAAACGAAATTTTTTGTATATTTTATGATAATCAAAAAATGTCGAATGATGTCATTTATGCCAAATCATGCCAAACATGAAATTTTTACTATGGGAGGGATGTAACATGAAAGCAATTTTGATGAATCATGAATTTGAAGAAATTCAACACTTCCAAGAATTATTAGGTTCCTGTGCCCACGAATATGGGCTCGCAATAGATGAATATCAAACCCCTTATGAAGCATTGACTGGTGTACTCGATGAGTTGCCGAATGTCGTCTTTTTAGATGTGAAAACGAAAGAATATGACGGTTTGTCAATTGCTCGTCAAATTAAACAACAAGCTCCAGAAATTCATATTGTCTATGTCACAACTGATAACACTTATGCGCTTGAAGCATTTGAAATTGGCGCTATTGATTATCTACTTCCCCCATTTACAAAAAAACGTATTAACCGCACATTGCAGCGGATTATGACACAACAAGCTTCCCAAAAAACAACTGATGTAAAGTTTTGCTGTTTTGGCCATTTAGCACTTCGTTTAGCAGATGGACAAATTATTAAAACGATAAAATGGCGAACGAAAAAAGCACAAGAAGTATTCGCTTATTTTTTACTCAACCATGAAACTGAATTACGCAAAGATTTTCTTGTTGATCTATTTTGGCCGCATTTAGATTGGGACCAAGGAATGAATGCATTATATACAACGATTTACCAAATTCGTAAAACATTAACAGCATTAGATGTGCACATTACAATCGACAGCGGTGAAAATACATATATTTTCCATTTAAATGATGTTCAATATGAAGTGCAAAATTGGGCGCAACAAGTGGAACAATTACAAACGGTTGAGGAACAAAATATTGTGCAATGTATTCATCGCATTTATCAATATAAAGGAGATTTTTTAGGCGTCCATCATTATAGTTGGGCAGAGGTAGAGAAATTTCGACTACGTTCGATGTGGTTACAATTAGTCGACAAAGTTGCGCAATATTTAAGAGAGAAAAAACAATATGAAGATGTAGCAAAAGTATTTCATTATGTACAAACGATTTGTCCAGAAGAGGAATCTAGTTATTTTTCCTTGATGAAAATTTATGCACAGTTGGATAAACGTGAAGCAGTTTTAGCGAATTATCGCGCGTTGGTAAAGATGTTAGATGACCGGTATGACGAGGAACCTTCAACAGAAATCCAGTATTGGATGGCAGATTGGTGTAACCAATATTCTATTTGTTTAGAGGGTGTATTTGATTGAATAAATGAAAAATCGGGAATTGTACAGAAGTTGTACAGAAAAGTTATGTTTAAATTGGAATAGATAAAAAGTTCTAAAAAATGCGACTACTAAGAGACGTTTGTATAAAATGTTCAAAGAGTTTTGTCGCATTTTATTTTTTAAGGGGGAATGCCTGACAATTGGGGTAGATTATGTAATTTTCATTGCAGCATCAACAATAATTGTGTGTAACAGAAAAGGGAGGAATTTATTTGAGTAAACGTAACTATGATTTTAAGAAAAGAATGAACGATCTCCATAAACGAAATAGTCGTCGCTTGCGCAAAACAGCAGCTATTGCCGCAACGACGCTTATTTTAACAATGCCAGTGAACAATGTCATGAATCAGTTTAATATTCCGGGATTTGAAGCGCATTATGCAAGTGCGGC
>DATGUZ010000049.1:0-3549 GCA_035300865.1 Sporosarcina sp.
GTTTCGTATTGGGAAATAAATATGAAACAAGCGTGAATACTACTCCAACTGCTATTCCGATGTATAAAATATTGTGTAGTGTAGATTCAGACATTTTCATAGCAACCCCTGAAATACGGAGCGTTATAAATATAACCCCGGAAAGGAGTACAAGAATTAATCCGATCCATTGCAAGATATCTCTAATGATTTACTCAACTCCTTTTGTTGAATTACTACAATTCTAACAAATCAGAAGAGGAAGTGAAATACGGGACGTCACGACACAAAAACTGATCAAAAAACATTAAATGAAAAGGTGTTAGTGTTAATTTTTTAGAAGATAATTTATGTCGTTCAATGCAGGTAATGAAATAAATGCTATGCAAGAATTGATGTTTAATACATTAAGTTCTTTTGCACAACTTGAAAGGTTTCTAATAATAGAAAGAACAGCTGAAGAACGAGAGTGAGCAAAAAACTCTTGCAATGATTCGCAAGAGTTTTTGTCATTTCTTCTTTGGAATTTTTACAGTAATTTGATAAAAATCATCGCCGTCTTCTTCCTCGGTTTCAACATCAATCCCACTTTTAGAAACGAGCGATAAAGATTGCTTAATCGTGTTCAACGCGATACGCACATCACGACTTACTGATTTTCTTTTCGGCTTTCGCGGTTTTTTAGCTTCCTGTTCTGGAGGATGTAAAATCTCACGAATACGCTCTTCTAACTGTTTCACATTGAGTTGTTCCTCGATAATTTCTTCACAAATCTGCTGTTGTAAAGCTTCTTCCTTTAACGGAATAAGTGCACGTGCATGACGCTCTGTAATGCGCTTATCCATAATTGCTTCCTGGACAGTTTCTGGCAATTTTAATAATCGTAATTTATTCGCAATGGTAGACTGACCTTTTCCTAATCGTTGTGCTAAAGCCTCTTGTGTAAGCTCATGCAAATCTAGTAGTTGATCATAAGCTTGTGCTTCTTCGATTGGCGTCAGCTCTTCACGTTGTAAGTTTTCAATTAAAGCAATTGATGCGGTTTCTTTATCATCTAAATTACGAATAATTGCTGGAACTTCTGTCCAACCAAGTGATTTCATCGCACGATAGCGACGTTCACCTGCAATAATTTCATAACGCTCATCATCCATCTTACGGATTACAATCGGCTGGATAACCCCATGCGTATGAATCGTTCTCGCAAGTTCTTCGATTTTCTCCTCCGAAAAAATCGTACGCGGTTGATATTGGTTGGGAACAATTGTATCAATCGCTACTTGTTCAACTTGCTCGAAAGTATTGTCTTCCGTTTTAATAGACGCGTCTTTCTCACTCCCACCTAAGAAGCGAAAGAAAGAGTTTTTCATGTATGGCACCACCTTTAAAAGCTACTTGTCATTGTTTCTATCTATTATTTAATAGGTGTTTTATTTGGAACTCCAGGCTTTCTTGGATACTTCTTCGGTGTCGGTTTTACTTTTGAAAACAGATAAATATTTCGTTCACTATTTTCTACTGGCAATAGAAAGTTATGTTCTTCTTTTAGCACTGCACCTAATACAGTTAACGGACGTTTTGCGTCGATTAACTCATTTTGTGCTGCAGCACCTTTCATTGCGACAAATGAACCACCCTTTTTCACAAGCGGAATACAAAGTTCAGATAATACCGATAGCCTTGCGACTGCACGTGCCGTCACAAGATCGAATTGTTCACGATACGCCGGGTTTTGTCCAAACTCTTCTGCACGCGCGTGGACGAATTGCACATGATCAAGCTGTAACTGCTCTGCTAAATGCGTTAAAAATGTAATTCGTTTATTCAGTGAATCGACAATTGTTACCTGTAAATGTGGGAAACAAATTTTTAGCGGAATACTTGGGAAGCCTGCCCCTGCACCTACATCACAAATGGTTTCATATTGCGTAAAGTCTACATAAAAAGAAGCTGAAATAGAATCATAAAAATGTTTTAAGTAAACAGATGGCTCATCTGTAATTGCTGTTAAGTTCATTTTTTCATTCCATTCAACAAGCTCTTTAAAATATGTTTGAAATTGTGTCATTTGGTGTTCTGTTAATTCGATGCCCTTTTCTTTTAAAGCTGCAATAAATTGCTCTTCATTCACGAATAAATCCCCCCTTATTGCTTTCTATGAAACTTTATATATATATAAATAATAAATGACTGCTCATCCATTATTCATTGCGCCATTTAATAAGTTAATTGTATCATATCATTTTTTTGAATTAATGAACATGAGAGACATGCGTCTCTTACAAAAAGGTCATGTCAATGATTCGGATAATCGCGTCAAATCCATCACGTTTCTTTACATCTATACGGTTGAGATCCTTTTCGCCCATAAAACTTGTCCATTTTCATAAGTACAGTGTACACAACCATTGTATGACATGTATTTTAAAAAAACTGGTATGGCATTGAATTCCATACCAGTTTCCCTGAAATTATTTTGATACTTTGGCAATTTTTCCTTGTTCAATATATACAAGTAAGATCGAAATATCCGCTGGATTTACGCCTGGCATTCTCGATGCTTGCGCAATCGATAATGGACGGACTTCTTTCAACATCGTACGTGCTTCAAATGCAATACCTGAAATCGCATCGTAATCAATGTCTTCTGGAATTTTTTTATCTTCCATTTTTTTCATTCGCTCTACTTGTTGAAGTGATTTTGCGATATAGCCTTCATACTTCACATAAATCTCTACTTGCTCCTTCACTTCTGGAGAAATCTCTACTTCCGGAATCATTCGAGCGACTTGATTGTATGTGACTTCAGGACGTTTCAAGATTGCATAGGCTTTCATCGGCTCTTTTAAAGCTGTTGAATTGGTTTCTGCTAAAATCTCATCTACCTCTGTAGATGGTTTAACTGTTAACTCGCGTAAACGCTGTAATTCCTCATCAATTTTAGCTTTTTTATCAACTAAACGTTGGTATCGTGTTTCACTCACAAGTCCAACTTGATAACCGATTTCAGTTAAGCGTAAATCCGCATTGTCATGACGTAATAATAAGCGATATTCTGCACGTGATGTGAGTAAACGGTATGGTTCGCTTGTCCCTTTTGTGACTAAATCATCAATTAGAACACCAATATATCCGTCTGCTCGCCCTAATATAAATTCTTCTTTTCCTAAAGCTTTTGCAGCTGCATTGGCACCGGCCATTAATCCTTGCCCTGCTGCCTCTTCATAGCCAGATGTGCCATTTAGTTGACCTGCTGTATATAAACCATGAATCTTTTTCGTTTCTAATGTTGGTTTTAATTGCGTTGGGACGACTGCATCATATTCAATCGCATAGCCCGCACGCATCATTTCAGCTTTTTCTAATCCAGGCACACTCGCAATTAAGCGATGTTGAATGTGTTCTGGTAAGCTCGTTGATAATCCTTGAACATATACTTCTTCTGTGTTTCGTCCTTCAGGCTCTAAGAAAATCTGATGACGTGATTTATCGTTAAAACGTACGATTTTATCTTCAATTGATGGACAATAACGTGGTCCTGTACCAACCTCTGCACCTGAATACATTGGA
>DATGUZ010000050.1:0-23128 GCA_035300865.1 Sporosarcina sp.
CTTTATCGCTGTCACAAAAGTTTTATCGTAAATACAAAGCATATCCAAAAGATTGATAAGGAAAGTAGAATCATTACGCTAAACAACGGATTAACTTGTATGGCGTCTCATCGATTATTAAGAAACTTACTAAAGCGAGCATGATGTATACAGAACCTTTTATTAGAAATGGTTTCTTGCTTTACATTCTTTACAAACCATAAAAAAACGATCTGGATGCTGTAGACGATCCAGATCGTTTTTGGTTTGTATCATGTTATCTTAATCTTGTTCAGGTTCTCCTTCGCTGAAACTTCTATTATCATCATCTAAATAAGGATCTCCGAAAGGATTGCCGTAACGATCTTCAGCAGGTGCATCATCAGTTGATGAAGTGCTGTGATCTTTCATATCTCGTTGAATGGCTTCCTTTTCTTCTTCCCATTTATCTTTAGAAACTTCAACGTCCTCGAAGCTCGTTTCTACTTTTGATAAATAACGAGAAGCATGTTCGCGACCACCTAAACCAAATGCAAGACCGAATGCTAATGCGACACCGCCTAAAATGAGGATGAACGCAGAGCTAATAATGGAGCGTGCAATGCCTAATTGGTCAAGTGCCATAAATAATGCAAATGCTAAAATTGCATACTTGGCAACATAACGTAAAACATGTGGTGAACCATTCGAAGTCGTCATCACACTACCAACGAAACGTTCAGCCATAGATGCTAACCAATACCCTACAGCTAAAATAACAATTGCTGCCAGTACCATTGGTAAATAAGCAAAGACACCTGTTGCTAACGTCACCATAAAGCTTAAGTTAACAACTTGTAAAGCTTCAACTGCAAATAAGAAAATGACTAGTACTTGAACGATGATTCCAACCACTTCTGCTGGTTTCACAGCATTCGATTGATCCGAACCTACGCCGATTTTCTGGAACACGCCATTAAATCCAACATTTTCTAACAATGACGTAACAATGCCTTTCAACCATTTTGCAACCCATACTGCTATAAGCATTAAAACAGCAGCAACAATGATATTTGGTAACATTGAAATAACATCATTGAGCATCGCAATTGCTGGTTCCGAAATGCCACGTAAATCCAATTGTTCTAATGCCGACACAGTCACTGGAATCATAATCAGTACAAAGACAATTGTACCAACGACTTTTGAAATCGTTGTTCCTTTCAATACATTAGACAAGTTCAATTTTTCAGCAAAACGATCTGTGCCAATTGACTGTAAAAAGTTCGTTAAAATCATACGAACAAACTTGGCGATAAAATATCCAACAACAAAGACTAGCGTTGCACCAACGAGCTTCGGAATAAAGTTTAAGAAACTCTGTAACAGCCCTTCAAATGGACCACTCACACCACTTAAACCGAGCGCATGCAGAATTGCTGGCATAAATAATAGTAAGATTAAATAGAACACAATATTCGCTGCTTGTTCAACGATATTTGTATCAGCTTGTTCTTCATACCCAATTTTACCTAACATTTTTTGGATATCGATTTTATTCCCAAGCATTGTAATAAGTTTTTTTACTAATAAAGCAACGACCCATGCAATTAATAATATAATCCCTGCTTTTAAAACACCTAATACCGCACCGCTAAATCCTGAGAAAATTGCTAAAAACGGTGTCGCAATCGTGTTCAAGTTCATAATATTAAAGAATATGATGAGTGTTAATAACACGATTCCATAAAATACAACTTTACTAATAATTTTTTCGATATTCACCTTTTGATCAGCTGTTCCTAGCTTTTCATTCACTTGAAGACTTTTTAATCCTTTAGAAGTCATACCTTCTAAAATTTTTGCTATCAAGAGTCCTACCAATAGTACGATAATGCCTGTTACTAAACTAGGTAACCAACTCAAAAAGCTATCGAGTGTAAACGTATCTAACATCTTTTCGCCTCCTAATATCGTTCTCTTCTTCTATTTCTATACCTAAACTTCGGTCGTGTTAAACATCATACAAGTAAAATTAGGTCTTTCGTGCAAAGCATTTTCTACAAAAAAATCGCCTAAAACGTCGTCTTCCTAAACGTCTTAAGCGATTTCCTTTTCATTTTTTAATTGTGATTACTGCGTAGAAATACCTACTGTTACTTTAAATAAGTCTCCGTCAATCTCAATATCCATCTCTCCTTGATGCATATCGA
The DNA here is from genome assembly GCA_035300865.1 of Sporosarcina sp. Lineage (GTDB taxonomy): Bacteria > Bacillota > Bacilli > Bacillales_A > Planococcaceae > Sporosarcina. The sequence continues at coordinate 2,172 of DATGUZ010000050.1, forward strand.
CAATCGATTGTGCAATTGCTAATCCAAGTCCAGAACCCTCTGTATGACGTGATTCATCTCCGCGTTTAAAGCGTTCAAACAACTCTTCGCTATTTTCATTCAACGCATACTCTGAAATATTTTTAATCGTAAAGATCGCACGTCCTTCTTCTTCGACTAATTGAATATAGACACGCGTGTGCGCCAATGAATACTTCAATGTGTTAACGATTAAATTATCCAATACACGCCACCATTTTTGTCCATCAACATATGCATAAATAGGGGTTTCTGGTAGATTCACTCGAAAATCAAGTGAACTCTTCGCAATTCGATCTTCATGCTCTGCTAATGACTGTTGAAGTAACTGTGTTAAATCAACTTTTTGTTTAGTTAACGTCATATTGCCACTCGCCATTTTCGACACTTCAAATAAGTCTTCAATCAGCGTTTTTAAACGTTCTGCTTTTTGGTCAACAATATCCACATATTTCAAACGCTCTTCTTCTGATAAATCTTTTGTTTTCAATAAATCGGTATACGTAATGATTGACGTTAAAGGCGTGCGCAAATCATGACTAACATTCGTAATGAGTTCCGTTTTCAAACGTTCACTTTTCGCTTGCGCTGTCATTGATGAGCGAACACCTTCGCGTAATGCATTCAAATGCTTCGCATGTTTCGCAATTGGGGATTTGCCTTTCACTTTTACCGGTTCATGTAATGTCCCGGCCGCCATTTGTTCTGTTGCTTTAAACACACGATTCAAATAGGCCGTGCGCGTGACAAATATATACAATGCAGGTAGACCGAAAAAGAAGACCATAAACATATAAAAAATCAATAAAACTTCGGATCCAAAACCAACAAAAATAAAGCTAAAGGCAATCGCAAAGCCTAGTCCTGCTAAGAAAAAGCCAATCAATAAAACGAATGCTTGAAATCCGATAGAACGATTTAATAGTAATTCTTGACAAGATCGCAAAAACTGTGTGATCGAGCTCTGTTTCACATCCATCATAAATTGACCTGGACGTTTCCAACGCTCCACCAATAGTAAAACTTGCGTAATTAACAATCCTACTAGGATGAAAAATAGGATGAATGGTATGAATGCATCAATTAGCGGCATCCATCCATCAGAATAATAAAGCCGATTTTCAATCATATCTTTTGTGCCATACATAAATAGCATACCGACTAAAAAGATTATGATTTGATAATCGATTTTCACTGTTTGATATTTTTCAATCATCGGTACATCTTTCCACCAATTTTTGTTAAACTTCAATTTTGTACAAACGACGATTAGTGAAATGAGTGCTAACAACCAAAATGTATAGTTGCGAATCTTTTTCCAATAAAAATATTGTTGTTGTTCTTTCAAATAGCTATTGTTAAAAGCATTCTCTGAAATTGCTATGACACCTTCAAACTGTTTATCCTTACCCGCTAATTCCTTTAACTCCACTTCAAAAGGATCTACGTAAACAGCATCCCCATCATAATAGCCATCTGTCATGTTACTCAGAGCATCTAAAAACGACGTTTTTAAATATCCTTCCTCCTCGTCAAATATGTCTTGATCAAAGAAAGTAGCGTCGTTTACTTGTCCATGCTTAAATACTTCTCCTGAATCGACATCTTTTAAATAATAAGAATAGACATTTTTAGTCGACGATGATAGGTGATGTTGCTCACCGACATATTTCTTCGTTGCATTCAGCTTTTCTTGTAAAACTTTCTCACGAACATGCTCGGTATCTTCAAAGTTCTTTTCTATATCTTGGATTTTTTCATCTCGCTCTTTAACAATTGCCTCTACGACTTTGTCATTCCCATTTTCTTCCGCTTCATCTAACTGATCAACATATTGATCCATAATTGACTGGACTTGATCTGATAGAGAACCGTAACGATAACGATGTTCATCAATCTCAGCTACACTTACCGTCATCTTTTGTTCGACTTCATCCCAATCAATTGGATTTAAGACTGTGCCTTTTAAATACTCATAAAATGCCTGTTTCTCATTTTTGAATTCATGTGTATCTTTAAAGTCTTGACCAACCATTGTTGGCAATAAACGAACGGCCGAAGGAATTGACAGAAAAATAAATGTCACGAGAATCGTCCATATAAGATATTGTATTTGTTGTTTGTTCATTATCCGATTTTCCTTCCTATAATACCGGTAATTTGACTAATGAGTTGCACCGACTTTTCCCAACTTGCTTCTGCGACAAATAAGACGATTGAAAAACAATAAATAATGGTTATAAGTGCGAGTATAATCGCAATAATTGACCAAATCAGTGCACCATTATTTTTCGATTTTGTAGCCAATGCCCCACACCACCTTTACATAACGCGGATTTTTAGGGTCCGCTTCAATTTTTTCACGAATTTTCCGGATGTGAACGGCGACAATATTTTCTGCATTATAAGCCGCTTCATTCCACACCTTTTCATAAATTTCATCGATGGAAAATACACGTCCAGCATGCTTCATAAGTAATTCTGTAATTTTATATTCAATCGGTGTTAGCTTAATCGGCTCGCCGTCTACTGTAACGGTTTTCGCTTCTTCGTCTAGCGCGAGCCCATCAATGACAATTTCCTGCGCTTGTGTTTGTTCATATGTTCCGAATTGAATATAGCGGCGAAGTTGAGATTTTACACGTGCCATTAATTCCATTGGATGAAATGGCTTCGTCACATAATCATCAGCGCCGACCGACAAACCATGAATTTTATCGGACTCTTCCACTTTCGCACTGAGCATGATGATCGGGATGTTTTGTTCTTCTCGTATTTTAAAAGTTGCCGTAATCCCATCCATATTCGGCATCATGATATCTAAAATGAGTAAATGTATTTCTTCATTTTGCAAGATTTGTAGCGCTTCTACACCGTCTCCTGCTTTTAATACATGATAGCCTTCATTTTTCAAATAAATTTCAATGCCGTCGCGAATATCTTGATCATCGTCGACAACTAATACTGTAAATGTCATCCCACTCGCCACCTTCTCTTTCATCTGTTTCTTTGTCTTCTTATTGTATCGTTTAATTCTTAACTTTTCTCAACTTTAATTATGAAGAATTTCTTAAGAAGTGTTTTGATAGCTTGTCGTTTATCATTGGTCCATAAGATGATTCGTACTGATTTTGTTTTACTGACCTAAAAAAGCATCCTCTTTATGCAAGTGGATGCTTTGTTAATTTATGAGATAACTTGTTTTTCATTTGTAGCTAGCACTCTTTTTCTACTCCCTAATGTTAGAACGATAATGCCGCCAAGTAATAATAATACCCCGACCCAAGATAATGGTGCTAATCGTTCGCCAACGATTATTACACTTAATAACGCAGCCGTTAAAGGTTCTGCTAATGATAAGGTTACTGCCGAAGATGACGGAATATGCTGAAGGCCCATTGAAAATAAAATATATGCAATGGTCGTTGTTGCCCATCCTAAAAATAATACAACAAGTAAACCATTGACTGTCCATAAACCATCTGTTTCAACGGCGAATAAAAATGGCATCAGCATGATCGCACTTAGAGAGAAAATAACCGCCACTGCGGGTGTAGGTGCTACTTTTTCTAACACATCTTTATTGACAAGGGTATACGTTGCAAATAGTGTCCCTGCAACTAATGACATACCGACACCGATCGGATTCACGACAACGCCACCTTTATTTAGGAACAATAAACTGCACCCAATAATCGCCATGAAGGTTGCCATTACCCAAACTGGGGTTGGGCGTCTTTTCACGACAATCCACTCAATGATCCCCGAAAAGACTGGCGCACTACCAATCGTTACAACCGTTCCAATCGCTACACCTGTTAAGCGAACAGATGTGAAAAAGAAGTATTGGAATAAAGCCATTGAAACTGCTGCATATATGGTTGGTCTCCAGGGCCATCCTTGAAACGAGATTTTCCTCATGACGAGTAATACAAGTAATAATGAAAAACCGCCAACTGCTAACCGCGACGCACCGACTCCTAACGGATGCACGGTTTGCGGTAAAAAAGTTTGCGCAGTCCCCGTCGTTCCCCATAATATTGCCCCAACTAACACAAATAAAAATGCTACTCGTTGTGACAAATCCTCCACCCCTTTACAAATCACTCTATGTATACTCCCCATTGTACCGTATAATGCATAGCTGAAGGAAGGACATATAGGCAAATTGGATCGATTCATGTCCAATCATCCAATCTACCACTTATCGTGGAATGAATCATCCCTTCCAACATGGTTAGTACAATAAAAACATGGCTACAATCACAACGATTGAAGATACTAGTAAAAATATTCGTTCATAATAATAGACGAGTAGTAGTCGTTCAACGAATCATCAAATCATGAGCAGCCTTTTTCACACACATTCATTTATTGGACGACAAAAACCGACCTCACGAACACGTAAGATCGGTTTTACTTTATCAATATCACTCATTTTCTAAATCAACTATGCAAAATCCATTCATGATGGCTTATAAGCGATTAGACAACATCTATTGATCGTTCATACATGCGAATTTTTGTCGCCCATTGTTCTCCCGTCATCACAAATAATCTATCCATTATTTTCATGCGAAATGTGCCAATACCATCTTCTTCACGAAGCTGTTCTTTCGCATACTCTCCTGCAATGCCCATCGTTGACATACCTGCAATTGCGGCATCAAACATTGAAGATGTGACGCTCGCAAAATTTGCGATCAAAGATGTCGACATACAACCCGTTCCAGTAATATGTGGTAACCAGACATCGCCATTGTCAATGACGACCGTTTTTACGCCATCACAAATCACATCTTCTTTTCCACTCATAACGACTACGGTCTTATACTGCTGCGCAACACGCATGGCTAACATATGCTTGTCTTTATTGGTAACGTCTCCTGCATCTACCCCACGTGTTTGAACATCTCCGTCAATCAATGCACCTATTTCTGAAGCATTTCCACGAATAATGGCTACATGTACTTCTGCTAAAAACTGCTTTGCTTTTTCTGTTCTAAACGAGGTAGCTCCGACACCAACTGGATCAAAAACGACAGGGATGTTTTTCGCATTCGCTGCTTTTCCAGCGACCAACATTGAATCAACTGTTGGCGTTTGAATCGTTCCGATATTCACAACAAGTGCACCTGCCAATGACACCATCTCTTCTACTTCTTCAATGCTTGTTGCCATAACAGGCGACCCACCAATTGCTAATGTAACATTCGCACAATCATTGATTGTTACAGCATTTGTTATATGGTGAACGAGTGGTTTCTGTGCTTTTACTTGTGCAAATAAATCTTGAATCGTCTTTTTATTCAAATTGACCGCCTACTTCCACAGCTTGTAAAGATTTATCAAATGCATAAAAGTGATGCACTGGACCGTGTCCTTGACCAATATCTAAACTATGCGTAATAGCATGTGTAATATATGTCTTCGCATGTTGTACCGCTTCTTCTATAGACTTGCCTTTTGCCATATTGGCTGTAATCGCAGAAGCAAGTGTACAGCCTGTCCCATGTGTGTTTTTCGTATGAATTCGTTGCCCCTTAAACGTATAAAATTGTTGCCCGTCATACAATACATCGTTCGGATCGCCTTCCAAATGTCCGCCTTTTAAAAGGACAGCCTTTGCGCCTAATGCATAAATCGCTTTACATGCCGCTTCCATTTCTTCCGCCATTTCAATCGTCATACCAGTTAACACTTCCGCCTCTGGCACATTAGGTGTCACAAGTGTTGCTAATGGTAGCACATGTTTCTTCAATGTTTCAATCGCCTCTTCAGGCAATAAGTGATGTCCTGCTTTTGATACCATTACAGGGTCGACAATAAGTGCAGGTACCTCATAACGTTGCAGCGTCTTTGCAACAATTTCTGCAACCTCTGGAGAACCAAGCATACCTATTTTTACCGCATCGACTTTTATATCATCAAACACGGCTTCAATTTGCTGTTCAATCATCGGCAAATCAATATTTTGCACCGCACGTACTTCTCTCGTATTTTGTGCAGTAACTGCTGTAATGACAGACATACCAAATACTCCTTGTGCTGAAAAAGCTTTTAAGTCTGCTTGAATACCTGCGCCGCCTCCTGAATCAGATCCTGCGATTGTTAATGCTGTTTTCATGTTGAATTCCTCCTAAAATTGGATGCTTCATCATCGTTTTTAATAATCCATACGCTAAAAGTGCACCGCCAAATGAGCTGAGTAAAAATGCTGGCATTAAGCCAAATAAAGTCGCTTCTTTACCAAGTAAAAATAACGCAATGGGATACGTTGCCAAAGCACCAAGAATCCCAGTACCGACCACTTCTCCAATCGCAGCAATTGATACACGTCGAAACATTTTATAACAATAAGCCGCCAACAGCGCACCAATGATGCTGCCAGGAAAAGCAAAAATACTACCTGTCCCCATAACATTTCGGATTGTCGAAGATAACACAGCTTGTGTCACAGCATACGACGGTCCAAGCAACACCGCAGAAACGACGTTGACAAAATGTTGAACTGGGAAGACTTTTGCGAAACCAATGGGAATGTAAATAAAATGACTTGTCGCTGCTGTAAATGCTGTGAGCATCGCGGTATAAACCATCTTTTCTGTTTTCTTCATAGATGATATGCGCCTCTTTTCAGTCGTTTTCCAAAATTATGTTCATTGCATTTATACAAAAGAAAAAAGCCACTTCCTTTATCATCAGGAAGTGGCTTTCAAAGATTGACGCATCAATCATTTGTTTTAGAAAGGCTACTTCCCTACGCTAGTCCAAACTAGATCAGGTTCAAAGGGTAACGTCTCAGCCAATTCAATGGCACCCCTAGTAAACAAATTTATCCTATTTCATTTTGATCACCTTGCGCACCTAAAAAAAACACCCACTAATGCAAGCATAGTGGATGTTGACGTATACACATTCATTCAACAATTTACCACTTTCCTCCGCTAGCGCGACCTAGTTCAGGTTCAAAGGGTTTAAAACATGACGTTCCATCTCAGCCAATCATCGGCACCCCTAGTGTATAAATACAATTCTTCTTCAGAATAACATGTTTTACCGTTTTTGCAAATTTCTTTTGAACATAGCCATGTTGCTGTATATCTTTGCCGCAAATAAATGGTCCATCCACAACATTTTATACATACTTCCACTTCAAATGCTTGTCACCAAAATGATTAAACATACTCACAACGATTGTCTGCTTGACGAGTGCCTATTAAAAACTGCTACGTACAAGAAAGAGGATCGCACCTATACGATCCCCTTTCAAAACCTATCTATGTTTCACGTTTACCCAATAGACTCTATTCGAATATTCAGTGGATACAAATTGTCCCCTTTATGGTGCCGATAATTTATCGATATTTTCTTACGCCACCTAAGCATTCGATTATCATCGATAAAAGAAGAACATCGCGATGATCACGACAATTATAATAAATGGAATCGTTAGTATATAAACCCACAGTAAACTGGAAAAACTTTTGTCACTTCGATAATTTTCATTCATTGAATTAGCTGCGGATATCGTCAATATTGACCCGATGACTAACACAATGGCTACAAAAATGATGGCAATAATCAGTGCTGCGTTCATGTCTTCCTCCTTCTAACTTATCAAGTTTATTCGTCCTATATATAATTATTGTATAGCATAAGTCACTTTTAAAAACCATCCAATTAACGATTATTTAAACCAACCACTTGTATGAATACAATCACTTTTATAGGATATTCCAATGAGTTACGCTTTTTATATAGCGTCCTTCATCTTTTCATAGGATACTAGCTTCATTTATGCCTACGCAGTGGACCACATCGTCAGAAGAATTCAATTGATGACATGAAAAAGTGGTTGCCATGATTCTTGAACCTATCTGCACAACCTTCTCTTTCTTTACAACTGAATGATTTGATTGACGTCTACATGTTTGCTATCCTTTGTAATTTCTAATAGTATCAATAAATCGAGCTCCGCCTTCTTGAATTAATGATTGATCGCCTCTTCCATATGTAAAGCGAACATATCCATTACAAGTTCCCATGATTTTTCCAGGGACAAAGGAAACACCATTTTCCATAGATTGCTCAAGCAATTTATACGCATTGATCTCAGAAGGGATTTTACACCATAAATGGATGCCACCTTTTGGAAGAAAGTAGGATATGTCACTTTTCGACACATGCTCAAATGATGAAGTTAATAAATCTCTTCGTCTTTTCAGCTGATTTCTTAAACTTAAAATATGTCGATCAAATTGATCTGAACTTAAAAATTTAGTAGCAATCCATTGAGGAAATACACTATGTCCAAAATCCATTTGCTGCTTGCCATCTGACAAGCGTTGAATCACTTTTGCAGGACCTATTATCCAACCAATTCGCAAGCCAGATGCAATCACTTTGGACAATGAACTAACGTATACAACATTCTCATTGTCATCCATCGACTTTAAGGTTGGACCAATTTCTCCGTCGAATGATGTTAAATTATAAGGATCGTCTTCTATAATCGGGATCCCATATTTCGTGGCAATATCGATAATCTTTCTCTTGCGTTCAACTGTCATTTTTGTCCCTGTCGGATTTTGATAGTCAGGGTTTAAAAACAGCATACGAATACGATGTTTCTTTTGCACCTTCACTAAATCATCTGGGTTGATGCCCTGTTCATCTACTGGTAATAATACGGTTTTAATACCCGCGGACTGAAAGATTGGTAGTGAATAGGCATAAGACGGATCTTCAATCGCCACGACATCTCCTGGCTTTAATAAACATTGAATAATTAAATGAATGGCTTGTTGCGCACCAGAGGTGATTAATATTGATTGTGGATCTACAGTCATATTTTTGTATTTCTTCACATGTTTACAAACCATTTCACGTAATGCGCTATTTCCTAATGGATGATCATAACCGGAATACTCTTGGAAAGTATAATTTTGAAGGATGCTTGAAAATTGTTGCGTAGGTTGTAAATCTATCGAAAGTTCGCCACTAGATAAATCAATCATGCCATGCTGATCCGTTTCATTTCGAAGCTTTTGCACTAAAGGAAGATTCGGAAGAAATGAGCCATCTTCTACATATTTCTCCCAATTTGGGATTCTTTTTTGAGCGAATCCCCAAACATCTTGATTAATATATGTGCCGCTTCCGATCTTCTTCACAATTAACCCCATTGCTTCCAATTCATCATAAGCATTGACAACTGTACTTCGATTGACAGCTAGTTTTTTTGCTAGCTCACGTTCAGATGGCAAAGAACCATCTAATGATAAACTACCTGTCGCAATGCCATGTTCCATTTTCTCCACTATTTGTTTATAAATCGGCTTTTTACTTGAACGGTCTATGGACATGTCCATCTATTTCACCTCTTTATCAGTCACAGTCTAAATTGCATTCAATTAAACGATTCGTTCGTCAAAATTTTGTTCAACTCATTTGTTATTATTATAGCATCCTACAATCAGTCAGATACACCTCTTTAGTAAAAGCAAAAATTCACGTCATTTACATGACAAAATCCCACCTTGCAAACTTGCAAGATAGGATATTTGCCATTGATAGACTCCTCTAACATTTGTACATGTTCACGATTTGCTATTCTGTTAACTGTTGTGCTGCAAACTCTCGATAGAGTGGATGATCATTTACAAGTTGCTCATGGGTGCCTCGCCCTGTAATTTTTCCTTTTTCAATAAACAAAATTTGATCTGCATCGACAATCGTTGATAAACGATGCGCAATGACAAATGTTGTACGACCTTCCATTAAACGACTTAATGCTTGTTGTACAACTTTTTCTGATTGGCTATCCAAACTAGCTGTCGCTTCGTCCATCATCAATATTTTAGGATCGCGTAAAAACGCTCTCGCAATCGCAATTCTTTGCCGTTGCCCACCTGAAAGTTTCACACCGCGCTCGCCAACTTCAGTATCCAATCCTTGTGGAAAATCCCGAATAAACTGCGCAGCAAACGCCATTTCAGCAACTTCCCATAAACGGTCATCTGATATTTGATGACGATTTTCTAGTCCGTATGTTAAATTTTCACGAATCGTTCCTGCCATCATTGCACTTTCTTGCGCCACATAGCCTATTTGATTGCGCCAACATTGAACCGACAGCTGTTTGATCGGGGTCTCGCCAATTAAAATCTCCCCTTCCAAAGGTTCATAAAACCGCTCTAATAAGCCAAAAACCGTCGACTTTCCACCACCACTTGGTCCCGCAAATGCGACCATTTCTCCAGGCTGCGCGGTAAATGAAATACGATCAATCACTTTTTCTGACATATCGTAAGCAAACGATACGTTATTCACTTCAATTACTTCGTCTGTAATGTCTTTTTCAATACCATCCTGACCTTCTTCTAGCGGCTCATCTAAAATCGTAATAATACGTTCTGTCGCCCCTTTTGCCTTTTGTAATTGGGTGAAGAACATAGCAAACGTTGTAATTGGCATAATAATTTGGAATAAATAAAGTAAAAACGCGACCAATGTTCCTGTCGACATTTCACCAGTTGCAACCCGCATACCGCCATACGCTATAATAAAGACGATAACAAGCATGACGACGAACTGCATCAACGGCGCAATTAACGCAAAAATGCGCGCCTCTTTCAATCCAAAACCTAGTAATCGGTCAATTCCTACAAGTCCTTTTGCTTCTTCATCTTGCTCTGCTGTCGACGCTTTCATCAGTCGAATTTCACTAAGCGTTTGTTGAACATGCCCTGTAAACGTTGCCGTTTCATCTTGGAGCCCTCTAGAAATCGTTACCATACGTTTACCGAGTGGAATCATAATGAGTAATGTAATCGGTACTGCAATCAACATGACTAACGTCATTTTCCAATCCATAATAAACAGTAAAATGACCGCACCGATAATTGAAATCATTCCCGTTATAAACTGTGGAAAATGGTCCGTAATTAAATCTTTCACCACACTTGTATCGTTAACAACACGACTTACCGTTTCACCACTTGAATGCTCGTCATAGTAAGTAACTGGTAAACGTACAAGTTTTAACCACATTGTCTCCCGTAAACTTGCGACAATTTTTTGTCCAACCGCTGACAATAAATAAATCGATAACCCGCTAATAATTGCTTGAATGACAAATGCGGCACCAATCGCAATCAATAGCGGTACACTTAAAGCCTCCACCGAGAAGCCATCGACTAAGTTTTTCGTTAGCATCGGGACGACAAGCCCCGCAAGCGTCGTTACGATACTTCCAATCATGCCTATCATTAAAGCTGTTTTTGGAATTTTTGTTGCTAATAGCAATTGGATAAAAGGCTTCATCCCCGTTTGTTGTTGTTCCATTCATTCAACTCCTTATATAAATCATTCATCATCTATTCCTATCTCTTCAACTATATGTATATAACAGGAAAAAGCTAAAATAGACACTTAGATTGCTCTATTTTAGCTTTCTTTTTTATTCTCCGCGATCGAGCGCATATAACTGCTGATATCGTTTATTCGTTTCAATTAATACATCATGTGATCCACGAATCGATAGCTGACCTGCATCTAAAAATAGCACTTCATCCATTTGCTCAATCCCCGTTAAATGGTGCGTGATCCAAATAATCGTTTTATCTTTTAATGCCGATAAAATCGTCTGCACAAGTTCATTTTCTGTTACAGGGTCCAATCCAATCGTCGGTTCATCTAAAATAACGACTGGCGTGTCTTGCAATAAAATTCTCGCTAAGGCGATCCGTTGACGTTCTCCGCCTGAAAATCGTTGTCCAGCTTCTTCCATTTGCGTTTGTAAGCCATCTGGCAATGAATGAATGTATGCGTCTAGCTGTACTTGACGAATCACTTCTTCAATATCAGCTGTTGTCGCATGTTGATTGCCAAGGCGAATATTATTTTCCACGGTTGTCGCAAATAAATAAGGCTTTTGATTTAACACGCCAACGACATCATAAATTTGTTCACCATATGTTGCTGGAGCGATTCCGTTAATCGTCAATGACCCAGTTGAAGGCGTTAAAGAACCTTGTAATAACTGCATCAATGTTGATTTTCCGGCACCACTTTTTCCAAGTAAAGCGATTTTCTTTCCTTGTGGAATAGATAGAGATAGATTGTGTAGCGCATCTTTCTTTTCTCCCTCATAACGATAAGAAACAGCTGTCACTTCGATTTCTGCCTCTGGCTGTAAGTCTACTTGTTCATATTCCGTCGTCTCCGGTACATATTGGCGGATTGCTTCAATACGTTTTAACGAGTCTTCATATGTCGGAATACGCTCGACTGCATGTGAAAGTGGCAACATTCCTTCAATAAAAGGTACAGCTGCAAGCGTAAACGCGGCAATAAATGCCGGAATCAGTTCACCTTGTTCTGCAGCATGCCCTGCCCAGATCGCTACCGTGAATACGATTATCCCTGATAACACTTGCAACTGAAATGTACGTGCATGATCCCATGCAGTAATTCGTCCTTCACGTTGTTGATGCTCACGGCTGTGTGCCATAAAATCTGTGACAAATTCACGTTTCCGACCACTAATCATCCAATCCGTCATACCGAAAATGGCGTCTGTTACACGGCGATACAAATGATTACGTTGTTCTTTTGCTGCAATTTGATGTTGTTTTAATTTATATAGTGAAAGAAGTGGATACACAAAAACAATGAGACTTAAGCATAGCGCAATCCAAATGGCAAATACCCAGTCGAAAACAGCTAGCATAATCGTTGCATATAAAAATAAACATAATCCCGTAATCGTCGGAAAAATGGTTCGGATATACGCATCTTGCAAGTGTTCAATATCATCTGCTAATGTCCCAAGTAAATCCCCTGTTTGAAAACGCGAGCGAATGAACAATGCTTGCGGTTCAAGCATACGATACAGTTTCACCCGCATATCGGATAAGATTTTTAACACTGCATTATGACCCGCTAATCGTTCTAGATAATGACTGACAGCACGGGATAACCCGAAAGTCCGCACTAATACAATCGGAATGTATAATAATAAAATTGTTTCTGGCTGTTCAGACGCACGGGAAATTAAATATCCTGACGTAAACGTTAACATCGCACCGGACAGGACGGCGATTACACCAAGTAAAATTGTCATCGTCATCGCTTTTTTATATTTTTTCATATACGGTGCGATATACAATCGATAAAGTTTCATCGTTTTCCGCCCTTTCTATGTGCTTCAACCAATGCATAATAGGCACCTTTTTTAGCCATTAACTGTTCGTACGATCCTGTTTCCACAATGGCGCCATTTTCCACAACGACAATCATATCCATCTCCTTCATCCAGTGAAGTCGATGTGTCGCGAAGAAAACAAGCTTATTTTCTAATAACGGCAACATTGTTTCTTTGATTTCATGCTCAGTTTCAATATCTAAATGCGCGGTTGGTTCATCTAATAACATAATCGAACGCTTTTGTAACAATGAACGTGCCAATGCAATCCGCTGTTCTTCTCCACCACTAATCGCACGACCTGCCTGTCCAATTTTTTCATCATAACGATTGGGGAAAGCGTCAATTAGCGGCTGCAACCCTGCTTGCTTCGCGGCTTGTTCTACTTCCTCATCAGATGCTGTTGGCTCATAAAAACGAATGTTTTCAGCAACCGTTCCCGAGAAAATGGTTGGATGTTGTGGAATATACGTCATTTGGCGTTGCCAAGATTCATCTGTCACATGTGGATAAGCCACCCCATTAATAATGATCTCTCCTGTTGTCGGTTGCGTAAAACCAGATAACAAGTCAATTAATGTTGATTTCCCGGCCCCTGACATCCCTACGATGCCAATTTTTTGCATGCCCTTTACTTGTAAATGAAGATCTTTTAAAATCCTCTGGTCATCTTCTGTACATTTTTCAATTCCTTGCAATCGTAATGTACTATCATTTGTCCATGCTGGAATTTGAAATATATCATCTGATTCAATCGTTTCTTCCTGTAACAATGTTTGAATCTCTTCTCCTGCCTCTTTCCCATCCATCGTCGCGTGGAAGTCATTTCCAAGCTCTCGAATCGGGGAGAAATATTCCGGTGCAGCGATTAACATCGCCAATGCCGCTTCCAAGCCCATCCCGCCATTAATGAGACGAACCCCAAGCTCTACCGCAATAATCGCAATAGAAATACTCGTAAAAAAATCGAGCGCAAATGTCGATAAAAATGCAATACGAAGCGTACGATTTGTCGCAATCCGATATTTATTACTCACTGTTTCAATTGCTTTTTCATGCGCTTTACTACGCCCTAAATACTTTAAGGTTACAAGTCCGCGCAGCGAATCAACGAAATGGCGCGATAATAATTTATACGTATCTAATTGTGCGTCCATTTTCTTTTGTGCCGTGATCCCTAATAAAATTAAAAAGAGAATTAAAATCGGTAATACAACCGCTAAAATAATTCCTGTTAAACGGTCGACTGAAATCACATAGACGAATAGCACAAATGGAATGATTGCCATCGACATAAAACGCGGAATAAATAACTGTACATACGTTTTAAATTGTGGGATTCCTTCCAAAATGAGCGTAATAAGTCGTCCTGATCCATGTTCACCAATACTTCTCGGTCCAATCTGAAATATTTTATCTACGAGTTGTTGTTGTAAAGAAATGGCAGTCCGATCGGCAAATCGATAAGCAATCTTTTCCTTTCCCCATTGTAAAAAATGACGCGTCATATGTGCGACTAGAAAGATAAAAAGAGAAGAAAGGGCTGCCGAAACAGCAGCCCCTTGAAACATCATCGTAATTGCTTTCGATAAATACATTGCTTGGAAAATAATCGCAATCGCTTGACCGAACGTGAGAAGTCCGATGAGCGCCATCGCTTGCTTACTTCCTTCAAAACGAAGCAATTGTTTATCCATTAATATTCTAAAGGCTCCTTTTTAGATATGCGCTTGCGGAATACATAGTACGTCCAAAATGTATAGCCTAACACAATTGGAAGCATTGTTAACGCAACAATTGTCATAAGCTTTAAAGAATACGCACCCGAGGCCGCCGCATACACAGTCATATTATACGCATCTCCTAACGAACTAATCATCACATGTGGGAAGAGCCCGATGAAAAATGATGACGTTACGAGAATTAAAATTAGCCCTGTAACTGTAAAACTGAATCCTTCTTTTCTTCCTTTTAACAAGAAGAACAATGCGCCATATAGCGCCACTGCAACGACATAAACCGGAATTAAAATCATTCCTTTTTCTGTAAATATATCTGTATACACAACCGTTAACACTGTGAAAAGAATAAATAATGCACCTGTAATAAAGTACCATCTCTTCGCTTCTTTTAATGCTCGATGACGTAAATCGCCTTCAACTTTTAAAGAAATAAATGTTAAACCGTGCAAGTAAGATAACGCAACAAAGATGATCCCACCTGTCACTGTGTAAGGATTAACAATATCTGTAAATCCAGCATACATATTCATTTCTGCGTCAATTGGTAAGCCTTTAATTAAACTTGAGAACATGACCCCTAATAAGAATGGTGGGACGATGCTACCAGCGAAAACTGACCAATCCCAAGTCGCTTTCCAACGTTGTGACTCTACTTTGTCTCTAAACTCAAATGCAACACCGCGTGCCATTAATACTGCTAGCAGTAAGATAAACGGTAAATAAAACCCACTAAACAATGTTGCGTACCAGTGAGGGAATGCTGCAAACATTGCACCACCAGCTGTAATTAACCAAACTTCATTCGCTGCCCAAACAGGACCAATAATTTGGTTTAACATCCGTGTTTCTAAGTCATCTTTCGCTAAAAACTTCGTTGCCATCCCGACCCCAAAGTCAAATCCTTCCAGGAACATAAACCCAACGAAAAGTACGCCAATTAATAGAAACCATAACTCACTTAATGCCATGTTGTACCTCTCCCGTCTCAAAAGGATCTGCCGATGATACATCTTCTTCTACCTTTTCATCTGGCCCTTGTTTAATCACACGTATGAATAAATACACCATTACCGCACCTAAAATGACATAAATTGTCGAGAACGTAATGAGTGAGAATAAAACACTTCCAGCTGATACGTTTGGTGATACAGCATCAGATGTTTTCATTAATCCATTCACGACCCATGGCTGTCTTCCTATTTCCGACATAATCCAACCAAATGAATTCCCGATAAATGGTAGGAAAATAACTGGAACCATGAGCATTAAATATTTCTTGCTGCCCATGAGCTTTCTTCTAAAGGATAAGAATAACCCGAGGGCACTTAATAACAGTAATACCCCACCTGTTGCCGCCATAATACGGAAACTCCAAAATGTTGTTTTAACTGGCGGCACGTAATTGCCATCCCCATATTTTAAAACGTATTTTTCTTGAAGGGTATTCATACCTTCTACTTTACCTTCAAACTTACCGTAAGCTAAGTAACTTAGTAAATACGGAATGTCGATACGACCTGTACTTGTTTTATTTTCCACATCGATTTTCGTTACAACTGTCCATGCTGCTGGATCATCACTATCTTCCCATAAACCTTCTGCTGCTGCCATTTTCATTGGCTGTGCATGCATTAAATACGTTGCTTGTGAGTGACCTGAAAGCGCAATCCCAACACCTGAAACAAATCCAATGACTAACGCGATATTGATCGAACGTTTAAATAAATCGACATTTTTCTTTTTAATTAAGTAAAATGCACTTACGCCGATGACAAAAAAGGCACCCGTTGCAAATGAACCAAATACAGTATGTGGGAATGCAACCCATAATTTTTCATTCGTTAAAACGGCTAAAAAGTCATTCATTTCTGCACGGCCATTTTCTAAAACATAACCAACTGGATTATGCATGAAAGAGTTTGCTGCCATAATCCAAAACGCAGATAATACCGTTCCGATTGAAACTAACCAAATACTAGCTAAATGGACTTTCTCTGGTAGTTTATCCCGTCCGAACATCCAAATACCTAAAAATGTTGATTCTAAGAAGAATGCTAGTAACGCTTCAAACGCTAAAGGCGCTCCAAAAATGTCGCCTACAAATCTTGAATAAATCGACCAGTTCATGCCGAATTGGAATTCCTGGAATATACCCGTTACAACTCCGATTGCGAAGTTAATAAGGAAAAACTTCATCCAGAAGTTTGTCATTTTTAAATAAACTTCTTTTTTCTTCACTACATATAGTGTTTGCATAATTGCAATTAATAACGCTAATCCTATTGATAGTGGAACAAAAATGAAGTGGAATAAAGTTGTTGAAGCAAATTGTATTCTCGCTAACATTAACGCATCCATTCAGATGATCCCTCCATAATTTCTTTGTACACTTAGTATAGCGTGTTCAGAAGAATAGTTTGTGACCAAACGACTAACAGTTTGTTACAATATTAGTAACACTGTATTATGACAATTTTGTTACTGTGTTCATTCATTCACATTTTGTACACATTGATAAACCAGCGTTTTCATTGTCACAATTTAGCCTTATTTGAATCTGTATCAATTGCATTTCACAAATTAATGGTACAGGTTTAATGTAGATAAAATCATAATTGATTTTCCTATCTCCCCCCTTTTCTCCTGTATCTTTTTATTTACAATACAGCAGGGAAATTGTATGATAGGTTAGTATTTCGTGGTTCGAGAACCTCCCACGTAAAAAAACTAAGGAGAAGAGCGTATATGAAGAGTAAGACAATGGCCGTCAACGGCGTAATTGCCGCTTTATATGTGGCAGTTTCAATTCTCATTACACCTTTTGGATTTCTACTCATCCAATTTCGTGTTTCTGAGATTTTCAATCACTTAATTGTGTTTAACAAAAAATACTTTTTTGGGATTGTCACCGGTGTTTTTGTAGCAAATTTAATTTTATCACCAATTGCAGTAGACATATTTTTCGGTGTATTACATTCTGCAATCGCATTATCCATTACGATGATTTCAGCAAAATTCATTCAAAACATCACAGCAAGAATGATTGTCAATACGATTGTATTTTCGTTAACGATGTTCATCATTGCATTTCAATTAATGTTTTTTGCAGACATACCGGAATATAATGGAATGCCGTTCTATATGATTTACGGTACGTTAGCGCTTAGTGAATGTATCGTTATGTTGCTCGGTACCCCTATTTTTAAATTACTAAACAAACGAATTGATTTTAGCAAGCTCATTTAAAAGCGATTCAACTATATGATCAGAAAGGTTATTCACTTCCTCATTTTGGATTGTGAATGACCTTTTTGTGTGTTAAGCGCAATTTCATATAGTTCTTTAGAATCATTTTTCTTTCTAACACTCTCTATGATTTCCTTTTTTTCTTCTTGTTTAGACACCGCTTTGACCCCTTATTTCATCGTATCAAACCTTCTTTTTCCGTTCAAAAATTTGTCACATTGCGGTTTCTAACTGTCGCATCCCTGCATTTGCCTTCACGACACATTATGGTATAGTTGAAAACTATGTAAAATAGAAAGGTTTCACAAGGGGGAAACATGAAGAAAATATCAAAGGTATTTTTTATTACCATTGCGCTTATTATTATTGCAGTGGGGTACGGTGCATTGGCGCCAGAAAGTTTCGCAGATGTCACAGCAACTGTGAAAGATTTTATTGCTTCTAGATTTGGTTGGTATTATATGTTGCTTATGTCCTTTATGGTCGCATTGGCAATCTTTTTCATCTTAAGTCCTTACGGTAAAATTCGTTTAGGAAAAGATCATGAACGTCCACAATTTTCAACAGCTACTTGGATTGCCATGTTATTCTCGGCAGGTATGGGAATTGGACTTGTATTTTACGGTGCAGCAGAGCCTTTATCACATTTTGCCATTGACCCTGCTACAGAAGATCCGAATACAGCCGCAGCATTTAAAGAAGGATTAAGACAATCTTACTTCCATTGGGGCTTACATGTTTGGGCAATGTACGGAGTTGTTGCTTTATCTCTCGCATTTTTCCAATTTAGAAAAGGCGACCCTGGCTTAGTTTCATCAACATTGAAGCCGATTTTCGGTGACAAAATGAAAGGTCCATGGGGGATTTTAGTCGACGTCTTAGCCGTTTTCGCAACGTCATTTGGTGTCGCAACATCTCTCGGCTTCGGTGCTGTTCAAATTAACGCAGGATTAAACCATTTATTTGGGATTTCAATTAGTATTCAATCACAATTTGTAATCATTGCAGTTGTCACTGTGCTCTTTATCGCATCTGCATGGTCTGGTTTAAGTAAAGGCATTAAATATTTATCAAATACAAACTTAGTCGTCGCTGTCATTTTGCTCGCGCTCGTTGTCATTCTTGGACCGACTTTACTCATTTTCAATATGTTCACAGAAACATTTGGCGGTTATTTATCCAATTTAGTTGAAATGAGTATGCGTACAGCGCCATTAGATGATGGACGCCGCGCATGGCTAGACGGTTGGACGATTTTCTACTGGGCTTGGTGGATTTCTTGGGCACCTTTTGTCAGTATGTTTATCGCACGTGTTTCAAGAGGACGTACAATTCGTGAGTTCTTAGTAGGTGTTCTAATCGCACCGACAATTCTTGGTGCATTTTGGTTTGCAGCATTCGGTTCAACTGCTATCGATATCCAAATGGGCGGTAAAATTGATTTAAGCCAATTTAGCACGGAACTAACGATTTTTGAAATGTTCGATGCAATGCCATGGTCACTCATTTTATCGGTTGCGGCCATTATTTTAATTGCTTCATTCTTCATTACGTCAGCAGACTCAGCAACTTTTGTTCTCGGTATGCAATCAACGAATGGTTCATTAACACCACCAAATAATGTCAAACTCATTTGGGGCTTAATCCAATCAACAATTGCAGTCATTTTACTTTCTGTCAATGGCTTAACCGCTTTACAAAATACGATTATTATTGCTGCGCTCCCATTCTCCTTCGTCATGCTCTTAATGGTATTCTCGCTTATTAAAGCATTGCGCGAAGAAATGGACGGCATCAAAAAGAAAAGCAAATCTTAAATCAACATAGCAAATGAGCGCATACAGCCATGCGCGAGGTAGTCCTTACTTATCTCGCGCATGGCTTTTTTGTTGATTGTAGATTCATTGAGTTCATTTGTAGGTATCATATGGATGTTTGTAGATAATCGCGGAAGATTTGTCGGTATTGAGACGAGGAGTGTTGATACTGGGAGAAGAATTGTTGATAGTTCATTAATTGTCAATAACACCGTGATGTTTGTTGATAGTAATGAAATGTTTGTTGATTTCAAAACGAGATTTGTTGATAGCGATGGAAAAGTTGTTGGTAATTCAATAATTGTTGATAGCGAGACTGTTTTTGTAGGTAATAACGATATTATTGTTGATATCAGATGAGAAGTTGTTGATATCAAACAAGTATTTGTTAATTTCAGCTAGAAAATTGGAGGTAGCTATGATGTTGTTGATATTGAGCGATTATTTGTAGATAATACGGGGAAAGTTGTCGATAACAACAGAAATGTTGTTGATTCTTGGAGAAGAATTGTTGATAGTTTATTAATTGTCGATAGTACTGCGATTTTTGTTGATAGTAATGAAATGTTTGTTGATTTCAAAACGCGATTTGTTGATAGCGAAGGAAAAGTTGTTGGTAATTTCAACCATTGTTGATAGCAAGACTGTTTTTGTAGGTATTAACGATATTATTGTTGATATCAGATGAAAAGTTGTTGATATCAAACAAGTATTTGTTGATTTCAGCTAAAAAATTGGAGGTAGCTATGATGTTGTTGATATTGAGCAATTATTTGTAGATAGTACGGGGAAAGTTGTCGATAACAACAACATAGTTGTAGATTCCAGAACATCTTTTGTTGATTCCCAAAAAATCGTTGTGAATTCTGCATAAACAATCGGAGGGATTTTAAAAATTTACATAAAAAAATCGAAGGCTTTTGG
>DATGUZ010000051.1:0-3003 GCA_035300865.1 Sporosarcina sp.
GATGAATATGTACGTGATGAAGCATTACAAAAAGAAGTTAGTGCAATGTATGTTTAATTAATCACAAAAAATCTGCTCCCTTAAAAAGGTGAGCAGATTTTTTATGAGGAAAATTCCTCTTTATATCTATCATCAAACATATGACAAGCAACCCAGTGATCTTTTTCGTATTTTTGAAATACAGGTTTCACCTCTGCGCAAACACTTGATGCAAATGGACATCTAGTCCGGAATACACAACCACTTGGCGGATCAATCGGACTTGGAAGCTCTCCTTGTACTTCAATTCGCTCCCTTGTTCTTTCCAGTTTTGGATCTGGCAAAGGAACAGCACTTAGCAAAACACGGGTATATGGATGTAGTGGGTTTTCATACAAGTCCTTACTTGAAGCAATTTCCATCATATTCCCTAAATACATGACACCAACACGGTCACTTATATGTCGTACCATTGACAAGTCATGGGCGATAAATAAATAAGTTAAACCATGTTCCACTTGCAATTGTTTTAGTAGATTTACAACTTGTGCCTGAATTGACACATCAAGCGCTGATATAGGTTCATCGGCAACGATAAATTCTGGATCCACCGCTAGCGCTCTCGCAATTCCAATACGCTGTCTTTGTCCACCACTAAATTCATGTGGATAACGATTACCATGCTCTTTATTCAATCCAACTGTTTCAAGCAACTCATTTACACGATTTTTCCGTTCTTTTTTTGATTTCACAAGCCCGTGAATATCAAGTCCTTCCGCAATGATATCTGTTACCGTCATCCGTGGGTTTAAAGAGGCGTATGGATCCTGGAAAATCATTTGCATATTTTGATTGAGTTCTTTCAACTGTGCTGCTGATTTACTTTCATGAACTCTATCACCTTTAAAAATGACTTCTCCATCCGTTGCTTGGTACAGTCGCATAATTGCCCTTCCAGCAGTAGATTTACCACAACCGGATTCACCAACAAGCCCGAATGTTTCACCTTTATAAATATCGAATTCAATGCCATCTACTGCTTTTAATATTTCATTACGACTGATTTTAAAATGTTTTTTTAACTTTTTTATTTCAACCAATTTCTCCTGACTCATCATTCTGTTCCTCCTGCCAGTACATTTTCGGGCGGATCTACTTTTGGTGCGCGTTCATCCTGCAGCCAGCAAGCAGCCTTATGCGTATCAGTAATCTCCGTATAATCCGGCATATTACCTTCACACACTTTCATAGCAAAAGGACAACGTGCAGTGAATGGACAGCCCTTTGGTGGATCTTTTAAGTCCGGCGGTGTTCCTGGGATCGATTGTAATGTCTCGTTCTCTTCATGCAATTTCGGCATTGATCCAAGCAATCCCCAAGTATATGGGTGTTTCGCCTTGTAAAAAATCTCATCAACGGTTCCAGTTTCTACTATCTTACCACCATACATGACCGCAACACGTGATGCCGAATTGGCAACAACACCTAAATCATGTGTAATTAATACAACCGCCGTATTCGTTTCTTCTTGCAGATTCTTCAATAAGTCAAGAATTTGTGCCTGAATCGTTACATCTAGCGCTGTAGTCGGTTCATCAGCAATCAATACTCTTGGGTTACATGATAAAGCAATAGCTATCATTGCTCTTTGACGCATCCCACCCGAGAATTCATGCGGAAATTGTTTAATTCGCCGTTCCGGATTAGGGATACCGACAAGTTTTAATAATTCAATTCCCCGCTTTTTCGCTTCATTTTTTGACATATTTTGGTGCTTAATTAAACCTTCTGTAATTTGTCTTCCAACTCGCATTGTCGGATTAAGAGATGTCATTGGATCCTGAAAAATCATACCCATCTCTTTGCCTCGAATCGCTTCCATCTGTTTATCAGATTTTTTCGTTAAATCTTCACCTTCCAGCAGTACCTCACCACTTTTTAATTCACCAGGAGGCATTGCAATTAACTGCATAATGGACTGGACAGTAACACTTTTTCCTGAACCAGATTCTCCGACAATGGCAAGTGTTTCTCCTTCATGCACATCAAAATTCACATCCCGTACAGCTTGTACTTCTCCGCCATACGTATGGAATGATACAGATAGATTATTTACTTCCAATACTTTCTTCTTCATTACTTACTCCTCCCTATTAACGACGGTCCTTAGGATCCAATGCATCTCGCAATCCATCCCCTATCACATTAAATGCAAGCATTGTTAAACAGATGAAAAATGCAGGGAAAAATAATTGATAAGGATAGTATCTAAGCGAATCGAGTGCATCCGAAGTCATCGTACCCCAGCTCGCCTGCGGTTGTGGTACTCCTAGACCTAAGAAACTAAGGAAAGCCTCGGTAAAAATGGCAGTAGGCACTGTTAATGTCAATGTAACGATAATTGGTCCTAACATATTCGGAATCAAATGCTTCCACATAATCCGGAGTGTATTAGAACCTAGTGACTTAGCAGCCAGTACGTACTCCTGCGTTTTTAATCGAAAAACTTCTCCCCTGACAATCCTCGCCATATTAATCCAGCCTGTAATTGTCATTGCTAGAATAATAGAAAATAACCCTTTAGGCAAAATTACTGTCAATAAAACTACAACAAGCAAGTAAGGAAGACCAGTTAAAATATCTGCAATACGCATCATATACTCATCTACCTTGCCACCGATATAGCCAGATATAGAACCCCAAATAACGCCAACGACTAAATCGATAAAAGCAGCTGCTAGGCCAATGAACAAGGAAATTCTTGCACCATACCAAGTTCGGGTAAATAAGTCTCGTCCAAGATTATCCGTTCCAAACCAGTGCTCACCTGACATAGGTTTATTAGCATTTATAAGATCATTATCATAATAATTTTGACCAGAAAGTACAGTTCCTAACGCTGCCATTATTGCTAAGAAGATAATAACAACGATACTAGCCATTGCTAATTTATTTTTTCGAAAGCGGCGCCAAGCATCTTTCCAATAAGATGTGCTCTCTCCCGCTATTTTTTCAGCTTCAGAT
>DATGUZ010000052.1:0-34065 GCA_035300865.1 Sporosarcina sp.
ACAGTAGAAAAAGAAACGGGAAATTTAGTAATCACTCGTGATGAATATAAAAAAATGCGTGGAGTTGTTAATGCTGCCAATGAAATTAAAAGTGATTATGACCGTTTGCAACAAACGGATCTTGTGCAAGAAAATAAAAAAATAAGGCATGATATGTATTGGCTTCAAAAGAAAAATAAAGGACTGGAGCAGTCAAATTCTACTTTAAAACACCAACTTAACGAATCTCATAACGAGATATACCGTTTAAAAGGCCGTATAAGCGATTTAAAGCACGAAATCAAATTAGTATATCAAACTACCAAGGAGTTCCTAGAAGAGCGTACAAACGATTTTAAAGGGCATTTGAGGGACTTTGTAGACAAAGTTAAGGAGAAAGTTCCTGGGAGTGAATTTGAACATTCTCATAAGCGTGAGAGACGTCGTGAAATGGATAGAGGTATGGAAAGATAAAAAAGCACCTGAAAGGGTGCTTTTTTGGTCTTGATTTTGGTGTTTTGAGCGGAGCGAAAAACATGTTTTTTCTTATCTTGATATAAGGGTAACATCTTCGATTTACCCGTTTCGATTGTGTGCTATGACCTCAGCCTCCTATTCACTATGCTCCCGTGGGGGTCTTCAGCTCGTGCTGTTCCAGATGGCGTCACTACAGCTCCACATCTCGACCTCAAATCAATAGGTAAATGGGGTAGCGATCATATGTTGAAGACCAAGCTATATAAACATGAAAAAAGCTCTCTTCTTGTATAGTGAAGTATGCACACAACCAGTACGGGGAGAGAGTCAGTATGAATAAATATATCGTGAAATGACCTACATTGAAAAAACGTTTAGATGAGGTTTAGTGGAAGGTATGGTAAAATGAAATGTAAGAAAACTTCATCAATTTATGGAGGGGTTCGTCAATGCAAAAAGGTGTTAATATATTTTTAAAAGTAATCATATATGCCTGTATTTTTGTAGGTATCGGCCTTATTAGTTGGTCTGGTTGGCAATATTTTGACGGCAAGCAGCAAGAGGAAAAAGCGACAAAAGAGGCTTTTGAATTAATTGAAAAGGCAAAAACAGATCCTATCGAAAAGAAGGATTTCTCACCCAATTTCGGTGATGCAGCGGGAATGCTTGTCATTGATAAAATCGAAGCGAATTTACCGATTGTTGAAGGAACAAGTGAAGATGATTTGAAAAAGGGAATCGGTCATTATGAGGGCACCTCGTATCCATTAGAGGATGATCAAATCGTGTTATCAGGCCATCGCGATACGGTATTTACAAGAATTGGCGAGCTTGAGATTGGCGATGTCTTAACCGTTCAAATGCCTTATGGTGAATTTGATTATGAAATTGTGAGCACGAAAATTGTAGATGCGGATGATCGAACGATTATTGTACCGCATGATGAAGAAGTGTTAACAGTTTCAACCTGTTATCCGTTCGGTTATATCGGCCATGCACCAGATCGCTATATCATTGACGCCAAACCGATTTACGATCAATCCGAATATGCACATATGAAAGAGCAAAAAGAAAAATAATATGAAATAAATAAGAGATAGATAAAACTGTTGTAATCTAATCATGATTGCAGCAGTTTTTTAGCACAGCATATGTACCAAGTTCGCAATACTGAATCATAGCTTGAGCCTCAACATATGATCGCTAACCCATTTACCTATTGATTAAAGTGGAGATGTGGTGACGCCTGCGGGTAGCGATTGATGGTTGTTTTTGAGATAAAACGATGATTGCTTACACGATATGAATGTTTTAAATATAACGTTTCGAATGAACTGTATTCGATTTCTAATTTTCGGCTTTTCGATGTTGGGCCATGAAGATTTCTACAATAATAAGTGCAGAAAGCATAAGGATAAAACAAAACCACATGACAAAAGATGGATGTAGATGAATCCACAATGTACTTACGCCAGCTCCGGCTGTAAACACAATAAGAACGATTATAAAATGCGTAAGCGATTGTTTAGCAGCCTCGTCCTTTTTGAATACATATAAATAGAGTTTATTCATCATGTTTTTTGTGTTGCCTGTCATAATCCCGTTATTCACTGTCGTACTGCTAAACTTCCGATAAACAGATAAAGCATATCCTGCGAGAAGCCCTAAGAAAAAGATTGTCATCCCATGTGGTAAAATCGGTTGGAAAATCGCAATGCCTGCCAGTACGAGTACTTTTAGTTGTAAAGGTCGTTTAATGGAATACAAACGATGGCCTTTCAGTTGGTCAACCATCACTTCTCCAATAAAAGCACCTATTGCATAGCCAATAAATGAAAAAATATGATAAGAAGTTTCGCTAAATTGCCCTGAAAAGATTTTAATACTTAACACAACCAAATTCCCAGTTTGAGCGCTTGCAAATGAACCATCTTGCTCGATAAACGTATAGGCGTCAATAGCTCCCATTAAAAAGGTTGTTAATAATGTAAGTCCACTTAATAATTTGAAATGAAAACGATCCAGCGTAGGCACTTTCATCCCCCCCCTTTGTATTTGTGTATGAATGGATTTGTGAGCTGCAGTTAATTGTAAGAAAGCCTATTACAAGCTCTTTTAAATCGTATCATATGATAGAAAATGATGACATTCACACATATGTCTTTTCATTACCTACCATACCAATAAAAAAACATCTAATAACGATAGAAATGTATTAGATGTTTTTCTAAAAGGCATTATAAACGATCATCATATTGAAAGTTCATTGGGAAATGTTGTGAAGGATGATACACAACAAATTCATACCCTTCTTCTTTTAACAGTTCAATAATTTGTGGCAACACTTGAACTGTTTGTTGTTTTTCGTGCATTAAAATGACTTCACGCTCATTGTTTAGTTCGTTCTGGATATTGGTAACAATTTGTTGGGGGTTATTTGCTAAATCCCAATCTAAAGAGTCAATGGTCCAATCCCATAGTTGCATATCAACGTCGACAATTTCATCACGCGTTTCAACAGGGTTTAATCCGGGCGCAGATCCATAAGGCGCACGAACGAGACGTGGGTTTGTACCTGTAATGTCATCGATAATTTGCAGTGTTTCTTCCATTTCAGCTACAAAATGTTGTTGCTCATATAATATTTGATAATCATGCGTCATACTGTGTGCACCAATATAATGACCTTCGTCAACAGCACGTTTAACATCGTCGTGCCACTTCTGTTTTTGTAAATTAATCCCTTGCATAAAAAATGTTGCTTGAATATCATGCTCTTTTAAAATGTTTAAAATCTCAGCAGTATATTGACTTGGTCCATCATCAAAAGTTAAATACACAATTTTCCCATCTGGTAAAGGGGTTGGTTCTGTTTCCGCTTCTTCCTCTTCTTCAATTTGTTCATTTTCAGCAGCCACTTGTTGCTCTTTTTTTAATGCTTCCTGAGCTTTGCTTGTTGCTGAAGCTTGATTGATATAAGACTTAATCGCTAAAATACCCAATATACATGTTGGAATAATTAATAATGACAGAAGTATCAGGAGATAAGTTGGCTTTTTGTGTTGTTCTTCATTGTTTGTTGACATAAATATATACTCCTTTGAAATATGTATAGTATGTAGCGTCGTTATAAAACCATATGAATGTTATTGAATATATATCGCTCATTTATAAACTTTTACGAGCTTTAGTTGGAACGTCATATGTAATTGGAAGAGATGCTGAAGGTGTTATTTTTACCTCATCATCATTTGTAGGTCGATAGATGTAAAATAGTGAGATAATACTTAATTGGAAAAATAAAAGGAAGTCTCATGACCGATCATTTTGAAATGGTCATCATTACTTGACGAGTTTTGTCGATTGTATCATATTTTACAGTCTTTGAGGAAGAAGCTTGCGACATTCTTTCATAATATATCATAAGAAAAATCATTGCTGAAGAAGGTTTTCATTATGAATTGTAGCTAAACCTAAATAACTATTACCTTCTTCCTCTGAATTTTCCATTTTATCATTAAATTGAGTGAGCTATTTTGAGATTTTTGAAGACAGTTATAAATAAATGTCATGAAGAGGCTATGCATTTTTGATGTGAAAGCAAAAAAATACAGCTAGGCAAAAAAGTTACCTAGCTGTAGAAGATGTAAAAGCATCTAGCAAATGTATGTTATTTGATCACACCGTTGAATAGAAGGTGATCGCTATGGAATTCAACAATTTTTAAACGTTTTTGTCGTTTGACGTAAATACTTTTATACTCATTTTTTCCTTGTTCATTTGCAAAGATGATAATTCTTGTACCTTTATTATCTGTTTGAACGTTACCAGTATAGTGGTCTAAGTCAATTTCTTTCGCAATGGTTTCGTACTCATCGAATTTTTCGAGTGCTGCATTTTGATCGTTTGTTGATGTGTCATTTTGTGGTTTATCGTTTTGTTCTTTGTTTGTATCTTCTTTATTTGTATCTTCTTTTTCAGTAGCATTTTCTTTTGAAGTACTATCATCAGCAGCAATCACATCATTAAATAATAAATGATCGTCTACTAAATCAATAATTTTTAAACGTTGGTCATTTTTGACGAAAATACTTTTATATTCTTTTTCGCCTTCTTCATTCGCGAACACAAGAATACGATTGCCTTTGTTTTCAGTTTGGCTTGTAATTGTATAGTGATTAACATCAATGAAATCTGTTAATGTAGCGTACTCTGGAAGTGTTTGAAGCGTTTTGTCTTTGACTTCAGACCCTTCTTGGACGACTTCTTCTGTCGTTGCATCTTCGTGTTGTTCAACATCGTTTGAACCGGTATTTTCTGTATTTTCTGCATCGCTTCCACAACTTGCTAATAGGAAAGCACTGAAAAGCATGATTGCTAGTTTTTTCATTTGAAAATCCCTCTCATTCTGTGGAAATGTATAGTAAATATTTTACGGAATCGAATGGCAAATCACAATGGAAAAACCTTGAAAACACATAGGAAAATGCTCGTT
The DNA here is from genome assembly GCA_035300865.1 of Sporosarcina sp. Classification (GTDB taxonomy): domain Bacteria; phylum Bacillota; class Bacilli; order Bacillales_A; family Planococcaceae; genus Sporosarcina. The sequence continues at coordinate 4,952 of DATGUZ010000052.1, forward strand.
TTTTTCTGCTTGTTCACCATTTAGAAACATGTTTATATAGACGTTTCTGATCAATATGAGCCGTTGAAAATGGCACTTGCTACAGCTTTATTTATCAATGAGTTTTTATAGAGAGTGAGCGAATACATCCGCTTTCTCATTAAAACCATTCGGTATGGAAATGTCCTTCTTGATCCGTACGTTCATACGTATGTGCACCAAAATAGTCACGTTGCGCTTGTACCAAATTCGCCGGTAAAGTCGCTGAGCGATAGCTATCGTAATATGCTAGGGCGCTTGAAAATGCTGGGGTTGGAACACCGTATTGAATTGCGACACCTAACACTTCACGTAAAGAAGCTTGATATTCTGTCACGATATTTTTGAAATACGTGTCAATAAGTAGGTTTGGTAATGCAGGATTACGGTCAAAAGCTTCTTTAATATTTTGTAAGAAACGCGCACGAATAATACAGCCACCTCGGAAAATCATTGCTACATCGCCATATGGAATGTCCCAGCCATATTCTTCGGAAGCCGCACGCATTTGCGCGAAGCCTTGTGCGTAGGAACAAATTTTACTCATATAAAGTGCTTTACGAAGTGATTCAATTAATGCATCGCGATCACCATCGAATGGCTGAATAGTCGGACCTGTTAATACGCCACTTGCCGCAACACGCTCATCTTTGATTGCTGAAATGCAACGTGCGAAAACAGATTCTGTTACAGTCGGTAGTGACATTCCTAAATCTAAAGCATTTTGGCTCGTCCATTTACCCGTTCCTTTTTGTCCAGCAACATCTAAAATTTTATCGATTAACGGTTCGCCCGTTTTTTCATCGGTTTTCGTGAAAATATTAGCTGTAATTTCGATTAAATAACTATCAAGTTCTCCTTTATTCCATTCCGCAAATACGTCATGAAGTTCATCGGCAGTTAATCCTAGCACTTGTTTCATGAAAAAGTATGCTTCAGAAATAAGTTGCATATCGCCGTATTCAATGCCGTTATGCACCATTTTCACATAATGTCCGGCCCCTTCAGCGCCCATATAAGCAGTACAAGGCGTATCGTCAACTTTTGCTGCTATCGCGGTTAAAATTGGTGCTACTTTTTCATACGCTTCGCGGACACCACCAGGCATTAATGAAGGACCGAAACGTGCGCCTTCTTCGCCACCAGAAACACCGACACCGATAAAATGAATACCAGATTGTTGTAGTTGTTGCATACGACGATTCGTATCTTCAAAAAACGTATTGCCACCGTCGATTAAAATATCTCCTTCGTCTAAGTGCGGAAGGAGTGATTGAATAACGGCATCTGTCGTTTCACCAGCTTTCACCATCATTAAAATTTGACGAGGTGCTTCTAGTGATTGGACGAATTGTTCTATCGTTTCAGCACCGATAATGTGTTTGTTTTGCGCTTCGTTATTTAAGAAATCTTCGGTACGATCTGTCCAGTAGTCATAGACTGCGACTGAAAACCCTTTATCTTCAATATTTAATGCGAGGTTCATCCCCATAACGCCAAGTCCAATGACGCCCATTTGTTGCTTTTGCATAGTAGTCATCCTTTCGAATCGATCATTTCTTCATCTATTTTTTAGACCTTTTTGATTAATTACAACAATGTTAAACCTTATTTAGTATACTGATTTTTAAAGGAAAATGTAAGGGGAACCCTATTATGTTATGTATTTTACATAATGTGAAAAGCTTAAACATGTCTTTACATTGTAGGACCGTTGAATATGATAAACTAGAAGAAGTTATGAAGTGAACTAGCATAACCATTATGAAAACAATATTGTAACGCATTTACAGTTGTTTTTAAGGAGAGGATATTATTGTATAAGTTAGTAGCACTTGATATGGATGGAACTTTGTTGAAAGACGATTTAACAATCGCACCAGGAACGATTGAAGCGATTCAACGCGCAGCTGCGCAAGGAACAATTATTACAATTGCAACTGGAAGAATGTTTGCTTCAGCTAAACAATTTGCCAAACAATTAAAAATCAATGTTCCACTCATTACATACCAAGGCGCGCTCATTCAAGATTTACAATCCGAAAAAGTGATTTATGAACGTTCACTGTCTGAAGAAATCGGACATCGTTTAATCGAGATTGCCGAAGAACGAAACTTACATTTGCAAGTATATCAAGATGATTTATTATACGGTGCTGTTGATAATGATCGCTTACGAGAATATGCCGAAAAAGTAAAAGTCCCTTACACTGTCGATCCAAATTTACGTGCACTTGCAACGAAAGGGTTTACGAAAGCAATTTATATTGGCGAACCTGATTACTTAGAAGGTATGCAAGATGAAATGAAAGAACGATTTGGAAGCAGTGCACATATTACGAAGTCGACACCGTATTTTTTAGAAGTTACCCATCCTGAAGCCAATAAAGGGGCAGCTTTGCGCGAGCTTGCAAATCATTTAAATATCCCATTAGCTCAAACAATTGGTGTTGGTGATAACTTTAATGATACGGAATTATTGGAAGTCGCAGGGCTTGGTGTGGCAATGGGGAATGCTGTTGAACCTTTAAAACAACACGCAGATTTTATCACGCTATCAAATAATGACGAAGGCGTGAAACACGTCATTGAAAAATTCATATTAAATGGATGAACAATACAAGCGGATGTACTTCAAAGTGAAGGTATCCGTTTTTTTATAAGTAATTAGTTTGAAATCAAGGTAATTGACAAGTTATCACTTGAGTAGTAAACTGATGATAAGTTATACGAATCGAAGGAGATGGTTGTATGCAGAAAAATACGCTCGAGACATTAATCTGGTTACGGATTATGCGTTTTGCCAATCAAAGTAACCAATTATCAAATGAATTTCTTAAACGATTTCATTTAACAACCGCCCAATTTGATGTGCTCGTTCAAATCCATGTATACGAGCCATTAACTCAAAGTGAATTAGCAGAAAAAGTGACGGTTACACAAGGCGGAATGTCACGGATGTTAGCAAGACTCGAAAAAGAAGGATATATTATTCGGACGCAAGAGTGGAAAACAAAAACAATCTGTTTAACGGATAAAGCAAAGAAGATTTTAGAAAAAGCTTTGCCCGCGCAAATTGATTTTCAGTCATCCTTTTTTGAAGATGTATTAACAAAAGAAGAGATTCAAACTTTATATTCATTAATGACGCGTGTGCATAAATACAGTATGGAGCGTTCGATACCAGAAGAATCATAAAATGAGACAAATTGAGGAGGAAATCATATGTATCAAATTTCAGGACATCACCATATTTCAATGATTACGAAAGATGCAGAGGCAAACAATGCCTTTTATAAAAACGTATTAGGATTACGTCGTGTGAAAAAAACGGTGAATCAAGATGACCCATCTATGTACCATTTATTTTATGGAGATTTAACAGGAAGTGCTGGAACAGAGTTATCGTTTTTTGAAATTCCAATGGCGGGACATACTGTGCGAGGGACGAATGCCATTACAAAGATTGGTTTGCTTGTTCCTTCGAAAGAAAGCTTATTATATTGGAAACAACGTTTTGAGCAATTTAATGTGAAACATGAGGACATCACAACTTATGCGGGGCGAGAAGCTTTACCATTTGAAGATCATGAGGGATTACGCCTCGTCTTATTAAATCATAATGGTGAAGAAGTGCCATCATTTTGGGAAGCATGGGAAGATTCCCCTGTAGAAGCAGATCATCGCATTTTAGGGATGGGCGCTGTTGAAATCACCGTTCGTTATTTCGACCGTACTGCCAACGTCTTAACGGAGATTTTTGGTTTTACGGAAGTTGAGCGAGAAGGAGACAAAGCGCGTTTTCAAGCAGTTGAAGGCCAAGCTTTCGGAGAGGTCATTGTGAAGCAGTTAATAAGTTCGAGTGAGAAACCAGGTAAAGGAAGTATTCACCATTTGGCGATTCGGGCAAAAGATGAAGATGAGCTCCGTTACTGGGCGGACAAAGTAAAAGAAAGAGGATTTTCATCGACAAAAATAATTGACCGCTTTTATTTCCATAGTTTATATTTCCGAGATGCTAATGGCATTTTATTTGAAATCGCTACAGATGGACCAGGATTTACAAGAGATTCATCAATTGAAACATTAGGAGAAGCATTAGATTTACCTGCTTTTCTTGAAGAGCGACGTGAAGAAATTGAAGCAAAGCTTAAACCAATCGACTAATGAGGAAAGAACAACTAAAACACAATTGATAAAAGGGGCGTTGTAAAAAATGGAGAATTATCGAATCGATCAGAAAAAAGGAATGGAATTTGGGTTATATTCTATCGGGGATCATTTACTCAATCCACATACAGGTCATAGAATTAGCGCACAGCAACGAATTGAGGAGTTAATTGAAGCGAGTAAATTAGCCGAAGAAGCTGGATTAGATGTGTTTGCTGTTGGTGAAAGCCATCAAACACATTTTACAACGCAAGCACACACTGTGATCTTAGGTGCTATTGCGCAAGCGACAGAACGGATTAAAATTGCAAGTTCAGCAACAGTGTTGAGTGTATGGGATCCCGTTAGAACATATGAAGACTTTTCAACAATTGATTTAATTTCAAATGGGCGAGCAGAAATTGTTGCTGGGCGTGGCTCACGCATTGGTGCATATGACTTACTTGGCTATGATGTGCGCGATTATGAGGAACTATTCGAAGAGAAATTAGCGTTATTGCAACAACTAAATGAAGAAGAGACGATTACGTGGGAAGGTCAATTTCGCGCACCGTTAAAAAATGCACAAGTAATCCCACAACCATTAGAAGGAAAACTTCCTATTTGGCGTGCGGTAGGAGGACCGCCTGCTAGTGCGATCAAAGCAGGTTATGCAGGAATTCCGATGATGTTAACGACTTTAGGAGGACCCGCATCGAACTTTAAAGTTGCAGTCGATGCTTATCGTGAAGCGGCTGAAAGAAGCCATTTCGATCCGAACGCGTTACCAATTGCAACGACAAGTTTATTTTACACAGCGGAAAATACGCAAGATGCTCTTCGTGAATATTATCCACATTTAGATAGAGGGATGATGGCTTTACGTGGTGGCGGTTATCCAAAACAACAATTTGCTCAGGCAGTCGATCATCGTGATGCTCTGATGATTGGAAGCCCAGCACAAATTATTGAGAAAATGCATTATCAATACGAATTATATGGTCATCAACGATTTATGGCGCAAATCGACTTCGGTGGCGTTCCGTTCGATAAAATGATGAAAAATATTGAGTTAATTGGATCTGAAATTTTACCAGCAGTGAAAAAATTAACAGCTCGTGAATAAAGGAGGATATTCGATGAATATTGTATTACTCTCAGGATCTATCGTCGGTTCTAAAACGAGAACGGCAATAGACTATACAATGAAAATAACACAAGAAAAGTATCCAGATGCGAATGTTACGCTTCTCGATCTAGCAGAATATGATATGCAATTTAGCGATGGTCGAAATTACTGGGAATACGAAGGGGACACAAAATATATTACTGAAACGATTATGGCTGCGGATGCACTGATCATAGGGACACCTGTCTTTCAAGCGTCTATTCCAGCGACATTGAAAAATATATTTGATTTATTACCAGTAAATGCATTCCGTGATAAAATCGTCAGCATGCTTGTGACAGCAGGATCAGCAAAACATTATTTAATCGTTGAGCAGCAGCTAAAGCCCATTTTAGCGTATATGAAAGCACAAATCGTCCAAACGTATGTATTTATTGAAGAAAAAGACTTTTACCGTAAAGAAATTAAAAACGACGATGTGTTATTTAGAATCGAGCGTTTAGTAGAAGACACAGTCGATCTAACAACCGTTTATACGAAAATTCGTGAAGAAAAAGAACAAGCGTATGATTTTTAATGAAGCTGAAAGTATGAAATAGCTAATAGAAGCTTTATTTACCTCCCGTAAGCGCAAAGAGTGGTCATCATTCTTTGCGCTTTTTTCTTGAATATGGGTATAGTAGGAGAAATAGTAGAAAATCGTTCAGTACTTATGTACGAGGGAGGGGTATAGGTGAGAGAGCGCTTTTTGCGAAACAAGCAAATTGTGATGCATTACTATATCGCAACTGCGATAATCATTTTATTATTTATGTTTGCTTCAAGAGGAACACCATTACTAGATCGGGAAATTACGTTGATCTTAATGGGGTACTTACTATTCTTTCCAATTGTCATTTTATATACGAGAAAATATGCCGTTCATATATTCTTATTCGTACTTGCACTCATTACAGGGTTTTATAGTTTTTATCATTATGCTGTCGAAGAACATTCTATTCTGAACGCGCTATATTTTACCTTTCAATTATATTTATTAACATTAACAGATGTGTTTACAGAAGATGGTTCTGCATTGCTTCAATATCCGTTGATTGTAGAGATTGCTAGATGGTCAGCTGCATTATACACGATTTCCACTGTATTTATCGCGATGTATCGTTTGTTAGAAATGTCGATTATCCTGACGTTTTATCAAGTGTTCGGAAAGCATATCGTTGTTTTTGGTTATAATGATCGAACGTTAGGATATGTAGAACATTTGCGTAAAAAGAAAGAGCGTGTTGTTTTAATTGCAGAACAAGTGCCAAGTGAAGCGGTTGATTATTTAGAAGGGTTAAAAATTGTTGTATTAAATCTACGTGAAGATTCTTCGGAAGTATACACAAAAGCGGCATTGACACGAGCTAAAGCATTGATGTTAATGTACGAAGCAGATATGGATAATTTGAATACGTATATTGAGATCTATGATTATTTTAAAATGAAAAACGTTCATCGTGAACAGCTAACGGTTTCGATTCAATTGCAGTCGTATACATCTGCAAAACTTTTGCAAGATGTTGCGCATTTAAAAAAAAAAGAGGAACCTTATTTTACCATCCGGTTCATGAATCCTTATGAGCGATTGGTCGAGAACATGTTTGAACGCTATCCAATTTCAATGGCGCAGTTATCTGGTGAAAAGGCTTATGTATTCATTATCGGATTTGCTGAACTCGGACAACAAATTGCACGACAAATACTGGTTAACCAGCAGCAAACAGACGATCAATCATTGACGATTAAAATAGTAGATCCCCATATGAGCCGGGCGAAAAAAGCATGGGATAATAGTTATGGAAAGGAATTTCCACAAGCCCAATTAGCCTTTCAACAATTTGATGTTATGCAAGAATCCTTAGAGAATTTAATTCAGCAAGCGGAAAAGGACATTACGCATATTTACGCGTGCTTGCCAGAAGAACATTTAGACTTATGGGCAGTAATTGAATTATCCAATCAGTTTCCACATATCCCGATCTACATGTCATTCTCCAAAGACGGCATCGCAGCCAAATGGATACAATCCGAAGTATCCGGAGACCGCTTAATTTACCGAATCAGCACGTACGAGGATTTATTGGAGGATGGATGTGAATAAACCGAGTAATTTGAGCCATTGCTGCAAGAAGGATACTGAACATAAAAAGGACATATTGGGCAAATTCATCGCACAATAAAAAATCGGTTTTATAATAGAGGAGAAGGAGTGTTGCAAAGTGAAAGAAAAAGAACAAATCATTTGTGACTTTACGACAGGGATTTGTAGCTCTTCTGAAGAAAAAGAGGAAGCGGCACCACAAGGCTTTGTTGATCTGTCAACATTGACGCCAGATAAAGAGAAGACTGAAGAAGAAGCCTAATGCGCTTTAGGTTGAACGGAACTGTCTAGAAAATCAGTGGAAACTGACTTTCTAGACAGTTTTTTGTTTAATACTGAATAAGTAAGATTTTTTGGGAGGCGCGATATGGAAATTTGTAGATATGTTCTCTGAACTTGTAGGAAAATCTCCGGGTTGTAGGTATGGCATAATTCTTTGTAGATACTTGGTCAAAATCTGTAGCTAATAGAAAGAAATGTGTAGATATCAGCTCCAAATCTGTAGATATCATCCTCAAATTTGTAGGAAATCCCTTAGTTGTCGATAAGTCATCAATCTTTGTAGAAATGGAAAGAAAATGTGTAGCTAATCTCTAAAAAGTTGTAGGTATTGTCTCTGAACTTGTAGGAAAATCTCCAGTTTGTAGGTATGGCGTAATTCTTTGTAGATACTTGCTCAAAATCTGTAGCTAATCGAAAGAAGCTTGTAGGTATCGTCTCCAAACTTGTAGATATCATCTCTAAATTTGTAGGAAAATCCCCAGTTTATAGATATGTCGCAATTCCGTGTAGATACCTGGTCAAAATATATAGCTAGTTCGCTCATTAAAAAAACTTAAACAAATCTATTGAATACTATACAGGGGTATGATATATTACGATTTGTAGATGATCTATATTTTTTAATTAAAACATACCCCTTATAGGTATGGGAGAGAGGAATTAGATGGCAAAGGAAAGATTTGTAGTAGAAGGCATGACTTGTAATGGTTGTGCGAATAAAATTAAACAGCATGTAGAATGTATTGAAAGTGCTAATGTTGTAAATGTTAATATTGAAGCAGGCTCAATAGAAGTTACTTTTGATGAGGCACGTACAACTTCAGAGGAAGTAAAAATGGCAATTCATCACGCGGGTTATCCCGTAATTGAAGAAACGGTAAAAACAAAAAGTAGTTGTCAATGTTGTAGCACAAAATAAGTCACATATAAGTATAAAATATTCGAAAATGTGTGTGCCAATCGTATCGCCCCAATTCCAAGCGGGGTAATGACGATTGTGTAATAGAATTGCAACCATTCACGATGATAAAAGCAGTTAATCATTGAGATGTTGTGAACGCGTGTAAACGGTTAGTCGTTTGAAGTTGACATTCAAAAGGTTTCGTTGTATTATAGGGGTACAGGGTATATTGATGAAGGAGGAGCGAAGATATGTCCAAGTCAACAGTACAACCTAATAAACAACAGCTTTTAAATCGTTTAAAAAGAATAGAAGGTCAAGTACGAGGCGTCCATCAAATGATTGAAACGGATCGTTATTGTGTGGATATTTTACACCAAATTAGCGCGATTCAATCTGCTATCAATAAAGTTTCATTAGCACTTCTTGAAGATCATACACATCATTGTGTAGCCAATGCGATTAAAGAAGAAAATGGCGATGAAGCAATTCGTGAGCTTATGAGTGTTATGAAAACAATGACAAAGTAACATAAGTTTATTGTATACCTAGACAGGGTACAATATGACTATATAAATGGAGGCGTTATATTATGAAAGAAATCGTAAAAGTTGAAGGCATGTCATGTAATCACTGTGTGAATTCTATTGAATCAAACGTTGGAGAACTAGATGGCGTATCACTAGTTCATGTGAGTCTTGACGAAGGAAATGTAACAGTGGAGTTTGACGAAGTGAAAGTGTCACTTGCGCAAATTAAAGAAACAATTGAAGAGCAAGGTTATGACATCAATGAATAAAAAACTTTGATAAAACTTTCCACTTACTCAATTCAATGGGGGTAAAGGTGGAAAGAATAGATTGTACCAGCAAGGTATAATCTTTCTTTTTCAAAAATAAATACCCCCATGTAGTATAGGAGGAAGAGAGATGGCAACAACGGAAAAAACATTGGAAATCCAAGGTATGACTTGTTCTGCTTGTGCAAATCGTATTGAAAAAACATTATCCAAAATGGATGGTGTAGAACAAGCAAATGTGAACTTTGCACTTGAACGGTCAACGATTAGCTATGATCCAGATAAAGTCGGCGTACATGATTTTGAAGAGAAAATTGAAAAGCTTGGTTATCACGTAGTTCATGAACATGTGAAATTTGATGTTTCGGGTATGACATGTGCTGCTTGTGCAACGAAGATCGAGAAGCGCATTAACAAAATGGAAGGTGTTTCGAATGCATCGATAAACTTTGCATTGGAAAATCTTTCTGTAGACTATGATGCAAATCAAGTGAAACCACAAGAGATGATGGATGCCATCAAAAAAATGGGCTATGAATTATTATTAGAACAGGATGAAGAAAGTAAAATCGACCACAAAGAAGAGGAAATTAAAAAGCAACAGCGAAAATTCATCTTTTCTGTTATTTTAACGTTTCCGTTATTATGGACGATGGTCGCTCATTTTGAGTTTTTATCCTTTATTTATATGCCTGATATTTTGATGAATCCTTGGCTTCAATTAGCGCTCGCGACACCAGTTCAATTTATCGTTGGTGCGCAATTTTATAAAGGTGCATTTAATTCATTAAGAAATAAAAGTGCAAATATGGATGTACTTGTTGCGCTTGGTACAAGTGCAGCTTATTTCTATAGCTTATATTTATCGATTGAATGGTTAAAGGGTGGGAAAGTTGGTCACCCTGAATTGTATTTTGAAGCTTCAGCAGTGATTCTGACACTAATTGTACTTGGTAAACTTTTTGAGGTTCGTGCAAAAGGGAAAACAAGTCAAGCAATTCAAAAGTTACTCGGTTTACAAGCGAAAACAGCACGTGTATTACGTGATGGAAAAGAGCAAGAGATTTCTGTCGATGAGGTTGTTTCTGGTGATGTTGTGCTTGTAAAACCAGGAGAGAAAATTCCTGTAGATGGTGAAATTTTAGAAGGTCGTTCGGCAATTGACGAGTCTATGTTAACAGGAGAAAGCATTCCTGTTGATAAAACAATTGGCGATACCGTAATCGGCGCAACGATTAATAAAAACGGCTCGCTGCAAATTAAAGCAACCAATATCGGAAAAGATACTGCACTTGCCCAAATTGTTAAAGTAGTAGAAGAAGCACAAGGTTCAAAAGCAGATATTCAACGTCTTGCAGATAAAATTTCAGGCGTATTTGTTCCAGTCGTTGTAGGAATCGCAGTTGTGACATTTTTAATCTGGTATTTTATCGTGACACCTGGAGACTTCCGTTCAGCATTGATTCCAACAATTTCTATTTTAGTCATTGCTTGTCCATGTGCACTTGGTTTAGCAACACCGACATCGATTATGGCAGGATCAGGTCGATCAGCAGAGATGGGTGTACTCTTTAAAGGTGGCGAACATTTAGAGAATACGCAAGCAATTGACACGGTTGTATTAGATAAAACAGGGACTGTCACGAAAGGTGAACCTTCGTTAACAAATATGATTGTTGCAGATGGATTTGAAAAAGAAGCGGTGTTACAACTTGTAGCAACAGCAGAAAACCAATCTGAACATCCATTAGCACAAGCCATTGTAAAAGGTGTTCAAGAACAAGGGATTGATTTATTAACAGTGGAAGGTTTTGAAGCATTACCAGGTTATGGTATTGAAGCAACTGTTGATGGAAAAGTGTTACTTGTTGGTACAAGAAAATTAATGAATGAACGTCAAGTCGATTTACTTCATTATGAAGCACAAATGGAAAATCTTGAGAATGAAGGAAAAACGGCAATGCTCATAGCGATTGACAATAAAATTGCTGGTGTCATAGCCGTTGCAGATACGGTAAAAGAGACTTCTAAAGAAGCGATTAGACGCATGCATGAATTAGGTTTGAATGTCATCATGTTAACAGGTGATAACACGAGAACAGCTCAAGCAATTGCAGATGAAGTTGAAATCGATCAAGTCATTGCAGAAGTCTTACCTGAACAAAAAAGTGAAGAAATTAGAAAGTTACAAGAAGCAGGAAGAAATGTCGCAATGGTCGGAGATGGGATTAATGATGCACCGGCACTGGCGATGGCGAATATTGGGATGGCAGTAGGAACTGGAACTGATATTGCGATAGAAGCTGCAGATATTACACTGATGCGCGGAGATTTAAACAGTGTTGCGGATGCGATTATGATGAGTCGAAAAACAATGCGAAATATTAAGCAAAACCTATTTTTCGCCTTTTTCTACAACACAGTTGGCATTCCGGTTGCAGCAATTGGTTTATTAGCTCCTTGGGTAGCAGGTGCCGCGATGGCATTTAGTTCTGTTTCCGTTGTCCTCAACGCACTTCGTTTACAAAAAGTTAACCTATAATATACAAGCGATGTCCTCTGACCTATTGAATAGGAAGAGAACATCGCTTTTTAGGTTAATTCAATAGCTTATATTAATGTGCAGGATCATTTAAAAAATCAAAGACTGTACCGATGAAAATTTTACCAATATGCCCAATTGCTCGTTCGTCTACATCGAACATAGGATGATGATGTGGATACACTGCGTTAAGATCAGGATTTCCACCGCCGACGATGAAATAATTTCCTTTTACAACTTGCTGATAGTAAGCGAAATCTTCACTTCCCATCATCACATCTCCTCTGCGTACATGTTCTTCTCCAAAGATCTTTGTAGCGACCGTTTCTACGCGTTTCGCTTCATTCGCATCATTGAAAATAGAAGGGCAATCACGTACATAGTCGATATTGTATGTAGCGTTTGCTGCTTCACATGTTGTCCGTGTAATGAGGTGTAGTGCTTCCTCAATTTTTGTACGTTCATCTGCATCATATGTTCGTACAGTGCCTTGGAGCACAGCTTTGTCTGAGATAATATTATTCCCGTCTCCACTATGGAATGAAGCGACAGTGACAGCAGCAGCGTTTAATGGACTTACACGTCTGCTAACGATTTGTTGAAGATTTACGACCAATTGGCTGCCTGTTACAAGCGCATCGACTGTCTCATGTGGAGATGACCCGTGTCCGCCTTTTCCAAAAATCTCAATTTTAAAATCGTCTTGAGCACTAGAGGCATAACCTTCGATGATGTTTACCGTACCGATAGGGTCTTGTGACATGACATGTGCGCCATAAATGACATCGACACCTTCTAAACAACCGTCTTCGATCATCATTTCTGCGCCGCCTGGTGTAACTTCCTCAGCAAATTGATGGACAAAGACGACTGTTCCTGCAATGTCTTCTTTTACTTCTGATAATACTTTTGCGACACCAAGCAAAGTTGCTGTATGTAAATCATGGCCACATGCATGCATCACACCAGGTACAGTAGACGTATAAGGGACGTCTTTTTCATCTTGAATTGGAAGGGCATCGAAGTCTGCGCGTAATGCGACAGTTTTACCTGGCTTACCACCACGTAAATAACCAACGACACCACGTCCGCCGACGCCTGTTTTCACTTCAAGTCCTAAATCTGTTAAATACTGTGCAACCATTTTAGGTGTTTCTACTTCGTGGTGAGATAATTCTGGATGCATATGAAGATTTCTACGAATTTCTACTAATGAAGGATAAAGTTCATCCATTCGATCAAATAACTTTTCTAACATATTTGTACCCTCCTAAAATTTTACGCTGGCCAAACAAATACATGGGCAACTGTGACAAAAATACACCCTAAAATAAATTGAATAAGAATGAGTGGCCATACCCATTTTACCCATTTGGAAAATGAAATCCCAGCCATGGCAAGAGAAGCGAGTAATAATCCGCTCGTTGGTGTGAAAATATTTGTCAATCCATCTCCCATTTGAAAGGCTAGTACTGCTGTTTGTCGACTAACACCGAGTAAATCGCCTAAAGGCGTCATAATCGGCATACTTAATGCAGCTTGACCACTCCCAGAAGTGACGACAATATTTAATAAGCATTGAATAACGTACATGCCAATCGCTGTTAAGCTAGAAGGTAGATTAGCGACCACACCTGTTACGGCATATAAAATCGTATCGATTGTATTGCTTTCTTCTAAAATTACAAGTGCACCATATGCAAATCCAATAACGAGTGCACCGACGACAAGCTCTTCACACCCGCGGACAAAGGACTTTGTTGTGCCGTTAAACCCTAAATGGTTTGTTAGCCCAATAACAAGTGCCATTATGACAAAGAGTGCAGAAATTTCCGTTATGTACCAATCAAATCGAATAACACCAAAAGCTAATGTAATTAAGGTTACACCTAGAATCACAAGCGATAAACCTTGTTCTTTTGTTAATTTATGTGCTTCTATTTCTTTTGTATCAATCTCTCTTTTCTTGTCTTCCTCAAAAACAATACTTTTCATTGGTTGCTTTGAAACTTTTCGAGCATAAATCATAACGTATGTAATTGCGACAAGCATGTAAACGAACCAAAAAACAAGTCTTGGTCCCATCCCGGAAAAGATTGGAACTTCAGCAATCCCTTGCGCTACCCCAATCGTAAAAGGATTCATAAACGCTGCGGTAAATCCAGCTGATACCCCGACAATGACCATCCCAGCACCGACCATGGAGTCGAAGCCCATCATCATGGCAAGTGGCACCATAATCATAATAAAAGGCAGTGCTTCTTCAAACATACCGGTTGTTGCGCCTGAAAATCCAAAGAACAGCATGACAAGTGGAATCATAAACATTTCTTTTCCTTTAATCTTTCCTGCTATACTTCCAAAAGCCCCTTCGATTGCTTTCGTTTCTTTGAAAACGTTAAAGGCTCCACCTACGATGAAAATAAAAAAGACAATCGGTGCACTGGCAACCATTCCTTTATGGATTGCTTCAAAAATATCCATAAATCCAGCTGGCTTGGATCCGATTACTTCATACGAACCGTCCACGACATACGTTTGCCCACTCTCACTTGTTACGCGTTCATATTCACCAGCAGGAATGAAGTATGTAGCTAAAGCCATAATGATTATGACGCAAAACAAAATTACGAATGGATGTGGAGATTCAAATTTTTTCTTTTCTGTACTCGATTCTTTAGATAAAATCGTCATTTACTGCATTCACATCCTTATCTTAATCAAAGGTTTTCAGTGACAAACAATTTCATTAGAACGATGATGATGGTATAGGTATTCATTGCTTGTTGAAGGTGGTAGAGTTGGTAATCTATGTACGATGAAAATCAACAACTATTCAATCGTATCGTTCAAAATACCATTATGAAATTGACGCATTTTGAAAACTTAAATCATTTTTCGAAGCAAAATAAAAACATTTCGATTCGAATTATTAGCTTAATTTACTATATTCTTTCAATTTAGTCAATGGAGAAAATAATATAGACAGCACAATCTATTCATAGTAAAAAGACGACGCATGATTCATTGTAATAGGGAGGGAGTGCAGAGAAAAAAGCATTTCTTTCGAATGGTTCGAAGAAATGCCTTTAACACGATTAAATAGATGGGATGGCAAGTTGTGCGTAAGGCCGATCTATTAATCGTTCCATATGTTGTTTCACTTGTGGCCATTCGGGTTGAATGACGCTGAAGATGACTGAATTTCTTGGCGTACCATCTTTTCTGACCATATGGCTACGAAAAATACCTTCTTCAGTAGCACCAATTCGGGCAATAGCATTTCTAGAACGAATATTCCGTTCATCAGCTTGGATTTGTACGCGGTTTACTTGAAGTACTTCAAAGCAATATTGCATTAGTAAATACTTACAATTCGAGTTAATAGGGCTTCCCCAGTAAGCTGGTGTAAGCCATGAAAAACCAAGACTAATACGTTTGTGTGTAGGATCAAGGTCCATTAATTTTGTTCCACCAATAATGCGATTTGTTGTATTGTCAACAATGACAAAAGGATGCTCTTTTCCTAGTGCTTTATTTAGGAGTGACTGTTCCACAAATTGTTTAGCCTCTTCACGACTTGCAATCGTAATGGCTAAATGTGTCCAAATCTCTTCATAATTACCGGCTTCAAAAATTGCATCGATATGTGCAAGCTCCATCGTTTTTAATGTGACGATGTCGTTTACTAACACAATATTTTCCATCACAAAACCCCTTTACTTACATAAATTTTTTTGTTTGATTCAACTCGAGAAACGAGCGAATACAGGTGGGTAAAAATGTGTACGATAATCTATCGTGAAGTAATTATATATGGAAATAATCGAAAAAAGAAGTCTTTTTTTCTTAAGATTTTATAAATATTTTCGACAAAATATGTAAGGAATTTTAGCAAGTTTTATAGTGGGGAAAAGACTGGTAGATAAAGGGTTTACAAGGTTCTTGGGACGTTTAAAAAAGCAGGCGAAGTGAACAACCAAAATGATTGTTCTTGCTTCGACTGCGAAAGGGTTATGAAGAGGTGCTACATGTCCGTGCAACATCGAATAAAATATCGACTGCTGGGGATAACGACTGTTCATTCACATCAAATTGTTCGTGGTGATGACCTGCAGCAAGGTCAGTACCAAAAATACAGTACGTTGCTTGACCGCCATTTCGTTGCACCGCTTCTAAAAAGTATGTTGCATCTTCTGAACCAGCTTTTGCATCACTGACCGTATCGACTTGTTGCATAAATGGATGCTGCTTTGCGATTGTTGCTAGTTGTAAAGCGAGTGCTTCTGAACATTTACAGCTAACAGCTTCTCCAACAACTTCAATGTCATAGTCGACTTGATACATTTGTGCTGCACCAGCTATAATTTGTGTAGCTTGTTCTTTTATATAGTCATTTACTGCGCTCGTTGCACCTCGTGTTTCTGCAATGATTGTCGCATTGTTCGCAATAATATTGCGCCCGGACCCTGCATGTAATTCACCAACGTTAATACGTGAATCTCCTTCAGAATGACGGCAAATCGCATGCATATTTAATGTTGCTGTTGCAGCTGCGAGTAACGCATTCTTTCCTTCCTCAGGTTCGCTACCAGCATGCGCGGACTTACCAGTGAATGAAATATTTAATTTTGAGGTAGCTAAAAAGCCATTATTGGCAGCGACAAAATGATGGTTTGGTACACCAGTCCCAATATGTGAAGCAACAAAATAATCAACGTCGTCTACAACACCAGCTTTGACCATTGATTTAGCACCGCGCGTCCCTTCTTCCGCAGGTTGGAAAATGAGTTTAATGACGCCGTTTAACTGTTCAACATTCTTTGCGAGCACTGTTGCCAAGCCTAAACCAATTGCAGTATGTGCATCATGACCACAAGCATGCATGGAACCGTCCGCAATGGAACGAAACCCTTCTTTTGTAGGGACATGATCCTGTTTGGCAGATTCAAAAATAGGCAATGCATCCATATCAAATCGGAATGCGATGGTAGGACCAGTACGCCCTGTATGTAAGGTTGCAACAATGCCTGTATACCCTTCTTCAAAAGCGGGAAGAAATTGTTCAACTGCACCATGTTCTTTCGCCCATTGGACATGCTCCGCTGTTTGTGCAAGTGTTGGCTTTCCCATACAGGATTGTTCGTCCATCACTTCTTTGCCTACAGCAAGTTGAAAGCCTAATGTTTCAAGCGTTTGTGCAACGATAGATGCTGTGCGAATTTCTAAGAAACCTTGTTCTGGATGACGATGAAAATCACGTCGCCATTGAATCAATTGTTGTTCTAACTGCATATAATCCCCCTCATCATTCACTGAATAGATTTTGGAAAAAACACCAATACTTTTTGAAAAGAGTACTATATGAAAAACAAAATGTCAATTTGAATTAAGAGTATTTTGTATTTTTAGAAATGAAAGATAATGACAAAGTTTGAATAAACACCGGAAATTTGCTATGCTATGAAGGAAATAAAGGCAATAAAGTCTGCGATGTGGGCCAGTAGATGAAAATGTGATACAGAAAAGATAACAATTTGCTGAGAGTTATCTCACCGCTTTTGATTGAAACCTTCCACGGAGACGTTATGGAAACATAACCGAGTCGTTTTCGTTACAAAACGAGAAGAGGATTCCTAAATGTATTTATGGGGTCGAATGTAAGGTGGTACCACGTCGATGAGCGCAAAGACGTCCTTAGGAGAGGACAGCTTTGTGTTTTTTTGTATGCAAAATTAAAAGGAGGCATGACGTATGTCAAATAAAAAAGAAAATGAATTCACAAGTTGGTATATTGATACAATTCAAAAGGCAGATTTAATGGATTATACGCCAGTTCGTGGCTGTATCGCATTTAAGCCTGATGGATTTGAAATTTGGGAGCATATTAAAGATGCGATGGATAAGCGTTTTAAGGAAACAGGTCACCGTAATGCGTATTTCCCGATGCTCATTCCAGAAAACTTTTTCCAAAAAGAGAAAGATCATATTGAAGGGTTCTCACCAGAGCTGCCATGGGTAACGGAAGCAGCTGGCGAGCAATTAGAGGAGCGTTTAGCACTACGTCCAACTTCTGAAACAATGATTGGTCATTTATATTCGGATTGGATTAAGAGCTACCGTGATTTACCAGTACTCATTAACCAATGGGCAAACGTTTTCCGTTGGGAAAAGCGTACATTGCCATTCATCCGTACATCTGAATTTTTATGGCAAGAAGGACATACGGCACATGCTGATGAACAAGAAGCGCGTGAAGAAACAATGCAAATGTTAGCGATTTATAAAGAAGTCGTTGAAAATGTACTTGCGATTCCAGTATATGATGGTGAAAAGACGCCATCTGAACGTTTTGCAGGTGCAGTAGATACATTCTCAATCGAAGCGATGATGCAAGACGGGAAAGCAGTTCAAGCAGGAACATCTCACTATCTTGGAACGAAATTCGCGGAAGCATTTGATATTAAATATTTAACAAAAGAAAACAAACATGAATTTGTTCATACTACGTCATGGGGAACGTCTACTCGTTTAATCGGTTCGGTTATTATGGTTCATGGAGATGAGCAAGGATTAGTCTTACCACCGAAAATCGCGCCAACACAAGTCGTATTAGTACCAGTCGGCCCATGGAAGAAAAATCCAGCGATTGTCGAAAAACTGGATGAAATTTTTGCAGCATTAAAAGCGAAAGGCATCCGTGTACGTTTAGATGATTCTGACCGTTCACCAGGATTTAAATTTAATGAGTGGGAATTAAAAGGTGTACCAGTTCGTGTTGAATTAGGACCACGTGATTTAGACCAAGACCAAGTACTCCTGAAAGCGCGTGATGAAGAGGAGAAAATCGCCGTTCAATTAGACGAAGCTGTTACACGCATTGAAGAAGAATTAGAAACAATGCAAACACGTCTACTTGAAAAAGCGAAAGCATTCCGTGCAAAACATTCTCATACACATGTTGATACATTAGAACAATTAAAACAACATATTGCAGATTCAGAAGAAAATGATACAATTCCTGGTTGGGTTTTAGCAGGATGGTGTGGCGATGATGATTGTGAAGCACATGTACAAGAAGAAACAAAATTCACGACTCGTAATATCCCATTCGATCCACCAGCAGAAAAAGAAACATGCATCAATTGTGGTAAAGAAGCAAAACATGCAGTGTGGTTTGGCCGCGCTTACTAATCCAATAGAAAAAAACAATGAAAGCATTCAAACAAAAGAACGAGACCTAATGTGGTCTCGTTCTTTTTGTTGTATAGAATAACAAACGATAAGATGTTGTAATTTACGAATATTTCAGATAAAATAAAAATTAAATATTATAGTATGATTATATAAGCAGGAATCGTGAAAGTTTGTTGAAGAGAGTGAATGAGAAACAACTGGGGGAATTGTATGTTGCTGACTGTGGAGCATTTAAAAAAAGAATTCAACGTAAAAAAACAAAAAATTCAAGCTGTAAAGTCTATTGATTTTGAATTACGCGCTGGGGGAATTACTGCTTTTTTAGGTCCGAATGGTGCGGGAAAAACAACGACAATCAAAATGATTGCCGGGCTCATTCAACCAGATGAAGGAGATATTCGAATCAATGGGAAAAGTATCCTAACCGATAGCCGTCGTACATTACAAAAGATTGGAACAGTGCTTGAAGGAAGTCGAAATTTGTATTGGCGATTAAGTCCGCTGGAGAACTTCGAATATTGGGGCGGGATAAAAGGTATTTCACGTGAACAAGCTGTAAAAAAAGGGAAAGAGTTGATGCATGCATTTGGCTTAGAGGATAAGATGCATCATACCGTACAACAACTTAGTAGGGGGATGCAGCAACGCGTGGCGATCTGTACATCTTTAATTCACTCACCATCACTTTTGTTATTAGATGAACCAACATTAGGATTAGACTTAGACTCGTCAGATCGTATCCAAGCACTATTAAAAGATTTGGTCAAAGAGCAAAATGTAGGCATTTTATTAACAACCCATCAGATGGACGTAGCAGAAGCACTTTCAGATCGCCTTGCAATTATTAATGATGGGGCATTGGTGAAAGAGGGGACGACGCATGAGGTACTTCAACAATTTAATGAAACTGAGACGTACTTATTTGAATGTGCAGAACCATTAAGTGAAGAAAATATGAAGAAACTAACGATTTATCAACCAACATATACCGGTTCAACAAGTTTTAAAGTGACGTTAACAGACACACAACAGCTATATGAAATGATTCGACTTTTGGAACCTAAACCAATTGTACGGATTGAAAAAGATGTTGCAGATGTAGCGAGGGTCTTTAGGCATTACACACAAAGGCGTGAGGAGGGGGCAGGATGGTTGTAACGGCGTTTATAGCAGAGCTTCGTAGAAGTATGATAGAGTTCAAACGATATCCGACGGAGTTTTTGAGTCAAGTATTTTTAGTTGTGCTGATTTTTTACGGTATTTTTTTAGGGGGTACATATATTACAGGAGGCGAAATTATGGCAGATCGTCTGTCAATCGTCATTATTAGTTACATGATGTGGCTACTAGTATTGGAAGCGATTGGCAGCATGGGTTATACGATTTCAGAAGAAGCGAAAAATGGAAATTTAGAACAAATTTTTTTGAGTCCACTTGGAGCAACGACCGTTCTATTCGTGAGAAATCTTGCAAACTTATTATACAATCTCGTTTTTATTGGTGTCTCTTTGTTTGCAATTATATATTTAACAGGCCATAGATTGGATCTAGCATTCATCAATTTAATCCCTTTATTAATGGGGATTGGAGCAGCGATGGGATTAGGATATTTCATTGCAAGTATGACGATTATTTTTAAACGAACGACTCAATTTTTAAGCATGTTGCAATTTGTATTGCTTTTTATCATGATGACTCCTTTTGCACTGATGGAAAGCGGTGCCTGGGTTTCTATTTTCATTCCACTTGCTCCGATGACAGGATTATTACATGAAATGATTGTATTCGGCAAGTCACTTTCAGAAACACCAACATTATTTTTATGGAGTTGTTTAAATCTTGTCATTTGGCTAGGAGCGGGCATCATCGTATTTAAAGTAGCAGATACTACAGCACGAAAAATGGGCACACTCGGTCATTATTAACGTATGATTTCTTATAAAGAAGCAATCTTAAAAACAAGTAACGTGAATAGAAATCGTTACTTGTTTTTTTAGTGTATAGGTAAATATTCGGTGGTGAAGTTTGCGATAAGACTTGGCAGTAAGAACTGTTAGCAATTAGTCTTGAAAGACAAAAGAAAAAGCAACATTCGTTTGACCTTTCGTTTCTCCCTCCCAAGTTAGGGTTGCTAAATATTGATAAAGTCCAGGTTCTTTTGGTCCTTGAAAAGATGGCCCAACATTTCCTAAGTTTTGCTGTTCCCCTTTATGAAATTGGATGACTTCGAATCGTATATCATCAGGTTCCAGCAGATGATGATTCCTTTCCGGGTTATCCGAACTAAGTACGAAGGAAATCGAATCATTCACTTTTGCTTTCGTATTCGGTGTTTCCGCTAGCAGTTTATCAGGATCCTCAAATGAAACGGCACAAGATTTTTCGTCTTCTTCCCAACAAGATTGCCCAATGATCGTAAATGCAGGATTCTCTCCAGCATGTACATTCACTGTCGGTAGCAAAGGGGCATTTTGCTGTGATTGCATGTCACGTTCATGCTCAGTAGATGAAGGTTTTTTAGAAGTGCAGCCAATGGTGAATAGTAAAGCACAAAACAAACCAACGAATAGACATATTCTTTTCATAGGGTACTCCTCTCTTATTGATATACATATTAATAGTATACGACAGAAGATTGATTTAAAGTTTGAAAATATAGATTTTTTTAAAAATAAAATATATTTAAAGGGTTTATGACAAATTTGTAGAAATCCTTAAGTGTTGAGAATGCCCTTTTATTGCTAGAGTGCAACTTCAATCAGTGGAGGTTATGTTCATCTTCCACTGATTTAGGTGAACATAGGCTAAGTGCGTCATGTCCTGTGACAACCCCTATGTGACCAACATCCTGTTAAAGCGGGATAAAGTGAAACTTCAATCAGTGGGAGCTTCATTCCACTGATTGTTAGTTGAACCAATCGGGCTTTTACAGGCAGTCGGACGCCGACTTATCTATACCACTTTTGCACAAATCTAGAAGTAGGCGTCTTACTGCCTGTTAAAGCGGGATAAATTAACCGTCTGGCTACGTAGGGAAGGTGTATAAATCTTGAGATGAGGTGTCATGATGATCTGGCTATTTCAATTTGAATTAAAAAAGTTTTGGACTTCGATAATCGTTAAACTATTCATAGCACTCTTTTTTTTAGCGGTCCTCGCGTACTATGCTTATGTACATACACAAACGATTCGGGTTCAAGATGTGATGATTGAGATTAATGAAAGCAAGATGCGCACGGAAAATCAGTTATCAATGATAGAAGATCAAGAATCAGAAGAAGCTCTTTTTTTATTGTCGATGATCGACAAAGACGATGCTGTATTAAAGGCTTATGAGGAAGAACGTTGGTATGATGTTTTAGCCTATGAAGTAGAACTTTATCAAGAAGAATTCAATGCACTAATTGCTCAAAAACAATATTATACGGTATCATTTCCAACGCTTTTTACAATGGAAACGAGGAATGCTTATTTTGAGTATATGCAGCAACAACACATTACACCTGTATTACCCGTTCATTTATACGCTTGGAAAACACAATATGATGAATTATTCCCGATCAATGACTCAGGGGATGATCCTTTTTTTAGACAATTCGTGGAAAAACAAAGTACATTGAGTTCGTCAACGAGTGTCTATTTTCTTTATCAATTATCGAAAGTTGTATTCTCGCCATTTGGTGTACTCTTTTTTTTACTACTTTTTAGTGACATCGTGACAAAAGAAGGATTATATACAAAAGGGTCGATTCAATTATTGCGTACGCAACCACTTCAACACTGGAAAATACCGACCGTCAAAATGCTTGTGATGATGGGGGTTAGTCTATGTTTATTAATGGCTACGACATTACTCGGGGTGCTACTAGGAATTGTATTTGATCGAGTAGGGGATTGGGATTATCCGGTATTGATTTATGGAGAGGCGTATGCGTACACATTTATTCCGATGTGGCATTATCTATTAAAATCAATTCTATTATTTGGTGCTTTATTACTTTTTAGTTATTCGCTATTATTTATGTTTTCTTATATGACAAAACAGATGATCACAGCGATCGGATTGACAGTGGCAACCTTCGCTATTGGTATCATGTTAAGTCAACAAATAATTTCTACATCGATCGGACCGTATTTGCCTTTTCACTACGCATCAATCGATTCAATCATGACAATGAGCTATGCGATACATGCAGAAGATATGCGCTATTCTTTCAGAACAGGAGGCGTTGTATTGTTAGTGGCAAGCTGTTGTATGTTGATTAGTATAGGAATCATTCAAAAAGTGAACCGTCAATCGTGACGACATTATTGTGTAAGAGGGGGAAGAACATGTGATCATTCGAATGGAGAATGTTGAGAAACGTTACAAACAACAACAAGTATTAAAAGGGATTGATATAACCGTTGAAAATCCTCAAATTATTGCATTGGTAGGACCAAATGGAGCTGGTAAAACAACTTTAATGGATTGCATGACCAATTTATTGCCCATCAATCGTGGAACAATCGAATTGCTCGGCAAAAAACATACGGATTCATCGATATTTAAAGAAGTATCTTACTTACAAGATAATCGGATTTTATATAGTGACTTAACGGGATACGATCATTTGAAATTTATTGCTCGCATTCAACAAAGCCCCGTAACGAAAGTGTTCGAAGTAGCAGAGCGTATAGGTATGACTGGATATATGAAAAAACGCGTAAGAAACTATTCTCTAGGGATGAAACAACATTTGTTATTAGCGATGTCCATTATCAATGAACCTAAATTATTATTACTAGACGAACCTTTAAATGGCTTAGATCCATCTAGCGCTATTATGATGAGAAATTTGTTGTTGGATTTACATCAAGAAGGGGCAACAATTGTAATTTCATCCCATAATTTAGATGAGATTGATCGCTTAACAAACCAAATTTATTTTATGAAAAATGGTACTTTGGTAAAAGAGTCCTTGCAAGATTTTATGACCAATCAATACATTGTTACAGTTGATCAACCTACAGCTGCCCAACAACATCTCTTATCTGCGAAACGACCATTTACCATGAACGATCATCAGCAAATATGTTTTACCGATGATCAATTACCTTTGCAGACCTTTATTAGTTGCATGCAAGAACACAAAGTAATCATTGAACAGATTGAACAAGAAAAAGTGGGGGCAGAAAAACGCTATCGCCAATTATTTGAACAGGAGCAACGAAAATGACTGTTTTTCAATTTGAATTGAAGAAATTATTGTTCAGTAGGAAGTTTCTGTTGATAATGCTGTTCCTCATGATAGGTGTGCTATTGCTATTTATTCGAAATTATACTTTTCAAGAAGAGATTATAAAAGAAGAGTTGCGTGCCATTGATCAACAAATACAAATGAGTCGGACAAATAGTAAGGTACATCTTGCTCAGTTAGATCAAGATCCAAATGATCATGAAGCGCAACAAATGGAGAAAGCAAATGATGAGATTTATACCACCTTGTATGAACTGCTTTCTTTGTATACAGAAGGTAATTGGCAACAAAATTTGCAATTACAAAATGATATATGGGAAAAGAGCATTATGTATAGTGATTTAGGGGGAGAAACGGTTTTCAGTAAAGAAAAGATGACGGAATCCATTGCGATTAACGAAGAATTGCTCACTCGAAACATTGCACCAGAACATGAGCATTTTAGTATTACTTTGCCCAATTATTTATCCCAAATCATTTATATATGGACGTATGGGGGGGCTTTTCTCCTTTTCTTAATCCTAATGGGTGATGTATTATCAGTGGAATTTGATACGTATTCAATCAAATTGCTCTTTACACAACCTTTGAAGAAAAGTGACATCATTGCAAGTAAGTTTATGACAGCATTAATTGCCTATTTCATGATGTTATTAATCGTTGTCTTAACATCGATTTCTGTTAGTTTTTTATTTGGTGAGACAGGAGCGTTATCCTATCCACTCCTAAATGTGCAAGACGGAACGTTTGAATTTGTATCGATAGCTGTTTATATGATGAGAAGTCTGGTAATGACAACGGTTTTTATCCTGTTTATACTTGCACTTATATTAGCGTATAGTATCGTAATGAAAAATACATTGGTTTTGTTAGGCGGTGTAGTCATCACTTGTTTTGTTGGTTATGCAATGACATTATTGCCAGCTTTTGAAAGCGTCCTATGGGTTAATCCTTTTGTATATCTATGGCCAAATGAACAAGTAAATGCTCTGTCGAAAGACTGGTATATTGCGCTTCCGATGACGATCGCATGTATACTATGTTTATATTTTTTCAGTAAGTATAAAATAAAACATACCTTCGTTGAAAGATAAAATGACTACAGTGAGCAATGATGCATGAAAAGATGCCCTTTATGTATAAGCACATAAAGGGCATCTTTTCTGCGTACTATAAACCTTCGTATGAAGCATGAAATTGTGTAATGTTAGCGCCAGCCTTATCACATATACATTGAAATACCGCCTATTTTTCAGCTTCCGTTTTATTTGCGTGTAGCGGATCATCAACGTCCCAATGCTCATGGCGATAATATAGAGCGGATGACTGGGCAATTGTTTCATGCCTCCCCATACAACAATACGACGAATAATGCCTAGTGCTATACATATGTAGCGATCAAATCAGACATCTGTGCCGAAATACCGATGCCTACCTCCGCCATGACTGTGACCGCATTTTGATGAACATGCGCATCAGTGCCGGCATTGTATACAACTGTCAAGCCCCGACTTTTTGTTATTTGATTGCAATAAGCATTTCCCGTACATAAGCAATATACAATTGTTTTTGTGATCTAGAAGTTCCTTTATGAAACAATTAGTAACCAGCCGTACAATCCTAATAATGTGATGAATAGTGTTGGAATTGTTAAGATTATTCCTGTTTTAAAATACGTCCCCCAACTAATTTTCACACCTTTTTGTGCAAGTACATGCAACCATAGCAACGTAGCAAGCGATCCAATCGGCGTAATTTTTGGCCCTAAATCGGATCCAATCACGTTTGCGTAAATCAATGCTTCTCGAATGGGTCCGGATGTTGTCGTTTCAGCAATGGCTAAAGCATCAATCATGACTGTAGGTAAATTGTTCATCACAGACGATAAAATCGCGGCAATAAAGCCCATTCCCATCGTTGCAGCGAATAAGCCCTGATCGGCAGTAACTTGAATCATCTTTGCCAACATACTCGTTAAACCGACATTTTTTAGCCCGTATACAACGACATACATACCAATTGAGAAAAATACAATTGCCCAAGGTGCACCTTGAATGACTTGTTTTGTATGAACAGCAGGGCTTTTTTGTGCAATGATGATAAACAGAATGGCGACAATACCTGCAATAATCGACACTGGTAATCCTGTAAACTCACTACTAAAATAACCGACTAATAAGACGACCAAAACGCCCCAAGACAAACGAAAGAGTTTTATATCTTTAATCGCTTCACGTGGTTTTTTCACATTAGTCAAGACATAATCTTTCGGGATACTTTTTCTAAAAAACAAATAAAGTACGAGTATACTTGCGCCTAATGCGAAAAAGTTCGGCACGATCATACGCGAAGCATACTCAGCAAAACCGATCCCGAAAAAGTCCGCAGAAACGATATTGACTAAGTTACTCACAACGAGCGGTAAAGATGTTGTGTCTGCGATGAATCCACTTGCAATAATGAACGGAAAAATCATCTTTTCATCAAATTGTAAATTCCGTACCATCGCTAGCACAATTGGCGTTAAAATAAGTGCCGCCCCATCATTGGCGAATAAAGCAGCAACAAGTGCACCGAGTAATGTAACGTAAACAAATAAACGCACACCGCTTCCTCTTGCAAGTCGCGCCATATGTAATGCTGCCCATTCGAAAAAGCCGATGGCATCTAAAATAAGTGATATTAAAATAATAGCAATAAATGCAAGTGTTGCATTCCAAACAATTCCTGTCACATCTATAACATCTTGTAAATCAACGACACCAAATAGTAATGCAATAATCGCTCCAATACAAGCGGACCAACCAATGGATAAATTTCTCGGTTGCCAAATGACGAAAAGAAGTGTGACGAGGAAAATGCTAATTGCGATCATTGAAGCCAATGATATTTCCTCCTTAGTCGCAACAAATACGAAGCGCTTTTGCTTCTAATTGTCGAATGAATTCATCTTGTAAGTCAAGATGTTGTAAAATACGGTGAATCAATGGATAATCTTTATGTGCTGTATGAAGAGAGTAGAAAATCCATTGTCCACGACGTTCTTCACGGACGATATCAACATCTTTTAACTTACGTAAATGTTGACTAATAGCAGGTTGGCTTATATCGAAAATCTCAACAAATTCACATACACAATATTCATGTGAAGAAAGCAGTTTTAACATCGTTAAACGTGTCGGATCTCCTAATAACTTTAAAAGTTTTGCTGCATCTGTCATTTGCATATCAATCGCCTCCCTAGGTTAGTATATAAGCATATGCTTATATATACAATAAAAAAAGCCGATGAAACATATGTCAAAAAGGGGAGTGTAGGGTGTATGAGGAATGGAAACAAACTGGAGTGATTGAGAAATATGAAAAAACTGTCTAGAAAGCCCATGTAATGGACGTTCTAGACAGCTTTATCCTTAGATGGTTTTTTCTTTTATGAAAGCCATCTGCTGTTCTCGTCTTTTTTGATGAATAGTTGGTAAAATCATTCCAAATACAATAATGATAATCCCGATAATCTGTAGTGGTGTAATTGTTTCATGTAATAAAGTAACTGATGCTGTCACTGCAACAGGAAGTTCAGCAGCGCTTAAAATTGATGAATTTGCTGCACCCACATGTGGAACGGCAATTGAAAATAAATAAATGGGAATGACAATCCCGAATAGACCTAAAATAAGTCCATATATCCATAAGTTATCGTCAAACAATGTTCCGTTCCATAAGATTTCAGGAGATTGGAATAACGAAATCACAAGCACAGCAACAAATGATGTTAAGAAGAGACGCGTTTCTGTATCGACACCTTCAACGCGTTTTGAATTGACCATTACAAAGGATGCAAAACTCACAGCTGATGCCATTCCCCATGCCCACCCTTGCCATGGGATACTACTAATATCAACACCAATCACACCTGCTGCGAAAATCGTACCGCAAAACAGTAAAATAACAGATATCATTTCAATTTTTTCGGGTAATCGTTTCTTGGCAATGCAATCGAACAACATGCCAATCCATGTAAACTGGAAGAGCATGACAACTGCAATAGAAGCGGGCATATGTGACACAGCTTGTCCATACACCGTTCCTGTCGTTGCAGTGAAAAATCCGGCTAATGCAATGACTTTCCAATTTTTAATGACTGGAATTTTTCTTCGGAAAATGATAAAAATGAGAAAAGCTAATACAAATCCAGTCATATATTGTGCGGTGACGGCTTCTGATGCCGTAAATCCATCACCAATCGCTAATTTAATAATGGTAGATAAAATCCCATAACAACTTGCTGCGAAGATCACAAGCAAAGGGTAAATGAATTGTTTCATATTAACGCAACCTCCATTTCCACAAAATAGTATAGCATGGAATGGGAAAGGAGAGGCGGGGAAATTCGACATATTTCCCGGGAAATTTTATGCAACAGCAGTCCGAACAATGACTATTTTACAAGCAAGTAATGACTTGATGAGCCAACAAGACATAAACAGGTTATTCAGGTGGTTGTTCAGCACTAGCAGAACGACTTTTTCCATCACGATGAATTTTCTCTTCACGAAGCTCCAAACGCAAATCCTCTAATGGAATGGCATCAACAGTTTGCATATCTTCATGCAAATCGAAAATACTTATATCATTTGCTTCAATTTGTTCAGGATTATTTTCCGGCGGTAAATTTGAAAAAAGTTCGCGTCTTTGATCTATAGAAGGGCGTTTT
>DATGUZ010000053.1:0-19456 GCA_035300865.1 Sporosarcina sp.
AGTCCGAAAGCCCCGCAGTGAGCGTAGCGAAACGAGGAGATTGAGGCCGTGCCCACGGCAAGCATAATGGGCGCAATGAAGATCAACGATTAAAAAAGGTGACGTATTTATTTACGCCACCCCAACATTTGAAATTGAACCGATAAGAAATGAACAGCAATAGATGGCGTCATGTTTTCAAAGAAAGCATAAAGCTCGCAATCTAGTGAAAAATTGTTCATCATAAAGAAGAGCATATGATCATGAAAGGGGTTTGGACATGCGTCAAGACGAAAAACTTCAACGATGGATTGAGCAGGGAACCGTCAATATGTCCCAGCTCTTTTTTCGTAAGTATAAGCAATTGAATATTGAAGATGTTGAAGCGATGTTTATTATGCAGTTAGTCGCATTTCAAACAGAAGGACAACCATTTCCTACACCACAAGATTTTGCGAATAGAATGCATCTTACAGCGAATGATGTATCTTTAATCGTTCAAAAATTAATGCAATATGGTTTGCTACAAATTAAACAAAGTCAAGATATACTCGGTGTATATCATGAAACCTATTCATTAATGCCATTATGGTTGCGTTTAGCAGAAGCTGAAATTGAGCAAGTAGAACGTGAAGAAGAACAACTTGCAGAAGGTGAATTATTTAAGATGTTTGAGCAAGAATTTGGTCGATTTTTATCACCTATGGAAGTTGAAACCATTTCCAAATGGTTAGATGAAGATGAGCATACGCCAACGATTATACAAGCAGCACTTCGAGAAGCGGTGATTGCTCAAAAAGTAAGTTTACGTTATATCGATCGGATTTTATTTGAGTGGAAAAAGAAAAATGTTAAATCATTGGCCGATGTTGAACGTCAAACGAAACAATTTCGCTCCGCAACAACGACGGCACCAACAAAACGTGAAGGGCAAGCGGAAACAACAGCAAATCGAAATGGTATAAAACGTGTGCCATTTTATAACTGGTTAGAAGAGCGAGAGTAAAGGCGAGGGATTGTTATGTTAACAAAGAAAAATTGGGAATTTGCATTAGAGCAATTTGAAGAGATGTTTCCAGACGCACATTGTGAGCTCGTCCATGACAATGCGTTTGAACTGTTAATCGCGACATTATTATCAGCACAATGTACAGATGTACTCGTAAATCGCGTAACTGCTGATTTATTTCAAAAGTATAAAGTGCCTGAGGATTATGTAGCGGTGGATATTGAAGAATTACAACAAGACATTCGTTCGATTGGATTATACCGTAATAAATCCAAAAACATTCAAGCACTGAGTCAATTATTAATGGATGAATATGGAAGTGAAGTACCAGCTGATCGTGATACGATGATGACGTTTCCTGGTGTTGGGCGAAAAACCGCAAACGTTGTCGTTTCAAATGCCTTTGGGATTCCAGCATTGGCGGTTGATACACATGTTGAGCGCGTAGCAAAACGTCTTGGAATGAACCGGTGGAAAGACTCACCGCTTCAAGTAGAAGAGAAAATTATGCGTTGGACACCGAAAGAAAAGTGGACGGACACGCATCATCAAATGATTTTCTTCGGGCGCTACCACTGTAAAGCGCAAAATCCAAACTGTGAGGCATGTCCTCTACTATCCATTTGCCGAGAAGGGACAAAACGTATGAAAGCGAAGGCAAAAGCATAATGCCAGCGCCATTTTCAAAAGTAAATGTCCAGCATCATTTTGATCGTTGGGATGCATTAAAAGAACAAATCCATACATGTTACGCGGAGAGAAATCCTGAAGTAAGACAACTTGTAAAAGAAGGAATAATATTATTTCGGCAATTATTACAAGATGGTGGGCAAATGAAAGAAGGGGAGCAGTCTATTGATAAACTGATGCCATTGAATGGTGAAGAACGCCTTCAATTTATTGAAGCCCAA
This sequence comes from Sporosarcina sp., assembly GCA_035300865.1. Taxonomy (GTDB): domain Bacteria; phylum Bacillota; class Bacilli; order Bacillales_A; family Planococcaceae; genus Sporosarcina. The sequence goes on from DATGUZ010000053.1 coordinate 1,900, forward strand.
CGCCATCATCATCATGCTTTTATTCAATTAGCTGCGTTATTTGAAGAAACAGAGAAAAAAGCGGCAAGATTGACCATTACCGAACGAAAAAGATCATAAAAAATCTGCTATCCATAAAAGGATAGCAGATTTTTTTTAAGTGCCAAGAAGGACGAATAACTATTCATTGCTGTTTTCACCGTCATTGTTTTCTTCGCGGTTTCCTTGGTTATCGTTTTGTTGATTGTCCTGTTCTTGATCTTGCTCATTATTTTGCCCGTTTTGTTGATCATTTTGATCATCATTATTATTGTTGTTATTATTATTTTGCTGATCGTTTGTATCTTGATCATTTGTATTGCCATTTTGATCTTCATTTTCAGCAGGTTCTTCTACTTCTTCTTCATCCTCTTCGTTTTCATCCTCGTCTTCTTCGACTTCATCCTCTTCAACTTCTTCTTCCTCGTCTTCTTCCTCTTCTTCGGCTTCAGCGATTTCGATAGAGACAGAGGCAGATTCACTCTTAAGGTCACCTGCAATTGCTACGACAGAGAATGTATATGTTGTGCCCTCTTCAGCGTCATTTAAAGTTAACGTCGTATCACCTGTAGTCGTTAACTCTTTTGAACTACCGCCATTTACACTGTAAGAAACAGCGAATTGAATATCTTCATCAAAGTCTTCCTCGTCTGGTGCTTTATGATCCCAGCTCAATGTAATCGTTTGATCCTCTTCATTATAATCTGCTGATAAATTATGAGGAGCTGCTAATTCAATTTCTTCTTTTTCTTCTTCAATGACTTCAGTTGGAACTGAATTTTTTACGAATAACTCTGTACGTTTTTGACTCGCAGGTGTTGAAGCACTTGCTCTTACTAAAGGATTCGATAAGTAAACAACATCGGCTTGTTCTACGCTAGATGGCATTTGGAAATTTGGTGTTTCGACACGAGTCGAAATTTGCGCCATCACAGAACGATATAAATCTTGTGGAATATATCGTTGTTTTTCCATGCCCGTCATTGGTCTACGATCTTGGTAACCGCCCCACGCTGCGATTGTATAGTTTGTGGTATAACCTGCAAACCATGAATCGATTGCTTTACTTGACGTACCTGTTTTACCTGCCATATCTAGACCACTAATATTTGCACGGGTACCCGTCCCTTTTGTGAAAACGTCACGAAGCATGTCCGTAACCATATAAGCAGTTGAGTCTTTCATCGCAACCGTTTGTTTCGGTTTCATTGATTCATCAACTGTACCATCTCTCATAACAATTTTTGTGACAGAGTGGGGTTTTGTATAAATCCCACTATTACCGAAAGCAGCATATGCGCCGGCCATTTCTATTGTTGATACATCATCATCTTTACCACTTGTTCCTCCAAGTGCGTTTGATGGGTTTTCATTACTTAACGTAATTCCTAATTTATCTGCGAAACTGTTTGCATTTGAACGTCCAACTTCTTCATAAATTTTAACTGCGGGCACGTTTCTTGAATTATACAATGCTTCACGTATTGTCATTGGCCCCCAGAAGTTATTATCAACGTTATTGACGTCTGTATTTTGGCCATCTTGATATTTATATGGCTCATCGACAACGACTTGACCTGTCGACCAGTTTAAATGTTCAATCGCTGGACCATACGATAAGATTGGCTTAATTGTCGAACCTGGTTGACGTTTTTCTTGTCTCGCAAAGTTCCAACCAGTCGTATAATTACGCCCAGCTCCAACTGCTATAATGCCACCTGTTTTCGTGTCTAACACAGTCATAGCACCTTGAATATCATCATCAATGTAAAGAGATTCATCGTTAATTGCTTGTTCTACAATATCTTGCGCAGCTGGATCAAATGTCGTATGAATTGTTACACCTTCATCGACCATATCTAGTAAACCTTGTTCTTCAAGTTCGTTCATTACGACATCGAGTAGAGCAGGGTACTTAAAGTCATTTTGCTTACGTTCTTCTTCTGGTACGAGTGTTGATGTAACATCAACTTTTTTAGCAGCTTCCATTTGCTCTTTTGTAATTTTTCCATGTTGTTCCATTAAGCTTAAAACGACATTACGTCTTTTTTCAGCTCGTTCTGGATTGGTTGTTGGGTTATAGCCGTTTGGACTTTGTGGCAGCCCAGCAAGCATCGCAACTTCATGTAATTCCAATTCATCTAATGGTTTTCCATAGAAATACTCAGCAGCTGTTCCAAATCCGTAACGGTTCCCAGACATTAAAATTTTGTTGAAGTACATTTCAAAAATTTCTTCTTTTTCATAATGTCTTTCTAATTGAAATGCTAGCCAAGCTTCTTGTGCTTTACGTTTTAATGTTTTGTCTGATGATAAAAATGAGTTTTTAATCACTTGTTGTGTTAAAGTACTCGCACCTTCAGAACCAAATCCACGCTTGAAGTTTGCAATAACTGCTCCACCTAAACGATAAAAGTCCATTCCTTTATGTTTATAAAATCGTACGTCTTCTGTTGCTAAAATGGCATCTTCCAATAATTGGGGGATTTCATCATAACTTACATATTCCCGCTTTTCAGAACCGGTCGTATACATCAAATCACCGTTTGCATATAAAATGTCGGAAGATAGCGGATCTCGCAATAACTCTTCATCTAGTTTTGGTGCAGTACTTGCATAATAAAAGAATAAACCCGCACCGGATCCAAGACCAATCACGCCGATGAAAAGAAGGATTAAAATAATCTTTTTAAAAAGCCCTTTTTTCTTAGGTTTTTTATTTTTCGTATTTCGTTCTTCTGCTTCACGTCGCGCCGTTCTTGATTGTAAATTTTCACTCATAATGTTTCCTCACTTTCAACGCGTCAAGCTTTTGTATTTAAATAGCTTGCCAATCCTTTTAAATAATCAATTGTTGGCATATAGCCGAGTGTTAGCTCTATTGCTTCATTTTCTAATTCATGTAATGGAATGGATTTTCGCCCGCCTTGTAACATACGCTCCCATTTTTCATAAACGATTTCAAAAGGTACGAGAAAATACCGGTTTAATAATGAAAATCGAATGATTAAAAATGAGATACCATCTTGACGTTCGACTTGCTGCATATGTTCCACTTGATGAGCATGTATATTTTGCAGAGGAAAGGACGTTTTGTTTTTTGTCTCTTTCGCTTCGAAATCAATATACTTCCCATTCCATACGCCATTATAGTCTGTCGTGGATGGTGTACGAAAATATGCTTCTGTAATTTTTGCAGCGCTTCTTGCCGGATAATGGACATTGACAACTTGAATGGGAATTGGTTTTTTATGAATAACCGCAATGTCACGACTTAAGTAAAATTCATTCGTTTCATTCAATTCATCTTCCAAAGTTTGACCACGATTGCCATATCCTAATTGTTTCGCATGCAATGTTTTCATGCGACTTTCCCTAGTAGATTGATGGTCTTTGTTCGTGGTTACATTACGCATTGGCGCTTTCGAAGGTTTCACCACAGAACGCTCGTTCACTAGATTCGTGCTATGATTATTTGCCAATTCATTAGATGGCTGCGTCGGACGATATTTTTTCCCATTTGGATAATGGAACGTCACGTACATCACCTCGCATTACTTAATCATACCACAAGCTATAGACGAAAGAACAACTTGAAAGTTTCAAAATGAGGACAATCTATTAAATTTAGAACGATTCCATTACAGCAGAAAACGAGCAATTATTTATTCACAACAATAGTTATGGACCTTACTTATGTAAAATACCCATTTCGTTTATTCGTTAACACAAACGATGAAATTTATATTGTCGTTGCATTGTGAACGACGTATACTGAAAAAGTGTTTAATCATAATATAAGGAGATTGCAATGAATAAGAAATTATTACGTATTTTCTTGATAATTGGGATGACATTATTGCTTACGAGTTGTTCCGACATACCATTGAAAGCAGTAAAAGGAAGTGGCGTGACATCAGCAGAACAATTTAAATCCTATGATCAGTTGCACGAGCGTAAAATTATTGCGTACTATAAGCCGTTTTCATTAAAAGAAAATATAAAATTACCAGAGGAAGTTGAAAAATTACGTGTCGATCTGCCAACAAAGGAACTCCCGTTTACAGTCGATGACGAACTTGGATATATTGTTTCTTTTAAAGATGAAAATGGGAATCGTTCCTATGAGTTTCAACAAAGCTATGTGCAGTACGATGACTATGGAGAAATAAGTAGCTTTTATACAATCTCGATTATTCCATCCAGTGACAATCCTTTGGAAAAGATTGATATTGAAGCAGGCAAAGATTTAGTTGGAAATGAATTAAAAGAACAGCTTATTGCCGGTAGTACACCATTTTTTGAACAAAAGCTCACTACAGATAGCGCTCTTAATTACACCTTTTTTGAATACGATGAGGAAACAAAAAATGTACATACCGTTAAAACGCAAGCGAATGAATTTTATACTTACAACAATGGGAACATTTATCACATAGGTTATTTCGTTGACCATGAAAGATTCAATAAACGAGCACATAAACAATTGAAAAAGCTGACAAAAGCTATGATTTTCTAATCATGATAGGATAGTACAATACATCATTTTATGAAGGTTGTTGAAAGTGGAGCGAGCAAATATGATTGTGGTAACAATTGCATTGGCAATTGTCATTTTAGTTCCCGTCATCATTCTATTTGGTGGTATCCTAATTGGACTCGCCGGATTCTTTTCATTAATCGGTGTTACATATGACTCATTATGGGCTTTGGCTATTTTTTTAATAGCATGTTTTGGTGTAAGTTTCTTCTTTGAAATCATCGAAGTGCTTATATTAATGAAAGTGGAGCGAGCAAAAATTACGGGAACAGAAAAGCTTTTATGGTTGATCGTTATTAAAGGTCTCTGTACATGGATAGTGATCTACATTGTAAATGGATTGATGACGTCCGTAAATTTATCCATTTCTGCACAATTACTAACGACTGTATTAATCGTTGCTGTTGATCTTGCATTAGATGATACGCCTAAAAAAAGAAAAACGGATGAAAACGTAAGGTTAGCGGTTCCCCATTTCCACAGGGTGCCGCTTTTTGTTTGCAAACAAAAGAATATACGTTCGTAAAAGTTGGTATTCTCCAAAACATTTGGTAAAATAGCGGTACGAATGAGAAAGGTTGAGGGACGATGAATTTATTAGAAACTTGTTATGAATTATTAAAAGTTTGTGAGGAATGTCGCACACGCCATTGGAAAATGCGTGAGGAAGACCGCGAACCTGATTTTTTTAAAGAGGTTAAACCATATGCAGATCGATACCATGCAATGATAGATGAGTGGGAAGAAAAGTCTTACGCATGGATCCGCGAAAACCGTCCGAAATATGTTCATCCGTCTCAAGTAGACAACTTAACAGACGCGATGAAACAATTTATCGTACAATCATTTTATAAAAAAACTGGATTGAAACGATTTGCACAATCCGTTCAATCTGCTGAATATACATTAAAAACATTTATTGATGCGCTTGAGAGAGAAGGGTTCGCCAATGAAAAATAATGGTTCTGTACAATCTGTTTTAGATGAACTGCGTGCTGATCCACTTTTTGCTCAAAATATCGCACATTATAAAACCATTGAAGGAAAAAAAGCAATTTACAGCGATTTTCCTTCGCAGCTTCATCCGTCTTTACAAAAAGCATTACGAGCTAAAGGGATTCATCAATTATATTGCCATCAACGTGAAGCATTTGATGCAACATATGAAGGAGAGTCGATTACTGCAGTAACACCTACTGCTTCAGGCAAATCACTCTGTTATCATTTACCTGTTTTACAAAGTATTTTAGAACAGGATGCATCACGTGCGATTTATTTATTCCCAACGAAAGCATTGGCACAAGATCAACTCGCAGATTTACATGAAATGATTGAAGCGAGTGAAGAAGAGATTTTAAGCTACACATACGATGGAGATACGGCGCCAGGCCTACGCAATAAAGTACGGAAATCTGGGCATATTGTATTGACGAATCCAGACATGTTACATGCTGGTATTTTACCACACCATACAAAATGGGTTTCCTTATTTGAAAATCTAAAATATATCGTCGTTGATGAATTGCATACGTATAAAGGGGTTTTTGGCAGCCATGTTGCGCATGTTCTAAGAAGATTACTACGGATATGCAGATATTATGGAAGCAATCCCGTTTTCATTTGCACATCTGCAACGATTCAAAATCCACAAGAGCTTGCTGAAAACTTAACGAATACGAGTATGCGACTTATTTCTAGAAACGGTGCACCAGCTGGAAAAAAGCATTTTTTATTTTACAATCCACCTATGATTCACCCAGCATTTGGAGTTAGACGGAGTGCAGCTTTAGAAGTGCGAGATCTCGCTTCTTTATTATACCGAAAAAACATTCAAACGATTGTATTTGCGAAAAGTCGTGTCCGCGTTGAAATGCTTGTGACATACATGAAAGAATTAACGAAGAAAAAACTATTTGATGCGTCGATTATGGGCTATCGCGGTGGCTATTTACCGTCAGAACGTCGAACAATCGAAAAAGGCTTGCGAGACGGATCTATTCAAACGGTTGTAAGTACGAATGCGTTAGAACTTGGCATTGATATCGGTCAGTTACAAGCATGTATTATGACGGGGTATCCAGGAAACATCGCAAGTGCGTTACAACAAGCTGGACGTGCGGGAAGAAGGCAAGACGAAGCGCTCATTATTTATGTTGCGCAATCAACAGCCTTAGATCAATACATTATTCAACATCCGAACTATTTACTCGGACAAGCACCTGAAGAAGCCCGCATTCATCCGGATAATTTATTCATTTTAATGGATCATCTTAAATGTGCATCATTTGAATTACCATTTACGCTTACGGAAACATATGGTGAATTTGACGTACAAGAACTTCTCGCGTATTTAGAAAGTGAAGGCGTGCTCGTTCAAACATCAACAAAGTGGCATTGGATGACCGATCAATTTCCGGCGAACAATATTAGCCTACGTTCTGCAGCAGAGGAAAACGTCGTTATCATTGATCAAACGATTCCGAAAGAAACTCAAGTTGTAGGAGAAATGGATATTTTCAGTGCACTAACATTGCTTCATGAGGAAGCGATTTACATGCACCAAGGCACACAATATCAAGTAGAAAAACTTGATTGGGATGAAAAGAAAGCGTATGTTACTGAAGTCGATGTCGACTATTTCACAGATGCGAATTTAGCCGTCGAATTAAAAGTCATTAGTGAAGACGATCAAATGCCAAATGGTGACCATACAGTTGCCTACGGTGATTTGGCAATTGCTGCCAAAACGACTATTTTCAAGAAAATCCGCTTCAACACGCACGACAATATTGGTTCTGGACCTATTGATTTACCAACAGTTGAACTGCATACGACAGGTACTTGGCTTGCTTTTGATGCACCGAAAAATTGGTCAGAAGCAGAACTGACAGATGCGATGACAGGGGCGGCATATGCCATTCAGTCATTTATTCCATTATTTGTAAAATGTGATCGTTCAGATATTCATGTTATGCCTCAAGTAAAAGCAACACATACTGAAAAGCCGACAATTTTTATTTATGATAGTTATCCTGGCGGAATTGGATTAAGTGAAAAATTATATACACGATGGCATGACTTATTAAAAGAAGCTGCAAATCATGTAGCGAATTGTTATTGCGAAGCAGGTTGTCCAGTATGTATCGGCGCACAAGATCGAGAAGAGGGTATGAAAGAAGAAGTGGTCGCGTTATTACGTGCACTCATTGGGGGAAATACCGATGTCCTATGAACAAAAACTATTGGCAATGAAGAAAATGTTGAAGAAAAAGCCGACAAATGCAACGGAAGTGAAAGAAGAAAAGCGAATTGTTCCGAAAGCACCTCATTATGAACAGCGTTGGTTGGAAGCTGGTTTAGAAAAAGAAGAAAATGTATATGGGGTCGTTTATAAAAAAGTTATTCGCTATCCAAAACAATACAAACACGGGAATATACAATTAAATGGGCTTCAACATGCGATCATGAAATGGCTTGCCTTTCATGAACAACATCCATTGATGCCGGTTGAAGGGCAAAAGTTACTTTTTTTTGATACGGAAACAACAGGATTAAAAGGGGCGGGAACGCTCATCTTTCTTCTTGGATTAATGGAAGAACAAGAGGATGCCTTTGTCATGACGCAATATGTATTACCAGGACCCGACCATGAGCCAGCATTTTTATATGCGACAAACTTATGGAAAGAGCGGGTGACATTGGTTTCTTATAATGGAAAAAGTTTCGATGTCCCTCAATTACAAACACGTTGGACAATGAATCGAAATAGTGTGCCACCACTCCTTGAACATGATCATATTGATTTATTGCATGGAGCAAGACGTGTTTGGAAAGAAGTTGTGGATTCCTTTAAGTTAACCAAAATGGAAGAAACTCAATTACATTTTCATCGAGAAGGAGATATTCCAGGACATTTAGCGCCTGTTATTTATCAAGATGCGGTGAAAAGTGGCAATCCGGAACATTTAATGAAAGTTCTTCGTCATAATGAATGGGATATATTATCGCTCGTCACATTGTACATACGAGCGACGACGCTTATTTTAGAACGTGATACCCTTGTTACTGCCATCCCACATACGAATATTGGCAAATGGTTTGCTGATTTAAAATTTTATGAAGACAGCGCGGACATTTTTGAGCGTGTCATTCAAAAATATGGCGCTAATCATCCGATGACGCATTATCATTATGGGTTTATTTTAAAAAGAAACGGGAAGTTTAACAATGCAATCGATTCATTTGCAATCGCGGCAAATCAATTAATCGGGAGAGAACGAATCATTGCACTTGAGGAAATCGCGAAAATAGAAGAGCATAAAACAAAACAATTAGCGAATGCTTTGGCACGAACGAAAGAAGCTATTCGATTGATTCGTGTAGATGAGGAATTGACGCGAACATTTCGCCAAAGGATGCTACAAGCATTTCAAAAACGGGAAATGCGTTTGGAACGTAAAATATTTCCCGGGCAAGCGTAACTTTCGACGCAATTCGCAATAAACGTCAATTCATAAGGCAAATATAGAGGAAATATGCTATAATATCGCTTAAGGTTACCATTGACGGAAGGACGATTCTTATGGAGATTAAACTGGATGTGAAAACAATTTTAGAAAAAGAGTTTAATACGGGTTTACGTGGCTATATCCAAAAGGATGTAGATCTTTTTCTAGATGATGTGATTGTTGATTATCAAACTTTTAAAGATCGAATTAAAACATTAGAAGAAGAATTAGAAACAGTTACAAAAGAATTAGCGCAAGCTCAAGAAACAATTAAAGAAAAAGAAAAGCAATTAGAAGAAGCGAAGAAGCGCCCACAAGCGATGCCAAATACAAGTGGCACAAATTACGACATTCTTCGACGCATTTCAAATTTGGAACGTCATGTATTTGGCGATAAACTATCGGATGATAAACAATTTAACGATGGGAAAACAGACGAATTTTAATGAAGAATTAAAGATTGTCATGACGAATAAAATATTGTATAATAGGATAGCCTTAAAGGAATTTAGGTAATCGCTGCAACGCTCGACGTTGTAGAGGAAAGTCCATGCTCGCACGGATCTGAGATGACCGTAGTGTTTGTGCTCAGCGAAAAAATAAGCTGAGGCTCGCGTAATTTTTTATGCGATGACGGCGGGAATACATCCTACGTTAACGTTGTTAATATGGATTAGGTTCCCTGAACAGTGCCACAGAAACGTAGCTGTTTTGGAAACAAAACAGATGGAACGCGGTAAACCCCATAAGCGAGAAACCCAAACTATGGTAGGGGCACTCTTCGGAAGGAAATGAACGGACGAAGGGACGAGTGAAGACTCGTAGATAGATGATTACCACCGGAGTACGAGGCGTTAGCTGTTTGAGTACGAAGGAACAAAACATGGCTTATCAAATTTCTAACTAGGCTAACTTATAATGATACAAGCTCTCCATCTTATGCGGAGGGCTTTTATTTTGTAAAGGCAAGATGGAACCATCTATACAATAGATGGATATGAAAACATATATGAAAGCAAATCGTAAATAATAAAGAGCGGAGTTGATCATAGTGGGAAAATATAAACTGGTTGCGACATCCGCAATGGGATTAGAAGCAATCGTTGCAAATGAAGTAAAAGCGCTCGGATATGAAACACGTACAGAAAATGGAAAGGTGTTTTATGAAGGTGATGAATTGGCAATTGCCCGCAGTAATATGTGGTTACGAGTTGCTGATCGTGTACGCATCGTTGTTGGTGAATTTCCAGCAAAAACATTTGACCAATTATTTGAAGGGACAAAAAATATACCGTGGGAAAAATATTTACCGGTAGATGCAGCATTTCCAGTGGCAGGGAAATCTGTAAAATCCACTTTATATAGTGTTCCTGATTGTCAGGCAATTGTTAAAAAGGCAATTGTTGAGCGCTTAAACAAAGCATATAAACGTTCAGGATTTTTAGCAGAAAACGGTCCATTATTTAAATTAGAAGTATCGATTTTAAAAGATAAAGTGACATTAACCATTGATACGAGCGGCACAGGATTGCATAAAAGAGGTTATCGTGTCGGTCAAGGCGACGCGCCGATTAAAGAAACATTGGCGGCAGCGCTTGTTATATTGACACGTTGGAACCCAGACCGTCCATTCGTTGATCCATTTTGCGGATCAGGGACGATTCCGATTGAAGCAGCGATGATTGGACAAAATATTGCACCGGGTACAAATCGAGACTTTTTAAGTGAAGAATGGCCATGGATGGGACAAGATGTGTGGGATACAGCACGTATGGAAGCGGAAGATCAAGCGAATTATGATCAGCCACTTCATATTTATGGCTATGACCATAATCCGAAAATGATTGACATTGCGAAAGAAAACGCGATGGAAGCAGGCTTTGCAGATTTAATTCATTGGGAACAAAAAGACGTAAAAGACTTAACAGTTCAAGGTGTAAATGGTGTGATGGTTGGAAATCCACCTTATGGTGAGCGTCTAGGTGAATTACAAGAAGCCGAGTCTATTACAAAAACATTAGGTGCTTCAATGAAAAAAGAAGCATCATGGTCGGTGTACATGATTTCACCACTTGAAAATTTTGAAACATTATATGGGAAAAAAGCGACGAAAAAACGTAAACTATTTAACGGATTTATTCGCACAGATTATTATCAATTTTGGGGTAAACGCATATAGTCAAGAAGAGGGGATATCCTCTCTTCTTTTTGCTTGAAAGTGTTGGAAGGGGTTCTTACTATTGGATAGAAAATTACCATTTGCTTTAACGAAAGAGCAGACATTTTATGATTCGCTAAATGATTGGATTGGCGATACGTTATATGATGATTTAACAGAAAAAGGCTATGAATGTCGGGATGAACAAATTTTCATGTCATTCCAAATCGAGCAAGCATTAAAAGAAAAGAAGGTATTATTCGCGGAAGCGGGCGTAGGTACGGGGAAAACGATTGCGTATTTATTACCAGCAATCGCCTATGCAAGATATACGGGAAAACCGGCGCTTATTTCCTGTGCTGATGAAACACTTATTGAACAATTAGTAAAACGTGAAGGCGATATTTATAAAATGAGTGAAGCGCTAAATTTAAATATTGATGTTCGATTAGCGAAAGCGCGTGACCAATATTTATGTTTAAAACGGTTAGAAGATGCATCTAGTTTTATGCCAGAAGATTATATAGAAGAGGTAGAAGATCGCTTACCAGACTTTGTTTATGGTAGTGTATCGCTAACGTCTGTTTATCCATACGGAGAACGTTCAGATTATCCGGAGTTAAGCGATGAACAATGGCGTACGATTAATTATCATCCGACGCAACAATGTGACGCGTGTGATTTGCGAAACAAATGTGGTCAAACGATTCATCGAAATCATTACCGTGCTGCGCCGGAATTAATTATATGCGCACATGATTTTTATATGGAACATATTTGGACGAAAGAATCACGTGAGCGTCAAGGGCAATTGCCATTGCTACCTGAAGTTTCAATGGTGATTTTTGATGAAGGCCATTTACTAGAATTTTCAGCTCAACGTGCATTGACGTATGAAGTACAGGACCATACATTATTAGAATTATTAGAGCGTGTGATGGTCAATGATGTACGTGAAGAATCACTTATGCTTATGGAACAATTAATTGAATTACATGCAGAATTTTTTCAGCTATTAGACCAACATGCAGAAGATACATGGAATGAACGAAAAGCGATTGACAAAACACCCGCACTAATGACTGTCGGTGCGCAAGCTGTAAAAGTTGCAACAGCATTACTCGAAGAATTCGTTTTTGATGCAGAAATGTATACCATTCCAGCGTATGAATTAAAAATGGTTGAGGAATATTTAGATCAATATGTGTATTCCATGGAATTATTTACATCTGGAAAAGACGCCGTTGATTGGCTTCAAGATGATGGAGAAGAACTATCACTTGTCATTATGCCTAGACTTGTAACAGACATTTTGAAGGAAAATGTTTTCTCTTCAAAACTACCAATTGTTTTCTCTTCTGCAACGCTATCTGTTCAAAAAGATTTCACTTATATTGCAGAAGGACTTGGTGTTCAAGATCATTTATCATTTTCAGTTCCATCACCATTTGAATATGAAGAAGTAATGACAATTGAAGCGGAACAAGTGAATGATGAAGATAAAAACCTTGCATTATTTAGTGCATTACAAGACGATGAGCAAACACTTGTATTATTCAAATCTGAAAATGAAATGCTTGATTTTAAAGAGCAATTTGGTGCAGAATTTGCAGGTCGAATCGGATTTGAAGGCGATCGCGAATTATCATCAATTGTCGGAGACTTTCAAAGTAAGAAACTCCAAATTTTATGTTCTTATAATTTATGGGAAGGGCTTGATATTCCGAAAGATGCGCTAACACGCGTCATTATTCATGAGTTACCGTATCCGCCAGTTGACCCATTATTTGAAGCAAAACGTAAATATGCTGATGATGCATTTGAAGACGTTGATTTACCTTTCATGTTATTACGTTACCGCCAAGGATTAGGTAGACTTATTCGAACATCCGAAGACGCAGGTTCTGTGCAGTTATTGTTAAATGAAGAAGAAATGAAGATGTTACCGGAATTACAAAAAGTATCACCAGTCATCATACAACAATAGATGAAAAGCGTAGGGAATGATTCCTACGCTTTTTCTATTTATAAATTGTATAATGTTGTATATTTTTCTTCTAAATAATCGATTAAATATTGAACGTTTAACGCTTCACCAGTTGCGTCTTGAATGAGTTCAAGTGGTTTTTTCGTTTTACCATGACGGTGAATATGCGTTGTTAACCAGTGTAAAATTGGTTGCAAATGCCCTTCTTCAACAAGTGCATCGAAATTCGGGATGTCCTCATTCATCGCATGGCGCAATTGTGCTGCATACATATAACCTAAAGCGTAGGAAGGGAAGTACCCAAAACTACCACCAGACCAATGAACATCTTGTAACACGCCTTCTGCATCATTTTCTGGACGAATGCCTAAATATTCCTCATATTTATCATTCCAAATGGTAGGTAATTGTGTTATATCAATATCCCCATTAAAAATGTCTTTTTCAATTTCATAACGGATCATAATATGAAGCGCATACGTTAATTCATCAGCTTCAATGCGAATTAAGGAAGGCTTTGCAACATTAATCGCGCGTAAAAATTGTTCGACAGTGACATCGTTAAACTGTTCTGGTGAATGTTTTTGAAGTTCTTTAAAATGGAATTTCCAAAAACCTTCATGATGACCAATAAAATGCTCGTAAAATAACGATTGTGACTCGTGAATTCCCATTGAAGCCCCATTTGAAACAGGTAATCCTTTTAATGATTCATCAAAGTTTTGTTCATATAAAGCATGCCCACATTCATGAATCGTTCCAAAGATGGCTGAGCGGAAATCATACTCGTCATAACGAGTCGTAATACGCACATCTCCCTGGTTTAAACCGATTGCAAAAGGATGTACTGTTTTGTCTAAACGGCCTGCCTCAAAATCATATTGCAGGTGGGTAAGCAAATAATGGTTAAATGCCTCTTGTTGTGCGGGACTAAAGGATTTATATAAGAAACTGTCATCTGGTTGTTTACCTTGTGTTTGAATGTTTTTCACAAGTGGTACAATCGTTTCTTTTAAACGGCCAAACATTTCGTCGATAATATCCGTTGTCATGCCAGGTTCATATTGATCAAGCAAACGGTTATATGCATTACCGTTTAACGCTCCCCAATGACCAATCATTTCTTTCGTTAAATGAATAATTTTTTCTAAATATGGATAAAACTTGGCAAAATCATTTTGTTCACGCGCCTCTTCCCAAATAGACTCAGATTCTGCACATAGAACGACATATTCTTCATATAAATCTGCTGGGATTTTCTTTTGTAATGCAAACTGCTCCTGCATATCTTCCAATGTTTTCTGCAATGGAAACGAAAGTGCATCTTTTTGTTCTTGTAACTGCGTTATGTAGTGTTCCATTTCTTTTGAAGTTTGCATCTCAAATACTTCAGCCGACAACATTCCGACTACTTGTGAACGCTCCGAAATCCCCTTTTTAGGTGCCCCCGTACGCATATCCCAGTACATTACTGAAATAGCTTCTTCAAACGCGCCTATTTTGCGTACAAATGCTTCAAATTTTTCTGCAGTCTCCATCAATTGACATCTCCTTCTTTTTTCTCTTTACCATTTTACCATGAATTGATTCAAAGTGAGGGAATAGTTGGAAAATTAATGGTGGATCTTCTGGAATCAATAACTTGAGCACTTCTTTCACTCGTGATTTTCCTCCAAGTATAAACTAAATAAAAGAAAATGTATCTATTCGCTATCCTTTTTTCCAATGGTCGCTATATAACAAGTGAGAGGAGGTGATCGACATGGCACAATTTTCATTGCAATCTGCTACTGGTAAATTAACATTTGTGACAGGGGTGAATGAGGAAGGGAATATTGTATTAAAATCGAAGTCTTATCGACATATTAATCCAGAAGCGTCTGCAGAACAATTATCAGAAGGATTACAAGCATTAGCAAATCTATCTCAATTTGATTTGTATCGAATGGAAAAAATTGAAACATCCACCGTACAATAATAAAAAAAGGAGGGGATATTGATGGCAAAAACATTACAACTTGTTTTTAATACGGAGAGTGGTAAACGCGTGACCATTTCAATCGATGAACCAGTCGAAGATATTTCAGAAGAAATGGTTCAAACGGCAGCAGCAAATGTGATTGCATCGAACATTTTTTCAGTTGAAGGAGAACAACTTCAACAAATTGTAAGTGCTAAAGTGACTGAACGTCATGTGACGGACATATTGGAAATGAAATGATGAAGAAGTCGGTGCTCGTTTTGTAGCGCCGGCTTTTTTCATAGAAAGGGGTGGCGTTTATGGAGCAATGGCTAGCATACATTCAGGAGATTAGCTTTCCAATCATTGTATCGTTCTACTTATTGCACCGCATTGAAACGAAACTCGACGCAATTCATGCTGCGTTAGTAATGAATAACGAACACTTATAAAAAAAGAAACCGACGCTTTGTCAAAACAAAAGCGTCGGTTTTTTAGGATGAAAATATTTTCACGAGAACGCAATAAATTGACGCCAATGTAACAGATGTTTCTGTTATAATAGCGACAGAACAAAGGACGTTAGTATACATAGGTAGGTGCTTGACAATATGGAAGGAAAGCAATTTCGCGTTCAAATCGAACGTTTTGATCATAAAGGTGTCACAGAAGGAGTCGTACCGTGGACGACGAAAAAGGGAAATGAAACAAAAATCCATCTAATCGTTCCGTTTTCATTACCAGGAGAAGAAATGGATGTCACAGTAGAACATGCGGTGAGACGAAAATGGATGACTAAAGTTGACCGAGTCATTTCAACCCATGAAGACCGCATTGAACCTGCATGTCCGCATTTTACAAAATGTGGCGGTTGCTCGTGGCAACATATTTCTTATGAAGGCCAACTGAAAGAAAAAACAAGCCAAGTAAAACGATATGTAGCGGAACAAGGATTCGATGATAGTCTCGTTCAATCGATCATTGGCATGGAAGAGCCTTGGACGTACCGAAACAAAATGGAATTCACATTTGGTCCAGATGGATCCCTTGGACTGCACGAAAAAGGAAATTATAAAAAAGTCATTCCACTTGAAACATGTCTGATCATGAAGCCGCAAATGAAAGAGGCAGTATTAGCAATTGCCGATTGGGTAAAAGAATTTGAATTGCCTGGCTATGATAAAGAAACAGCCGAAGGTTTATTACGATTCGTTATGGTTCGCCAATCATTCGTAACAGGAGAAATGATGCTGGCGATTTTCGCAACAGAAAGTCCAGAAGATATTCCGGGAATCCAGCAGTTAGTTCAACGTATACAATCAGACTTCCCGGAAGTAAAAAGTTTATTATGGCTGGAAAATCGTGATTTAGCCGATCGATCGCAAGCGGAAGAGGTCCATGTACTTGCAGGTCGTGATTTTATTCATGAACAACTTATGGGGTACCGTTTTAAAGTGTGGTTCGATACATTTTTCCAACCAAACCCAAAACAAGCTGAAAAACTCGTCAATATTGCACTTGAACTTGGCGCACCTAAAGAAGATGAGAAAATGATTGACCTTTTTTGTGGTGTCGGCACATTTTCACTTCCATTCGCAAGTCGCGTCCAAGAACTTGCAGGCATTGAACTTGTCGAAGCATCGATTGAATCAGCAAAACGTAACGCACAAGAAAATGACATTGATAATACATTATTTGTCGCCAAAGATGCTCGATTAGGATTTGATGAAGTGATCAAAGATTTCGGGACACCAGACATTTTATTACTTGATCCACCACGATCAGGCGCAGGCGGAAAAGTAATGCGTAGAATTGGTCGCGCACAACCGAAACGGATCGTCTATGTTTCCTGCAACCCTCAAACGTTCGCAGAAGACATTACCCATTTAACCGAATTCGGCTACACACTCAAACACGTCCAACCTGTCGATATGTTCCCACAAACATTTCATGTTGAAGCCGTTTCACTACTAGAATTAACAAACGAAGTCATTCCAGAACGCCAACATGAATTAGCTGAAAAGTACAGTCAATATCCTGGAAAATAAACGTCTGAACATGGACCCTATGTCTGATGACGAGGATGTATGAATAAGAAGGGGTGTAGTATTGGGATAATAAGGTTTATAGGGTTTCACCTACGTTTAATTTTAGTTGATAAACGGGTGAAACCCTTTTGTTAGTTATACAGAAAATGTTAAAGATTAAGAGTGGGTTGACAGAACAGCTTTTGCCGAGGAGATACGATTGAAATGCGAATACGAAATAATTCTGTTAGGGTGTATTCTGGGGCAGCAAACACATTCAGATTTAAAGTGGATATAAACGATTTCAGTGGAGGCTATGCAGGAATTCGTTCAGATAACCGCATGATATCTGACTTACT
>DATGUZ010000054.1:0-6054 GCA_035300865.1 Sporosarcina sp.
ATGAACAGCCCCAATCACTTACAACTATTTACTGCATCGTTTTATATAAAAAAATGGTTGCGTAGCACAATGACCCGCAACCATTTTATCCTTATTTTTTTCGTTTTGCTGACATATACATTGCAATTCATGCATATAAAAGGCGTTCGTTGCACACGAGATGAGATGATCTATGCCACTGCGGCTTATCATTGCACCTGAATCAACAGCTTTTCTTTTTTCATTACCACGAGATGGACTCTTCAGTTTCACCAGCTAATTTTAATAACAGCGTTTTTGCTTGCGGTAATGTGAAATGGACGAATTGACCGATGAGCAGTGCGATAATGACTGTACCAATGCCGACTGGTCCACCTAATAACCATCCGACGATTGCGACGATCACTTCGATGGATGTTCGTACTCTTTTAATGCTGAAACCAAATTTTTCTACGAATACGAGCATGAGTGAATCACGTGGTCCTGCACCGATATTGGGCGACATATAAATGCCAACGCCATATCCCATAATAATGACACCAAGGACGAACATGATGAATTGAATCCAAAATGTTTCAACATCTGGAATGATAAAATTAAAAATATCGATAAAAATTCCGAGCAATAACATATTTAACCACGTTCCAATTTTCGGAAGCTCTCTAAAAATAATCGCGGTTGATCCAATAATAATCAGGCCTGCAATAATACTCCATGAACCAATGGTTAGCCCGAATTTTTGGTATAAACCTACGTGGAACACATCCCACGGGCCAATCCCTAGTTTATAACCTTTAATCGTTAATGAAATGCCTAATGCGACGACGACGAGTCCGCCCATATAAAAAATCCAACGCCACTTCGTTGTGTTTGTCATGATGATCCCTTCTTTCTTCAAACTATGTTCCATGTTCTTTCATTTAATGAATGGAACGTAAAAGGGAATTCTGCTGAACTTCCCAATTGAAAAATCATTCACGCGTGTGTGAACGACTTTTTTCATCATTGTTGGCGCCGTCGATCTGTAGGAACAGCTATTTATTTAAGCGTCCGTACATAATGATGCATAAACCCCTTCGGTTAAGCTCAGTAAATGTGATGGCGCTATTTTCATTTGTAATCCTGGTTTCCCAGCACTGACGACAATCTCATCGAGTTGCTTTGCACTTTCGTCGAGATAGGTCGGGTATTGTTTTTTCATGCCAATTGGAGAACAACCGCCACGAACATAGCCCGTTTCTTTTGTTAATTGTTGTAACGGCAATAAATCCAGCTTTTTGACGTTGGCAACTTTCGCCGCTTTTTTCATGTGCAGCTCTTCTGCGACAGGAATAATAAAAATATGTATCGATTGATCTGTTGCACGTGTAACAAGTGTTTTAAAGACTGTTTCCACACGCTGACCTGTTTTTTCAGCGACAGACACGCCATCAAGTAGTTGATCGTCGGTGGCATATTGGATAACAGAAAATGGAACTTTTGCTTGTTCGACGAATCTGATCGCATTTGTTTTCACTTGTTTTTGTTGCTTTGCCATTTGGGACCACTCCTTTTTGAAAATAGAAAAGGGCTGCTCATATGCACAGTCCCTTTTCTCCATGTTTACCGCCTATCAATCACACTTCAATCTCAATGCACATATTATTCTTGTTCGAATAATTTTTTCAATGCATCTGCCATCGCTGTATTTTCTGGTTCTTCTTGTTTCTTTAAATAACGATGAACATCCCGTTTACTCGCTTGTTTACCCTTTGTTGCTTTACGCCGTTTTTCAAATGCAGATAATTTTTCACGATGACCACAACTACAAGCGAAAATTTGACCATCGCCTTCTCCACGCAACTCTAAACGTTTCTTACATTGTGGACATCTTGCATTCGTTTGACGTGAAATGTTTCGGCGATATCCACATTCGCGATCTTGACAAACATGCATTTTACCGCGTTTACCATTCACTTCTAATAATAATTTCCCACAATCTGGACATGTTCTACCTGTGACATTATCATGCTTAAATTTCTTATCGTCTGCTTTAATCTCACGAACAGCCTTATCAGAAAATTGTATCATATCTTTCATAAATTGGGATTTTTTCAGCTTACCATTTGCAATTTTTGTGAGCTTTTGTTCCCACTCGGCTGTGAGTGCTGGAGATTTTAAATCTTCTGGAACGAGTTCTAATAATTGGCGCCCTTTTGAAGTTGTATATAAATCATTGCCTTTTTTCTCAATAACAAATGTTTTAAATAAACGTTCAATAACATCTGCACGTGTCGCAACCGTACCAAGTCCACCCGTTTCACCAATCGTTTGAATGAGTTCTTTTGATTCGCCTTGCATAAACTGGGTTGGATTTTCCATCGCCGCTAATAATGTTCCTTCATTAAAACGTGCAGGCGGTTTTGTTTGCCCACTCGTTTCTGTGATTGCACGAATCGCAACCGTTTGCCCTTTTTCAAATGTCGGCAATGTATTTTCATCGTCTTCATCAAAGTCATACACTTTTTTCCAACCTTCTTCGATGACGACTTTTCCACGCGTTTTAAATGTTTCTTGACCAACCGTTAATGTCACTGTTACTTGTTCATATTTAAAGGGTCCAAAAAAGACCGCTAAAAAACGATTGACGATCAGTTCATATAAACGTTTTTCTTTATCTGATAAGTCTTGAAGAAGTGCGGTTTCTTCAGTCGGAATAATCGCATGGTGATCAGATACACGTTTATCATCAATTACCCCTTTTTGAGGTTGTAGTTTCCCTTGGCGTATTAATTGTTGGGCCGCTTTTCTAAATGGCGGAATGTCTACTGCTTTCACACGCTCAATTAATGTCTCTTTCATATCAGATGATAAATGTTTCGAATCTGTTCTTGGATACGTCACAATTTTATGACGCTCATATAAATTTTGAAGAGTGGACAATGTTTCTTTTGCTGACCAAGACCAACGACGATGCGCTTCTTTTTGCAATTCTGTTAAATCAAATAAAGACGGTGCAGGTTGCATTTTTTGCGCCGAATGTACGTCCGAAATCTGTCCTTCTTTCATGCGATCTACTGTTGCAAATTTTTCTTTCATAAAGGTTTCATCGAAAATTCGCGTTTGTCCTTTCGCATCCGTCCATGTAAAGGTTGCTTTTTCCGTAATGGCTTGCAGTCCATAATAAGTTTTTGGTGTAAATTCCTGAATTTGTTTTTCGCGTTCCGCAATCATTGCGAGGGTCGGTGTTTGTACACGACCTGTTGATAATTGGGCATTGTATTTAACCGTTAATGCACGTGTTGCGTTAATGCCCACGACCCAGTCTGCTTCTGCACGTGCAACAGCTGCTTCATATAAATTTTCATATTGACGCCCTGGCTTTAACTGTTTGAAGCCATTTTTAATCGCTTTGTCTGTGACAGAAGAAATCCATAGACGTTGCACAGGTTTACGACATTTAGCTTGTTCTAAAATCCAACGTGCAACAAGTTCACCTTCTCTTCCTGCATCTGTTGCGATAATGATATTCTTCACATCTTGCCGTTTTAATTGTGCTTTTACTGCATTTAATTGCTTTGTTGTTTGACGAATGGGAACAATTTTAAATGGGTCAGGAACAATTGGTAAATGCTCTAATTTCCATTCTTTATATTTCGCACCATATCCTTCTGGATCGGCATGTGTGACAAGATGTCCTAGTGCCCATGTAACGATATATTGTTGACCTTCTAAAAAGCCATTTCCTTTTTTATGACAACCGAGAACACGTGCAATGTCACGTGCAACGGATGGTTTTTCAGCTAATACGAGTGATTTTGACATTCAAAAATCTCCTTTCATCCTTTCCTTATTATAAGCGACTACAGACAACGTTGCGAGCCATTCAATTGATTTCCTATCATCTGACAGGATTTATTTTTAACCTACTAAAAAGCCCGTTCATCTTTTTCAATTTGAACGAGCTTTCTATATATTATGCGTAATGTTTTTGAATGTCTGAGATTTGTCCAGCATGCATGCCAGCGTGATAAATGAGTCGACCAATTACTTCAATAGGTGTGCAGTCTCCCATTTTTGACGGCACCACTTCATGCCATTGTTCTTCTGATAATGCCTCCATCGCCTGTTGTAAAAAAGCATCTGATTGTTGTAAAAACGCGATGAGTGCCTCTTTATTCGCATGATCGACTTTCGGTATTTCTGTTACTTGTTGTCCTAAATACCAGTCTGCAAATAAATATTCATATTCACACCTATCACCAATATTGCGCGTGCTATGACGAAGAAACTTGAGTCTATGGACAATTCCCGGCTCTCTATGCCTAATTAGATGTCCTCTATGACGAATCCGGATCCTATGCCCATTTTCACCACGGCTATGCCTAATAAAACTATACCTATAGACAATTTTCGCCGTTCTATTCCGAATGGCCAGACAGCTATGCCAAATCAAGTTCACAATGTCTCATAACTGTATTGTGATTTTTCATAAAGTGATTCCCCTAACAATATGTCGCTTGTGATTTCTTTATTTGCAATAAAAAATCCCCTTATACTCAATTGAGTGTAAGGAGATTTTTCGTTGTTTAGAGTAATTCTTTTGCGAGTAAACGATAGACATTTAAACGCTGTTCTTGTGTATGAGGAATGCTAATGATCATCGTTTCATCAAAGCCATATTTTTCTTGATCTTCTTGTAAAAAGGTTGCTACTTCTTTTGAATCGCCGACTATATGAATCTTACGGTTTTCTTGAATCATCATTTTATCCATTTCCGTCAATGGAGTATTTTGCGCTTCTTCTGGAGTTTGAATCGACGTAATTTGTCCACGCATAAATCGTAAACGCCAAATATCTTGCGGCAATGCTTCATACTCCGCCTCTTCACGTGTTGCTGCTGTTGTGACCATATAACTGACATTGATTTTCGGCTGTTCCATTAATGTCGATGGGACAAAATTATTGCGATAAATATCCAATGTTGCTTTCGTTAATTCACCATTGAAAAACTGTGCAAATGAATACCCAACACCTCTTTGCGCCGCTTCCAATGCACTATTTCCAGTCGAACCGAGCAACCAAGCTTCAGGTAACGGAACATGCATTGGCGTTGCGGGTGTCGATTGATATAATTCATCTTCTGGCTGTTCATCAGCTAATAATGCCAATGTTGTATCTAATTTTTCATACATATTGTGCAACATCGGTCGACGCCCCTCTGCGAGTGCATACATCGCATTCGTATCGCCCCCTGGTGCACGTCCAACCCCAAAATCAATGCGGCCTGGTGAAAAAGCACTTAAGGTTTTAAATACTTCTGCCATTTTCAACGGTGAATAATGCATCATCATGACACCACCCGTTCCAATGCGGATACGATTCGTTTTTGCTGCTAAACGTGCTGCGGTAATTTCAGGTGCTGCACTTGCATAATGATTCGTCCCATGATGCTCTGCCATCCACATGCGATGATAACCAAGTTCATCTCCTAATATGGCAAGCTCCTCCGCATTTTGCAAAGCACGTGTTGCATGATTCCCTTGTGTAATTGGTGCTTGATCTAAAATACTTAACTTCATTATCAAAACTCCCTTTTATGATTGTTGACGATTCACCTTACCGTTTCGAATCGTTAAAAATAGCCTTCTAGCCGTTCTTTCATTACTGTTTCGTCATTGAAGCAGTTGATAGATTACAGACCATTTTTTCCAATAAGGTTTTTAGTTGCTGTAATTCACTCGCTTCAAACCCTTTTAATAACTTCTCCTGTTCTGCTAACCATACTTGTCGTACAGGCGAAATAAGCTTTTTACCTTCATCTGTTAAATAAACCCGCTTCGTTCGCCCATCTACTTCATCACGCTTACGCTCTACGAATCCGCGATTTTCCAATGATTTTAAAGCATTGGCAACAGTTGGTGGCTCACACTGCAAACATTCACTTAACTGGATTTGGGTCATCCCATCTTCCTTAGATAATTGGCATAACAACTGATCTTGCCCGATATGTAAGCCGATTTTACGCAATTGTTCAAAATACTGTTTACGTTTATGCACTGAAATTTCATCCAGCAATTGACGTATTTGATGTTC
>DATGUZ010000055.1:0-10021 GCA_035300865.1 Sporosarcina sp.
AGAAGCTGTCGCTACTGCATTAGTCGGCGCAAGTTCTGTTGATCAGCTCCTCGAATCGGTAAAAGCGTACGAACGCGGCGCCACAGATGCAGATGTCCAAGCTTTACGCAACGCAACACAAGCCCATCAATATGAAGCGCACCGAGTGTAGGGGATTGTGTTGATGTCATATTGAGATGATTTATTATAAATAAACGCTAACACAGACCAATTCGCCGATCTGTAGTTAGCGTTTTTTTAAGTTGTTTTCATCTATTCTTTTGTTTAAGTTACTTACAGAGTTTTGGATGCTATCAACAAAGAAAGTTATGATACCTACAAAGTTTTTTGTGTTATCTATAAATAAAATCATATCTCCACTCATCTTATGACCGACAACTTCACTGATGATATCATCAAATATACTGTTCAAATCAACAAACTTAAGCTTGTTATTTCCAATGGTTGCTTAGTAATCATCAGCAGCGTCCATCATCAACAAGTTTAGTGCACGTATCAACAAATCATGTCGTGATACCTACAACCTTTTTTAATTCCAACAATCTCGCTGGCTTTATCGACAAATTCCTTCCCAATATCTACAATGTTTTTCGGGTTATCTACAAATAAACTCGTGATACCTACATACTTTTTTAATTCCTACAATCTCGCTTGCTTTATCGACAAATTCTCTCCCAATATCTACAATGTTTTTCGGGTTATCTACAAATAAACTCGTGATACCTACATACTTTTTTATGCCTACAAATCCGCTGGCTTTATCAACAAATTCTTTCCCAATATCTACAATGTTTTTCGGGTTATCTACAAATAAACTCGTGATACCTACATACTTTTTTAATTCCAACAATCTCGCTTGCTTTATCGACAAATTCTCTCCCAATATCTACAAATTTTTTCGGGTTATCTACAAATAAACTCATGATACCTACATACTTTTTTAGTTCCTACAATCTCGCTTGCTTTATCGACAAATTCTCTCCCAATATCTACAAAGTTTTTCGGGTTATCTACAAATAAACTCGTGATACCTACATACTTTTTTATGCCTACAATTGCACCATCTGTACCTACAAATCTTTGCATGATACCTACAAATCATCCTACAATATCGACAAATCCCATTTCTTCGTTTCCGTAACACTTCAGAATCAATATCAAAGTGACCAATGCATCAACTTGTATTAGAGAAAATGCCCATAAAAAAATCCAGAAAGTCAGTTTTCACTAACTTTCTGGATGGTGTTTCGTATCGCTTATCGAGCGTTCGGGAACATGTCGCGCATTGCTTCGCCGAATTCATCGAAGAATCCTTCGATTGGTTCACCTTCGTCAATACGTGTACGGTAATCACGCATGCGCTCGACGAAATCTGGATCTAATGAAACGTATACTTGGTCGACATCACTTTTCGCTTCTCGCACTTTATTCGCGACTTTTGTCTCGAGCTCTTTCGAGATTTGTGAGTCAGTGTCCGTATTTGTTCCTTCTGTATCCTTTTCGCCCGTATTTGTTTCGATTGCGACGTATGCTTCATTCGCCGTCAGAATAACGTTTGCACGGTCCACCTCATCTAATTCAGAGACTTTATCCGCAACGTCATCGGCAACATCAAGTCGCCTTTCACCATTATGATCGACCGTATCGTCGTTGTCATTGACATCGCCGACATCTCCCGTTCCGCGATCATCATTGTTATCTTCTGTGACCGCATCGTTATCTGTCGTCATATTCGTGTTCGTATTCATATCTTCCGTCGTCTCGGGCTCCTTTTTCGTAGTTCCACAACCGACAAGCACAATACTCATCACAGCAGCAACGACAAATAGTGACAGTTTTTTCATGTTAACCCTCCTTTTAAAATGTCATTCCTATGATGACCAAAAGGGGATTTTTTATGTATGCATTACAATGAAATAAAGTGCCCGAAGAAAAAGACGAGTAAGAAACTAACGAGACTTACCGATAATGCGGCGATTAAACCGATTAAAAATGGTTTAAAGCCTAATCCTTTTAATTTTTTCAAATCTGTCGACAAACCAACACCTGCCATCGCAGCACCAAGTAAAAATGTCGCGCCAAAATTACTGAGCATCGTATACAACTGTTGCCAAGCATCGCTTGACAGTAGGAAAAACGCCGAACCTGATTTTTGAACCATCACATCGCCAATTGTCCGCAATAATGATAGCGCTAAAAAACCAATGACAAATAATGGCACTAATTCATACCATTTCGGTATTTTATCCGATGTACTACCATGTTCTTTTTTGAAAAACCAAAAAGATAATAATGGAATGATTAATATGATAAATAAGTTTCGTGTTAATTTCGTTACGGTTGCAACGTTTATCACTTCTTCCATCTGAAACAAATCGCTATAAATAAGCGCAGCACCTGTTACTTGCGCCGTATCGTGAATTGCCGTTCCTAAAAATAAACCGGCTTTAATCGGATCACCAGCGAAAAATAAGTTCGCAATATACGGATATACTAACATCGTTACAAGCCCAAAAATGGTAATATTCGCGACTGCATATGAAATTTCATCATCTTTTGCCTTCACAACTGGCGCTGTTGCCATAATCGCTGTTACACCACAAATGCCGGTCCCACATGCGATGAGCGTCCCAAGTCGTTCCGATTGTTGTAATTTTTTCGTAAAATAAAGCGTCACTGCTAAACCAACTGAAATACAACTGACAATTAACGGAATGCCCCATGCACCAAGTTTTAACGCTTCCGCCAAACTTAATCGTAAACCGAGCAAAATAATGCCTGCGCGTAATAAATATTTCATGGAAAATTGTACACCAGATAAAAATTGTGCGGAAACGCCAATCGTATTACGCACAATCATGCCAAGTAAAATAGCGATGAAAATGCCCGAAATGGGACTTGCACTATTTTCTGGAATAAACCCAAGTAGTTCGAATAAAACCCCTGCATATTGTGCAATATAATTCCCTACTAATATAAATGCGATACATAGCACGATACCAGGGATATGTTTTGGTAAATCTTTCAAGTCCTCTCCTCCTACAGTTACTCCCTAAAAAAGACTCTTCTATTGTAACAAATAAAAAAAGCAGAAAGTGTAAAACAAATCAATTTGTTCACACATTTCCACTTTTTATTTTCGAAGCGTTTATTAAAACTGAATTGCCCAGTTAAATGGATCTTCTACTTTACCTGTTTGAATACCTGTTAATGTATCATACAGTTTGCGGGATAACTCACCAGTTTCACCTTCATTAATGACAAATACTTCATCTTTCCAACTTAATTCTCCTACTGGGGAAATGACCGCCGCTGTTCCTGTGCCGAATACTTCTTCTAATGTGCCTAGCGCATGAGCCTCTTTCACTTCCTCCATCGATACTTTGCGTTCTGTCACTGTATAGCCCCAATGACGAAGCAATTCGATAATGGATTTGCGTGTAATCCCTTCTAAAATACTGCCATTTAATGCAGGTGTAACAATTTCACCATCGATTTTGAAGAACACGTTCATACTTCCGACTTCTTCAATATATTTCTTCTCTACACCATCTAACCATAGAACTTGTGAGTAGCCTTTAGCTGATGCAACTTCTTGGGCTTTTAAACTTGCTGCGTAGTTTCCTGCTGTTTTTGCTGTCCCTGTTCCACCAGCAACCGCGCGCACGTATTCATTCTCAACTAAAATTTTCACTGGAGCAATGCCTTCGCTATAATACGCACCAACTGGCGATAAAATAATCATAAAACGATATTGTGTGGACGGTGCTACGCCTAGAAATGGTTCTGTTGCAATGATAAACGGACGAATGTATAAAGACGTGCCTTCCGATTTCGGAATCCACTCCTTATCAATTGTTAATAATTGCTTTAACCCTTCTAACGCAACTTCCTCGTCAATGAGCGGCATACAAAGACGTTCGCATGACTGATTCATCCGCTTCATATTTTCTTCAGGGCGGAATAAACGAATATCGCCATCTTCTGATAAGTAAGCTTTTAATCCTTCAAAAACGGTTTGTCCATAATGGAAAATAATCGCTGCAGGATCTAGCGTAAACGGCTCGTATGGGACGATACGGTGATCTGTCCACCCCGTTTCTACATTGTAATCCGCTACAAACATATGGTCCGTGAATGCACGCCCAAATTGTAGCTCATGATCCAATGGCTTATCTTTCTTCTGTTGATTTTCTGTTACTTGAAATGTTTGTGTTGTCATGATGCATGTCCCCTTACGCTAAATATTTCCAATCCTGTATTTTTAATGGAATGAATTATACAAAAAGTATACTACAAAATTATCTGAATGAATAGTATAATTTGAAAAGTCACTCCGTTCTGTTTATTGAAGATAAAGTGCAGTTTCATTTTACGATTTGAAAGAAATTTCGTATAATTAAAAGATACATGATAAATCATTAGATAAGAATTGATTTTCATTCACCAAAATGCCTAGATCATGTGAAAATTAAGATTGGATGTCTTAGTAAGACGATGAAAAGGATTAAAGGAGCGATTGAGATGAGTTTACAAACTTGGTTTGAAAAAGGATTAACACCCAAGGAATATATGGATACGTTAGAAAAGCATAAAGATGGATTTCATGCGATTTACGACACATTTTCAGTTCCAACAGATACCATATTTACAAATAAAAACATTCGTGCCATTGTGCTAGCTGAACCTTGGTGCGGTCATTGTATGTTGAATATACCGATTTTATTACGCATTGCGGAACATGCAAATTTTGACGTACGTTTTTTATTACGCGATGAAAACTTGGAATTGATGGATCAATATTTAACAAATGGAAAATCTCGTACGATTCCAATTGTCATTTTTATTGATGAAAATGGAGAAGAAGTTGGTAAATGGGGACCGTTAGCGGATTATACGAAAACATTTATGGTACCTCTCCGGGCAAATCTTCCTGAAAAAGGATCGCCTGCATATGACGAGAAATTCCAAGAAATGATTACATTTACTGCAAAAGCATTTAGTGAAGATGAAAAATTATGGAATGGTGTGTACGATAGCATAACCGAAACGATTCGTTCGATTTAACAGTCCTCCAAATGAAGTCTTCCCCTTCGAGTATATGAAGGGCATAGCTCATTGCGAAAAGAAAGCGGTTCATGCTCTCATTATATTTCAGCTTTTTATACGAAGACGCATAAACCATTTTGGGTGTATAGTTGATGAGGTACGATTTGTTTAGTTATATCTTTTGATCACACAATGAACACGATTGAACGTACAATACCATCAACAACAACATAATACAGACTGGTTGTCTTCTGGACCAAGCGATGCTTTGGGCAGGCACGCTCAGAAGGACAGACAACCTCATGATTGTTCATACAAAAATGATGCATCTCTCTATAGCATGCATCATTTTTGTTGAACTTATTTATTTTTGTCCCAGTTTCACGTAGTGCTTTCTCTTTCACCTAATTTTATACGCGTGCATGCTTTTCATTGCAACATCGGAATAATCACTTACTGTTCTTCTATAATTTGCGCAACATGATAGGGCGTTAAATCGATTGTCGTTATCTCTCCAGTAACCACTTTCGCGAGTTCGCTTCCTAAAAATGGACCGACCGTTAAACCCGATGACCCCAGTCCATTCACCAACCATAAATTGTTCACGTTTGGGATAGGACCAATGACAGGCATAAAATTCGGTACTACAGGACGAAATCCAATTTTCGTTTCCACAAATGTCGCATCTTTTAATTCGGGGGCAACTGTTAAGGCTTTATCAAAAATTTCATGTAACCCACCGACCGTACAATCTAAATCATCGCGATCGTCTTCATACGTCGCTCCGACCACAAGCTCACCACCGTCAAATGCTAACATGTATTGGTTATTTGGCGGCATCACAACGGGCCAGTTCGCAGTTTCTTCCGATACTTTTAAATGTGCAATTTGTGCTTTTTGACCACGAATTTGAAGCGAGATGCCTAATGGTCTTACCAGTTCTGCTGCCCACGCACCCGCTGTGACACACACTTGATCGGCAGTTAAAAAATCCCCATCTACTTCGACGCCGCGAATGATTTGATCACCCGCAATGAGCGTTGCCGAGCCATGAATAAATGTCGCCCCGTGCTTTTTTGCCCCTCGAATTAAAGCATCTCGTAAGGCACGGCCGTTCACCCGTGCAGCACCACTTACATGTACAGACGCATAGGCTGAATCTAATAAAGGCATTTTTGCACGCGTTTCTTCAGATGATAATGGGGTAATCCGCCCTATTTCCGGCGCATCTTCACGTCTCACTTGTGCACGTTCTTCCATTTTTTTCAACTTCTCTTGGTCTGTATGTAGACTGATTGCCCCCACTTTGCGGTAGCCGGTTTCAGTTTCGCCATCCGCTTCCAACATCTCGATAAGTGTTTCATAATATGCAGCACCATTTTTAGCCAATGCATACCATGCTTTATTGCGCCGTTGAGATAACCATGGACAAATAATTCCCGCCGCAGCTTCTGTTGCTTGTCCAGGATCTTTTCGGTCGACTACGGTTACCCGTACACCTTTCTTTGCTAAATGATATGCCGTCGATGCACCAACAATGCCTGCACCTACAACGATAATATGTTTGTTCAATTGTTCAGCCATCATTTCTCAATCCACACACGAATCGGTTCCATCTCATATGTACGATGTGCTGCGTGATACGTTGGACCGACGCCTTTTTTAAATCCAAATGCATGGCGAATCGCAGTTGTAATAAATCCTTTCGCAAATTCTACAGCTTCCGGAACGGTTTTTCCTTTTGCTAATTCCGCTGCGATCGCTGCAGAATACGTACAACCTGCACCATTCGTATGAAGTGTATCGATTCGCGGGGCTTCCAGCATATAAAATTGCGTACCATCATATAACACATCCAATGCAGGTCCTTCCAAACGGCCACCTTTTACAAGTACATATTTCGGACCGAAGTGATGTAGTTTTCGCGCTGCTTCCTTCAATGCTTCCGGCGTTTCAAGTGCGTCCATGTCAAGTAACTCTGCTGCTTCCGGCATATTTGGCGTTATAATCGTCGCCAGCGGTAATAATTTTGTTTTCATACTTTCAATCGCATCTTCTTTTAATAAAACAGAACCAATTTTTCCAATCATAACGGGATCTACAACAATATTTTCTACGCCTGACGCTTCAATCCATGCTGCCGTTTTCGTAATAATTTCCTCTGTAAACAGCATGCCGGTTTTAATGGCATCCGCGCCGATATCCGTTAAAGCAGTATGCACTTGTGCTTCAATCGCATCGATTGATTGTGGGAAAACCCGTTGTTTTGTACGTGGATTTTCCGCAACAATCGCGGTAACTGCAGTCGTACCGAACACGTCTAATTCTTGAAATGTTTTTAAATCAGCTTGAATACCAGCTCCCCCTCTTGCAGCAGAACCAGCAATCGATAAGGCGCGTTTCATCATCTTTCATTCCTCCAATATCGTTTCCTTCATTCGAAAAAACCATCCCAGTCATTTGGAATGGTTTTTCACGATACTTCTATTATAAACGAACATCCAACATTTTAAATAAAAAAGTATAAATATCTGTCGCTTCTTCAATCACTTTATAAGTCGGCTTACCAAGTCCATGTCCAGCATTTTTCTCAATGCGAATGAAAATCGGCGCCTCACCACCTTGTGCTTCTTGAACGGTTGCGGCAAACTTTTTCGCATGAAGTGGAACAACACGATCGTCCGTATCTGCAGTTGTAATCAATGTTGCCGGATACTTCACACCTTGTCGCACGTTATGCAATGGAGAATATTTAATCATGTAGTCAAAATCCTCCGCGTTTTCCTCTGCATTCCCAAAATCCGTCACCCAATAGCGACCAACTGTAAACTTATGATAGCGTAACATATCTGTTACGGGCACTTGGCAAATGACCGCACCGTATAATTCCGGACGTTGCGTCATACAAGCAGACACAAGCAATCCGCCATTACTACCGCCCATAATTGCTAATTTGGCCGGGGTCGTATATTTTGCCCCAACTAAACATTCTGCAGCCGCAATAAAATCATCAAACACATTTTGCTTTTGTGCGAGTGTTCCCGCTTTATACCATTCTTCCCCAAACTCGCCACCACCACGAATATTGGCAACCGCATAAACACCACCAGCTTCCAACCACATACGTACAGAAGGTGAGAATGTCGGTGTTAAACTAACATTGAAACCACCGTACCCATATAACAACACAGGATTTTCACCGTCTAATGTAATCCCTTTTTTATGCGTTAAAAACATCGGAATTTGCGTCCCATCTTTGGAAGGATAAAATACTTGTGTCGTTTCAAATGCTTCCGTCGGGAATAATTCATCAGCTGCCATAAGCACCGTTGTTTCATCCTTATCAAACGTATATTTTAATACTTTCGTCGGTGCTAAATAAGACGTATAACTAATATACATCGCAGTATCCATCTTTTTCCCAGAAAGTCCTGTGACCGAAGTATATTTAGGCAATGCTAAGTCCCTTACATACGTGCCATCTTTTTCAAATAATCTCATTTCGTCATACGCATTATGTAAATAAAGCGCAACAAATTGTTCATTTACACAAGCGATATGCGACAACACATCATCCGCTTCCGGAATAACCTCTTGCCAATTCACTTCCGCTGGTTCATTGACATCAATTGCAATGACCCGTTCTTTCGGTGCATCTTTATTCGTTTGGAAATAAAAGACAGAACCCTCACTTGTAATGAAACGATACTCCCCATCATCTTTTGCAAGTAACGGTTGAAAATCTCCTTTTTTCTGCTCATCACGCACATAAATGCGATTACGATTTTCTGTACCACGCCATGCTGTTAATAGTAAATAACGATAATCCGATGAAAATTCTGGATTAAACGCAAATTCTTTATTGTCATCATCAGCATAAATCAGTTCGTCATCTTCCTGTGACGTTCCAACTGTATGCCAATAAACGCGATTATAATAACTTTGTTCTTCTGGTGTAACCGTTGCTGGATCTTTAAATCGATTGTAATAAAACCCTGTCCCCTCTTCATTCCAAGCAATCGAACTAAATTTACAGTGCTTTAACACTTCTGATGCATCTTCCAATGTTTGTAAATTTTTAATATGAATCTCTTGCCAGTCACTTCCATCATACGAAATGCCATATGCGAGATAATCCCCAT
Source organism: Sporosarcina sp. (assembly GCA_035300865.1). GTDB lineage: Bacteria > Bacillota > Bacilli > Bacillales_A > Planococcaceae > Sporosarcina. The sequence continues at coordinate 9,192 of DATGUZ010000055.1, forward strand.
TTTTAGAAAATGATAAATTTGTAATGGCAGCTGTTCCTTTGTCATTTAACGTATTCGGGTCAATAATGACTTCTAAATCTGTAAATTCTTCGTCTTTCGAACGGTAAAAGACCGCTTGATTTTGCAATCCATCATTTTTATGAATGTAAAAAGCAGTCCCTTCTTTTTGTGGAACGGTAAACTTTTCATAATTCCATAATGCTGTCAGTTTTTCTTTAATTTGTCCGCGTTGCTCAACTTTTTCTAAGAATGATTCTGTTTGTATATTTTGTTCATCCACCCATTGTTGTACCGCTTCATCTTCTGGATTTTCCAACCAACGGAACCGATCTTCCACTTCTGTTCCGTGATAATTGTCAATGACGGGCGCAAATTTTTCTTCTTGTGACATGTCTATTTCCCCCTCAATTTTGTCTCTATTTATTATAACGAGTATTCAGAAAATAATAAAGAAACTGTTCTTTTTCAAGTAATGTTATAAAAGTGAACAAATTATGTCGAAAAGGGCTTTTCAATTTGTGAATGATTTGTTACAATTTAAGTATAGATAGAAATGAAGAACGATTTTGTTTTATTGAAATTATGAGACAATTAGGAGGCACTCAGATGAAAAACCCAATTTTAACGACTTTATTCATTTTAATCACGCTAGCGTGCGTTGCAATGGGCGGCATTGATGTCATGAGCGTTGCAGCAAAAGCATTCTTTTATATGATTACAACTGGTATTTTAATGGTGATTGGCATCGTACTTGTTGTCAATCATTTAGAAACTGAGGAAGAAGAAGCAGCAACAAACTAACTGCACAATTCATAAAGTTTCGATTGAAC
>DATGUZ010000056.1:0-8749 GCA_035300865.1 Sporosarcina sp.
AAAGTTTATTCAATCGACTTTCTGGGCAGTTTGTTTTTTCAAACGATGAGATTTATAAGCGGGTTGTGATGCCGAAAAATGGTGCGGTCTATGGCTAATGGAGATGCTTCTATGCTTAATTGAGCTGCTTCTATGACGAAATATTCCTGTGCTATGCCCAATTATCGTTCTATGCCTACAAAAAGGCTCTCTATGCACAATCGAGGCACCTCTATGGCGAAAAAATCACGGTCTATGCCGAATCAAGCTCTTTCTATGACCAATCTAAGCGCTGCTATGCCCATCACTTTCCCCTCTCCAATCATTATCATAAAAAAGCAAGGATCATTGCGAGGATAATACGATAAATGGCAAAGGGGGTTAATTTAATCTTTTCAATAAGTGCTAAGAAAAAGCGTATTGACAATAAAGAAAATATAAATGCACTACAAAATCCAACGATATAAAATGACAAATGGTCTGTCGTCATATAGGACCAGTTTTTCAAAACAGATACGAGGCTCGCGCCCGCCATAATCGGAACGGCCATAATAAAGGTGAAATCCGCCGCTGTTCGGTGATTCATTCCAAATAAAACCCCTCCGGAAATGGTTGCACCAGAACGTGAAAACCCTGGCCATAGCGATAAACATTGCACCATCCCAACATAAAGTGCTTGCTTATATGTCATTTGATCAAGTGATTGGACATGCGGTCTTTTCGGACGATACGCGTCGGCAAAAAGCATTAGAAAAGCCCCTGCAAGCAATGCAATCATCACGGTCTCAACAGTAAACAAATACTCATCAATAATATCTTTAAAGGCAAAACCAAGTATCGTCGCTGGTAACATACCGATAATGACATGCCCTATCGTAAATGTAGCAGTCGTCTTTTGCTCGCCCGTGCTGTACAAACCGATTAAACTGAGTAATCGTTTCCAAAATACTACGACAACCGCTAATATCGACCCTAATTGAATGACGATTTTAAATGTATTTGCGGGATATTTCCCTAAAAACAGCTCGGATTTCAACCACATATCATCCACGATAATTAAATGCCCCGTAGATGATACTGGCGCAAACTCTGTCATCCCTTCCACAAGCCCTAGCAGTAGTGCCTTCAGTAATTCGATAAGCTCTACGATAGATTAAGCGCTCCTTCTGCGTATTTTTACAACTAGCAATAAGATTGCAACAAAGCCCGTCATGGCAAACACGTACAAACAATTGATCAATACTTGATCGCTTATGACAATATGAGGCAGATGCCATTGAAATAAGCCCATTTGAAATAAAAGTGCACTCGTCCATAGAAAACTTCCGAATGCTGCGATACTGATAAATGTTCCTAATCGCATTTGTACCATACCTAGTGGGATACAAACAATCCCCCGTACAATCGGGATAAATCGACTGAAAAATAATAACCATGTACTATGTCTTTCAAATCGCTGTAAAAACAGCGTATATGTCTCATACGTAAACGGGATTCGTTTTTCATATTTTTTAAAAATTGCTTCAACATTTCGAATACCGATTAACAAACCAACACTATATAACATTAACGCACCAATGACAGAGCCGATTACAATGACAAGTAATATGAATATTGGATGCATTGTAAACTGAAACATCGGGTGCTGACTCATTTCGATCATTTCTTCTATTGAAATAATTGGCATTAGTGGTTCAAACATCGTTAATATGAATAATCCAATATATTCATACGTGCTTAGAAATTCAACAATCCAACTTTTCATAAAGGTCCACCTCATTTTCCCTTTCTGCAAGTTAGGACGCCTTCATTTCACCAGATGTTTCCAATAATCTACTGTATGCACATTGTTTCTTCATTATGTGGAAATTTATACACATTTCGTTCACGATTGTTAGGATGTTGATTTTTTTATTTCACAATAGTTATACACAACCTATCCACAGCTTTGGTGGATAAGTTGTGCAAGTATTCTCAATTGAACACAATATTCTTGGAATTTTCCACAATTCTGTGGATAACTATTTTGTTGATAACATTTTCCGACATTATTTTTATTCACGACCGTACGCACAAAAAATAGCTTATCGATAAAACGTCGTCGATAAGCTATTTATTCTTATTGCTTAAGTTAATTGATCACGAAGTGCACGTTTCAAAAACTTTCCTACAGAAGTTTTTGGAATTTCTTTTAAGAACACAATGTCATCTGGCAATGACCATTTTGCAAATTGCGTTGCCAAATATTGTTGTAATTGTTCTTTCGTATCATTATTTTCTTCATGTCCATCATGCAATACAACACACGCTAAAGGCCGTTCTTGCCATTTTTCATGTGGAACCGCAATGACTGCTGCTTCGAATACGGCATCATGTGTCATCAGCGCATTTTCTAAATCAACAGAAGAAATCCATTCCCCACCACTTTTAATTAAATCTGCTGTTCGATCTGTTAATTTTAAATAACCATCTTCAGTCATGACGGCAATGTCTCCTGTATGGAACCACCCATCCCGAAATGCCTCTGCCGTTCGATCATCTTGATAATATTCACTTGCAATCCATGGTCCACGAACGAGCAACTCCCCCATTGTTTCTCCATCCCATGGCACTTCCCCGTTTTCGTTAATCAACTTCACCTCTAACCCTGGCATTGTCAATCCTTGCAAGGCACGAATATCGATTCGATCATCACCTTTTAATCCTTCAAGCTTTGAAGTAAAGACTGACAAACTTACAAGTGGCGTTGTTTCCGTTAATCCGTACCCAACGACAAATGGAACATGATACTTTTCTTCAAATGCACGAATTAATCCTTTTGGTGAAGCAGATCCCCCACAAACGATTGCTCTTAATGAAGAAATGTCCCACGAGCCTGCCTCTAACGTTTTCAATACAGCTAGCCAAATTGTCGGAACACCTGCCGTCAATGTAACGCCTTCTTGTTCGATCAAGTCCAAAATAAGTGCCGGATCGAATCCTGGACCTGCATAAACTTGCTTCGCTCCAAAAAATACTGCTGCAAATGGCATTCCCCAAGCATTTACATGGAACATCGGAACGATTGGCAAAATGACGTCTTTCTCACGCATCCCCATTGCATCTGCCAGTCCAAGTGCATAGCTGTGTAAAACAATACCGCGATGCGTGTACACAACACCTTTCGGCTTACCGGTCGTTGCCGATGTATAACACATTCCTGCTGGTGTATTTTCATCTAAATCTTTCGGGAAATCAAATTCATCACTTTCTTGTGCAAGCAATTGTTCATACAAATAGACATTCTCTAATGATGTTTCTGGTAAGGTCTTTGAATCTCCCATAATCACGAAATGTTTTACTGTTTTTAAATGAGGCGCCAATTTTTCTACATGTGGAAATAAATCTTCATCTACTAATAGAATTTCATCTTCCGCATGATTGACGACATAAATAATATGTTCTGGTGATAGCCGAATGTTAATCATATGCAAAACGGCCCCTGTACTCGGCACGCCAAAATACGCTTCTAAATGGCGATGATGATTCCAGGCAAATGTTCCAACTTTCATGCCTTGCTCCATACCTAGTTTCGTAAGTGCATTTGCCAATTGACGCGTTCGTTTAGCAAAATCTCGATATGTTAATCGATGAATTACATCAGGACTCGTTCTTGAAACAATTTCTTTGTCTGGAAAAAACTGTTCTGCACGTGTAATAAAAGATGATAATAATAACGGTGTTTGCATCATTTAGAATCGTCTCCTTTTATAATCAATTCGTTAAAACGATAGACTTGAACGATTTTGTGATGTCTAAGATGTAGGATTGTGCTAATTCTTCGGCAATGAGCACTTTATGTTATTCTCCCCTCCTCAATATTTTCAGAATAAACTAATTCTTCTAATAACTAAATTTTATCGGAGTTTCAATCATTCGTCAACGTTTGTCTGAGAAGCTCTCCGCCTTAAGGCTGATGGCAAAATCAACTGTGCGACCGTTTTGGAAAATTGGAGAACATTATAAGATTAAGTTAACAAAAGAAAGGAGCGACAAAACATGAAAAAAGTTATTCTATTCTCTATTGGATTAGTTGCCGGCATCGTTGCCGTAGCAAATATGGGGGCATTAATCGGACTCGCCATTTCGGCAGTAATCGCTTATGCAGGTATGCATTATTACCGTAAAAGCGATCACACATTACTCAAAATATTTTGGGGTGGCGTTCTCATCATTGGAGTACTAACAGCCATTTCAAATATTCCAGCATTCGTAGCTATTGTTGCGGCAATTGGTTTATATGCGATTTGGAAAGCTTGGAAAAATGAAGATGTAGCTGATGATACGATCATCGAACACAAACCGTCGGATGACCCATTTGTAAACTTTGAAAAACAATGGGATGCATTAAATAAAAATAACTAAACAGAACTTATTAGGAGGAATTACACAATGAAAACATTATGGAATCGATTTAAATATACGGTGGAAGCAGACTTACATGAACTATTCGATAAAAAAGAGGCGAAAAATCCAATTGCGATGTTAAACCAATACATTCGCGAAGCTGAAAAAGAAACAGCTTCAGTTGGAAAATTATTAGAACGTCAAAGCAAATTAAAAGAAGCGTTAGAACAAGAACAAAAAGAAGCCGCAACAATGCTTGAAAAACGTCGTAACCAACTACAACTAGCTGAACAAACGGAAGAAACGGATTTAATCGACTTTGCAGCGTCAGAAGTACAAGCTTATGACAATCGCTTACAACATATTACAGAAGAAATCCAATTGACCGTGAAAGAACTAATGGCACTTGAACAAAAATTTGAGCAAATGAAACATCAAGTAAAAGATATGAAAGTACGCCAACTCTCTTTAATGGGTAAAGAAAATGTTTTACGCGCAAATGCTCGCATGGACCAAGTAATCAAACAAGATGAAAGTGATAAAAGTGTTACAAATGTCAATGAAATTCATACCTATATGGAAAGCTTAGGTCATAAAATCGATCGTGAATATGAGCGCTCATCTTTAGAACGTCGATTATATGCGCTTGAAAATACTGAAAAAAATGAGCAAATTGTGTAAAATAATAATAGCGAACTTTTCCTCGGAAGATTGGTAAGGCTTCCGAGGAGATTTTTTATGTATCATGAATAAAATGAAGGAGGAGGCATCGACAATGAAAAGATCATTAACGAATACCGTCGCATTTATCGGTATCGCTTTTATTGCGCTTATTTTTATCGAAACATTTATTTTTGAAAATGCGAGCATTATTCATCTTCTTCTCGGTGCTTTACTTCTTTATTACGGAACGAAGCAGCGGGCAAAATGGCTATTCATTTCCGGTATCCTATTTATCGTCATCGCATTGTTTAGTTTATGGAGCTTACGAATTGCTTTTGTCGTAGGCATTATTTATATCCTTGTAAAACTATGGCACGGTGTTCCCGCTGAAAAACTTATGCAACCCATATACGAGTTGAATCGCGAAACACCCAATGGCATTTGGAAAAACAAACTATTTTCAATGCAATCTAGCACATTTTCTACTTATGAATGGGAAGACATGCATATTCAAGGACTATACGGTGATTTTCAAATAGACGTGACAAATACGGTGTTGCCAAAAGGAACATCCCTCATTTCAATCCGTCAAGCAGTCGGCAAAGTGAAAATTGTATTGCCTTACGATATTCCGGTACGCATTCATTACACAACATTATATGGAGAAGCACAGATTTTCCACCATGAAAGAAAACGTTTGATGAATGAAACACTGCATATGAAAGATAGTTACGAACATCAAACAGAACATAGTCCAGAACTGATTATTACAATTGCAACATGGGCTGGAGATATCGAGGTGATCCGAAAATGAAGGCTTTTCTGCAAAGAACGATCACTTTAACACTGTTATTTAGCCTGATCATCGTAGCTTACACATATGTGTTACACGAGGAACCACTTCGAGAATTCTGGACACTACTCATTGAAAAAACGTATGTCGAATTGCCAATTATCGCTTGGATGCTAATTGTTTCTGCATTTCTCGCATTGAGCATTGCCTTATGGACGAACACATTGGAACGAAAGAGATTTAAAGCGATTGAACAAGCGCTCTCCGACGTTTTACATTCGGAACAACCGCATTTAGAAATGAAAGATGTACCAAAACGGATGCAAACTTCATTCCAACAAATTGTAGATGTGTTACAAACACAAAAAACTAGCTTGAAAAAAATGATTGATGAAACGGTTGAAACTGAAGAACGCTTGATTCAAGAGCGTGTCATTGAAGAACGACAAAGACTTGCACGTGAACTACATGACTCTGTTTCTCAACAATTATTTGCTGCTTCTATGCTTTTATCTGCAATTAATGAAGGAAATGAGCATTCTCCTAATCGGCAGCCTCTACAACAAGTAGAGCAAATGGTCCAACAGGCACAGTTAGAAATGCGTGCCTTATTATTACATTTACGACCTGTCGCTTTAAATAATAAAACGATTGCCGAAGGATTAGAAGATTTATTGAATGAATTAAAAGAAAAGGTTTCCTTCCATATCCGCTTTCGTTTAGAAGATGTTGCGTTATCAAAAGGAGCAGAAGATCATTTATTCCGCATTGCGCAAGAAACATTATCGAACACTTTACGACATGCGCAAGCAACTGAAGTAGATGTCTTATTTATTGAACGAGATGGACTCGCTATTTTGCGGATTCAAGATGATGGCGTTGGTTTTAAACAAACAGACGACAAAACGGGAGCGTACGGTTTGCAAAACGTTTATGAACGGGCGATTGAAATTGGCGCTACTTGTAAAATCGTTTCTGTTCCTTCACAAGGAACGATTGTTGAAGTGAAATTACCTGTCGAGAAAGGGGATGCAATAGATGATTCGGATTTTATTAGTGGATGATCATGAAATGGTACGAATTGGTGTGTCTGCTTATTTGCAAACGCAAGCAGATATGGAAGTTGTCGGCGAAGCAGCGAACGGAAAAGAAGCCGTCGACAAAGCACTTGAGTTACGTCCAGACATTATCTTAATGGATATGGTTATGCCAGAAATGAACGGTGCCGAAGCGACTGAAGCCATTATCGCTCAATGGCCTGACGCCAAAATCGTCATTGTTACAAGCTTTTTAGATGACGATAAAGTGTATCCTGCATTGGAAGCAGGTGCTGTCAGTTATATTTTAAAAACATCGAATGCAAAACGAATTGCAGAAGCAATTCGTGAAACAGTAAAAGGACAAACTGTGTTAGAACCCGAAGTCACCTCTAAAATGATGCAAAGAATGCGTTCAGCAAATGAGACTGCTCTTCATGATCAGTTAACAGATCGTGAAATAGAAGTATTGTTACTGATGGCAAACGGGAAATCCAATCAAGAAATTGCTGACGATTTATATATCGGGATTAAAACGGTCAAAACCCATGTCAGTAATATTTTGTCGAAGCTTGATGTACAAGATCGAACGCAAGCCGTTATCTATGCTTTCAAACATCACCTTATTGAATAGAAAAACCGCCTACAATTGAGGTTCGTCTCATTTGTAGGCGATGTTCTAACTACGCTTTTTTATTTTGTCCGAAAGCAGATTGCTCGCTATCGTCTTGATCTTCTTTTGCTTCATTTTCTCTAAACACTTTCGTTGCATTTGATTCAGCTGGATCTGCTAAAGGAAGTTCTTCCGGATTTTCTGCATGTGCATAAATATTTTTTTCATAATCCTCTTTGTTTGGATAACGTTTGTTTTTCTCCATTGTTTCATCTCTCCTTTGCGCTTTCCAAAATAAAGCTTACTTATAAACTACCCCTTTTTTATCATTTTTAACCCATTACGTTTTGGTTTATTCATGATAAATATAGACTCAGTTCATTTTCGCTTCATATACTCCCCTGTAATTGCAATATCATCGGCATAGTCTACTACCTCTTTTTCGTCTGCCATTGTAAGTGGAGGGAGTTTCACATGTCCATTCATCCACACGTATTTTATCTTCGGATTAGAAGGATTATATTGAAATAAAATAAAAGGGCTATCATGCTCAATCAATACCTTCTTTCCAGCTTCAATCGGTTCCACTTCAAATGTCACCGCACTTCGATTCACAAATCCATTATTAACCATGTTCTGTTCATCCACATAACTTTTTATCCAAAAAACTGAAGCACATAAAAAAATAAGGCATAACAAATAACTGTAATATCTTTTGTCGTATCGGGGACGAATGTATTTCATAGGATAATCTTTTCTCGCTGTATTCATCTGTTCCATAATAAATCTTAACTGTAATAAAATTCCCAGTACGCCAACCATTCGTTACTTGCATTTAGTTTATAAGTCATGCCAAGTAGTCTATGGTACTGTTTGTTCATACAGTTGAGAATAATCTCCCCCTTCTTTTTATTTATTTTGTACGATTTCTACATTTTTTTAATCAACAAGCGTTCAAAATCTTTCTTTTTTACGAGGCAAAGCAAAAAAAGAGTTCACAGCCGATTCATTTAACACGATATTAATCCGTCAATTAAATAAAACAGCAAACGCAACTAGAAAATCAAATATTTTTTGCATTTTCCAATTTTAAATGCTTAGGCAATAGTATGAATTTAGCAATTAAATAGATCGTGATAAATAAAAAACTTGCCATAGCAGTATTATTTCCGGTTAATACATGAAATTGAAAAAACTGCATATATATTAAAATATTCAACACAAACGAAGCCAAAAATCCAATAACTGCAATCGCCATTAAGGATCTGCCTAAAAAAA
>DATGUZ010000057.1:0-314512 GCA_035300865.1 Sporosarcina sp.
AATACATTGATAGAAAGCACATTTAATACTATTAAAAATTAAATTCCTTTATAATAAGTTCTGCTACTTCTTTTTCGTCTAAATTTGTATTGTTTATTTTAAGGTAGTTTTTTTCCATAATCTCGTCTCTTTTTGAATTCAGCCTGTGATTTTTCATTTATTTTAAAAAAAACTGTCAAAGAACGCTATCTCATAAACCAGCTATTGCAAGAAATCATCATCTACAAGTTGCTTCCCTAGCCTTCTTTTTTTCATTCACAAACGTAAAGGCATATGATAGTGTAACAAGTATGAACATACGTGCAATGTTAGAAAATATTAAGTTTGTTGTTTTCTCATTCTAAATAATAGTACAATCACAATAACGAATGTGAAAACCAACGCCCAAATGTTGTTTTCTCCAAATAAAGCAGTTAAGATCATAGCATATGAAGGGACACCTAACTCATATAATATTGGCATGATCATAAATGACAACATAAACCCGCTTAAAAAAATACCGATTTTTTTAATATCCATCCCGCTTACCTCCACTGTTCATGCTATTACATAAAAAGTTTTCTATACTCTAACGGTTAATATCGTCCACATGTAATCATCATATCCATCGCCTTAAAACAACAATTTTATGAGAATAGCATCATATATATCAGTCGCTCCCAAACGATTTCGCTTAATGCTTTTTTTAACTATACGCATCTCCAAAAATACACTAAATGGAACGCTCCACCACCAAGGTGAGATTCGTATTTCTTTATGAATACTACTCAATGTTTTTTTCAGCTTCCTGTGGATTTCTTTTAATGATAGTTGACTTATTATTTTATCGCCAAACACTTTAACATTGTTAACCTTTCCTGTACAACGATCAAATAATTATTCCCTAGATTCATCACAGTTCCCTTTCTACTTCATCTCTAAATGGCTCATCGATTTTGGTTTTTCTTATTTTCATTGCGCATCCCACTTTATTTTAGTTCATCAACTTTGCCATATAATACTCATCCACAAATGCTCCATCTATTCGTAAAGCATCTCTTTTTATTCCTTCAATTTCAAAACCCATTTTTTTGTATAAAGCTAACCCTGCCTCATTCTTAATAGCGACTGTTAATTCCAAACGATGTATTTGCTGTTGAATCGCCCATTTTTCCATCTCTCGGAATAAACTCGTTCCCACATCTTGTCCACGCGCTTTTTCTGCTATCCCAATTACCATATAGACAGCATGCTTATTACGATTTGCATTGCCACCAATCGCAAATAAATAGCCTATCATTTCTTGATTCCTATTTTCAGCTACAAAAATCATAGAATTTGAACGATCTTTTATATTTTGAATCATTGACTGCTGTTGTTTAAGCTCGCTTTTTCTCTCCCCCGCTTCCCAAAGCATATACTCCGAGCTAGCGTCCACTTGTTCGAGTAAATGACCAAAAGCCTCAGCATCTGCAATCTCTATTTCTCTTGTAATCAATCTCACTCCCCCTTTCGTAAAGAAACATACACTTCTTAGTCCATCACTTTGCGAGTACTTCCAGGAGTCATTACTATTTCTGTGATTAAATCAACTAGTCGAAATGTCGCTAAATACATTCATTCCAATAAGCTAAATGCTTTTGATCAATCCCATGATTGAACTCCTCGACATCTTGACCATTCTCTCCTTGCACAGAATACCAATATTCCGCACCATCAAGAAGCTCCTTCTCTAAAAATCGTTTCGGCGTACATCTACTCCCCTTCGGGTGTTATCAACACATCTGTCATATAATCGCTTAAAAAAGCTAATCACTCATCCACTCCCGCATTTACTTTAAGCCTATTAAGGCTACATACTACATCATTCTCCTTGCCTCTAACTATCCTATTAAAAGTTCGTTCAAATGAATCTTCTTCCCATTTGAACGAACAACTCTTCTTATACTTATCGTTTTTTTAATTTAATTCGATAGCTTAAACACTCTGATAGTGCTACTTGCTCCTGATATTGCCATTGTTCGAAATCCATGGCTCCTCCCGGATAATAAGCAACAATTTGCAACTGTGCCTGTTTGCATAACGCATAAATCTCATCGGGTAAATAACACGCTAATGATTGCGTATACGTCTTTTCTGGATGTTCTTCATTCCACCAAGTATCTGTCATACGATTCGATTCTTCGTCAAATCCATAAACTCTTGATATATGTTCACTTGGAAATGGATGCATAGTTTGCCCACTTGTTTTTCGCCAATAGTTTGGATGATAGATATCGATTAATGCAACCCCATCCGCTTTAAGCCACTTTCGAATACGATGTAGTAGTAACAGCTGCTCTTCATCCGTCCCAACTCCAAAACCGTCAATATACAATATCGTATCAAATGTTTTCGGGAGTTCGATTGTATAAAAGTCTCCACAGAGTGACGTAATATTTGGATGGTCAAATTGTTGTGCGAATGTGACCATGTCCGGAATCAGTTCAACCGTCGTAATGGTTTTATCAAAAGCTGCTAAACTTCTTGCTAATAATCCATTTCCAGCTCCAAGCTCAAATACAGATTGAAAAGGAACGCCTATTTGTTCAATAATCTCATTTGCAAGTTGTGTATCTCGTGTTGTTAAATCTACTTCCTCTTTAAACAGATGAAATTGGTTGTCGTAAAATTGCATGATTTCTGTTTTTTTCATTTAATCATCCTCCCGTATATAGGTTTTTCTCATCTATTACAGGATTGAATGAAGTTTAACATCCCCATCCAAATGCTCTCCTTTCATTTTAACTCATATATTCCAAAACATATTATTCCGCTAAACGTTTCAACACAGCAACATAACATCCATGTCGAATCTGATGTTGTACATGTCCATATTTCTTTTGTATATATCGGTATAATTGTTCTAATAGATCGTTACGCTCTTTCTCATCAAAATCTGTCAACCAGGATAATGAACCCACTCTTCCACACCATTCTTCATTTGAAAAGTGAACATCATAGTAAAATTTATATGTTTCCTGCAAATCAAATTGCGCATGTTGCCATTCTTCAAACCACTCAACAGGAAAACTATTAATCAATTGGCTTGATGTCGCCTTAGCGCCAGCTCGTTTTAATTGGCCGTTCGGCATACGTTTTCTAATAAAGCGAAGTGTGTCATCTACAATTGGTTGATGAGACAGAAAACCTGAATCTACAATAATGAGTGAACCATGTGCTTGTAAAATTCTTTGAATTTCAATCAATGTTTTTTCACGATTAAACCAATGCCAAGCCCTTAGTACCGTAACTATCTCATATGCATCCGTACGTAATGATGTATCTTCAGAAAAACCATGTTGATAATCGATACGGTAACCTTTTTTTGCATCTATAGTTAGCGCTTCTTCAATTAATGCCAATGCAGGCTCCACACCAACAACATTCGCACCTTCTTTTTGAAGTGCTCGAGATAACACACCTGTTCCGCATCCTAAATCGACTACTTTCTTTCCTTCAAAACTAATTCCTCGTAACGTTAGACTTTTTAATAATTCATCAGGCAAATCATTGCGATACTGTGCATAATTTTTAGCAACATGTCCAAAATTGACGTCCATTTTCATATTTCCCCCTTCTACACTCCCCGTAGAGGATGCCCTATTACTATATGATCACGATCATAGTTCAACCCATTTGTAAGAGAATCTTTTTTCCCTACTAACCAAGCTGGATAATTTATCGGTAAGCGTAAAAGGACCAGCTGAATGATGGTAAACTTTGCTGCTAGACTGCTTCATTGACGTATGAAGGCTTGTATTCTAACAGAAGATAATGTGCTAAAAAAGACTACGAGCAACAATGACATGATCGGGCCGCCAGCAATTGCTATCGCTCTTTAATACTTCTTTAACCCAGCCCTCCCAATAGGTATATCCAACTGCAAAAGACCATTGAAGATGAAAATGAAGCCGACCGATTTTAAAATTTTCATAGTTATGTTCTGATTTCCGTCCAAAATAAATATGAACCGGCACTTTCGTGACGAATAATGCATCCACACCATGCCCAATTTCATGGCGTAATGTACTCAATGGGCAATTACAAATATCAGCATTACAATACTTAGCAAACAAAATCCCCTCACTTTTCATTCAGATAAATTATAACAGATTTTTCTGAATAAAAAGCATATATATGTAGGTTGATAGTGATTTTTATGCGATCACTCTGTTTTGCGTTCGTCCTTTTCAATCAAATGCACTGGATATGTTGGCAATTGCTGAATTCCTTCTCGTAAAAATGAAGGCTGTAGAGGCAGTTTATGAAGTTCATCCATTCGCACCCATTGATACAGTAATTTTTGATCATCTTCTACCCCGTAAAACGGTTCTGCTGTGAAAATCTCAACTTCACCATTCACTTGATAATAGAAGCCGATTTCATGAAACGATTGTCCCTCATATTCGAAAAAGTTTTCCGTCGTCCATAACATGTTGCCAATCTCTACTTTGGCATTTAATTCCTCTAGAAATTCACGTTTCAACGCTAATTTTGAGTCTTCCATGAACTTCACTCGTCCACCTGGTAAAGCCCAATGTTCATCAACTTCACTTTTATGGACAAGTACATAATCATTCATCTTCCAAACACCTGCAACTCGATAATTGAAACGAAGATTTCCGTTGTTAAACACTACATCCATGTAATTTCCCTCCAAATTCCCAAATAAAAAACATTAGTCTTCTTTCATTCATATACATCTAATTTAAGAAGACTAATGTTTAATTCTAATCATGAGCGATTAACTAAACTTCCCGCCCTGATCACCATACGTTTCCAATAACTCTTCGAAAGACTTGTTTTTCTCACGTTCTTCACGTTCACGTTTCCGGCGTTCTTGCTCCGCTTTCGCTTCTGCTTCTGCCACTTTTCTTAATTGATTTTTAGCTGCCTGTAATTGGTGAAGTATATCCTCATCTAACGCATCTTCAACTTGTAAAGACCCTTCCTCTTTTTGTCGTCCTTGTTTATTCGTTTGATGACGTTGTTGTCGCTTTCGTTTTGCCACAGTTTGTCAGCCTTCCTTTGCTTCAAATTCAGCCACACAGTTTGTAAGCCGTTCATTTATCTTGAAATGACGGTAGCAACGCCTTGACCGCCTCCAATACATAACGTAGCCAATCCCGTCTTCACATCACGTTTTTGCATCTCATGAATGAGTGTGACTAAAATACGGGCTCCGCTTGCGCCGATTGGATGGCCTAGTGCAATCGCACCACCATTTACATTAAGTTTATTGTCGTCAAATTGTAATTCTTTGTCAACTGCTAATGCCTGTGCCGCAAAAGCTTCATTCGCTTCAATTAAATCAATATCCGATAATGTTTTATTGGCACGTGCTAGTACTTTTTCTACTGCTTGGACGGGTCCAATTCCCATCACTTTCGGATCAACACCAGCACTCGAACTCGCTTCAACTGTCGCAAGCGGGGTAATTCCCAACGTTTCAGCTTTTTCTTTTCTCATCAAGACAATGGCAGCTGCACCATCATTAATGCCTGATGCATTTCCTGCAGTGACCGAACCCTCTTTTTTAAATGCGGGACGTAATTTTCCTAACTGTTCAGCAGTCGTTCCCGCACGTACGTATTCATCTTCTTTAAAAAGAATCGGATCCCCTTTACGCTGTGGAATTTCAACCGGTACAATTTCATCTTCAAAGCGCCCTGTTTCAATTGCAGTAGCTGCTTTTTGTTGTGAAGCTGCTGCAAAAGCATCTTGTTCTTCACGCGTTAAATTGTAACGTTCGCATAAATTTTCAGCTGTAACGCCCATATGATAATCATTAAATGCACACCATAACCCATCGTGAATCATACTATCAACGACTTTTTGGTCGCCCATCTTAAACCCATCTCGTGCATGTTTCATTAAATAAGGCGCTTGACTCATATTCTCCATTCCACCTGCTACAACAACATCTGCATCTCCTGCGATAATTGCTTGACGTGCAAGTTGAACAGTTTTCAAGCCAGAGCCACATACTTTATTAATCGTTAACGCGCTGACAGATTCCGGTAAACCCGCTTGTAACGCTGCTTGACGTGCAGGGTTTTGTCCAAGCCCTGCTTGTAAAACATTCCCCATAATGACTTCATCAACGACTTCTTCATTGATTCCTGCACGGTTAATCGCTTCTTGGATGACGGTTGCCCCTAACTCAACTGCCGAAACATTTTTCAGACTACCTAAAAATGAACCAATTGCCGTACGTACAGCACTTACAATGACTACTTCATTTGCCATCTGATCATATCCCCCTTAAACTTTTCCCTTTATTCTAACAATTCAGTTGAAGAATTGTCCATCCGTTCCTTATAATGAAACATAAGGAGGGGATGGTATGTTAAGTTTACCAAAAAATGCGACGATAATCGAGGTTGGTCCAAGAGACGGCTTACAAAATGAAAAGCAACCTGTTGAAACAGCCCATAAACTCGCATTTATTGAAGCATTACAAAAAGCCGGTGTGAAAGAAATGGAACTGACATCATTTGTGTCACCGAAATGGGTACCACAAATGGCTGATGCCAAAGAGATTGTTGCAAAAGCATCGACTGTCGGCCGCCAGTTCGTATTGACACCAAATGCTAAAGGCGTTGAGTTGGCAATTGAAGCTGGGGCTACTGCTGTTGCATTTTTTGTCGGGGTGAGCAATACATTTAATCAAAAGAATATTAATCGAACGACAGAAGAAAGTTTACAAGCGATTGCTCCTTTAATTGCGGAGCTAAAAAAACAACAAATTTTCGTTCGCGGTTGTGTATCCACTGCGTTCTACTGTCCATATGAGGGACAAATTGCAGTGGAAGATACGGTTAATCTTTGTCAACGCTTCGTCGATTTGGGGGTCGATGAATTAAGCGTTGCAGATACAATTGGAAAAGCAAATCCAGTTGAAAGTTTTACGTTATTTCAAAGATTACGCGAACAACTACCACATACACTGCTTACTGCACATTTCCATGATACTGAGAAAATGGCACTTGCGAATATTTACGCAGCCCTTCAAGCAGGCATCGATCGCTTTGATACGTCAAGTGGCGGATTAGGGGGCTGTCCTTTTGCGCCAGGTGCTACAGGTAATGTCGCAACAGAAGACGTCGTCAATATGTTTCATCGACTCGGTATTGAAACAGGTATTGACGTCAATGCTGTTTGTAAAGCAGTCTCTATCATCGCACCTTATGTTTCAAGACCGATTGAAACGGGAATGTATCGACTATTTACTACATCGAATTAGGAGGCATTCTGTTGAGAAGACGCATTCTCTATATTGTCGGAATTATCACAAGTGTAATCGGTGCGTGCTTGACCTTTTTAGGCGTTTACGCAACAAACCGATTAATGTATATGAAATTAAAAGAAGAAGATTTTATTTTAAAGCGCGAAACATTAGCGAAACGATTTGATGAAAAATGGTTCGAAGCCGTTCCAAAAGAAACATTTTGGGTCGAATCCAAAAATGGCTATCAATTACGTGCCATCTTTTTAGAACCTTTACAAACCAAAAACACAGTTATTATTTGTCATGGCGTTACTGTTAGTAAAGTAAACTCTTATAAATATGCCCGACTATTTGAACGTCTCGGCTTTAATGCCGTTGTTTATGATCATCGTAGGCATGGGGAGTCTGGTGGGAAAACAACAAGTTTCGGTTTTTATGAAAAATCAGATTTACAAGCAGTCGTCCAATTTATTCGTCAAAAAATTGGAAAGGATGCCATTCTTGGTATCCACGGCGAGTCAATGGGCGCTGCGACGACAATTTTATATGCAGGTACATTTGAAGATGAAGCAGATTTTCACATTGTTGATTGCCCATTCTCAGATTTCAGCGAACAAATTTTACACGTATTACGACGCGAAACTCCTTTTCGTACGACGATGGTATTAAAAATCGCAAATGTCTTTTTGAAAATGCGCGATGGTTATACACTCAATTTAATTTCACCTAAAGAAGTTATTGGCAATATTTCCAAGCCAATGTTATTCATCCATAGCTTACAAGATGAATTTATTTTGCCACATATGACCGAGGATTTATACGGATTAAAAAAAGGACCAAAAATGTTAAAGCTATTTAAAAAAGGTGGTCATGCACAATCTTTCAATAAAAATAGCGAGGCGTATGAAGAAACAGTGAAAGTATTTTTAAACGAATATGTTCTTCGGACACAGCAATATCAATTGGATTCCTAACTGTTTGATTGATTGTGATACAATTCTCCAATATAAACAACCCGTTGATGGAAGTGGTTACTTCTGTCAACGGGTTGATTTATAGGATACGAAACGTTTCGTTAGAACATATTTATGACAAACTTATGTAATATGCATAAGTTGCTCTATACGTTATGACTTTTTCTTCGCTTTTTTATCCTTCTTTTCGCTCACTTTATTCATCTGATTCATCATCTGATTGATGCGCTTTTGTGAAGGTTTTTGACCCATTTGCATCATCATCATTCGTAGCATTTCTTCGTTAATTGGTGGGTTCTCTTCTAAATATTTCATCATATATTGACGGGCAATGAAAAATCCGAGGGCCACCCCAGCTACTAGTGCAACGATAATGATTAAAATCCACCAAATCGTGCTCATTCGCTATACCTCCTTCACTCCGGTTGTTCAAAATTTAGTGCTCCAAAATGGATTATACAACACTATGAGGAGATATACTACCTTTTCAACGAAAAACCGTCATTCTTTCTACGATTTCCTGTGGATGCTTGAATGGTTTTAACCAGCCCCACTCACGTTGACCATCCATAAATGCAAAATAACGGTCCCCTTCTCCTGATAAGGCGATAAAAAGATCCAAGTCTAGCATACGAGAACCATCACATACTGCACATAATTGATGTCCATCAATTGTAATGAAAATCGTTCCTTTTAATTCGTGAATTAATTCAAATTGTGTTGTACTTTTCTGAACGATTTTAAAATATTTTTTCATTCTTTCTTCTAATAATACTTGGATGGATGTCACATCGATTTCCCGACAAATATACGCCATTTCCTTCTCATTACGCCTCGCGTGCACGTACCCTGAAAGTAATTGAAATAATTGTTGTTCACGTCCGACCATAAATTGTTCGTACTGCTCTTGCATATGAAACATATAATATAATCGCATGAATATGACCTCCTTTTCCCCATCATACCGACAGTTTGTCAAAAAGGTTGTCATATTGTGAAAAAAATCAGTTCTATTATTGTCGAAGAAGGTTGTCTTGGATTTAATACAAAAAGCACCGTAGCCCTCCAACTTACCAAGAGAAGTGTTGCCACTTCTTTTTAAGGTTCAATTTCAACTGTTGGAATGGTTTAAATATGTTACTTTTTTTAATCGTTGATTCACTATTTTTTCAATGTTTTTAGACCCTAATATATATAGAACCTAAAAACCTCTCTCCAACTTCGGAAAGAGGTTTTTGCTTAAATGAATTATGCATTCATTAATTGTTTTACTTTTGCTACTACATTTTCAACTGTGAAACCGTATTTTTCAATTACTAAGTTTCCTGGAGCACTTGCACCGAATGTATCGATTGCAAGAACATCTCCTTCAGTTCCAACGTATTTATGCCATCCTAATGAAGCGCCCATTTCAATGCTTAAACGTTTTGTAACAGCTTTTGGTAAAACTGCTTCTTTGTACATTGCATCCTGTTTTTCGAATAAATCCCATGAAGGCATAGAAACAACTGACGCGTCAATTCCTTCTTCTTTTAATGCTTCTTGTGCTTTTACCGCTAAGTTCACTTCAGAACCTGTCGCGATTAAAATTGCATCAGCTTCTGCTTTAGATGCAGGAGATACAATATAAGCACCTTTCGCAACACCTTCCATCGCTTCAGCTTTCGTATTCTTCATCACTTCTAAGTTTTGACGTGATAATACAAGTGCTGTTGGGGTGCTTTCAGATGTGATAGCTGTATGCCAAGCTGCAACTGTTTCGTTCGCATCTGCTGGACGAATCACCGATAGACCAGGCATCGCACGTAAAGATGCTAAATGTTCAACTGGCTCATGTGTCGGACCATCTTCACCAACTGCAACACTATCATGTGTGAAGACATATGTGACAGGAACGCCCATTAATGCTGATAAACGAACTGCTGGACGTACATAGTCACTAAACACGAAGAATGTGGCACCATATACTTGAAGTCCTCCATGTAACGCAAGACCATTCAATGCAGCGCCCATTGCAAACTCACGAACACCAAACCAAATATTTCGACCTTCTGGGCTATTTGGTAAAAATGCTTCTGAACCTTTAATTGTTGTGTTATTCGAGCTCGCTAAGTCTGCACTACCGCCAAATAGAGAAGGAACGACTTCTGCAATCGCATTAATCGCTTGTCCAGAAGCAGCACGTGTTGCTAATGATTCGCCCTCTTCAAATGTTGGTAATGATTGGTCAAAGTTTACTGGTAGTTTACGATCAATCGCATTTTTTAGCTCTTCAGCGAGTGACGCATGCTCTTTTTCATAGTTTGCGAATAATGCATTCCACGCATCTTCTGCCTCAACACCTAATGTTGTTGTCGCTTCTTTAAAATGTGTGTACACTTCTTCTGGTACATGGAAATCTTCTTCAAACGTCCAGTTATAATAGTCTTTCGTTAATTTCATTTCAGCTTCACCAAGTGGCGCACCATGAGATGCTGATTTTCCTGACTTGTTTGGAGAACCATAACCGATAACCGTTTTAATCTCAATCATTGTTGGTCCGCCTGTATTTGCTTTCGCTTGTTCAATTGCTGATGAAATTTCTTCTACTTCTGTTCCTTCTTCTACACGAATGTAGTTCCAGCCATACGATTCAAAACGCTTTTGAATGTTTTCAGTGAATGACATATCTAATTCACCATCTAGTGAAATATCATTACTATCGTATAACACGATTAACTTGTCTAATTGTAAATGTCCTGCAAGTGAAATTGCTTCTGCAGCTACACCTTCCATTAAATCTCCATCTCCACATAATGCATATGTGTAATGGTCAACGATATTAAATCCAGGTTGGTTATATTTCGCTGCTAAATGTTTTTCAGCCATTGCCATCCCAACAGCCATTCCGATTCCTTGTCCTAGTGGACCAGTCGTCGCTTCAACACCATCCGTATAGCCATACTCTGGATGTCCTGGTGTTTTTGAATCCCATTGTCTGAAGTTTTTAATCTCGTCCATTGGAAGATCATAACCAGATAAATGTAATAAGCTATATAATAACATTGAGCCGTGACCTGCTGATAAAACGAAACGGTCGCGGTTAAACCAGCTTGGGTTTGATGGATTATGGTTCATATGTTTTGCCCATAAAGTGTATGCCATCGGTGCTGCACCCATTGGTAAACCTGGATGTCCAGATTTTGCTTTTTCAATCGCATCAATCGATAATGTGCGAATAGTATTAATTGCCAATTGATCAATTTGTTGAGTCATAATGAATGTACTTCCTTTCACATTTCAGTCATTTACTTACACTTCTAGTGTAGACAATCCGCGTCATAAAAACAATTCTTTCTATAACTTTATTTTAATGTTTTACGATTTTGTGCATCTTTTACTTTTTGTGGTGTTACATCATTGCCTTCCGGATCGATGACTTGTACATTTTCAATTGTTTCGCGCATATTCGAACGGAATGAAGCTAAATACTCTTTGCGTAAAGCAGTTTGTTCTTTTGCTTCTTCCATACTTAACCCAGTCGTTTTTGATTTCTTTGATAATGCATTAATACGTGCAATTTTTTCTTTAGATAACATCCGATTACCTCCATCATTATTTCGTACTTAAAACATATACAAAATCGTATGGAAGTGCAACCGTTTCAGCTTTGTTCAGATGATTCATACTCTTTATAACGTCGATGTACAGTCGCTTTGCTCATTTCATAGCCAAACCCTTGTAAAATCGCCGTAATTTCTTCAAATGTTAATCCCTTTTCACGTAAAGATACAATCTCTTCTACTGGCGCTTCAATACGCGCCCTGCCCTCAGGATTTCCTTTCTTTGTTAAATTTTTCTCAGGTCGATAACCTTCTGCAACCGCTCGCTTCATTCCACGTTTTATTTTAGCATTATGCAATTTACGTTGATATTCTTCTACGAGCGCTAGAATCTCAAGCAACATGGTATCCATATCATTTAATGCAATCGGTCCACCGTCATGATAGGTATATACATTCGTTTTTGTTTTTTCAAGTAGATGCAATACAGCCATACGCCCATTTCCACGTCCTAAACGTGTTTCATCTTGCACTAAAACAGCCTCTACGTCAACATTGCGAACATAGTCCAACAAATCGAGTAAACCTTCACGCTCTATATCATAACCGCTATGTCGATCTACAAAAATTTGTTCTACATGCAATTGTAGTTGTTCGGCCATTTTAGTTAATTCTTCTTGTTGTCTAGTGAGAGATTCATCTTGTGTCTCTTTTTCCGTACTAACCCGACAATAAATGACACAATTCTGTTTTGTCATTCTTCATCCTCCATTGTTTTTGTAGCAATCTGATCCATTTGGCGAACGTTCCCACTCACTGGAATCCGTAGTTCATCCCCTACTTGAATCGTTGGTGATACCAAATTATTAATCGTCATAATTTCATTGATCCACTTGTCTGATGGAACATCTTCCGCATATTGTTGCGAATACGCCCATAGTGTATCACCAGGTGCAACGACAATTTGTTCATAAACAATCTCTTGTTTTTGTTTTTGAATAAAGACAATGGCAAAGACAACACAAAGCGAAAAAGCTAAAAGTACATATTGATTTTTTTTAATAAATTCCATTTTAACTCCTCCTCGTATATCGTTTGTAGAATGTTTGTTCGGAATATATGTTCTCATCATAAGAAATCCTTCGTAATTTGTCAACTACTTTTTTCGAACTAATGTTTGTATTTTATAAAATACCTTGCTATACTTATTTTAAGAATAGAATTGATGTTCGCTACATGATTATGAACATAACCGAACATTTAGATTAAAGAGGTGAAAGAAATGGAGAAAATTTCCAAAAGACAAGAAGCGATTTTAGAGTTCATTAAAGAAGAAGTGAAACAAAAAGGGTATCCACCTTCTGTTCGTGAAATCGGAACAGCCGTTGGACTTGCCTCAAGTTCAACTGTACATGGCCATTTGGCAAGATTAGAGAGTAAAGGATATATTCGTCGCGACCCAACAAAGCCACGCGCAATCGAAGTACTTGATCCGATGGGGGAAGAAATCGTGAAACCAGGGGTACTACATGTACCATTAATCGGGAAAGTAACAGCTGGACAACCTATTACTGCGATTGAAAATATCGAGGAATATTTCCCACTACCAGAGTCATTTGGTACGAGTGAAGACCAATTATTCATGTTAGAAATCGTTGGAGAAAGTATGATTGAAGCAGGTATTTTAGATGGAGACTATGTCGTTGTTCGTCAAAAGAATACCGCGGATAATGGGGAAATTGTTGTTGCAATGACAGAAGAAGATGAAGCGACGGTTAAACGATTCTTTAAAGAGAGAAACTATTTCCGTTTACAACCTGAAAATTCAACAATGGAACCTATTATTGTTGACCAAGTATCGATTTTAGGAAAAGTTGTCGGCGTTTATCGTAATATCCATTAATCTTAAAAGGAATCTTCCTGTCATCGGAAGATTCCTTTGTTTTATTTATAACGTAATTAAACCTTTTTCAATTAATTTTTCAGTTGATGCTAACACCGCAATTTTAACATGTTCGTATGTTAAACCACCTTGGACATACGCCGTATAAGGTGGACGAATCGGGCCATCAGCTGTCAATTCAATACTTGAACCTTGAATAAATGTCCCTGCTGCCATAATCACATCATCGGCATAGCCAGGCATATATGATGGAATCGGTGCAAAATGCGCATCGATTGGAGAATTCTCTTGAATCGATTGACAGAACGCAATCATTTGTTCTGCATTCCCAAATGAGACCGATTGAATTAAATCTGTACGCTTCGCTGAATAATGTGGTGTTGTTGTCATGCCGAAATGATCGAGTAAGCCAGCTGTAAAAATGGCTCCTTTAATCGCTTGACTCACAACATGTGGCGCTAAGAAGAAGCCTTGATACATTTCTAGTAATGTATCCAATGACGCACCCGCTTCCGTTCCAAGACCTGGAGACGTCATGCGAAATGCGCACATTTTAACTAAATCTTCACGTCCAGCTACATAACCACCCGTACGAACAAGCCCACCTCCTGGATTTTTAATGAGGGAACCCGCCATTAAATCTGCGCCTACATTCGTCGGTTCTACTGTTTCCGAAAATTCACCATAGCAGTTATCAACGAATACAATCACATTTGGATCGATCGCTTTGACTTTTTGAATCATTTCTTCAATTTCTGCAATTGTAAATGAAGGTCGATCTGAATACCCTTTCGAACGTTGAATTCCAACTACTTTCGTATTGGATTTCATTTGCTTTTCAACTGCTTCAAAATCAACCGTTCCATCTTCACATAAATCAACATGCTGATAGGAAATCTGATAATCTTTCAAGGAACCTGTATCTTGGTCGCCACCTGAAACGATTGATGCTAACGTATCATATGGTTCTCCAGTAATATATAATAATTCATCCCCTGGACGTAATACACCGAATAAACTAATCGCAATTGCATGTGTGCCTGAAATAATTTGGCCGCGAACGATACAGCTTTCCGCACCAAATGTTTCCGCATAAATCCGCTCTAACACATCACGTCCTTCGTCATCGTAGCCATATCCTGTTGAACCTGCTAAATGGAAGTCCGATACGCGATTATGACGAAATGCTGCTAACACTTTTTCTTGGTTATGATAAGCAATTTGTTCTGCTTGTTTAAAATAAGGTGCAACTTTTTCTTCTACTTGTTCTGCTACAGCCCATAATTCATTTTGTTTCGTTACTTGTGTCATGTTTATGCCTCGCTTTTCTTAAGTTCATTGTTCATTTTACCATTTACACTTTATTGGTCAATGTTTATCCTTGCCATGACAACATTTCTTAAACAATTGAAGTCTTACAAAAGTTTGGTAATCTATTGTAAGGGAATTGTTTTTAGGAGGTATTCATTTGGCTTGGGATGTATTTAGTTTTATTGGCACATTTGCATTTGCGGTTTCAGGCGCTATTATCGCAATGGAAGAAAAATATGATTTATTTGGCGTGTATATTTTAGGAATTGTGACGGCCTTTGGTGGCGGAGCGTTGCGAAATGTCTTAATCGGCGTACCTCCGAATGTATTATGGGAACAAGGCTTTTTATTCAAGGTCGCAATCATTTCAATTACGATTATCTTTTTATTCCCAAAGCCATTATTAAATCATTGGACAAGATGGGGAATTTATTTTGATGCAATTGGTCTCGCAGCATTCGCAGTTCAGGGTGCATTATTTGCAGTAGAACTCGAACTTCCGACTAGTGCGGCCGTCGTTGCTGCTTGCTTAACAGGGGCAGGTGGTGGGATTATTCGCGACGTGTTAGCAGGGCGTAAACCTCTCGTTTTCAAGCGTGATATATATGCTGTTTGGGCTGCAGCTGGAGGATTTTTCGTCGCCATCGGACTATACCAATATGATATCTTACTGTACGTATTATTTATCGTCATTACAACATTGCGCATTTTATCCGTCCATTACCATTGGAAATTGCCTGTGAATCATTCACTTTATAGAAAATTATAAAAAACAGCACGTTCACACACGTGCTGTTTTCTTCAACCTATTACTATTATTGCCACACAATCACTAGGCTTTTAGATTAATCATACCCACCTACTGCTTCTGGTAATTTCCGGTAAGCTTCTTTTTTCTCTATAATTGCCCAAATCATATCGCGTAATTGTCGAAACTGCTTAGCATCTTCTGTCGGCTCACAAAACGCCCCCGAAATATGATGCGTTATCGTTTCACCATTTACGGTAATCGACCATTCCTCATCTTCATGTGGATCTTGCACACAAACTGTATCATTTGTTTTTGGTGGTATGAACTTCTTTTGTGCAAACACATGAATGGATTTCATCTCGTCATAAATCTGTGTTAACTCTTTCGTCGTCAATGAAAGCTTAGCATGTGCAACACCATTTTCAATTAAATCTTTTGTCACCGTTCCTTGATAGGTATCAAAGGCATTATTCAAATTGACACCAAAATGAACAGAGAACTGGAAATCCTCTGGCATTTCGTCAGGCATGCTCATAGCGGGTTGCACAGGTTTCTCCAACTCAACTGGTATTTCTTTCTCAGGTCTATCTGCTGTACGTGACATGTCATCACAACCACTAATTATAAGGAGCAAGCATATGACAAGTATCCATCTCTTCATTCGTATGTTCCTCCGATCATGTCAAGGTATAATGGATTCTTCTTCATTTCCAATGCGAATGAAAAATGGATAGATGACAAACGCAAAAATCGATAATAGTAATATGAAACCGATTGTTACTCCTGTTGGTAAATCTACAAAAATCGAAAGGATTAACGGAAATAGACTCATCATCGGTAGCATACTCATTTGCATACGAGAATGCTTTGTTTGATATTGTATTTGCCTACAATATGGACAGCTTAGCGCGGGGTTTAACGACGTCGTTTTTTGAATGGTTTCCTTCCACGTCCATGTCTTTTTGCAATATTCACAAGTTGGCATTCTCCATCCCCCTTTACGCCTGATTTTCTAGTAGTCGCTGAATCATTTCAACGCGATTCCCAAACGGATCTCGAAATTCAAAACGATCATAACCAGGAATCGGTATACTTTCGAGAATAGCAATATTTTCAGCTTCCAATCGTTTTTTCCAAACTGAAAGCTCTATGACTTCATAGGCAATATGTGCTTTCGTCATGAATCGATCGACGCTGTCTTCAGTGCCGATATGTACTTCATGTGCGCCAACTTGCACCCAAAACCCTCCACGCCCGGCCAATGCAGATGGTTTTTCGAGTTCTGGTAATTGTAACACATCACAATAAAAACGTTTTCCCGCTTCTTCCAACCCTTTTGGAATGGTTAATTGAACATGATGAAGCCCTTTAATCATTATACTCACTTCCCCTTTACACATGGTTTATATTCGCAATCACTCTCTCTACATCATATACAAGTTTATCGATGATTTGTTTGGCAGATGTATGCACACTTGCACGTGGATATTGTCCACACCATAATGACATATAGGCAGGATTTTCAGCTTTTGCAGCGGCGGTACGGATTTGCTTTGTTAATGCATTTTGCACAGGATATGGTGGTAATTTCCCTTCATACTGCGCCATTGTTGTAATGAAATCGTTTTGGATTCCTCTAGCTGGTTTTCCAGAAAATGTTGACGTGACAACAGTTTCATCTTCTTTCGCTTGTAAAATCGCTTGTTTATGCACCTCATGTGCGCCACTTTCTGTCGCTGTCACGAATGCCGTTCCCATTTGGACTGCATCAGCACCTAATACGAGAGCCGCTACAACGCCTCTAGCATCCATAATACCACCTGCAGCAATAACCGGTATATGAACTGTATCTACTACTTGTGGGACAAGTGCCATTGTGCCGATCATTGCATCTTTTCCGTCTGCTAAAAATGTACCTCGATGTCCACCAGCTTCACTTCCTTGTACAACGACAGCATCGACACCAACAGCTTCATTTTCATACGCTTCTGCAACAGTTGTCGCCGTTCCAATTACCGTCACGCCAGCCGCTCGAAGTTTTTTAACGATTTCTGTAGAAGGCACACCGAACGTAAAACTACAAACTGGCACATTCGTTGCAATGATAAGGTCAATTTGTGCGTCAAATAAGCCATTATGGCCAGGACGCCATTTTGCCTCTCCTTCAACCCCAACAATTGTACGAACGGGTGCTAACCAATCATTCGCTTGCTGAATATGCGTTTCTAACACGTCAATATGTTCTGGCACAAAAAGGTTTACACCAAATGGTTGAGTGGTGAATTGTTGCACTTCTTCAATTTGTTTTTGTAATTGTTCCAACGTTAAATAGCCTGCACCAATTTGACCAAGTCCTCCTGCATTTGATACAGCCGCTACTAATTCGGGTGTCGTCACACCTCCCGCCATCCCAGCTTGAATTACCGGAAATGCCATTTTCAATTGTTGCGTCAACCGATTTGTCGGCCACATAGCAATTCCCCCATTTTGTTTTTCTCAATGAAAAAAGCAATGTACGTCTAATACATCGCCTCTTTCATTTTTATTCCGCTAAATCCATTGTAATATTTCTTGCAGGTACATACGTTGAAATCGCATGCTTGTATATTAATTGTTGCTTTCCTTCTGTTTCCAAAAGCACAGTATAGTTATCATATGATTTAATAAGACCCCTTAATTGGAAACCATTCATTAAAAAAACTGTCACCATCATATTTTCTTTACGTAATGTGTTTAAAAATACATCTTGCATCCCCTGTTTACTCATCAAACACCCTCCCTTTCATTTTAAACATCATTCAACCTCTTCATTAGTAGTTATTCGTTATTTTTTCGAAAAACCCTTTATTACAGTCGAAATTTCCTCTAAAATTGCGGGAATCCCTTTTTCCATTTGCACCCAGTGAATGGCCATTTTATTTTTAAAATAAGTCATTTGGCGTTTAGCATAATTTCTCGTACTCTTTCTAATTCCTTCAACAGCCATTTTATATGATAATGTTCCTTCAATATATTGCTTTAATTCGCGGTAGCCAATCGCCCCCATTGGCTGTGTTTCTGCATAGCCTGCTGCTAACAGCTGCTCTACTTCTTGTAAAAATCCTTCTTCCATCATGAGTGTCGTGCGTCGATTAATGCGATCGTACAATTTATCACGATCCATTTCTAACCCAATGATCAAATGACGATACATTTCTTCATGGCCTTTGTTTTGCTCGTGGGCATCTTTTGTTTTTCCCGTTACTTCAATAATCTCAAGTGCACGAATAAGCCTACGATGATTATTTGGATGTATTTTTTCGGCACTCACTGGATCAAGTTTAACGAGACGTTCATATAAAACATCCGCCCCTTCAGTTTCCAACTCTTCCTCTAAACGTGTGCGTACACGTTCATCTCCAGCTTCTTCTGTAAAACGAAAATCGAATAATACCGCTTGGACATATAAACCGGTTCCACCTACGATAATTGGCATTTTTCCGCGGCTTCGAATTTCTTCAATGCATGTTCTGACTGCATGTTGGTATTCTGCAACCGAGTAAGTTGTTGTCGGTTCTAATGTGTCAAATAAATGATGTGGAACCCCGTCCATTTCTTCTCGTGTTATTTTTGCCGTTCCAATTGAAAACCCTTTATAAACTTGCGTCGAGTCACCATTAATAATTTCACCGTCAATCATTTTTGCCAACGCAATGCTTAGCGCGGTCTTTCCTGAAGCTGTTGGACCAACAACTGCAATTACCTCTAAATCGTCTTTCATCACGCTTCAATCCATTCTATTACTTGCTGTAAAACAACCGGTCTCGTCGTATCATTTAATAATTCATGACGTCCACCTTCATAAAAACGAACTGTGACATGCTTTAATCCAGCTCGGTCATATTGTTTCGCCACTTTCCAAACACCTTTACTAAAGTTCCCAACAGGATCTTCATCCCCAGAAAATAGTAATATCGGTAAATCTTTTGGAATGCGTGCCACTTCACGGAGATCATGGACAAGACCAAGGCCGTCAAATAAATCTAAGAAAAATTGTGTAGTCGGTACAAATCCACAATATTCATCCATCATATACGAAAAAACATGAGTTGGATTTTTTGATAACCAATCAAATTTCGTTAATGGTTTTTGAATTCCTTTATTAAAACGCCCAAAAACAAGCTCATCTAACAGTAAGTTTTTCCGATCAAATCCTTGACGTTTTCCCATGATATACCCTAATGCGATCCCGCCATAACGTGCAATACCACTGTCATCACCTGTCCCAGATAAAACAACCTTGTCAACAAGATGCCCATGTAATTGTATAAAACGTCTAGCAATGAAAGACCCCATACTATGACCAAACAAGACAAACTTATTCGTTGGATATTGTGCGCGCATATACGTGACGACTTCATAAACATCTTCAACAACACGTGGGAACCCACCTTCATCACCAAAATGGCCACGTTTGCCATTCATATCAACTGTTTTTCCATGTCCACGATGGTCATGTGCTGTCACCATATATCCAGCATCAACAAGTGCTTCTGCCACTTTATCATAGCGCCCACTATGCTCTGCCATACCATGCAATAGATGTACATGACCTTTCGGTTTTTCTGCTGGCAATCGAACCGTTGCATAAACATAAACACCATCTGACATTTGTAACTCCAATTGTTCCATCAATCGTCAACCCCTTTCATCCAATTTATGCCGTTTACATGACCCGTTTAAACATTTTTTCAATTTCATATGTCGTAAAATGAATGAGCACGGGTCTTCCGTGTGGACATGTAAATGGATTTTCTGCTTTACTTAAATCTGTCAATAAAATCTCCATATCGCGTAATGTTAAGTGATGATTTGCCTTAATGGACTTTTTGCAGCTCATCATAATCGCTGCTTCCTCCCGTAACTTTCCAACATCTACTTTACGCTGGTGTAATACTTGCTCAATCATCTGTTCAATAATTTCCGTCTCCTCTCCTTTTGGAAACCATGTCGGATATTCTCGTACGACATAAGAATTTGGTCCAAATGATTCTAAAAATACACCAACATCTTCTAGTGCTTGCATATGTTCCTCTATTTTCACTTGTTCATCTGAAGCATAATGAAATTGTAAAGGCAATAATAATAATTGCCGTTCTTCGTGTTCTGCTTCTTTTAATTTATCCCTAAAAAACTCATATTTAATTCGTTCTTGTGCTGCATGTTGGTCAATCATATAAAAACCATCTTCATTTTGTGCGATGATATACGTCCCATGCACTTGCCCAACTGGATATAACATAGGGAAATGATTCGATTCACTCGTCTGCGAACGTATTTCTTGAAGTGCTTCAACGGTTTGCGTTTGTTCAAGCTCTTCAACCGGTTGCTCCTCATGCATACTTGTTTCTACAGACATCGGTACTTCACGATGCTTTGTTTCTTGCACTGTCCAATCCGTCGGCATATCCCAGTTACTTGTAGCAGTTGGTTGTTCTATTGATGAATCAAATGATGGTGTTGGTTCCGATTCCTCTGTTTCTTGTTTGAACGTAGATTGGGTCGTTTGCAATTCTTTTGATTGGTGCGAAGGGAAATTTGCAGTTGACGTTTCTCGTTGAACTGGTTTCTCCGGTGTCCAAAAAGCTGTTTGTTCAGATTCTTGTTTTCTCGGTTCTTTTTTCACCGCATCGGGAATTCGCACATGATCATGTAAAGTGTGATGAATCGTTTCTTTAATGAGCGATAGTAATTCGCCTTCCTTACTCATACGAATTTGTTGTTTTGATGGATGCACGTTGACATCCGTTAAAAATGGATCCCCTTCTACATTGATAACGACAATTGGGTACCGTCCAATCGGCAGTAATGTATGAAACGCTTCAACAATCGATCGGTTAATCGAGTGACTTTGAATCCATCTGCCGTTGACAATAACGGTCATATAATTTCGTGATGCACGTGTTAATTCAGGCAATGCAAAATAACCATGCACAGTATAGTCTGCATTTTCACCTGTAAATCGAATCATTTTCCGCGCAACAGTCATACCGTAAATATCAGCAACGACACGTAATTGATCGCCTTTCCCTGCTGTATTTAATAATACTTGGCTTCCATGCATCAATTTAAAAGCAATATGCGGATGACTTAATGCTAAACGGTTTACAAGCCCAATTGTATGGCCAAGTTCCGTTTGAATGGTCTTCATATGTTTTAAACGAGCAGGTGTATTGTAAAACAGTTGAGAAATTGTAATATCTGTTCCTTTTCGAAACGCGGCTTTCTCGTGTGTAACGAGTTCACCACCTTCAATTTCTACTTTTGTTCCTGTTTGTTCTCCATCAGATGTCCACATCGACACTTTACTCACTGAAGCAATACTCGCAAGCGCTTCTCCACGGAACCCTAAAGTTCGAATGCGAAATAAATCATGCTCATTTGTTATTTTACTCGTTGCATGCCGCTCAAAAGCCCGCACAGCGTCGACTTCTGACATTCCTTTTCCGTTATCGGTCACACGTATTTTCATTAACCCTGCTTCTTCTAACGCAATTTCGATGACAGTACTTTCCGCATCAATGGCGTTTTCTACGAGTTCTTTAACGATTGAGGCAGGACGTTCTACAACTTCCCCTGCCGCAATTTTATTTGATAGTTTATCATCCATTACTTGAATAATGTCCATTTAACTCACCTTTTCTCTGATCGAAGCTTTTCTTGAACCTCTACTAAATATTGCATCGTTTGGAGCGGTGTCATATTCAACACATTTTTAAATGTCAACTCTTCAAGTACTGCTTGTTCCATACTTGTGACTGCAGTTGGCTCTTGTACTTGTTCCACTGAGGAGGGTTGTGTAGCGACCTCCTCCACTTCAAAAAATGTTAATTGTTCTGGCTGTTCTTCCGCTACAATTACTTCCTCATTGGCATTTTCGAATGTTTCCAATAAATGCTTTGCACGCTCTAATAATGGCTCTGGTAGCCCAGCTAATTGTGCAACATAGATTCCATAACTTTTATCTGCCGCGCCTTTCATCACCTTATGTAAAAAGACGACTTTTCCATCTTGTTCCATCGCCGCAACATGAACATTTTTCAATCTTGGTAATTGTTCATCGAGTGCGGTTAATTCATGATAATGCGTTGAAAATAATGTATTTGCTCCGATTTCATCATGAATAAATTCCATCATTGCTTGCGCTAAACTCATCCCATCATAAGTTGACGTTCCCCGTCCGATTTCATCAAATAACAATAAACTGTGAGCCGTCGCATTCGTAATCGCATATTGCGACTCCATCATTTCCATCATAAACGTACTCTGTCCTGAAGCGACATCATCTGCTGCACCAATTCGTGTAAAAATTTGATCGGTCACTGGTAATAATGCTTCATCACACGGAACATAACAACCGATTTGTGCCATCACTACTGTTAAGGCAACTTGGCGCATATACGTGCTTTTACCAGACATATTCGGCCCTGTAATGAGCAACATATTCGCTTCCTCAGCAAGCGTACAACTATTCGGCACATATAAAGAGTGATCCATCATTTTTTCAACGACTGGATGGCGTCCATTTTTAATATCGAGTGCCCGCCCTTCATGGAAACTCGGCTTCACATAATTTCGCGTTTCCGACACTTGCGCAAATGCAAGTAAAACATCTAATTCACTTAATACCGACGCAAGTGATTGCACATAACGAATATGTGGTTTTAATGTCTCTCGAACTTGTGTGAATAACGTATATTCTAGCTCTAAACTTTCCGCTTCTGCATTTAAAATAATCTCTTCTTTTTCTTTTAATTCTGCAGTAATATAACGTTCTGCATTGGCTAACGTCTGCTTTCGTTCATAACGTGCTTGATCAACCATTTCAATATTGGATTTCGTCACTTCGATAAAATACCCGAATACCCGGTTGTAACCGATTTTCAAGTTTTTAATCCCCGTCCGTTCACGCTCTGTTTGCTCTAATTCAGCAAGCCATTTTTGCCCGTTACGCGAGGCATATCGATAATCATCCAACTTCTCATCAAAACCGTCTTGGATAACGCCACCTTCTTTTACAGTTAACGGTGGTGTATCTGCAATCGCGCGCTCTAATAATGTTCTTACGTCGTCACAAGGATCAATTTTCTTCGCGAATTGTTGTAATAAAGCTTCATCGCTATTCGCTAATGCTTCTTGAATCGCTGGCACCTTTTGCAATGAATTACGCAACTGCGCTAAGTCACGTCCATTCGCAGATCCCATCGAAATTCGACCAGCCAATCGTTCTAAATCATACACTTCTTTTAACGCTTCACGTAAATCAGCACGTAAGAAAAACGCATCGAGTAAGTCTGAGACAATATTTTGACGTGCTTCAATTGCCTTCAAATCTGCCAATGGTTGATGAATCCACATTTTTAATTTTCGCGCACCCATCGCTGTTACCGTTTCGTCTAGTAACCAATATAACGTGCCTTCTTTTGTACCCGTTCGAATTGATTGGACAAGCTCTAAATTCCGCATTGAGTTGGCATCAATCGATAACTTCGTATTTTTTTGAATGAACTCAAACGGTTTAATATGATCTAATGATGTTTTCTGTGTATTTTTCACATATGTTAATAAACGACAGCAAGCATCTTGAACATTCGTGGGGATTGCTGCACCGATATCAAAATGCTCCGCAACTTGTTCAACAGATAATGCGATATTTCGATTGGCCGTACTTTCACTTAACGCAATGTGTAATCGGTCATCGACAACCACTTCTTTAATGCCAAGCGCTTCAACTTCCGCCATTAAGGTGCGTTCATTTCCTTCGACATACTGCACTTTCCCTTCACCCGTCGATAAATCTAAATACGCAAGCCCATATTCACAGTCGTCAATGACATGCACTGAACCGATAAAATGGTTCGTATTCATATCAATCGACTTACCTTCAGTTAATGTTCCCGGCGTAATAATCCGTACAACTTCTCGCCTTACAAGGCCTTTTACCGCTTTCGGATCTTCTGTCTGTTCACAAACAGCGACTTTATGTCCTTTTTGGACGAGTGTCTCAATATATCCGGCTGCAGAATGGTAAGGCACGCCACACATCGGAATTGGATTGCCAGATTTTGCATCTCTTGCTGTTAGTGTAATTTCTAAAATTTGAGACGCCTGAATTGCATCTTCAAAAAACAACTCGTAAAAGTCTCCCAGTCTAAAAAATAAAAATGCATCATCATGTTGTTTTTTTATATCTATATATTGTTGCATCATTGGTGTATACGTAGACATTATGTACCTCTCTCTATCCATCTTGTTTTTTCCATTATATCAATTAATGGACGAGAAAAGAAGAAAACGAAAAGTTCTATACGTGTCAATTGATTGTGCAATAGGCAAAAGACGTCATTTTCCCACGTATTCTGTTCTCATGATTTGTCTTCTACAAATGCTACATGTACCGAATCAGCAATTTTCTCATACCCAATTTCTTGATAGATTTTATTGGAAGTCGGATTCATCATATCAGTATACAACACACAAAAATCATATGTTCTTAACAATTCTTTTGATCCTGCCGCAACAAGTGTACGTGCATATCCTTTTTTCCGCTCTTCCTTTGGTGTAAATACAAGCGACACCGTAATCCCATTTTTTGTCGGCCGTGATTTTTTCATCATCGACACCACACTTCCTTCATGTTCCCAAAGAAACACTTCTCTTTCTTTCAAAAACTGCGCAACTCGTTGTTTTACTTGCTCGGTAGATGTAATGGGCATCCCTGTATCTTCTTCGAACAAATTAAACCATTTTTCAATTTGTGGAGCATCAGCTTCGGTTGCAAAGCGCCAGTTACCAGGACTAGATTCAAGCGTCTCGTTCACTTGATTTAATCGATATAATCCTTGGTCCATCAGCAGCGTGTGCCCCATTCCCGTTCTCTTTTTCCATTTTTCAGCGAATGCATACGCCCAATGCTTTAAACTAATCATCGAGTGACAGCCAATCTCTTCATCCATCAAGCTTTTTATAAGAAATTCAATGACTTCTTCTGTTCGCTGTTCATTTACAATAATCAAATTTAGTGGGTGAGGTGGTGTCATTTGAATAATTGCAAGCACTTGATGATTTTCCTCAATTGTCGCCATCAATGGTCGTTCATATTTCCCTGCTTTAATCGCTTGAAGGACGCCATAAAATAAACTATAAATATCTTCTTTCTCTATTAAAAACTTTTCGATTTTCTCCTCAAAACGGTATGCTTGATGATAGATGATAAACTTCATATTCATTCCCCCAATAGTCCTATCATAATGATTCCTACCTCTTTCATAATCTTATCCTTTTACGATCTTTTTCCATATCAGAGCTCGCTGCTCAAGTTGTTTCACAAACAAGTCTTTCCCGTCTATATAGGCGTCAATATCATTTGGAAATTGCGCTGCAAGCTGCTTTTTTAAAGAGCCATATTGTACTGCTTCTTCAGGATGCATCCGTAAATAATCACGCACAGCGACATGTCGTTCGATTGCTTCAACTTGATTTTCGTCAAATAGATGAAGCTGATGTGTACGATGATCGCCACCTTTACGAAAATATCGGCGTCCTAAAATGCCATATTCCCCAAGCCCTTCATAACCAATCGCTGCCATCTCATTTGTATAATCATCAATTCGTGTAATGTCTTTCACGACTGGAATCATATCGATGATTGGCTTTGCATGTAGGCCAGGGACTGATGTACTCCCAATATGGTGTATCGTTACAATTTCTTTTTGTAAGACTTGTGTAATCAATTCCGCTTCTTCTTGAAAAGCTTGCGGCCACTTTGGATTATATGCAGTTACAATGACTTTCATAAGATCGCTCCTTTCTCCATATCATTGTCTTGTTTACGAAAAATCACATTGAGACTTCTTTCATTCATGAAGGATCTACAAATTTGTCGGTGTTCTCAATAGATACTCTTCTAATATTTTCACATGCATTTATCTTAATTACAAATGTTTTCAGAATTATCCAGTCATCTTTTTCCCTTCCTACATTTACGAAAGGAACTCCACCATCGTATTAAATATCAACCATTTTTCTATCGAGTTCTCCAAATACAGCTACACGATTTACCTATTTACGCTCGACACCTTTAAATCATCATAAAACTGTCCAGAAAATCAGCCTTTATTGACTTTCTGGACAGTTCTTAAATTGTGCACTTATTTCTCCACAATGATGTTTGGATTTTCTTTTAATAATGTATCAATGAAAGCTTCATGTTTTTTGGGGGCAATCGTTATGACTTCATACGCTTTAACATGCACGTCCAATCGATTACGCACTTGAATTTTACGTATTTCTCCAATACGAATTTGACGGTTAAAAGGTCCGTTTTTTATGTTTAACTTGCCCTCTTTCACCACATAACCAGTTTTCAACCACACCCATAACAATAATGCCGCAAAAAGAATGACAATCATCATAACTGGTGTACTTCGATAATTTACCGTTGGATCCCCAACTGGTTCACCCCCGAATGCATATACATATGCTAAGAAAAGTAGGATACCCCAAATAACTGCCGTATAAATAACATCCTTCTTCGCTCGAAAATACATTGTATGACGCCTCCCTTATTTTGATTCTTTTCGCATTTCATCATGTTCTACGATTATTTCTTTTATACTGGCAAATGTCGCGACGATAATCAAATCGCATATTCGCAAATTGGAACAGCTGATTGTGTATTGAGCATCAATCGTTTTCTATTTCTATTTATGATTTTCCCTGTTTTCATTTTTTACACACAACTTTTTGCCATAAAATCCTTCCACTAAAAAATCTCATCAAGATGAAAAAGGTCAAAAATCAACTGTATTCCACAAGTGATTTTTGACCCATCATCCATTTTAGATTTTTTGACGTTTCACGATTCTGGTGAGCAAAACACGACCTTTTTGACTGTAAATAAATAAAGCAAATACAAGTGATAAACAGGAAACAATAAGAGACACTTTAAAATAAGGTGGAGAATATACAAGCTTAATATCATTTTGACCTTCTTCTAAAGCAAGCCCGATAAATGCATAATTTGCTTGTAATACTTCTTGCTCCTCACCATTTACATACGCTTGCCATCCTTTTTCAAATGGAATTGGAAGCTGCATAAATTGTGCTTGTTCTACATTATTAAAAGAAACTTCCAATCTATTTTTCTCCCATTCATACGAGATGTCCGATGATGATTGATGATTCTTTTTCAGCACCTCATAATTTTCACCGAATAATTGTAAGTCTGTTAATGTATACGTTCCCTTTGGTAAACGGATGGAGATTTCAGGAGCTGCTGATACACGTATCGTTAGATTATCTACTCCCGTCTTATAAATCGAAGAATTTTTCTTCCGTAACGTCTTGTATTCATTCACATGTAAAGTAAATTGTCGATCTTGATCAAGTCGTTGTAATTGAAAAGATACATAATAATCTTCCGTATCCGCCATAGAAGATTCATCCAATACGAGATCGATTCCACCTGATTTCTCCGTCACTGTTAAGCGATTGTTTTCAAATGTTGCACCTTTTTCTCGAATCGTAACATCTTTCATAAAATCAGGTGCATGTTGGACTGTTGCGACTTTCCCTTCATACGCTTTTAAAATAATTCCATCAATCATCGCTCTTTCACGTTCTAGCGGTGATGCATTCGCCAATTGTGCTTCTGTATAAATTTGTTTTGTCGTTCTTACAAATGGCAATACATATTCATTTTCATAAGCAGTATAGTCACCCACAGTATATTTCTCGTAGAAGCCAAAGGGGACGTTCAAATCTCCTTTTTTCGCAATATAGTATTTGCCTGCTAACACACTTGCTAAATTCGCACGATTTCCTACGGTTCCATACCGACTTACACTTTCTTTCCCCGTATCAATTTCTACATCATATAAATAAAAATAAAGTAGATGATGATTTAAAATACTAGAATATACACTGAATCCATTAAACTGTTGCACAATAGGTGTATTATTTCTTGACGGTGTCATCCAATCAATTCGGTAAAATTCATCTTCTTCCTCATCTTGAATGCGTTGTAATAATGCTCGTTGATCGTCACTATAATACGCTTCGCTATGCATCCATTCCTTTGTTGAAGACTGGACATCACCTTCTTGAGAAAGCTTTACATATTGATAAAAATTACTCGTAAACAGACTACTGATAACTAGAAACACAACGAGCATGGCCATAGTTCGACGGCCAAATGGCATCATCAAACGAATGACAATTAAAATTGTCGCAATCGTAACATACACAAGATAAGCCGATTGCCAGTTTGTAAAGGATAGCACTGGATCTACGACATAACTGACACTATACAATAAAACAAGACCTGAAATTGCAATGATGAGATGCTTTTTTGTTATTCGATGCATTTGCTCTAAACTAACAGCAATCACACCTGCAAACACGAAAGCAAGAAAATATTCCCATCGGTATTGCGGTGCCGAAAATCCATTAAATGCACTTCCTACGATTGGACTCATATGAAAAACAATTGAAATCAACATTAAATATGCGTAAAAAGCAAACCGCTTTTCTTGGTAAAATGGACGTATTAATAAACAGATCATTGCAAAAGCAGGAATAACGATAATTCTCCCATCTAAAAATGGATTATCCGTTGGCAATAATAACGGGATTTCTGCTTCATAAGCAATTCGATGATTATGGAAATAACCATAGACTGCTGGAATAAACGAAACCGCACTAATTCCAAATGCAATGAGCCCACCTACAATATATTGTTTTATTTGAACAAAAATTGTCGTTTCATCTTCGTCTAACTTGATGAACCAACGACAAATGATATACATCGATGCTAAAAGAATATTAATATAAGCAAAATAAAAATTATTAAATAAACATAAAACAAGTGCGACAACAAACCAACCCGCTTTTTGTTCTCTTATTACTTTTTCAACACCATACAATAGAATGGGCAACCAAAGCATCGCATCAGCAAAAAACTCCCAATATGTAACATGTCGAAAATAAATGACGCTCGTACTATAAAGTACAGCCCCAACAAATGCAGGTACCGAACCAATCTTCATATATTTAAAATATTTCGTCGTCACGAACATCATCAATGTCACTCGAATGATGCTAATTGGAATCAGTGTATTTGCCCAATAAAAAATTGTCGGTTGATCAATCACACCACATAATTCTAGCATATAGGTGAGTGCGACTGATCCAATAAAAAAGAGCGAAGTCGAGAAATAATAACTTAATTGTGAATACGTCCCTCCTCCTAACCCAAAACGATCTGAATAGAAAAAGTTTCCTGTCGTATATTGTTCATACAATAACTGTTTAAATGGCAGCATTTGAGATAGCCCATCACCTGGTCCTGTCATAAACTTCCCATCAAACCATTCCAATATAAAAAAAGTGTGGCTTACAATCGCAATACTAATACTAAGTAATAAAATAAGAAGCCAATTGCGCTCTTTATAAATGAGTTGTTTTAATTTATTCATGATGTTTTTAAAATCTTTCCTGTCATAATAAAAGTAATCGGTACGGTGAAAAACATAGCGACGATTGGCGCAAGTCCACTACTCAACTGGAACCATTCAACAAGTACAAATAAAATAATCGTTGTAATCACTGTATTCGCTACTTGCGTTAATGGAAATTGAAAAAACTTTTTCCATGTCGGTTTCACCTTATATGTAAAATAGGTATTTAAGAAAAAAGAACCGATTAAACTACAGATAAATCCAAAAAAATGCGCCATCATATAATGCCATTCCAACCAATATAAACCTAATAAATATAAACCATAATACGTTCCTGTGTTGATCACGCCAACAATTACAAAACGCAAAAATTCACCTTTAAACCATTTCATGTATCGTGCTCTTTTCTTCTTCAATTTCAATATTTGTTTGTTTAACTAAATAATGTGGTCTTCTTTTCGTTTCATAATAAATTCGCCCAATATATTCACCAATAATGCCGAGACAAACAAGTTGGACACCGCCAATAAAGAGAATTGCCGAAATTGTTGTGAAGTAGCCAGGTACGGTAATCCCATGTTTGATTACTTGAATAAATGTGATTGATATGTAAACAAGTGATAAAAGTAAAATGAGAAAGCCTGTATGAAAACATATACGCAAAGGTTTGTTATTAAAGGAAATAATGCCATCAATGCCATAATTCAGCAGTTTTGAAAATGTCCATTTCGATTTCCCGTTCTCACGTATTTGATTTTCATATGTGATGACTTTCCGATCTAATCCAATCCACGAATAAAGACCTTTAGAAAATCGATTTCCTTCACTAAGTTTAAGGAGTGCATTGACAGCTTTCCTACTTAACAAACGAAAGTCACCCTCACCATCACAAAGTTGAACATCAATTGCATTATTCACAAAACGATAATACAGTTTCGTCAAGATTGTACGAAATGCTGAATCGCCTTTTCGATCCCGTTTTGCAACAACTTGATCATATCCTTCTTCAAAACCTTCAAGTAATTTTTCGATTAATGTCGGCGGATGTTGTAAATCAGCATCCATTAAAATGACGGCATCACCTATCGCATTTTGTAATCCAGCAAAAATCGCTGCTTCCTTTCCAAAATTTCTCGTAAACGTTACATACTTCACAGTTGTATGTTCTGCTGCTAACTCTTCTAATATTTGTACGGAGTGATCCGTACTTCCATCATCAATGAACAACATTTCATATGGGTAAAGCAATGGCGTCATTTGTTGATGAATGGCCTTCACCATTCGTATTAAATTTTCCCCTTCATTGTAAGCGGGGATTATGAAAGATATCGTTAATTTACTCATTTTCTGCTTCCCTCATTATTCATCATACTTTTCATTGCGCTAGCAAGATGAATTCATATAGTTTCGTTTATATTTTGCTATGCGCTTTACGCTTGAGACAAATATAACCATTTATTTGCATGAATCGGATCAATTTTATACATTGACCCAACTGATTCTAACATTTTCTGAAACTTTTCGACTTGTTGATCATCATTCGCATCCTCATATAATTGTTCATCAACGAATTCACGGATGATGTAGTTCATATCTGCCGCACGATCAACAAAGTTGCCAAAAAACGTTCGAATTGCCATAGAATCTGCTTTTGTTAATTTTTCATCTGACAATATATACATTTGGAAAACGTTTTTAATTTGATTAAGATCTTCATCATCCATATAGCATAGTGGATCTAATTGTCGATCTTCTTCTGTATAAGGACCTTTCGTATCTTCAATCATGACATAAGCCAATCCACCAGTACTTCTTTGTATATAGTATATTTCTAAATCATTCAATATAAGTGCTCGTACCAATTCAATAGGTTGATGAATCGATGTTCTTCTCAGTTGTATATTTGAAAAAAATAAAACAATTATCGTCACAAATAAACTGATAGATGCAAGCGCATGTCTTTTTTGATTCTGTTGATTCACCGTACGCTGAGCTTTCTTCTGAAAGCTTTTATACATGTTATCACCCCTTGTAGCATATCCGTTTTTCAAATGCCCAATAATTTTTCTTATATCCCCTTTTTGTACATCCATCCTTCTCATATATTGACTATACTTTAGCGCATAAATCTTAATGAAAGGATAGGGGAATTATGAAGATTTTCTTAACTTTCGTTCAGTTTATATCATGACACGTAAAAAAATGCATCTTCTGCTATGAATTATGTATAAAATAGCCTTTGTATCTTGAATGCAATGAATACATCTGACATTGTGTTAAATCGTCTCGTTTTTCACCTCTCTTTTCTTTCATCGATTTACGCTGCTGATGACATTGAAATTTACGATCATCATTATATACGAATAAATTCCTAAAAAAGTTCCCATAATGTATTCTTTTTAGAGATTTATTTACATTCATTTCCAAGTAAAGATGACTTTCCTATTATACAAGAAGTAGCAAACATCTTGCTATACCATTTTGCCAAATAAAAAAACCGGGTTTCCCCGGTCTAATTGGTCCATATTATTTATGTGGGTGTGGACCATGCTGATGCGGTTTGTCATGCGCATGATGCTCTTGATGGGGTGGATGA
The DNA here is from genome assembly GCA_035300865.1 of Sporosarcina sp. Classification (GTDB taxonomy): domain Bacteria; phylum Bacillota; class Bacilli; order Bacillales_A; family Planococcaceae; genus Sporosarcina. The sequence goes on from DATGUZ010000057.1 coordinate 32,828, forward strand.
TGCTGCCCGTGTCCATGCTGATCTCCATGATGATGGTGATGTCCCGTGTCATGATCATGCTTTCCAGCGTGATGATGTCCTGTATCATGGTCATGTTTCCCGTGATGGTGATCCCCATGGTGATGCACGGACGAAGATTCATCATCATATGCCCACTCTTCCTCAAAATGTGTCGGATGAATGGAAATACAAACTTTCGTTTCACCAATCACTTCTGCAATGAGTTCTCTTTCAATGCAAATGACAAACTTCTCTTTACATTTTGAAATAATCGCTTCTGTGCAATTCGGTTCTTGGATGATATTTACAATGACTTCTTCATGCTTTGATGTCGGCTTATCACGGTAATGTAAACGAATACGGTCTTTATACGGCACTGATTCCGTATACACCGATGTTTTAGAATGGTTATGATGAGAATACCAAACGTTTACATCAAATTTTCCGGTTACTTCTACATACTTACCAACTTTTCTCGCCTGATACGTATGATTGATGACCCAGCAACCGAGAATCGACGACGGCTTATTCGGGGGACATAACGTCTCTTTTGTTTCTGTCCGTTTTTTCCCTTTCGCAACAACAGTCTTTGTGACAATTTGACGTAAGTTCTTCAGTTTTTTTCCTCCTTCATTCACTTCATTTCAGTATATGCGACAACAGCCTAAGACGTGAAGAGTTTGTGCAAAATATTTCCTATGAAAAACTTGTATTGCTTTCAATATATGTGTCCACTATAGAATTCATCACAAAAAAAATGTTCAATGTCGGATTTTGTCATCTCGTGTACTGCTGATGTACATTATACTTTGCTTACGTCCTGCACTGGAGATGCGTATATCTGAAACAGAAAGTAGCGGTATATTAAGAAATGCTCATAAAAAAAGGCAGACCCGATAGCAGCTGTACTGATTTTAGGTCTGCCTTCCATCATTAAATGACGGAAGATGTTATTTCTGCATCAACGTCATTTAACAAAGAACTAAAAAATCCGCGAGTATTCCCCGCGGATTTTTTAGATTTATGTTAAATCTTCTTCTTTAATTTCTGTATCATCTAAATGATCATATGTTGTATTTTTTACGTATGAACCTGTTTCACCGCGTAGTAAATCGCCACCTGTTGACTCAATAATTTCATTCGTTACACCGTTTGAAATCGCAACAGAAACCATTTGCAATAATTCATTTACTTCAACTTGTGATTCTTTAAACTCCTGAACAATTGGAACAGCATCTAAATCTGCTTCGATTTTTGCGATTTTCTCTTCGATAATATTGAGCGCACGTTCTTTACCATATTGTTGGAAGTTTACAGCTTGCTTCTGTAAAGATTTTAAACTTGCAATATTTTCACGGACTTTTTGATTATCGTTAATTTGTGCCTCAGCACGTTTAAAGAAATCAACTTGTTCTGTATTCGCAATCATATGTGCAATTTCTCTTGCTTTTTCAACAATCTCATCTTTAGTATACTTTTTTTCCATTTAATTTACGACCTCTTCTTTCGTGACAACTTCAACAAATTCTCCGTCTAATGACCAAGTTTTCGCATCTGTTACCTTAACATTTACTAGTTTTCCGACTAAGTCTTTCGAGCCTTTAAAGTTCACTAATTTATTTTTGCGTGTGTAACCTGATAGTACTTCATCGTTTTTCTTACTTTCACCTTCAACAAGCACTTCAACGATTTCACCATCGTATTTTGCCATGGCTTTTGCAGCGTATTTTTTCACAACTTCATTGAGACGTTGTAAACGTTCTTTCTTCACTTCCATTGAAATATTGTCTTCCATACGTGCTGCTGGCGTACCTTCACGTGGCGAATAAATATACGTATACGCCATTTCAAATTTCAATTCTTCGTATAAAGATAAAGTTTCTTCGAATTGCTCGTCCGTCTCATTCGGGAAGCCAACAATAATATCTGTCGTTAATGCAACATGTGGCATTGCCGCACGAATTTTTTGAACAAGTTCGATATAACTTTCGCGCGTATAGGTTCTACCCATGATTTTCATAATCGCAGATGAACCCGATTGTACTGGTAAATGAATATGTTCAACAAGGTTGCCGCCTTTGGCAAGCACTTCAATTAATTCATCTTCAAAATCCCATGGATGGCTTGTTGTAAAACGTACACGTGGCATATCAATTTTGCGTAAATCATCCATTAAATCTGCTAAGCGATAAGTTACATCTTCAAAATCTTTTCCATATGCGTTTACATTTTGGCCAAGTAGTGTAATCTCCTGATAACCATTTGCTGCTAAATGACGCACTTCTTGAATAATATCTTCTGGACGACGACTACGTTCTTTTCCACGTGTATATGGAACAATACAATACGTACAGAACTTATCGCATCCGTACATAATATTCACCCATGCTTTAATATTTCCATGGCGTACTTTTGGAAGATTTTCAATAATATCGCCTTCTTTAGACCACACTTCTACAACTTTTTCTTTTGACATATACGCATCATGTAAAATATTTGGTAGGCGATGAATATTATGCGTGCCGAAAATCATATCGACTTGCTGATATTTCGCTAAAATTTTGTTCACAACTGACTCTTCTTGCGACATACAACCACAAACACCGATTAAAATATCTGGATTTTCACGTTTTAACGCCTTTAAATGCCCAAGTTCCCCAAATACTTTATTTTCCGCATTTTCACGAATTGCACATGTATTTAATAAAATCACATCCGCATTTTCGACTGTCGTTGTGGGTTCATAGCCAAGTGCTGTAAAAATCCCTGCCATTACTTCCGTATCATGCTCGTTCATTTGACAGCCATATGTACGAATGTAAAATTTACGTCCGTTTCCCATTTCTTTAAAGCGCTCATCAATTGTGAAATCATCAAAATAAGCGACTTCTTCTCTACCGCGACGTCTTGCTGCTTTCAAGTTTGGCGGTGTATAAACAGATTGGAAATACTGACTATAGTCTTTCTCTTCTTTTTTATTGGCAATGTCTGGTTTTACTTCACCAGTACTTAATCTTTGTTCTTCATTCATATTCGTTTCCCCTTTCCTACAACCTTTCGGGAATTTGTCCGTACTTATTGTCCATTATACTGAAAGATTGTGTAACTGTAAAAGATGTAAGTGCTTTGTGCGTGCTTTGTCACACATTCTTCACTTTTTTATAACACCATGAAAAAAACTACGAAGAATCCCTTCGTAGTTTTCATACAAAAGTGAATCAATCATCTTGCTCGTTTCAACTTACTTTTCCTTGCTTTTTGACAAGCAACTTTAACGCTGTACGTCCTTCACCATTAATTTTTATATCCGTAAACGCAGGTGCACATGTTAAATCCGAACCGCTCGGCGCAACAAAACCTCTTGCGATAGCGATCGCTTTTACTGCCTGATTTAACGCACCTGCCCCGACCGCTTGAATTTCTGCATACCCTTGTTCGCGAATAACAGAAACGAGCGCGCCTGCAACTGAATTAGGGTTTGAACCCGATGATACTTTTAATGGATTCAACAACTTTCCTCCTCATTGTAAACTATGGAATGATTGCGTCCATACTACACTGTATGAAGAGCGTTGTGAAAATAGACTTCCTTACATTTCAAAAGGATGGTCTTCGTTAATCATAATCCGTTCAATATGTGTCGCTTTCCCCGTTTGGTCATCCACTTCTATATAAACACCATTCAATTGCGCGCGTCCTTTTTTCGGAACCTGGAAACGCGTTGGTAAATTCGTTTTAAAACGATAAATGACATCTTCTTTTTTCATCCCTAATATCTCATCATAAGGTCCTGTCATTCCAACATCCGTCATATAAGCCGTACCATCTGGTAAAATGCGATTATCTGCTGTTTGGACATGTGTATGTGTGCCAACAACAACTGATGCAAGACCATTTAAATGCCATCCCATCGCAATTTTCTCACTCGTCGCTTCCGCATGGAAATCAACAAACACAATAGGAGAAATCTCTTTCGCTTCCTCTACCAATTGTGTAGCTGCCGCAAACGGATCTTCATGTGGTGGTAAAAATGTACGTCCGTGTAAATTAATCACTGTAATCGGAACACCATTCTTCTCAATTGTCGTCATTCCTTTACCAGGCGCTTCCTCTGAGAAATTTGCTGGACGAATTAAGTAATCCGTTTCATCGATAAAATCAAAAATTTCTTTTTGATCCCACGTATGGTTACCCATCGTTACAACATCAACACCACTTCTTAATAAATCATCAAAAATGCGTTTTGTAATCCCACGTCCTGACGCAGCATTTTCTCCATTTGCAATGATCACATTTGGCTCATATTTTCTTTTTAAACGTGGTAAATAACGTTCTACCGCTTCTCTTCCCGGTGAGCCTACAATATCTCCAATAAATACAATTTTCATGTTAAATCCTCTTTCTACACTTTCGATTGAATTCCTTTTCTCATCATACGTCTATTTTCATTAAGAATCAATTCCTTATGTTCCATTCATCTACTCCTATTGAACAATCTTTCTACTATTTTGATCAACTATATTTTCCCTCTCAAAAGATGCAGGGATATTTTACTGCTTATTTGGCGTACATTTTATTTGAATGATTTCGATTCGAAACGATTTTTTAGGTTCAATGTTAAATGTTAAGATGATGTAATCAATGCGTCACCTTTTTTCTAGTCAAGCATAATGCGCTTCATTTCAATTAACAAATAGAACCTTTTTTATGCTGAATTGCATGCAACATCTAACCTATATATTCAAACTACAAAAAAACTGTCGCAGAAAGTCCATTTTCATGGACTTTCTGGACAGTTTATTATTTTGCGTAATCAACGGCCCTTGTTTCACGGATGACCGTTACTTTAATATGACCTGGATAATCTAACTCTTCTTCAATTCGTTTTCGAATATCGCGCGCCAGACGATGTGCTGTAATATCATCAATTTGGTCTGGATGTACAATAATACGTACTTCGCGACCAGCTTGAATCGCGTAAGACTTTTCAACGCCTTCATACGACTCTGAAATTTCTTCCAGTTTTTGTAGACGGCGAATATAGTTTTCTAATGTTTCGCTTCGAGCACCTGGTCTTGCAGCTGATAAGGCATCTGCTGCTGCGACTAATACTGCAATAACCGATGTCGCTTCTGTATCACCGTGATGCGATGCAATACTGTTAATGACGACTGGGTGTTCTTTATACTTCGTTGCAAGTTCTACACCGATTTCAACGTGACTTCCTTCAACTTCATGGTCAATGGCTTTTCCAATGTCATGTAGTAATCCTGCACGTCTTGCTAATGTAACGTCTTCCCCTAACTCTGCTGCTAAAAGACCTGTTAAATATGCTACTTCTTTCGAGTGTTTTAAGACGTTTTGTCCATAACTCGTACGGAAGCGCAATCTACCAAGTATTTTAATGAGGTCAGGGTGTAAGTTATGAACCCCAATATCGAACGTCGTTTGCTCTCCAGTTTCCCGAATAAGCTCGTCCACTTCTCTTCTTGACTTGTCGACCATTTCTTCAATTCTTGCCGGGTGAATACGGCCATCTTGCACTAACTTCTCTAGTGCTAAACGCGCTGTTTCACGTCTGACAGGATCAAAGCCTGATAGTACGACTGCTTCAGGTGTATCATCGATAATTAAATCGATGCCCGTTAATGTTTCAAGTGTACGGATATTACGTCCTTCTCGACCGATAATACGGCCTTTCATTTCATCATTTGGTAAGTTTACAACCGATACGGTAGTTTCAGCAACATGGTCCGCTGCGAATCGTTGCATCGCGATTGATAAAATTTCTCTTGCTTTTTTATCCGCTTCTTCTTTCGCTTGCAACTCTGACTCTTTCGTCATGACGGCAATATCTGTAGCTAATTCTTGTTCAACTTCTTCAAGAATGATTTGTTTCGCTTCTTCTCTCGTTAATGAAGAAACTCTTTCAAGTTCCGTCTTTTGGACGTTAACGAGCTCTTCCGCCTCGCGTTCCATTCGTTCAATATGCTGTTGTCTTCCAATATACGCTTCTTCTTTACGTTCTAACGTCGTTTCACGTTTGTTTAGCGTATCTTCTTTGCGATCGAGATTTTCCTCTCGTTGCAAATGTCGGTTTTCTTGTTTTTGTAATTCCGACCTTCTTTCGCGGATTTCAGCTTCCGCTTCAAGTCTCAATTGGTGAGTTTCATCTTTTGCTTCCAATAATGCCTCTTTTTTCAATGACTCCGCTTCGCGTTTTCCTTCTTCAACAATTGCTTCAGCGGTATGTGTGGCACCTGTCAGTTTCGATTCGTTCACTTTTCGATTAACAAAATAGAGTACAACGGCACCGACGATGAAACCTAGCAAAGCGGAGATGATGTACATTGCTTCCATCCTAGTCACCTCCTATTGCTTTCTTTTCATTTTCAGTCGGCTAATACATTCATTTACAATATACTGCCATAAAATTGTTCACATAGTATACAAATATACATATTTAATTGTATCTTTGTAAAAATGACATGTCAAGGATTGACAACAACGAGTTTCTATGAATGTTTGATTCAAAAAAGTAGTAGTACAAACCTTTGTCTGCACTACTACTTTTGGAAATTAGCAATCTACTATTTAATCTTCTAATAATGATTCCAATGCTGCTTCTTCTTTTGGATCATCTACATCATGCCCCTCAACGATTGCACCTTCTAAACCGTAAGCGGTACGGATTTTCTCATCAATTTCTTTACGAAGATCTGGGTTTTCAAGTAAAAATTGTTTTGCATTTTCACGACCTTGACCTAGACGCTCTCCTTCGTATGAATACCACGCGCCACTTTTTTGCACGACTTCTTTTTCAACCCCTAAATCAACAATTTCACCAACTTGTGAAATTCCTTCGCCATACATAATATCTACTTCTGCTGTACGGAATGGTGGTGCCACTTTGTTTTTCACAACTTTAATTCGTGTTTTATTTCCAACAATATCTGTTCCTTGTTTAATCGCCTCACCGCGACGAACATCGATACGAATCGATGAATAAAACTTCAGTGCACGACCACCTGGTGTTACTTCAGGGCTACCGAACATTACGCCAACTTTTTCACGGATTTGGTTAATGAAAATTGCATTTGTTTTTGACTTATTAATCGCACCTGATAATTTACGTAATGCTTGAGACATTAGACGTGCTTGTAATCCGACATGCGAATCACCCATTTCGCCTTCAATCTCTGCTTTTGGTACAAGCGCAGCAACAGAGTCAACAACGATAATATCAATTGCACCACTACGGACAAGTGCTTCACAAATTTCTAGCGCTTGCTCTCCCGTATCTGGTTGCGATAATAATAATTCATCAATGTTAACGCCTAATTTACGTGCGTACGCTGGATCTAATGCGTGCTCCGCATCGATAAACGCTGCTTGTCCACCCTCTGCTTGAACCGCTGCAATTGCGTGTAAAGCAACTGTTGTTTTACCAGAACTTTCTGGACCGTAAATTTCTACAATACGCCCACGCGGATATCCACCTACTCCTAATGCAATATCTAAACTTAATGAACCACTCGATACAGTTGAAATTTGTCGATCCGATTGTTCACCTAATTTCATCACTGACCCTTTACCAAATTGTTTTTCAATATCTTTTAACGCTTTTTCTAAAGCTGCTTTACGATCGCTCAAAATAATTCCTCCCTAAAAAACTCTATTTACATGATATATTCATTATACTTCTTTTCAAATAAATACACAACAAAAATGAGAACACTTATTCGAATCTGTTTTTCAAATCTTGATTTTACCGCATTTTCAGACCGTAAAAACGCGGATTTTAGGTACAAAACTACATTTCGCTTTTATTTTCCACTTATTTTAATCGTTTGACCGATTTCAGCAACCGCTCAAATGTATATTTTCAACCGATGATTGCATCACTATTCTATTTTTCAAATAGCGTTCTATCCAATATACCTATAACACGGACAAATGAAAAAGGTAGCTTATTCGCTACCTTTTTCATTCTGTTGCGCTAACTGTTGAATTAAATAATATAACGCAAATTTCACAGATCGATCACGATTCGTATTACGTGCACCTGACAATTGTAATTGATAAGTCATCGGCACTTCTTCTTCTTTTGCAATGCCAATCCAAACAGTCCCTGCTTTTTGCCCATCATGAGGTGTCGGGCCAGCTGCTCCCGTAATTCCAATCCCGTAAGTCGAGTTAAATTTCTCACGTACTTTTACCGCTAACGAAGCTGCACATTCACTGCTAACAATGCCGTACGTTTGCAGTAATTGTTCGCTTACACCTAATTGTTCGATTTTCGCCCGCTCATTGTAAACAACTACGCCGCCGAGAAGCGCAGCACTGACGCCTGGTTCTCGTCCTAATTCCGCCATGAACATGCCAGCAGTTAAACTTTCCGCAGCTGCAATTGTCGCATGCTGTTCTTTTAACAAAGCTAATGCTTTAGATGATAATGTATCATGGTCTGTGCCATAAATAAATTCACCAACCACTTCACGTATTTCTGCTTCAACCGGATGAATCAGCATATTCGCTTTTTCAATCGTTTCAGCTTTAGCTGTAATGCGTAATGTTACACCGTCAGCAGTTGCCAGTGGCGCAATCGTTGGATTTGATTGACGGGCTAAAATCGGTTGAACTAAGTGTTCTAATTCAGCCTCACCAACACCATAAAACTTCAGTACTTTCGATGTAATAATTTCATCGACACCGCTTTTGGCATGTAGATAAGGGATCGCTTCATCAACAAGCATCGGTTGCATCTCATGGGGTGGCCCCGGTAATAGTACATAATGAACCTCATTTACTTCTACCGCCATACCTGGTGCCATCCCCGTGCGATTTGGTAGCACTGTACTTCCTTCAAAAACGAGTGCTTGCTTTTTATTATTATCCGTCATCGTACGTTTTGCACGTTTAAAATAGGCTTCAATCGATTGCAACGCTTCTTCATTCATTGTTAACGTTAATCCTAAATGCGCTGCAATGGTTTCTTTTGTCATATCATCTTTCGTCGGGCCTAGGCCACCTGTTAATAACACTACATCCGCCCGCTTTTCCGCGATTTCAATGGCGTCTTTTAAACGATTTGGATTATCACCAACGACGGTATGATAATACACATTCGCACCGATTTGCGCCAATTGCTGTGAAATAAACGTAGCGTTTGTATTTGTAATTTGTCCAAGTAAAATCTCTGAGCCTACCGCAATAATTTCAACTTTCATTTGTTTCGCCTCTCTTTACATCGAATTCAGTAAAACATGGCGGTTTTTATAGAAATAATCCACACCCGACCACACTGTAAAGATCAATGCAATATATAACATGATCATACCAAATGGAAGATTCATCGCACCAAAAATCGGCTCATTTAATAATAAGAATACAATCGCTAAAATTTGAGCGACCGTTTTAATTTTACCTAATTGATTTGCTGCAACCACTTCGCCGCCCCCTGCTAGAATAAGACGTAATCCAGTTACCGCAAACTCACGGCTAATGATTACAATGACAATCCAAGATGGGGCTGCACCTAACTCCACTAAAATAATAAATGCAGATGACACTAATAATTTGTCTGCTAATGGGTCCAAAAATTTCCCCATATCAGTTACTAACTGATGCTTACGCGCAATGTATCCATCGATGCCATCAGTAATCGATGCAATGATAAAGATTATACCACCAATTAAATGTTCAACTGATAATGTCGTTCCTAATGTTTGTACGTTTCCTAAATTAAAATCAACTAACATAAACACCATAAAAATGGGGATTAAACAAATTCTTGATACTGTTATTTTATTTGGCAAATTCAAATAAAACACCTCTTCCTATTCTATTCAATATACGGATTATTAAACGTCTATCGTGTCGTGTATAAATCCATCTTACATAAGTATGTACCATATACGAAGAAAACAATGAGAAGAGGCTAGCACCATGTAAAGTGTTAAACACTTTGTTGATGATTCGCTAGCCTCCTACTTTCTCATGTATGCAGTCTCGGTATTATTTTTCTAGTTCAATATAAATGTTTTGTGTAATTAAGTCTGACTCGAATGTTAGTTTTTCACCATTAATGAAAATCTCTGTTTCGCCAGTACGTCCTACACGGACACGAATTTGCTTTTTATCCGTAGCATCGACTTCGACTTTCTCACCTTCGTCCATCGTTCGTGCTTCAGGCGTAAGCTCTTGACCGTTTTCATCCGTGATCCCAATCCAAGAAGGACCTGATGTCCGTACTTCAACGTTAAATGTATCCGCTCCTGTTAAAGTGTAATACATATTCTCTCCACTTGAGGAAGCGAATTCGATTTTTTGTTCATCAGCCTTTTCTTCTTTTTCTTTGTCATCGCTTGCTTTTTCATCATCTTTTTCGTCTTTTTTAGAGTCGTCTTTTTTCTCAGTGTCCTTCTTACTAGTGTCTTTCGATTGATCCTCGACTTGAACTGGATTATCCGTTCCACCTGGAATGTCTGTTGGTTTCGACGCATTATGTTTCCATAAAAATGCAACGACTAATAAAATGACGATAATAAACAATGCAACAATGACTTTCGGCATCACTTCGTTGAATTGATGTGAACGACGTGCTGAACTACGCGATAAATTTGGAGGGGGTGTCACAACTGGACGTTCCTCCTCTTCCTCTTTTACAGCATCAGCATCATTGCGGTATAAGCTTAGCATTTCATTCGCATCTAAATCGACCGCTTCTGCATACTGCTTAATAAACGCTCGGACATAAAATGATCCTGGCATTGTCTTGTAATCTTCATGCTCAATGGCTGATAAATACCGTTTTTGTATTTTTGTTATTTCTTGTAAATCATCTAATGTGTATCCTTTGGCATTTCTGGCCTCTTTTAGGCGCTCACCAAGTCCTGTCACTAAAAACACCTACCTATCAAAGGGTAAAATTGTCGAATCCCCCCATTAATCCTTGACCGGACATCATGTGGTTTTTCTCCATCATTTCGTATGTAATCTCTTGATCATCTTCTGTTCTTAGCTCAATGATATAATCAAAATCATCCATCGTATATTCTGAATGACGCACGAAAATATCTGGATGTTCTACCACTTTAATCGTTGGCATATTCATCATTTCACGAACGAGTTGCATATGTCTTTCATCCGACTCTTTTCGTGAAACAATACCGTCCAAAATAAAGATATTATTCGATGAAAATTCATCTCCAGCTAATGTTTTTCGTATCGTTTGTTTAATCATTGTTGATGATAAAAAGATCCATTTTTTATTGGCACAAACACTTGCTGCTACGACTGCCTCTGTCTTACCTACACGTGGCATCCCTCGCACACCAATCAATTTATGCCCTTCTTCTTTAAATAATTCTGCCATAAAATCTACTAAAATACCAAGTTCGCTTCGGACGAAACGGAATGTTTTTCGATTGCCTTCATCTTTCATTAGGTAGCGACCGTGTCGAACGGATAAAATATCACTTAATTTCGGCTCTCGTAGTTTAATAATCTCAATCGTATCCATTGTTGAAGCAATTTGTTCAAAACGCGCAATTTGAGCATCCTCTTCTGCCTTTAACAACAGGCCGCGACGAGTGCCTCCATCTGTACGTTCTTGTTGATCTCCATCTACACTGTTGATCATTGTAATATTTACACGTAACATCCCAAGTAATGATGCGATGTCACCAAGTAATCCTGGTCGATTGACATGAATTTCATACTCTAGGTACCAATTGCCCATTCCATTCATCCTCTCCCATACTAAGTTAGACGTTTCAAATTACAAAACGTTTCACTTAATCCCTTATTATATACAATTTTCGTCATAATTAGAACTAAATATACCAACCGCCATTTACTTTTAAAATATCTCCTGTCATATAATCGGCTTTTCCACTCGTTAAAAATGAAACGAGATTGGCGATTTCCTCAGGATAACCTGTGCGTAAAAGCGGAATTTCTTGTAAAACAAACTGCTTATCTTCTTCTGAAAACGTGTCGTTCATCTTTGTTTCAATCCATCCAGGTGCAATTGCATTCACTCGAACGCCAGCATACGATGCTTCTTTTGCGTAGGCTTTAACGAATGCGTGTTGTGCACCTTTCACCGCAGAATACATCACTTCCCCTGCTGCTCCTGTATTCCCCCAAATAGAGCCGATAAACACAATATAGGAAATGTCATGTTGTCGTAATGTATTTGACAATAAACTAATAAGTCGTGCTGGATGTCGAACATGTACTTTCCATAACGCATCCATATCAACTGTCGTCGTTTCTGTTAATAATTTCGTCATCGATTGGCCATTAGATACGACAATTGCCTGCACATCTTCAATTTTCTTCGCCAGTTTATCTGCCGCATCGTCTTCTAAAAAGTTTGCACCAACACAATCAATCGACAATGTTGGGTACAATTTTTTTAATTCATCGCGTAACGTATGGGCAGTGGCTTGTTGTTGGTTATAATGCAAGTACAATGACCAACCATCACGAGCAAGCTGATGGCTAATCGACTGACCGATTCCACCAGTTGCTCCTAGTACAAGTGCTCTTTTCATTACAATTACTGCTCCGTTTCTTCTTTCGGCAAGATGGTGAATGTTGTGAAGCCTGCCTCATCATTCAATGTTTGAAACACCTCTTGCAAATGCTCAATGCGTATACTTTCCAATGTTGGTACAATATCAAATAAATCCATTTCATTGAAACGATAACGGGTAAATTGATTGGCAATAAACTCAATGGAATTTAATGAACGCATAAACATTCCAATTTTACGCTTACGAATACGATCTAAGTCTTCTTCTCCAAACGTCCAATGTTGTGTTTCAGCTTCAATTGTCTCTCGAATTTTTTGTTCTAATAATGCCGGTTGTTCTGTATCTGCACCAATCATAACAAACCCAAAACCGTATTCCTGTGAATAACTATAGCCAAATGATTCATCGATTAAATTCGATTCATAAGCTTCTTTATAAAATGAAGACGTACGACCAAATAAGCAATCTAACAATAATTCAATCGCCAACTCCTGCGTCAACATCTCTTTGCCAGCTACCTTGACATTTGAACACTTCATACCAAATGCAAATTTTGGTTTTTTTACATCCATTTGAATCGTACGTGCTGGTACAGCAGCATGGTTTGGCTCATCCGGAAATGTGCGAACGATGTCAGCTGGTGCATTAAATGTTTTCTTTTGTTGATTATTTTTAATAAACGCCATCATTTCTTCTGGCTGTACAGCTCCTACTACAAATAATACCATATTTGACGGATGATAAAACGTTTCATAACATTCATATAAATGATCTGCCGTAATATGATCGATGGACTCAACTGTTCCTGCAATATCAATTTTTACAGGATGTTCATGATGTAAATTTTCAATCGTTCCAAAGTATAAACGCCAATCAGGCATATCATCATACATTGTAATCTCTTGTGCAATAATGCCTTTTTCTTTTTCTACCGTTTCTTCTGTGAAGTATGGTGCTTGTACAAAATTAATCAGTTCTTCTGTATTTTCATACACATTTTCTGTCGCCGAAAATAAATATGCTGTTCGAGTAAATGATGTAAAAGCATTGGCCGATCCACCAAGTGCACTAAACTTTTGAAATACATCCCCATCTTCTTTTTCAAACATTTTATGTTCTAAAAAATGTGCAATTCCATCTGGAACGGTTACGAATTCATCTTGCCCATAAGGCTTAAACGTTCGGTCGATGGATCCATACTTCGTCGTAAACGTCACAAATGTTTTCGAGAACCCTTTTTTCGGTAAAATATACACATCTAATCCGTTATCCAATTTTTCATTGTAAAGCGTCTCTTGTAAGTTTTCAAAATGGATTTTATTCATCTGAAGCATCCTCCTTTCCAGACAACAAATATACAATTTGAAGTTGTAATTGTTTCGCAAGCCGTTGTAAATCTTCTTTCGTCACGGCTTCCCATTTACGAATTAATACATCTGGCGTAAATTGTTCATCTAATGTTTTATATTGATCAAACACTTCAATTTGACCTCTCGCTGAATCAAACGCACTACGAATGCTATTTTTTAATAACGCAATCGTTTGATCCATTTCTAATTGTGAAATATCACCGTTTTGCATTGCTTCCACTTGTTCTTGAATTAAAACGACAGCTTTATCCGCTAGTTTCGCATCAATCCCTGACATGACATACAGTAATCCATAATGCGATGAATACGAGCTCGATGCATAATACGCCATGCTTTCTTTTTCACGCACATTCATAAACAATTTACTATGCGCAAACCCACCAAATATTCCATTTACGAGTTGCATTGCGAAATAATCTTCGTGTTGAAAATTCACCGGCGTGTAAAATGATAGATGAAGTTTTCCTTGTTTCATTTCTAATTGTTCACGTACATCTTTCACTTGACCATCTTCTTGCGCAATTGGTGTTACATGCACAGGTATATATTTCTCAGGTTCACGTGCCTCAAATGGTAATAATGCAGTTAGTTGTGCAATGATTTTTGCTTCGTCAATATCCCCAACAACGTATAGGTCGATCGTATCTTCAGTCATAAGCGAATGATAAGCAGCCATTAAACTATCAACGGTAACCGTATCGACTGCCTCTTCAGATCCATTCGCACTCGTTGACATCGGTGTATTTGGATAAGCATTTTCTAACATTCGTTTTTGTGCATAACTCGTTTTATTATCAAATTGAGAACGAATTCGTTCCGTAACAGCACGTTTTTCACGCGCAACAATTTTTCCATCGAATGTTCCATCTATAAAATTCGGCTCAAAAATGACTGTTTTCATTAATGCTAATGCTTGTTCTAATACATCATCGTCTTGTAAATACTCATCATTAACACAATCGACATTCAACGTTAAAATATGTTGCCCACCACGCTTGGCTACATCTGTGTATAAAACCGTACCATACAAATCATCCAATTTTCTTCTAAGCGCATTTTGTGTTCGATATTGTCCATTCGAATCTTCTAGGACATTTGCCAATACAGAACGATTTGCTGCTTTTTCATTCGTCAATGCTGTTTTCCATTTAATTGATACGTTTACAGTTTTAAATTGTTCTGACTGACGTGTATATAATGTAATTCCACGTTGTAACTTTGTTTTCGTAAACAATCTTAGCACCTCTATTTTCATGGATCGGCTACTGTACAGCCCGATCACCAATTTATGTCTTCGTTCTTTGTTACTTCATCCAATTAAAAGGGGCATTACTGTCATATTGTTCAGGCTATTTCAGTCAAAAAGGTCTTTTGACATCAAAATTGCTAACATATTAGGCTTATCTCTTGTCTATTCCCCTACAATCTTCCGATAACAACGGTCTATCCCTTAGTCTACAATAATTTTGCACAATGCTCTACTCATAGTTCAATTTTTCGACAACTTTTTTCAATTTTATGTAGGTATTGAAAAAAGGATTCGATTATTGGTTCATCGAATCCTTTTTACTATGTGTTTTTTCTATGCAATTATACATATTCAGCATGTTAAACACGCTTTCGAACGACATGAAAGCGAAATTTATCTGCCCTAAAATAATTTTCAGAGTATAATACCATTTCTCCATCTTCACTATAATGTTCTTGGGAAAGGGCTAATAACGGTATGTCTATCCCACAACGCAAGTAGGTAGAGGCTTCTTCGTCATAAGCAATTGGTTCAATTTGTGCTATAGCTTGTTCAATAACCACATTCCCTGACCGTTCAATGACATCAAAAATCGACGTATGAAATAATTCATCTGATTGAATCGACAACTCATCAATAAACACATAATCTATACAAAATACAACAGGTTGATCATTCGCAATCCGCAAACGTTTCAATACAAATAATCGTTGGTCGGTCTTTTGACGATATTGCTCAAATGGATGTGTAGATGGATCAACTTCACTTAAGTCAATGAAAATCGTCCCTGGCTCCATTCCTGCCTTTCGAATCATATCTGACACACTAGATAGTTCTTCAATCCCTGCTGTAAATAGTGGTTTCGGATTCACAAAGTACCCAGCTCCATGCTTTTCAACAATCCATTTCTCACGTGTTAACACGCGTAAACTGTCCCGAACAATTAATAACGTAACATCAAACTGTTTCGCTAATTGAACATCTGACGGTAATTTTCCTTCATCCCCATACGCACCATTTTGAATAGTTTGTTTCATTTGCTCAATCATCTGCTGAACTGAATTGTCATAGTCATCATGTTCCATTCATGAATACCACCTTCTACACGGAATATCTCTTTGTTACATACTATATCATTTTATTCTTTATAATTAAACATTTAAATGATAGAATTCTAGCTATTTTTCAGAAATAGTATGACGCAATTTAGAAATGGTATGTATCGTATAAAAATAACATGCTCTTCTTCGTTGAATTCAAACAGCATTACGCCTTTCCTCAATAACATCTAAAGTTCTATATCTAGCAACTTGAAGCAATTATAATATGACTTTCACGATCAACCGTTTAGACAACAAAACTACACTCCAACAATTGAAGCGTAGTTTTGTCGTAAGACACGTTATTAGCGCTGTCCTTTAATATATGGTTTTCCGTTTGCTTTCGGTGCATTCGCACGTCCGATAAAGCCTGCTAATGCAATAATCGTTAAGACGTATGGCAGAATGTGTAAGAAAACAGTTGGAACGTCTTGTAAGTATGGTATTTTCGACGCACTAATCGCAAGTGCTTGTGCAAAACCGAAGAATAACGCTGCGCCCATCGCACCAATCGGATGCCATTTACCAAAAATCATTGCTGCTAACGCCATAAACCCTTGACCGTTAATCGTTGCATGACCGAAATCATTTGTTGTCGTAATTGCATATACAGCACCACCGATTCCAGCTAAAGCACCTGAAATAATAACCGCAATATAGCGCATACGCGTAACATTTACACCCATTGTATCTGCTGCCATTGGATGTTCACCAACTGCACGTAAACGAAGTCCAAATGGCGTTTTATAAATAATAAACCACGCACCAATTGCAACCGCAATTGCTAAAATAGACGAACCGTATACAGACTTAAAGAACATCGGTCCAATAACAGGAATGTCTTGTAACAGTGGAATATTAAAACGTGGAATCTTTTGTTGAATTAAATCTGTCTGACCTTTATTGAAAATCATTTTGACAGAGAATAATGCAATCGCAATCCCTAGCATATTGATGGCAACACCTGATACAACTTGGTCCGCACGGAAGGTAATCGATGCGACTGCATGTAAAATTGAGAACAATGCTGACACAATCATTGCGACTGCAATCGCAATCCAAGGTGTCCAATTTCCAAATGTATCACCATATAACAATGTAAATAAAATCCCAATAAACGCACCCATAATCATCAAGCCCTCTAGCCCGATGTTGACAACACCTGAACGTTCAGAGAATACGCCCCCGATTGCCGTAAAAATTAATGGCGCTGCATAAGCAATTGTAACAGGAATAATGAAGTATAATATTTCAAGAAAACTCATTTTACTTCGCCTCCTTTTTGCTACCGATACGTTTTAAAATTAGTTGAATCATATATCCTGATGCGACGAAGAAAATGATTAATGCAATCACAATCGATACAATTTCAACAGGAACACCTGCCACGTTTGGCATATTATTTGAACCATATTTTAATGAACCAAATAATGTTGCGCCAAAGACAACGCCTAATGGAGTATTCGCTCCTAATAGCGCAACCGCAATTCCATCAAAGCCCATCCCTGTAAAACCGTTCATCTTCGAAATATATCCAAATGTTCCAATTGCTTCCATCGCACCTGCAAGGCCAGCGAAAGCACCTGAAATCACCATTGATAAAATAATATTTTTCTTCACACTCATCCCTGCATACTGAGATGCATGGTCGTTAAATCCAACTGCTTTTAGTTCATAACCAGTTTTTGTTTTCTCTAATAAGAACCACATGACAATCACCATGAATAAGGCAATGATAATTCCGTAGTGTAAGGTTGAGAAATCTGTTAACTCAGATAAGAAATTAGAACGTAAAGAAGCCGATTCTTGAATGCGTTCTGTTTTATAACTTCCACCCGATACTTTATCAATCAATGCATTGACAACATATAAGGCAATATAGTTCATCATAATCGTCACGATGACTTCATGGACACGTAACGTTGCTTTTAATAGTCCGGGTAATAATCCCCACAGCGCACCAGCTGCTGCTGCCGCGAGTAATGTTAATGGTAAATGAATCACTTTAGGTAATTCAAATGCCATTCCTACATATGCCGCTGCAAACCAACCAACGATTAACTGTCCTTCTACTCCGATATTGAATAATCCCGTACGGAATGCAAAAGCGACTGCTAGCCCGGCTAATAAGTATGGGCTAATTTGTCGTACTGTTTCACCCATTTCATATGGACTACCAAAAATCCCATCCCATAATGCAATATATGCTTTTATTGGATCATACCCACTTAAAACCATCACAATCGCTCCAACAAGCAATCCTAAAATGATTGAAATTACGGGTACGAGTATTTTCATCATTCTATTTGACATGGCTACTGTCACCTTCTTCCCCTACTTCTTTCGCTACTTCCTCTTTTGAATGACCGGCCATTAATAACCCTAGTTCTTGCTCGTTCGTTTCATGTTGATTGACAACATCGATAATACTTCCATCATAAATCACCGCGATTTTATCGGAAACGTTCATTACTTCATCCAATTCAAATGATATGAGTAATACCGCTTTTCCACGATCACGTTGTTCGATTAATCGACGATGAATAAACTCAATTGCACCAACGTCTAATCCACGTGTTGGCAATGCTGCAATTAATAAATCCGGATCACGCTCTACTTCACGACCGATAATAAGTTTCTGTTGGTTCCCACCTGATAAAGATCGAGCGAGCGACTGTTCGCCAGCTGCTGAACGAACATCATAATCTTCAATAATTTGTTTCGCTTTTTTCGAAATCTCTTTATCATTAATAATGCCTACTTTTGAAATTGGGCGCTGATAATATGTTTGTAATACAGCATTGTAGCCAACGGTATAATCCAACACTAACCCATGTTTATGACGGTCTTGTGGAATATGGCCCAGTCCCGTCTCTGTAATTTTACGTGGTTTTTTATTTGTCACGTTTTGGTTGTTCAGTGTAATTTTTCCGCCCTTTGCTTTCCGTAAGCCTGTAATCGCTTCGATTAATTCTGATTGCCCATTGCCATCAATACCAGCGATTCCAACGATTTCACCTCTACGAACAGACAAATTAAGGTTTTTTACGACTTTAACGCCACGATTGTCTTCCACGACGAGATTCTCTACACGCAATACTTCTTCTGTTGGGTTTGACGGCCCTTTTTCTGTTTTAAAGACAACTTGACGTCCAACCATTAATGTTGCGAGTTCTTCTGGATTTGTTTCATGCGTGTTGACCGTTCCAATCCCTTTGCCTTTACGAATAACCGTTACACGATCAGATACATCCATAATTTCTTGTAACTTATGAGTAATTAAAATAATCGATTTACCTTCTGCGATCATCTTTTTCATAATTTGAATTAATTCACTAATTTCTTGTGGTGTTAACGACGCTGTCGGTTCATCAAATATTAAAATTTCCGCTCCACGATAGAGTGTTTTCAAAATTTCTACACGTTGTTGCATACCGACTGAAATATCTTCAATTTTCGCATACGGATCTACATTTAACCCGTATAACTTTGAAATTTCCGCAATTTTTTTCGCAGCGCTTTTAATATCTACTACGCCACCTTTTGTCGGTTCGCTCCCTAAAATAATATTTTCTGTGACGGTTAAGTTTTCAACTAACATAAAGTGTTGGTGAACCATCCCAATTCCTAAGCGATTTGCGATATTCGGGTTAGAAATATCTACTTTCTCTCCGTGAATTCGTATTTCTCCTGCTTCTGGTTGGTACAGTCCAAATAGGACGTTCATTAAAGTTGATTTCCCTGCGCCGTTCTCACCGAGTAACGCATGAATTTCTCCTTTTTTTAACTGTAACGTAATATTATCATTTGCAACGAAATTGCCAAACTCTTTTCGAATTCCTAACATTTCAATTACGTAATCCAACAGACTCAACTCCTTGCCTCTCATCTATACTTTGTCTATTATCACACATAGCATTTCGCTATATGTTCATAAAAAGTGCGGTTCTACTAAACCTTAAGAGCTTAATAGAAGAAATGTTTCTTAGTAATTTTCAGCTATTTCTAACGCGTCAAGTAAATGCCTACAAACAATCGATGACACGTTAAAACGCTTGCATCGAGTCATTTTCTCATACGCATTCGAAGGCAAAAAACATTTCTTCTAGTAAACTATAATGATAGATAAAGACCGGAACAAACAATCCCGGTCTTCATCCTATACAGTCATTGAAAAATTAGCGAGTTGAAGGAACTTCTAACTCTCCTGCTTTAATTTTCTCAATATACTCTTCAATTTGTGCTTCTACATCTTCAGAAATTGCACCACGTGAATCTGCTAAACCAACAGCACCTTCGTTAATACCGTAGTTTAATGTTTCTCCACCAGGGAATTTTCCGTCTTTTGCTTGACCAGAAATTTCAATTACAGCTTGGTCAATACGTTTTAATGCTGATGTTAACGTTACGTTATGATCGCCAACTTGGCCTTCCTCGTATTGGTCTGAGTCTACTCCAATCACCCAAACATTTGCATCTGCATCTGCCGATTTACGCTCTTTTGCCTCAGCAAATACACCATTACCTGTTGCACCTGATGCGTGGAAAATAACGTCAACGCCTGATGAATACATTAAGTTCGCTGTTGCTTTTCCTAATTCTGCTTTATCAAAAGCACCTGTGTAGTCAATATCAATTTTAATATTTTTATCAACTGCTTCTACACCTGCAACAAAACCTGCTTCGAAACGTTTAATAACGTCGATTTCCATACCACCAACGAAACCTACTTTATCTGTTTCAGTTGTTAATGCAGCTGCAACACCTGCTAAAAATCCAGCTTCATTATCCTTGAATAAAACACTTGTAACGTTTGGTGCATCCACAACTGCATCGATGATTGCGAAGTTGCTATCTTGACGTTGACCTGCAACTTCATCTACAGCTTCTTCGATAATTTCACCAACACCAAAAATCAGATCAAAATCACGTTGTACAAGACGGTTTAAGTTTGGAATATAGTCAGCGTCCGTATTTGATTGTAAATAATCAAACCCACCATCTCCACGCTCTAAACCATTGTCCTTACCGAATTGTTGCACACCTTCCCATGCTGATTGGTTGAATGATTTATCATCAATTCCACCAACGTCTGTTACCATTGCAACACTGAAGTCTGATCCTTCTTTATCTGAAGAACCTTTTCCCTCTTCTTCTTTACCTTTATCAGATCCACAAGCTGCTAGAAAAACTGCTGTTACAAGCAATACTGCTACTAACCAGTGCTTTTTCATCTTCACCATGCTGTAAGACCCTCCTTAATATAGTTGTATTTAGTAAGACGTAATAACGTCGTATACCTAATGCCATATGAAATCGCTTCCACTGCCCGCAACAATAAAAACGCTTTCATTTTTACACTAGCTTGAACAGTATACATAAATAATTTCTTTATTTCAAGCCTTTTTTAAAAATTAATAGGTATTATTACTATATCATTTTATCATACAATGCCTTTTTTTTATAGAAAAGTTCGAAAACAGTCATATCTCCGTGGTTTTTGTCAAAATGAAAAGGCTGAAACATCACGATTTAACGGACACGTTAGCACCGGTTGTCTTCCGTTCTGAGGGATGTTTTCCGCAGGCACGGCT
This sequence comes from Sporosarcina sp., assembly GCA_035300865.1. Taxonomy (GTDB): domain Bacteria; phylum Bacillota; class Bacilli; order Bacillales_A; family Planococcaceae; genus Sporosarcina. The sequence goes on from DATGUZ010000057.1 coordinate 54,686, forward strand.
TCAAAGTCCTTCGCCATTTAGACGCGTGCTGTTTCTGCTAGCGTTATGCTCGGGATGAGGGGCAACCTCATAATCGTTCATACAAAAAAGATGCACCTCTAGATAGCATGCATCTTTTTGTTGAACGTATTGATTTTTGCCCTAGCCTTCTCATTTATTCAGCTTCAATTTCATCTTTGCCAATTAATACTTTTCGCGGTTTACTACCTTCTGGTGGTCCAACGACACCTCTCGCTTCCATTTGGTCAACAATCCGCGCTGCACGTGAATAGCCAACTCTAAATCGTCTTTGAAGCATGGATACAGACGCTGTTTGCATATCAACAACGAGCTGCACGGCCTCATCATATAATTCGTCCGTTTCCTCATGCGGCGGAACTTCTACGATTTCGGTTGGAATCATTTCTTCTTGATACTGTGCTTTTTGTTGTTCAATAACGAAGTCAACAACTTCTTCTACCTCACGGTCCGATACAAAAGCGCCTTGTACACGAATCGGCTTCGAAGTATTCCCGTGTAGAAACAACATATCACCTCGACCGAGCAATTTATCAGCACCATTAGCATCTAAAATTGTCCGCGAATCCACTGCTGATGAAACACTAAAGGCAATACGTGATGGAATATTCGCTTTAATAACCCCTGTAATAACATCGACACTTGGTCTTTGCGTTGCGATAATTAAATGAATTCCTGCAGCCCTTGCCATTTGGGCTAATCTTGTAATGGCATCTTCAACGTCATTCGACGCAACCATCATTAAATCTGCAAGTTCGTCTACAATGACGACAATATATGGCATTTGTGGATGCTTTTCATCATGTTCTTCATTCCATGTATCAATCTGCCCATTATATCCTTCAATATTTCGCGTACCCGTATGTGAAAATAATTCATAACGTCTTTCCATTTCCGCAACCACTTTTTGTAAAGCTTGTGCTGCTTTTCGCGGATCTGTTACGACTGGCGCAAGTAAGTGTGGGATGCCATTATAGACATTCAGCTCAACCATTTTCGGGTCAATCATCATCAATTTCACTTCATGGGGTTTCGCGCGCAATAAAATACTCATAATAATGCCATTGATACAAACACTTTTACCACTACCTGTTGCGCCCGCAACAAGTAAATGTGGGGTTTTATTTAGCTCCGTTAAAATTGCTTTCCCCGTTACATCACGGCCAAGCGAAATCAATAGTTTCGAATCCGGATCATTATTTTCTTTTGATTCAATCACTTCACGTAAACTCACCATTGCAACATTTTGGTTTGGCACTTCAATACCAATAGCAGATTTCCCAGGAATTGGCGCTTCGATACGCAGATCACTTGCTGCTAATGCTAATGCCAAATCATCCGTTAAACTGACGATTCGACTTACCTTTACGCCGACATCTGGTAAAATCTCATACTTCGTCACTGCTGGACCTAAATGAACTTGTGACACGCGCGCTTTTACACCAAAACTTAATAAGGTATCTTCTAATTTCTTCGCATTTGCTTGAATCGAATCGTATTCAGAAGATTGATCATGATGCGGTGTTTCTTTTAATAAAGAAACTGGCGGCAAAATATATTGTTTATTTTCTTCTTCTCCTGTAATTGCGCTATATGTTTCCATTTGTTCTGAAGATCGTGGGGCTTCCTCATTAGATGCTTCTGTTTCCTGCTCTTCTACTGTTGGCGCTGGATTTGCAATTGCTTGGTCTTCTCTTTGTTTTGCTACATCTGTTTGAACTGGCGCATCTTTTTCAACTTGTTCTTTAAATGTTGAAATAATTGGTGGTGTATCTTCATGCGCTACATTCTCTTCCACTTTTTCCAGTTGTTGCGCACGCTTTTTCGCCTTCAACGCTTCACGCTTGGACTGTGGCGGCTTTGTTTTCTCCTGCGACTTCAACGATGCCACTTTTTCTTTAATATTCGTCCATATTTTGGGCATTGTTTCTGCAAGATATGGCATTAACGCCTTTCCTGTCATTAAAATAACACCGATTAAAAAAAGCAACACGCCCATAACTTTTGCACCAGTCATATCGAAAAGCGCAAAAAACATGGCATAAATAAATGCCCCAACCATTCCGCCTCCTAATGAATGGTTCCGTAGAGCAATGGCGTCATTTGTAATTAGTACTTCCCACGTTTGCTTAATCGAAGACTGGGACATAATGACACGATTATTTTGAAGTTGTTCAAATAGAAAGATGTGACTAAATAATAATAAACTTGCTAAAATAAATAAACTTCCAAAAAACAATCGATTTTTCCAACTACTTAACTGGCGCTTTACCATTAATACAATCGCCTGATAAATAATGAGTAACGGAATGACTAAATGCCAATTTCCAAAGAAAAATCGTGTCATATTCGATAAAATACGACCGACCGGTTCAAATTCAAAAATAATAACAATTGCTATAAAAATGGCGATAAGACCGATAATTTCAATGGCAATCGGGCTAACCAATTGCTTCTGTTGTTTTGTTTTCTTCGCTGTTGATTTCTTTTTTGTCGCTGTTCGCCTTTTCGGAACGGCTTTTCTCTTTTTTTGTGCAGACATATATGCCCTCCTCTCTTGGCAATTCAATCCTCATGGCAACAAAAAGGATTTCCTACCATAGTCGGCAAGGAAACCCCTTTTATCGTATATATGTGGATCCTTAGTATTCCATAATAATTGGAATAATCATCGGCCTTCTTTTCGTTTGTTGGAATAAGAACGAACTTAACGTATCACGAATATCTTGTTTAATCCCATTCCATTCGAACGTCTTTTTCGTCACATGTTTCTCAACAACTTTCGATACAAGTGCTCGTGCTTCTTCTAATAACTCTTCCGATTCGCGCACATATACAAAACCACGTGAGACGATTTCAGGGCCTGCAGCAATTTTCTTTTGTTTACGATTTAACGTAATCACGACTGTGAAAATTCCATCTTGCGATAATAATTTTCGGTCCCTTAACACAATGTTTCCAACGTCTCCTACGCCAATTCCGTCAATGAGCACATTGCCTGCTTGGACACGTCCGCTCATACGCATTTTATCATTTTTATATTCTACAATATCGCCTTTTTCAGCAATAAAAATACGTTTTTTCTCTAGTCCTACTTGCTGAGCCAATTTTGAATGGGCCATCAGCATACGGTATTCCCCTTGAATTGGCATAAAATATTTCGGTTGCATGAGATTAAGCATCATTTTTAAATCTTCTTGGCTACCATGACCTGAAACGTGCACATTTTTACTTGACGTTAATACACGTGCTCCCTTTTTCGCTAACTGATTCATTGTTTCATACATTGATACTTCAAGTCCAGGTGATGGTGTAAATGTAATCAGAACCGTATCCGTTTGTTTAATTTTAATTTCACGATGATGGTTACGGACGATTTTTTCCAGCGCCTCTAATGGCTCACCTTGATTGCCAGTGACAACAATAATGATTTCATCGTCATCATACTTACCAAGATCTTTTGTCGGAATGACTAAATTTTCTTCAATTTCTAAATAACCAAGTTTACGACCAACATGGAAATAACTTTCTAAACTTTTTCCGACAACCGCTACTTTCTTGCCGTTTTCAGCCGCTTTATCAAATACTTGTTGCAAACGAATAAAGTTCGATGCATAGAGCGCAACTAAAATACGACCTTTCGATTCATGGAATGTTTTTGATAAACGTGTCGCGACAACAGACTCCGATGTTGTATAGCCTGGTCTTTCTGCTTCCGTTGAATCCGACATTAATAAAAACACACCTTCTTCACCTAGCGCAGCCATTTTACCAATGTCCGGACGATATTTACCAGATGCAGATTGGTCGAATTTGAATTCTCCTGTATGCACGATCGCACCTTCACTTGTATGGAACACAATTCCTAACGAATCTGGAACACTATGTGTCGTATTAAAAAATGTTACATGTGTACGTTTAAAATTCATACGGCTTTTGTTCGTCACTTCAAAAAATCGTACTGGATGTGGTGCTGGCATGCGTTTCAAATGTTCTTTCGCTAACGCAATTGTTAGCTTAGAACCATATACGGGTGCTTGTACCGTTTGTAATAAATAGGCAATTGAACCAATTGCATCCTCATGACCATGTGTTAAAAAGATTCCTTTTAAACGATTCTTATTTTCTTCTACGTAAGCGATATCAGGAATGACAATATCAATCCCTAACATTTCGCTTTCTGGAAACATGAGACCTGAATCAACGATAAACATTTCATCATCAATTTCAACGACATACATCGCTTTCCCAATTTCTCCTACCCCTCCGAGGGGGATAATTCTAATTTCTTCGTTTTTTGTTGTCAATATACTTTCCTCCTAAAGATTGTTCCCGTCCAATTCAACTATTGTTTATTATACGCCAGGATGCGCTCCTATACAAATAGGAACTTCCTTGTTTTTGAAAAACATCCTGAATTGCTATTGCCTATTTTATGTATTGGGGACCAATTCATCCAAGTTATCTGTTATGCATACCAAAATGCCAACAGCTCGTCCATTTTACGAATCTATGTCTATCATACCCTTTATGAAGTAAAAACATGCTGCTAATGATTAAAAAAGATTCAATGTCAAATGAACGCCATTCAATCAACCGGCTCTTTCATGAGATGATGCAGTAATTCACAGAGGGTTACGTTGATGCTCCAATAAAACGCTACACTTCATAAACGTCAGTCATCTATAGCGATATGCACATACAGAAAAACACCATTGCTTTCGCTTCAGAAAATCGTTGTGACACGGGTCTTTGCCCATCTGTCGATCATCTACTGAAACGTTCACAATGGTGCTTCAAATCAATTGCGATTTACTGTTCGTAAAATACTTTAAATGTTTGGTCAATGAATGTCGTATCCCCTAGTCCAACTAATGGAAGACGTACGGACCCAACAGAAACGCCAATTTGATTTAATTGATACTTGACTGGCACTGGGTTTGGGGCTGAAAACAATGCATTGAAGACCGGTAATAAGCGGCGGTGTATTTGAGCTGCTTTCTTCGTCTCTCCTTGTTGAAATGCTTGAACCATTTCTTGCATTTCATTCCCGACAACATGAGAAGACACTGAAATAATGCCATCTCCACCAATCGCAAGTAATGGCAATGTTAAACCGTCATCGCCACTATACACTTTAAATTGATCGGGTGTTTTCTCAATAATCGTTGCCATTTGTTCTAAATCACCACTTGCCTCTTTAATCGCAACGATATTATCAATTTTAGCTAATTCAATAACCGTTTCCGGTACCATGTTAATGACTGAACGTCCTGGAATATTATATAGTAGAACCGGTAATGATGTCTCTTTTGCAATTGTTGAAAAATGGGCATATAACCCTTCTTGGTTTGGTTTATTGTAGTAAGGCGTGACAAGCATGACACCATCTACGCCACATTTCTCTGCAAGTTTTACTTGTTCTATCGATTTTTTTGTACAATTACTGCCTGCACCCGCTACGACAGATACACGCCCATTTACTTGATTTACTGTAAATGAGACAAGCTGTTCATATTCCTCTGTCGATAAAGTTGGTGATTCACCTGTAGTACCCGCAACAATAATTGCGTCTGTTCCATTTGCCAATAAATGTTCAATCAGTTGTTCCGTTAAGGTAAAATCGATGTCCCCATCCGCAGTAAAAGGGGTGACCATCGCAGTTGACACTGTCCCTAAATTCATGTAAATACCCCTTTCTTTTATCCTTCTATCATATTTTCTGTTAGTAATGTTTCTGCAATTTGAACAGAGTTTAATGCTGCGCCTTTAATTAAATTGTCTGAAACGATCCATAAATGGAAACCATTTTTCACTTCACGATCTTGGCGTATACGACCTACAAATACGTCATCCGTGCCTTCTGCAAATAACGGCATTGGATAAGTCTGTGTCGTCACATCGTCTTGTAACACTACGCCAGGTGCATTTTGTAATGCTTCATGCAGTTGTTGTACGGTTACATCATCTCTGTCTACTTCAATATAAACCGATTCCGAATGACCCGTTACAACTGGCAAACGAACACAAGTTGCCGCGACACTGATTGATGCATCACCAAAAATCTTTTTCGTTTCATTCATCATTTTTAGCTCTTCTAATGTATAACCTGACGCATCGAATGCATCAATTTGTGGAATCGCATTAAATGCGATTGGATAATGTTTTTCAGCTGACGCAGAGGGCAAAATAGTCGCTTCAATTTTTGCACGGTCGTCAAATTGCATCGCTTGCGATTGTAATTCTTCAATTGCTTCTGAGCCAGCACCTGAAACCGCTTGATAGGTCGATACAATCACACGATTTAATCCAAATTGTTCTCGAATTGGTTGCAAAGCTGCGACCATTTGAATTGTTGAACAGTTTGGGTTCGCGATGATTCCTGTTTGTGAATGAAGTGCTTCTTTATTCACTTCAGGAACGACGAGTGGAATGCCTTCTGTCATTCGAAATGCACTCGTATTGTCAACGACGATTGCACCACGCTTCACTGCTTCTTCAGCAAATGTTTCTGAAATGGTTCCACCTGCACTAAAAAAGGCAATTTGTACGCCTTCAAATGCTTCAGGTGTTGTTTCTTCCACGACAAAAGTTTGACCATTCACTTCAATTTCTTTTCCTGCAGATCGTTTCGAAGCGAGTAATTTAATTGTATCGTAAGGAAAATTGCGTTCTATTAACTTTTCTAAAATCGTTGTCCCTACAGCACCTGTTGCGCCTACAATTGCTACATGTACTTTACTCATCGTAAATCTCCCCTTCATCCAAAAAAATCATCACAATTGTTTGTGTATTGGAAAGATTATACCATATGGTCAGCAGAAATGTGAGAGAAGTTTTAATTTTCTCCATGAGGTACTAGCACTGGTTGCAATTGTCGATGTTGTAAAGCCGCAGCAACTGTTGGGACAATAGATGAAAAATGGGCAATTAAAGAATTTGGTTTTCGCTCAGGATCATCTTGACCAAACGGAATAAAATAAACGTTTTTTGTATTCATACACTGCATTAAATTCATGCCATTTAACCCAAGCCCATCATTCGTTGAAATCCCTAACACAACAGGCGATAAATTTCGTAAGGTCGCTTTTGCGGCCATTAAAACAGGTGAGTCGGTTGCAGCATTTGCAAATTTGCTCAAAGAATTTCCTGTCATTGGGGCAATCACCATACAATCGACAGGTGTCTTCGGTCCAAATGGTTCAGCTTCAACAATTGTATGAACCACTTTCTCTCCCGCTGCTTCTTCAAATTTCTTCATCCACTCCTCACCCGTTCCAAATCGTGTATTGGCTGTATAAACCGAATGTGTCACAACAGGTACAACTGTTGCTCCTGCCTCTTTTAACGCGTTAATCATTGGCACAACTTCATCATACGTACAATGTGATGCCGTTACCCCGAGTCCAATTCGTTTACCTGTTAACATGTCATCACGCTCTCCTCTTAAGCCAATCGTCGCAACGTGCGATACAAAATCTTCGCTGCATCGATTGGAAAATGTTTTCCTGGTAATGTAGGAAGTACTGTATCGTATTCAAAACGAGTTGCGTCAGTTAGGCAATGTGGAAAAGAAGCAAGATCAAATAAACGCAATGGAAGTGTTTTTTCAGGTGTATACCATTGAATTGGGATCGTATTAATTACATAGGCATCTACCATATCAACAGAACTTGTTAAAGGGGCAACATCATAGCCAGCCTCTTTAGCTGCTTGACGTTCGGTTGGATCGGCAGATAGCACACGTACTTCTGCTTCATTTTGCTGTAGACGAGCCGCTACAGCTTTCCCGACACGGCCAAAGCCTGCGACAATAAATTCTTTTTTGTAAATTGCGCTATGACATGTCGTGTAAAAATGATGCACCCATGCTTCTGCTGTTAATTTGGCATTTGCCACTAAAAACCCTTCATCTTTCAAATAACAATGCATTGTTTGACGATAATCGTCACGTACGGCAGCATCTCCGCCCCCAACATATAATGTTGCATTTTCCGGGATTACTTGCGGATTAGGTCGCACTGCTAACGGTCTTATTGGAAACACAATCTGTCCTGGTTGAAATTGTTCAATCATCTCTTCTAGTTCTTCTATACAAGTTGTTTCTGGTACTAATACCGCTTTTTTGCCTTCAACTTCTGCTAATTGTTGACAAATTCGAAAACGTTCATCATTTCCTATGAATAACCAGCGATTATTCATGCAATCGTCTTTCATCTAATGTTGCCGTCTTTCCAAATAAAATCCGATGTTCTCCAACAACGACAATTTCACTCCATGGAATAAATTCTTTACTTGCCACTTGTTTTAATCCTAATAAGCCCGTTCGTTGTTTAATTTCTAAACCAATTAGTTTGCCAGTTTCCGCTTCAAATAATAAATCTGTATCTGCTAATAAGCCATATCGAATCCCTTCTTTTACTTGAATCAACTCTTTTTCCGCCAGCTCAGATAACAGCATCTCTTGATCCCCCCTAAGTGAATTACTACAGTATATGAGGAGATGCATGTAAAATAGTATGGAATTTCTTTCGCGATTCTTTATTTGAACATAAAAAACCTACTCTGAATGAATCAAAGTAGGTGTTGCATTTTTATTGTACTTGTTCTTTGGCTAAAACAATTTTAGGCGCCGTTTCATCAAATTGCGGTACTTCTTCTGGCATGATAATCGCTCGGGCATACGTATTTGTAAATATATCACAAATCAATTGATTGATTTCCTCAAGCGTCACTTGATCTAATTTTTGGCAAATCGCAGTTTCATCTAGTTGTTCATTTAATATGAGCGTTTGGTGACCATTACGGGACATTTTCGCTTCTGTTCCATCTAATCCTAATAAAAAGCTATTTTTAACAGCTGTTCTTGCTTGCGTTACTTCTTCCATCGTTACACCTTCACGGACTAATGTACGTAAAACATCAAAAATCGTTTGTTGCAATGCTTGTAATTTCTCCACTGACGTCCCGCCGTAAATCATAAAGGCGCCACCATGTTCATACGCCGTATAATAGGAGAAAATGGAGTAAGCCAATCCACGTGCTTCACGAACTTCTTGAAATAATCGCGAGGACATCGAACTACCGACAATGCTGTCGATAATGGATAACGGATATTTCGCATCATCATCAATTGCTATTGATGGAAAACCTATGCAATAATGCGCTTGTTCAATGTCTTTTTTCATCAATGTAAAACCATTTCGGGCGATCGGTTTTGATAATACGGGCGCTGGTCGTGCAGCATTCGTACGTTCGAATTGAAAGATGTTTTCAATCTCTGTTAATAATGCTTCATCATAAGCACCTGCTAAAGAGATCACAATTCGCTCGGGTCTGTAAAATGTATCCATAAACGTTTCAATCGATTGCTTTGTAAAACTCTTTACAGTCTGTTCAGTTCCAAGCACTGGTTTACCAAATGGATGGTCTGGAAATAATGCTTTCCATACGAGTTCATGTACTTCATCATCAGGCGTATCTTCATACATCGCAATTTCTTCTAAAATCACATCTTGTTCCTTAGCAATTTCAATTTGAGAAAAAGTTGAAGAATAGATCATATCGGCCAATATATGTAATGCCTCTTTTGCATCATCGTGTAATACGGTTGTATGATAGCATGTTGATTCTTTCGATGTGAATGCATTTAATTCGCCACCCATTCGATCAAAAATGGTCGCAATATCTTTGGCACTTCTTGTAGCCGTTCCTTTAAATAACATATGTTCAATAAAGTGCGCCAATCCAGCTTGTTCAGGACGCTCATCATTTGATCCCGCTTTCACCCAAACTCCAATTGATAGGGCATTTGTCGTCGGAATATGTTCATGGACAATTCGCAGTCCATTTTTACAAGTAATTGTTTTAATCATTTCATCGGTCATCCTTTATTCAATCAATTTCACGATCATTCATGTAAGTTTCTATTATAACGAACGACATCTCTTCCGCCAATTAATCGGACTTATTGACTGATTTTATGCAAACAAAAAAGTGAAACCGATGATGTTCGATTTCACTTTTTTCGTTTACTTATTGCTGTTCTGCTGCTTTTTTCTTTTCTTCTTGAATGACTTCTTTACGTGATAAGTTTACACGCCCTTGATTGTCAATCTCAATCACTTTAACGAGTAATTCATCACCAAGTTTGAGCACATCTTCAACTGCTTTAGTACGCTCTTCTTGGATTTGAGAAATGTGTAGTAACCCATCTTTTCCGTTAAAGATTTCTAAGAAAGCACCAAATTTTTCAATACGTTTAACTTTTCCTAAGTAGTACTCGCCTACTTTTGCTTCACGCACGATATCTTCAATCATTTCTTTCGCTTTCTTATTCATTGCGCTATCTGCCGATGAAATGTAAATTGTTCCATCTTGCTCTGTATCAATTTTAACAGCTGTTTCATCAATAATTTTATTAATCACTTTTCCGCCAGGTCCTATTACATCGCGGATTTTGTCTGGATTAATTTGGATTTTAATAATTTTCGGTGCAAATTCAGATAATTCTTCACGTGGTTGTTCAATCACTGACTTCATATGCCCTAAAATGTGTAGACGACCGATTTTCGCTTGTTCTAATGATTCTTCTAAAATTTCACGTGCTAAACCGTCAATTTTAATATCCATTTGTAATGCAGTAATTCCTTTTTCCGTGCCCGCTACTTTAAAGTCCATATCCCCTAATGCATCTTCCATCCCTTGGATATCTGATAAAATAGAATAGTTATCGTCACGTTTTACAAGACCCATTGCAATACCTGCAACTGGTGCTTTTAACGGAACGCCTGCATCCATCATCGCCATCGTTGAAGAACAGATTGATGCTTGGGATGAAGAACCATTAGATTCTAACACTTCAGCAACTAAACGCATTGTATATGGGAATTCTGTTTCACTAGGTAATACCGCTTCTAACGCTCGCTCACCTAACGCACCATGCCCAATTTCACGACGACCTGGCGCACGAATCGGACCTGTTTCTCCGACACTAAAGTTCGGGAAGTTATAATGGTGCATGAAACGTTTTGACTCCTCATGTCCTAATCCGTCAATAATTTGCACTTCACCTAACGCGCCTAATGTACAAACACTTAACGTTTGTGTTTGACCACGTGTAAATAGTGCGGAACCATGTGCACGCGGTAAAATGCCAACATGCGATTCTAATGGACGAATCTCATCGATTTTACGACCATCTGGACGTACTTTCTCATCAGAAATTAAACGGCGTACTTCTTCTTTCACAAGCTCAGATAAAATGGCTTTTACTTGAGCAAGTGCTTCCGCTTCTTCCTCTTCTGTTGCATATTCTTTTGCTTCATATTGTTCAACAACTTCTGCTTTTACAGCATCAATTGCATCTTCACGCTCGTGCTTATCTTTCGTTTGAATCGCATTCGTTAGCTTATCATGGTAAGCAGACTCAATTTCTGCTTTCAATGTTGTGTCTAAAGCGAATAATTCAATGTCAAATTTCTCTTTTCCAACTTCTGCCACAATCATTTCTTGGAATTCAACTAAACGTTGAATTTCTTGATGGCCAAACATAATTGCTTCAAGGATGACATCTTCCTCTACTTCTTGTGCACCTGCTTCAACCATATTGATCGCATCTTTCGTTCCCGCAACAATTAAATCTAAATCGCTTTGCTCTTGTTGTTCTAATGTTGGGTTAACGATAAATTCTCCGTCAATACGACCAATTTGCACACCAGCAATTGGACCATCAAATGGAATATCCGAAACCGATAAAGCAATTGACGAACCAAGCATTGCTGCCATTTCTGGTGAGCTATCATTGTCAACAGATAACACTAATGAAATGACTTGTACATCATTACGGAACCCATCTGGGAATAATGGACGAATCGGACGGTCAATTAAACGGCTTGTTAAAACAGCTTTTTCTGACGGACGCCCCTCACGTTTAATAAATCCACCCGGAATCTTACCTGCAGCATAAAGACGCTCTTCATAGTTTACTGTTAGTGGGAAGAAATCTAACCCTCTTGCCTCTTTTGAAGCTGTTGCCGTAGATAATACAGTTGAATCGCCATAACGCACGAGCACTGCTCCATTTGCTTGTTTTGCATATTGGCCAGTTTCAACAACTAATTGTCTACCAGCCCATTCAAGCGTGAAAACTTTTTTCTGTTCAGTCATGTGTGAACCCCTTTCCATTTATCAACAAACTAATTTCTCAGTTGTATGTATTATATAGTAGTGTACCAAATATCCTCATTTGATGCGAAACTTTCGCGTATCTCACTCATTTAAACATTCTTTTATGAATCAACTACTTCAGTGCATGTATGATTACATCATTTTAATGTGTATAAATGGTTTTTATTTGTAATTTCCCGATTCGTTCTACTAACAATCATCGGGAAGTACATCCGATGATTGAAGTTTCACTTTATCCCGCACTGACGGGCAGTACGTTGCATTTTTTGCAACTTGATAAGTTTCCTACACAACTGCCCGTAGGTGCCCGATTCGTTCTACTAACAATCATCGGGGAGTGCACCCGATGATTGAAGTTTCACTTTATTATACCATGTTTTTGTGGGTTTCAATCATATGCAAAAATAAAAAGCGGGCAATGCCCGCTTTTTAACATGTTGCTTATTATCGACGTAAACCAAGTTTAGCGATTAAGTTACGATAACGTTCAACTTCGTTGTCACGTAAGTACTGAAGTAGACGTTTACGTGTACCAACCATTTTCATAAGTCCACGACGTGAGTGGTGATCTTTTTTATGAGTTTTTAAGTGTTGGTTTAAGTTGTTAATTTCCTCAGTAAGGATAGCGATTTGCACATCGGCAGATCCTGTGTCGTGTTCATGAATTTTGAATTCTTCAATTAATTCATTTTTACGTTCTTGAGTAATAGCCATCCTTTTCACCTCCTAATTGAAAATATCCCCTGAATCCTCGCATACGTTGGTGATGCGCATGCCAAGAAACGGTTCGTGCATCCGTTGCACTATTTTATAATACCACTGTTATTTTTTATTGTAAAGTGTAAAGCTAAACTTCTTACATCCTTTGTAATCGATTATTTCGCCGCTGCAAGGAATGCTTTTGCCTGTTCTGTATCGCGATGCATTTGTTCAATCAATGCCTCAACAGACGCAAACTTCTTTTCTTCTCGAATGAAATTCAACCATTCGACCTCAACTATTTGATCATATAGATCACCGTCAAAATCTAATACAAATACTTCTACAAGTACTGGGTGATTTTCTTGAAATGTCGGCTTAACACCGATACTACAAACGCCATCATACGTTTTACCGTTCGCGGTAAACTTCACCGCGTAAACGCCGTTTAATGGTAAAATGGTATGTGCTGGTGGCATTACATTCGCTGTTGGGAATCCTAATTTACGTCCATCTTTTGCGCCATGGACAACAACCCCTGATAATGTAAAATTACGTCCTAATAATGTTGCAGCCTCTTCTACTTTTCCTTCTGCAAGCAGCGCACGAATACGTGTTGATGAAATTTTATCTTCGGCATCCACTACTTTACGCACGACTGTCGTTTTGTAATCACCATCTGCTAAACGCTCCATCTCTTCCATTGTACCAGCACCTTTTGCACCGAATGTAAAGTCGAAGCCTGCAACGACATGCTTTACACCAAGCCCTTTAATGAAGCGATCCACAAATTGTTCTGGGGATAAACTCGATAATACTTCATCAAATTTCACGATAAATACTGTATCTACACCAAGCGCAGCGAGCACATCCATTTTTTCTTTATAAGGCGTAATATAACCGACTTTATTTTTTCCGCCACCTAATACATGGGATGGATGTGGATTAAATGTCATAACAGCAGATTGAATTCCTAAAGCTTTTGCTTCATCAATCGCCGTTTGAATGACTGCTTGATGTCCTTTATGTAATCCATCAAAAAAACCGATTGCCATCGCATACTGCTGATCTACCATTTGTGGTAAATGATGCGGATCTTGTAGTTCAATTATTTGCATCGTTCTTCCTCCTTCGCGAAACGAACCTCATTCAGTTGGAAACATTTTTTCCGGTTTCATATATTCAGGTTTTGTTGGGTGTTGAATATATACAGCAACTGCACGTCCATTTTTTGTAAATACAATTTTCGAAGCATGCTCAAGCATTGCATGTTTCGGTAATACTTGTCCATTTTTTATTTTAGCATATTTCTCTGAATCTAATTCAATAAAAGGAAATTGTTCCAATGCTTTTTCAACAGATAATAATACATCGTCCATTTGACCTTCTGCAAATTTTTCTTCAACTTCTGCTAATGTCACACATTGTTGCTGTTCAAATGACCCTGACATTGTACGCGTTAAAGATGCCATATGAGCAGGGTAGCCAAGCAATTGACCAATTTGCACAGCAAGTGTTCGAATATAGGTCCCTTTTCCACATTTCACACGGATTGGAAAGGTTATCGTTTCACCTTCAAATTGTTCTGCTTCAGTTCGTAATTCAATACTTTCAATATATACTTGTCTCGTTGGTCGCTCCACTTCAATGCCTTTACGTGCATATTCATATAGACGTTTCCCATTGACTTTTACTGCCGAATACATAGGAGGTGTTTGATCAATCTTGCCTGTTAACTGCGCAAGTGCTTCCTCAATTTGAGTCCGCGTAAGCTTTTTCATCGAAAAATCTTGCTCAACGACGACGCCATCTGCATCTTCAGTTTCTGTTGTCGTACCAATCGATACAACCGCTTCATATTCTTTTCCACTATCCGTAATGTACGCTGCAATCCGAGTTGCAGAACCTAAACAAATTGGCAATACACCATCTACATTGGGATCTAGTGTGCCTGTATGTCCAATTTTTTTCATTCGCAAAATTTTGCGTAATTTAAATACGCAATCATGGGACGTCATCCCTTTTTCTTTCCACAACGGTAAAATTCCTTGCATATTCATAACCTCCTTCTCATCACCAATCCAAAACGGAAGACTTTTATTCCCTTAACATCACTGTACATAACAAATCGTTTTTCATCACAAAAAGAAAGGAAGTCGCAAATCCTATTGGAGATTCGACTTCCTTTTATTTGCCTTACTCGTGATTTTCTTCATTCACTTGTTGAAGTAATGATTGAATTTTGTTGCCATATTCGATTGACTCATCAAACTCAAACATAATTTCAGGTACTTTGCGTAAACGAATGCGCTTACCCACCTCAGAACGGATGAAGCCTTTCGCTTTATTTAATCCTGTTAACGTATCTTCTTTTTCCTTTTCATTTCCTAAAACTGAAATAAAAACAGTTGCATCTTGAAGATCGCCTGTTACTTCAACATCAGTAACGGTAATAAAACCGATTCTTGGGTCTTTTACTTTTTGTGTAATAATATCGCCTAACTCTTTTTTCATTTGTTCAGAGACACGATTCACACGTTTTGACATCATTTGTCACCCCGATTCACATTAATACTGTTCGATGTTATAGTCGGTCATTTCCCATTCCGGATTTGATTCTAATAATTGAATTGCACGAGCAATTTCTCGCTCCGCCACTTGTTGTGAACGATTAACAACAACAAGTGCGAGCGTCGTTCGTTGCCATAAATCCTGATGATCAATTTCCGCAATGGACAAATTGAATTGATTCCTCGTTCGGTCAATCATCCGTTTTACAACTGAACGTTTATCTTTTAATGATGCTGCCATTGGAATGAAAAAGGTACATTCCGCATAGACAATCATACGCGTTTAATTTCTTCCATAATAAATGCTTCAATTACGTCGCCAACTTTAATATCATTATAGTTTTTAATCGTAATTCCACATTCGTATCCACGTGCAACTTCTTTTGCATCATCTTTGAAACGTTTCAGTGCATCTAATTCACCTTCGAAAATAACCACATTGTCTCGGATGACACGAACACCAGATTCTCTTGTAATTTTTCCATCTGTTACGTAACTACCTGCAATGGTACCAATTTTCGATACGTGGAATGTTTCACGTACTTCCGCTTGACCAATCACTTTTTCTACGTATTCAGGATCTAGTAGACCTTTCATCGCTGATTCAATTTCTTCGATGACTTGGTAAATCACACGATGCTGACGAATATCTACGCCTTCTTCTTCTGCTGCACGTTTTGCATTTGCATCTGGACGTACGTTAAATCCAATAACAATTGCATTTGATGCTGCTGCAAGTGAAATATCTGATTCATTAATCGCACCTGCACCTGTATGAATAATTTTCACATTAACGCCTTCGACTTCAATTTTCATTAATGAAGCAGCCATTGCTTCAACTGTTCCTTGAACGTCAGCTTTAACGATTAAGTTTAATTCTTTCATTTCGCCTTGTTTCATTTGGTCAAATAACGTATCAAGTGTGACACGATTTTTCACATCGCGTTGTTCTTGAAGCGCTTCAGCTGCACGAGCTTCACCAATTTGACGTGCTTTTTTCTCGTCTGAGAAGACAACAAAACGGTCACCTGCTTGTGGCACATCGTTTAACCCAGTAATTTCGACTGGTGTTGAAGGTTCTGCATCTTGTACACGACGACCAATATCGTTAATCATGGCACGGACACGACCGAATGTATTGCCGACAACGATTGGATCTCCAACATGTAGTGTACCGTTTTGAACGAGTAATGTCGCAACGGAGCCTTTCCCACGGTCAAGCTCAGCTTCAATAACGGTTCCACGTGCACGAATTGTTGGGTCTGCTTTTAATTCAGCAACTTCTGCTAATAACTGAACCATTTCTAATAGCGAGTCAATTCCCTCGCCTGTTAAAGCCGAGATTGGTACGAAGATTGTGTCACCGCCCCAATCTTCAGATACAAGACCATGCTCTGTTAATTCTTGCATCACACGATCTGGATTTGCAGTTGGTTTATCGATTTTATTCACAGCAACGATAATTGGCACACCTGCTGCTTGTGCGTGGTTAATCGCTTCAACTGTTTGAGGCATAACCCCATCATCAGCTGCAACAACTAAAATTGTAATATCTGTTACAGACGCACCACGTGCACGCATCGTTGTAAATGCCGCGTGACCTGGCGTATCTAAAAATGTTAGTTTCTTGTCTTCATGTTCAATTTGATATGCACCGATATGCTGTGTAATCCCACCGGCTTCGCCTTGGGCAACACGTGCACTACGGATTGAGTCAAGAAGCGTCGTTTTCCCATGGTCAACATGCCCCATAATTGTAACAACTGGTGCGCGTTCTACCATATTTTCTTCTTTTGGAAGTTCATCTTCAAGACCTTCCGTTTCATCAAAATACACTTCTAAGTCTGTTACATCCACACGGATTTCCTCTTCGACTTCAACACCGTAGTCCGCACAGATTAACTCGATTGTATCTTTATCTAAGTCTTGGTTAATTGTTGCCATAACGCCTAACATTAATAATTTTTTAATAATCTCTGACGGTTCACGGCCTAGCTTATCAGCTAACTCCCCAACAGTAAGTGATTCATAAAATGTAATTTTTTCTGGTAATTCTTTTTGTACTTTTTGAACTGGTTGAGCTGGACGATGGCGTCTTCTACCTTGGTTGATGCCGCGTGCTGGTGGACGACCACCTTTACGTCCGCCTGGTTGATTGCGCTTTTGACCTGGACGATTTTGTCCGCCGCCACCGCTAGCTGGACGGTTTTGTCCTTGTGGCTTATCATTCGCTTTTTGTGGACGTTTATTCGTCGACTCTTTTTTCGCTGATGACGTATTTTTCGGTTTAAATACTTTATCTAACTTCGCAATCGTCCCATCATCGATCATAGACATATGATTCGTCACTTCGATGTTTTGTTTTTCCAATTCTTCTACAATATCCTTACTCGTCTTTCCTACTCGCTTCGCATATTCATGCACACGCACTTTTGTCATGCGATCACCTCCGGTTATATTCATTGAGATATTCGGAGAACTTGCCTTTAAAACCAGCGTCCGTTATCGCAAGGACAACTCGCGATTCTTTTCCGACAGCATGCCCCAATTCATAGCGATTGCTAAATACATGCTTCTCAACGTTGAAAAAATTGCATTTGTCCGTAATTTTCTTCATCGTGTTCGCTGACGCATCTTCTGAAATAATCACAAGACGCGCTCTTTTCGATTGAATTTCGCGAACGACTAATTCTTCACCAGTAATAACCTTTCCCGCTCGTGTCGCTAAACCAAGCAGTTGGTATATACGTTGTTCATAATTCATTTAATAGTCTCCCGACGAATTACATATAAAAGTTCATCATAGATTTCATCAGGTATTTGAACTTTTAGTTGGCTTTCAATCGCGCGATTTTTTCTCGCTTGTTCAATTGCCGCTTCGGATTTTGACACATACGTTCCACGACCCGATTTCTTACCCGATAAATCGACTGAAACTTCCCCTTCTTTTGAACGAACGATTCGAATCATTTCTTTTTTCGGTAACATGTCACCAGTCGCTGCACATTTTCGTAAAGGTACTTTTTTCATTTGCGCCATATGTGTTCACCCTTTCTGTTATGCTTCGTCCTCGTCGTCTTTGTATAAATCGATGAGTTCATCTGCTGTTGTTTCATTGTCAGTCGATAGCTCATGATCTTCATAATAATCGAAAGACGTCTCTTCTGTTTCTTCGTCATTCATTGAAGTTTCCATTTCACGTGGATAAATCCCTAATTCACGTGCATCTTGTTCGCTTTTAATATCAATTTTCCAACCTGTTAACTTCGCCGCTAAACGCGCATTTTGACCACGCTTACCAATTGCTAAAGATAATTGATAATCTGGAACAATGACTGTTGTAGAGCGTTCTTCCTCATCTACCTGAACATCTAATACTTGTGATGGGCTTAACGCATTTGCCACAAATTCGACCGGATCTTCTGACCATTCAACAATGTCAATTTTCTCGCCATTTAATTCTGTTGAAATGGCTTGCACACGAGAACCTTTTGGACCAACACATGAACCGATCGGGTCAATATTTTCATCAGGTGTATAGACGGAGATTTTCGAACGGTCACCCGCTTCACGTGCAATTGTTTTAATTTCTACTTCACCTTCATAAATTTCAGGCACTTCAATTTCAAATAATCGACGTAATAAACCAGGATGTGTTCTTGATACGAATACTTGAGGTCCTCGGGAAGTACGCTCAACTTTTGTAATATACACTTTGATGCGATCATGTGGCTTATAAGATTCTTCTTGAATTTGTTCAGTTGCTGGTAACACCGCTTCAACTTTCCCTAATCCTACATATAAGTTTTTCGCATCTGTTCGCTCAACAATTCCGTTGACGATATCATCTTCACGGTCTACATACTCGTCATAAATCATGCCGCGTTCAGCTTCACGTACACGTTGCGTCACAACTTGTTTCGCTGTTTGTGCAGCAATTCTTCCAAAGTCTCTTGGTGTTACCTCTTCTTCTAACACGTCGCCAATTTCATAGGCTGGATTGACAAGTTGTGCATTTTCTAATGACACTTGTAAACGGTCATCTTCTACTTCTTCAACAACATCTTTACGTGCGTAAACTTTGATTGAACCTAAAGAACCCATGTCTACTCTAACGTTTTGTGCTTGGTTAAAATTACGTTTATATGCCGTTACTAAAGCGGCTTCAATTGCTTCAACTAATACCTCTCTTGAAATGCCTTTTTGCTCTTCAAGAGCTGTTAAAGCTTCGAGTAGATCGCTACTCATGTCTATCACTCCTATTCATGTCCATTACGCAGAAAAATCAATTGCCAAGCGTGCAATTGCCATTTTCTCACGTTCGATTACTACTGTTTTTGTTCTTGTTTTAATTCGTACTTCTACTTCTGCCCCTTCAGGACCATATGACAATAAATATCCTTCGAATTCTTTCATACCATCAATCGGTGCATACGTTTTAATATACACATATTGGCCTACAGCATTTTCAAAATCACGTTCTTTTTTCAATGGTCTTTCAGCACCTGGTGAGGATACTTCTAAAAAGTAGTTTTGTGGAATTGGATCCACGCGGTCTAACTCTTCGCTTAAACGCTCGCTCACTAAAGCACATTGGTCAATATCGATATTCCCTTCAGGTGTATCAATATAAACACGTAAAAACCAGTCGCTACCTTCTTTGACAAATTCAATATCGACTAACTCTAATGTTAAATCGTCTAAAATCGGTTGAACGAGTCCTTCTACAACTTCTGTTACTTGTGCCATGATATCCCTCCCACAAAATGAATCGTTTTTTATATAATTGCATACGTTGTTTTTCGCATTGCAACAACTGTTATCGTCTTTTGTTGATCATTCGTAAAGCGACGATTAATCCTACATCGTTTCTCTTTAAACAACAGAAAAGAGCGGGATGGCCCACTCTTTTCACAGACTTCTATAACAAAAGTTGTCTTCATCATACCACACGTACACATTTGTTGCAAACGTTGTGTTTCACATGGTTGGTATACTGCCAAACCATTAAAATAAAGATAATTGATTCGCTTCTGGCAGTCCTTCTAAACAACCTAGCTCATCCATATATTCCGTCACCGTTTTACTTACACGACCTCTTTGCTGTAAATCCTCTTTTGATAAAAATGTTCCCTCTTTACGCGCCTCTACAATTGCATGTGCAACGTTCGTTCCTAATGAGGGAATCGCATTAAATGGTGGAATTAATTGATTACCATCAATAATAAATTGTTCTGCATCTGATTTGTATAAATCAGGTTTTGCAAATGAAAAACCACGCTCACACATTTCAAGGGCGATTTCCAATACAGTCAATAAGTTTTTCTCTTTAGGCGATGCTTCTAATCCTTTTGCATCGATTTCTTCAATCTTCTTACGAATAGCAGCTGAACCTTTCGTAAACGTGATTAAATCGTGGTCTGATGCACGCACAGAGAAATATGCTGCATAATATAAAATTGGATGATGTACTTTAAAATAGGCAATACGTAATGCCATTAATACATACGCAGCAGCATGCGCTTTCGGGAACATATATTTAATCTTTTTACAAGATTCAATATACCAATTTGGTACATTATTTTCTCGCATTGCCGCCTCAAATTCATCCGTTAAGCCACGACCTTTACGCACAAACTCCATAATTTGGAACGCCATCGCTGGTTTTAATCCTTGATAAATTAAATACACCATAATATCATCACGACAACCAATTACTTCTGCTAATACACAAGTTTTATTTTTAATTAATTCTTGCGCATTTCCTAACCAAACGTCCGTCCCATGCGATAATCCGGAAATTTGAACGAGTTCTGAAAATGTCGTCGGTTTTGTTTCCTCAAGCATTTGACGAACAAAACGTGTCCCAAACTCCGGAACGCCTAACGTACCTGTATTACAATTAATCTGTTCTGGCGTAACACCTAGTGATTCCGTACCACTAAATAATTTCATAACGCCTTCATCGTCTGGCGGAATTGTTAGTGGATCGATTCCAGATAAATCTTGTAACATTTTAATCATTGTTGGGTCATCATGACCGAGTATATCAAGTTTTAATAAGTTATCTTCAATGGAACGATAATCGAAATGCGTCGTTTTCCATGCAGAATTCAAATCATTCGCAGGATATTGAATCGGTGTAAAATCATATATATCTTGCGTATTTGGAACGACGATAATTCCGCCTGGATGTTGTCCCGTGCTTCGTTTGACGCCGGAACACCCAATAACTAATCGATCGATTTCAGCGCCACGAAAATGGACACCATTGTCATTCATATAGCCTCTCACATAACCGTAAGCCGTTCGTTCTGCAACCGTACCGATTGTTCCTGCTCGATAAACATAATCTTCTCCGAACAACTCTTTTGTATAGTTATGGGCAACCGGCTGATACACACCACTGAAGTTTAAATCGATATCAGGTACTTTATCTCCTTCAAATCCTAAAAACGTTTCGAATGGAATGTCTTGCCCTTCTTTTTTCATCGCAACATCACATTGTGGACATTGTTTGTCAGGTAAGTCATATCCAGAACTTACAGAACCGTCATCGAAAAACTCTGCTTGTTTACATGTTGGACAAACATAATGAGGTGGCAGTGGATTTACTTCTGTAATATCCATCATTGTTGCAACTAACGATGAACCGACAGAACCACGGGATCCAACTAAATAGCCATCATCTAAGGATTGTTTTACAAGCTTATGTGAAATTAAATAAATCACAGAGAAGTTATGACCAATAATAGATTTAAGCTCTTTTTCAATTCGCTCCGTAACAATTTCTGGTAATGTTTCACCATATATATCATGTGCTTTTGTATACGTTAATTCTTTAACTTCTTCATTGGCACCGTCAATTTCCGGCGTATATAATCCATCTTTTATCGGTTTAACGTCGCCTACTTGTTCAACAATTTTTTGGGGATTATCAATGACAATCTCTTCCGCGACATGCTCCCCTAAAAACGAGAATTCATGTAACATTTCATCCGTCGTTCTGAAGTGCGCCTTCGGTAATTCATGACGGTTTAACATATTTGCCCCGCCTTGTGAACGGACGAGGATTTCTCTAAAGTTCGCATCTGTTTCATGTAAATAATGCACATTCCCTGTCGCACAAACTGGTATATCCAGTTTTTTACCCAGCTTAATCATTTTGCGCATAATATCTTCTAAACTCCACTCGTCACGAACGAGTTCCAACTCAATTAAATGTGCATACAAAGCTTTCGGGTGTATTTCAAGATAATCATAATACTTCGCAATTTCTTCTACTTCATCAACGGATTTCTGCATCAATCCTTCAAATACTTCACCGTTCGAACAGCCCGAACCGATGAGTAACCCTTTTCGATGTTTCGTTAATAAAGAACGTGGAATTCGCGGCACACGATAAAAATAATCAATATGAGAGGCCGAAACAAGTTGATATAAGTTTTTAATCCCTTCTTCGCTCGTCGCGATCAATGTACAGTGGGAAGGTCTTGCACGTTTATACGCATCCCCTTCACCAATATGCTCATTAAATTGATCATGATAAGTAATGCCTTTTTGCGCTGCTTGTTCCAATAGTTTTAAAAATAAATATCCTGTTGCTTCCGCATCATAAATCGCACGGTGATGTTGCGTTAATTCGATATTATATTTTTTGGCTAATGTATTTAAACGATGATTTCCTAATTCAGGATGTAAAAAACGCGCTAACTCTAGCGTATCAATAACCGAATACGTAACAGCGGGAATGTCTGCTTTTTTATAGGCTTCATATAAGAAACCCATATCGAACGACGCATTATGTGCAACTAAAATCGCATCTCCTACCCATTCATGGTATTCCTTCACAACATCATTCACTTCAGGGGCATCTTTTACCATATCATCCGTAATACCAGTCAAATTGGTAATTAACTCTGACAGTGGATGATGTGGATTTGCGAAGCTTTCAAAGCGATCAATAATTTCACCGTTACGGATTTTAACACCGGCTAATTCAATAATAGTATTGTAAACAGCTGATAAACCTGTCGTCTCAACGTCAAATACGACATATGTTTCATCTTCTAGTTTTCGGTGGGCTTCACCGTATGCAATCGGTACCCCATCGTCTACTAAATTCGCTTCCATGCCATATAACACTTTAATGTCATGCTTTTTCGCTGCCCCATATGCTTCAGGGAAAGATTGAACATTTCCATGGTCCGTAATCGCAATGGCAGGATGGCCCCATTTAGCTGCTTGTTCGACCAATGATCCTGCTGATACGACCGCATCCATTTGGCTCATCATCGTATGTGCATGTAATTCCACACGTTTACGATCTTCTTGTCCTAGATCTTTTTTAATAACGGGCTTAATTTCCATAATGGATTGTGCCATCATAATTAAATCGCGAATAAATGTATCGTTTTGAATGCCACCGCGTGCACGAACCCACATACCTTTTTTCAAATTCTCCATTTGAGCTGCATCTTCATCGTTCCGCGAGAACATTTTCACAACAATTGAATCCGTGTAGTCAGTCATTTTCAATGTTAACAATGAACGACCACTTCGTAATTCACGAATTTCTGTATCAAATACATATCCTTCAATGACAACACTACGCTCTTCATCTTGAATTTGTTGAATGTCCATAAGCGGTTCATCATTTTTAATCGGTGCTCCGAGTAAAAAGGGCCCAGACGCTGCTTGCGGATTATTCTTTTTATCATTTTCACGTTTTTGTAAGTCTTCTAATGCTTGACGCGCAAATGCCGCTTCTTCCTCCGCGCGTTCACGTAAGAAGGCTTGGCGTGCTTCCTCTTCTGCCTGTGCATTATCCACCATTTGAATATCCATTGCAATTTTCGGAAAACCAAAGTCTGTATACACATCGGTAATTAATTGCTGATATTTTTGACGCAATGTTTGTTGTTCCATCGCATTCCCGCATTGCAATGTTATTTTCCGACCTGCAACATCTGGTTGTTGGCTCGTTAAACGTTGGCGAATTGGTGGTGACATATCACTTAACGCTTCGAGCACAAATGGCCAGTATTGACGAATTAATGTCTCATCCACTTCATCTGAACGTGTTTTAAATTGCAAACGGATTGTTGCAATTGCTAAAAACGCTTGACGAATACGTTCTTGGAATACAATAAAAACATCAATTGGCAAAACCTGTTCTAATTGAATCGTAAATTGCCATACACGCGACTTTTTATGCACGTTCACGCGTTCCAATGTTGCTTGTTCAAAGTGGCGAACATATTCATCTTCAGTCATGTCTAGTTGTTGCAATAAATGCTGCAACTTCATTCGGTTATTTTGCTGTTGATCCACAAATGCCCCTCCTTTTACAAATGTTTTTATTCATTCATCGTAAAATACGATTGTAATTTCTCTGTTACTTCTTCAAGTTGCCATGTTGATGTTTCTGCTGTTTTACGCATCATCACGTTTAATAAACGTTGTTCAATGTCGTCATCGATTACAATTTGAACAGGCATCCCGATGAGATTCGCATCTAATTGCTTTTGTTCAAGTGAGATTTCTCGATCATCATATAATACTTCATAATGATAACTTCTTAATAATGCATATAAACTTTGTGCAGCTTCATATTGAGCTGAATTTTGTTCATTTTCCACAAGTAAATGGACGTCGAATGGCGCTAAACTTTTCGGCCACATAAATCCAAGCTCATCACGATGTTGCGATGCCAAGATTGCAAACATTTTTGTTAAATCCATTCGGTGATAGCGAATAGCAATAGATGCTTCTTCATCCGTTGCCACGAATAAATTCATCGACTTACCAATATCGATTCCATTGGCAAATTGTACAACACCTTGTCCATTTGGCGCCTCTTCTCCTTCTTGAACATAACGTAAATCCGCATATTGATGAACAGCGAAGTCTCGTTCTGGTTTAACAAATTGATTGAATAAAGAAGGCTCATTCGCACCTGTTATCCCATTTATAACGGATGTAACAGAATAATCTGCAACAACTTCCGTTCCAACTGGTAATTGTGTCGGACCAATGCAAAGTCCTTCTACTGAAAATAATTCCTTCACTTGTTTAGCTGATGCTTTTTTTACTTTTGTCGCTTGTAACGTTTTTTGTAATTTCGCAAGGCTAACCTCGTAATCTGCCCGACAAACAACGACAACTAATCGACCATCTGCTTCATATAAAGATGTAGTCAGCACCTGCTCAAGCGAAATATCAAGTGCTTCCGCAATATCTTCACTTGTTTCAACATCACGAAGTTCCACTTTTTCCATTGGTAATGGCTCATCTTCTTGATGTTCATATACTTGCTTTGCAGCAGCTAGTTCGATTTTTTGTGCGTAATCACCAACAGAATAATAAGCCAGCTTTACATCTCCTTTCGGTTCAACTGCGATAAATCGAATCGTCTGTTCTTTCTCATTTTCCGATTCAATAATTGGATACTGTTGAATATGTAAAGTTGACAATAACGATGAAAATAGCTCTTTAACAATAATCATTTCGTCATCCGTAAGCTCTAAGCCATACATTTCGAAAATGGTTTTCTCACGGCTATTCCAAAGGCTACACGCTGTTTTATTCACTTTTTCAAATTCAGTTGTCACTTGATAATACAAAGAAGAGCCTTTACCAGGCACATGTAATTGTGTCGCTAAAAATGGCGCAACGACAACTGACAATGCATTGCTCAACAAGTATTGACGATCATATTGATCGGTTACTGTGAACTGTCCTTTTTGCACTTCTTTTCCTTCACCAACCGCTTGCATTAAAGAGGACTGGAAACGAATGGCTCGCTCTTTTTCTAGTTTTTCATGAATGATTTTTTGGATTTTATCAAACAGTTTAATCCCTAATGGTAAAAATGAATAAATTCCTTCTCCCACTTCACGAATAAAACATCCTGCGATTAACAATTGTTCTGCATTCATCGTTTGTGTATTTTTTCGTTGTTGTTTTGTCGACATAAATAGCTTTGATTGTTTCATCATATCGACCCCCTTTAGTATCATTACAGCAATGAATAAATGTAAGAAAGCCGGAACAAAACGTCGTTTTACAGTTGAAACGAAATGGTAATGATGTACACTTCCTACCATTATCTCTCGATTTAACCGACTCATCCTCCGTTATGTCCCAGCCTTATTTTATTATTTATTTACATTGCCTGCTATCATTTACACTTCATATCATTAGAAGATTGAAAATGACTTTTTCTCTGTTATCCATTAAAGAAAAAACGTTGAATGTCGTTCCATGTTACGACGACCATTAAAATCATTAACAAGACAATCCCGATAAAATGAACGATTCCCTCTTTTTGCTTGTCTACTGGCTTACCACGAATTGCTTCGAAGCCGAAAAATAGTAGCCGTCCTCCATCTAATGCTGGTAGTGGCAATAAGTTCATAATGCCAAGGTTAATACTTAAAATTGCTGCCCAATGCATTAAGTTAAACACGCCATACTGCGCAACTTCCTCAGTTGCTTTATAAATCCCAACTGGGCCAGAAAGGGCATCAATCGTAAACTGACCTGTCACAAGCATGCCGAGTAATTCTAAAATTTTCACGAACCATTCCCATGTTTGTTGAGCACCATAACCAACTGCTTTCAACGGACTTTTTTCAATTGGACTTGAATATAAAACACCAATTTGACCATATTGTTGACCCGCTTCTTCGATGACATTTGGTGTAATATCCATCGTAAGCTCTTCTCCGTCTCGCTCCACAACAAATGTTAATGTGTCATTCGGATGATTTTGCACGTACTCTGCTAATTGAGGCCATTTCGTAATTTCTTCGCCTTCAATTGCCGTAACTGTATCGCCATCACGCATACCAGCTGCATATGCCGGACTATCTTTTTGAACTTCCGTAATCGTCGGTTCAAATGTTGGCACACCTTGCATTAGACCAAGTAATAAAAAGATGAAAAACGCTAAAATAAAGTTAAAAACGGGTCCTGCTAAAATCGTTAAAAAACGACTAAAAAGTGGTTTTGATTCAAATTGACGGTCATATGGTGCGATAAGTTCTTCTTGTCCTCTTTCGACAATCACTGCTTGTCGACTAATTGGATAACGCGCATATTCGCCATCATCACGATACCCTTCAATGAATAGTTCTCGATCTAAATCAGCTTTTTCAGTTTCTAAAAATAATACATCTGGATGATTAACGTTTTGATTTAAATAAATCTTTTCAACGTCTCCTGATTGCCCAATATATAAACCAACACGGTAACCCGGCTGAAGTTCGACAGTATCAAAATCTTCTCCTGCCATTCGCACATATCCACCGAGTGGTAATAAACGGATTGTATAAATTGTTTCTCCTTTTGGAATGCCGATAATTTTCGGTCCAAAACCAATCGCAAATTCTCGTACCATAATTCCCGCTCTTTTGGCAAAGATAAAGTGCCCAAGTTCATGGAAAAACACGAGGGAACCAAATACGACGATAAAAGCTATGACGGTTTCCATACATAACCACCTTTACTAGTCAGTTGACTATTTATTTCTGATATTTACTGTACCATAGTATGGACAGATTTTCTCGTTTGTCGATCTACTGCCAAAATCTCTTCTAATGTTGGAGTTTGAATACATTCATGTTCATTCATTGCACGCTCAACAAGCTCATCGATTGTTAAAAATGCAATTTCACCTTGCATGAATAAACTAACAGCAACTTCATTTGCAGCATTCATCGCTGTTGGTAATGTTCCACCCGTTCGCCCCGCTTCATATGCTAATGCAAGTGCACGATAGCGATTTAAATCCATTTTCTCGAAATGCAATTGCCCAATTTCATCTAAGCGTAATCGTTTCGGATTTTGCATTGGAATACGATTTGGATATGTTAATGCATATTGAATTGGCACGCGCATATCTGGTGAGCCTAATTGCGCCATGACACTTGTATCATGAAATTCAACCATCGAATGAATAATACTTTCTTTATGCAAAAGCACTTCTATATCATCATATGACACATTAAATAAATGATGCGCTTCAATTACTTCAAGCCCTTTATTCATCATTGTTGCCGAATCAATCGTTAATTTATTCCCCATTGACCAGTTCGGATGTGCCAATGCCTCTTCGACGGTTACATTCGCTAACTCTTCACGTTGTAAATGTCTAAAGCTTCCACCTGAAGCGGTTAACATCAGTTTTGTAATCTCTTTTGGATTTTCACCGTTTAACGATTGAAATAAAGCCGAATGCTCACTATCTACTGGTAAAATAGGTGCATTATACTTTTTCGCTTCTGCCATCACAATCGTTCCTGCCGCGACAAGTGTTTCTTTATTCGCAATAGCAATTGAAATTCCTTCGCGAATCGCAGCTAATGTTGGTTCTAAGCCAACACTACCTATTACCGCATTGACTAATACATCAGCGCCATTGTGTGCAGCAACTTCAATCAACCCTTCACGCCCATAAACAAATGTTGTTTGTGGAAACAACGTTTGTAAACGTTCTGCATCTTCTTTGTCGATGACGGAAACCATTTTCGGTGAAAACTGTGCGACAAGCTTTTCTACCTCAGTGATATTTCGACCAGCTGAAAATGAAACAAGTTCAAATTGCGCTGGATTATGTGTTAATATGTCAATTGTTTGGACGCCAATAGAACCTGTCGCCCCTAGTAAACTAATTTTCTTTTTCATGTATAAACCCTCTCTTTTACGCCACAAAATGTAAAAAATGTAATAGTGGTAAAACAAATAGTAAACTATCGAAACGGTCTAAAATGCCACCATGCCCAGGTAAAATATTACCAGAATCTTTTACATCGTAATGACGCTTTAATGCTGATTCAACTAAATCTCCAATTTGCCCAACAATCGAAGCGATGATTGTTACACCAATTAAAATCGCAAATGATGATGTCACTGGGAAAAATACATTAAAGATTGCTGCAATGACGACTGCTGTTACAATCCCGCCGACAAAGCCCTCAATTGTCTTATTCGGTGAGATTTCTGGCCATAATTTACGCTTTCCAATCTTTCTTCCAACGAAATACGCACCAGAATCTGTTGACCAAATCACAAGCAATGCATAGACGACAAATTCAATCCCAGCCATTCTCGTTTCGATTAAATAATAAAATCCAATGCCAACATACATTGCACCAAATAAAGAAAACGCAGCATCATCAAATGTAAACTTGTTTTTCACTAATACCGTATAGATTAATAATAATAATACGATTAAAAATGCAACTTCTACTTTGGTATACCCAATTGTTCGTTCAAATGAAGTTGTAAACTCTGCTGGTAATAATAAAATAACCAATGCAATCCATGTGAGTACACCCGGTACTGAAAAAATCGATAGCTTTTTCATGCGCAATAGTTCATACAAGCCAACAGTCCCCATCGCATAGACGATTGCCGTAAATGGCCAACCTCCAATGATGACAAGTGGAATGAACAGCGCGGCTGCTACAACAGCCGTAATAATTCGTTGTTTCAACTTATTCTTCTCCTTCCACACTACCAAATCTTCTATTCCTTGATTGAAATTCTTTAATTTCATCAATCAAACATTGTTCATCGAAATCTGGCCATAATACATCTGTAAATGAAAACTCTGCATAAGCAAGTTGCCATAACATAAAGTTCGATAAACGTACCTCACCACTCGTACGAATGAGTAGATCTGGTTCTGGTAAATGTCCCGTCATTAAATGTCCATCCATCGTTTGTTCATCAATCTCATCTATTGTCATTGTGCCTTCTGCAATTTGCATAGCAATATTTTTCGTAGCTCGAAGAATTTCCGCGCGACTTCCGTAATTCATCGCAAAATTTAGCACAAGTCCAGTATTATGTTTCGTTTCCTCCATCGCTTGCTCAATTGCAGCTTTTGTATGCGTGGGAAGAATTGATGAATCTCCAATCATTTCTACCTTCACATTTTTCTCGACTAACTCTTTTAAATATGTATTTAAAAATTCTCCTGGAAGTTTCATTAAAAATTCTACTTCTGTTTTCGGTCGCTTCCAATTCTCAGTTGAAAAAGCATAGAGTGTTAATACTTTTACACCAATCTCATCTGCAGTTCTTGTGATTTTTTTGACCGTTTTCATTCCTTCATGATGGCCTGCGATACGAGGCAAATTTCTTTTCTTTGCCCACCTTCCATTACCATCCATAATGATTGCTACATGAGAAGGGATTGGCTTCTGTCGTAATTGTTCCACTTGTTCTGCCAACGAAAGCTTTTTTACTGTCTTCTTCTTTCCCATTAGCTTATTTAGCATAATCGTTCCTCCACCCTAATCCTTTTTAGTGCATCGCGAATAACTGATTGAATCGGAAACAAGATGTTTACAATAATTTCTATTCTACACTACTATTGAACATTACTGATATTGTTTCTTTATACATTGTCTTCACGACATCCGTCCAGTAATTCTTGGATGTCCTTCTATCGCAAATTATTTTCGCTCCAATAATCTATTGTACCATACAAGCACCTGTGCACAATCGTTATTTTCAACTGCGTTTTATCATACTTCTGTTGCAATCGTGACATGTTTGATTGTGGCATGCATGTAGTTGAATGATTCATGCACAATGAATGAATACTTTTCTGCTTTCTCATTCGGCTCGTTGAATACATATTTCGTTCATTATACCACAAAAAAAAGACGTCCTGAAATAAGGACGTCTACTTTCTTTAAAAGTTCACTTCTATTAAATTTCCATGATTTCTTGCTCTTTTTCAGCAGCAAGTACGTCAATTTTTTTAATGAAATCATCAGTTAATTTTTGAACATCGTCACTATAGCGACGTAATTCATCTTCTGTAATTTCAGAGTCTTTTTCAAGTTTCTTAAAATCATCATTGGCATCGCGACGAACATTACGGACTGCTACTTTTGCATCTTCCGCTTCTTTTTTAACATCTTTTGCAATTTCTTTACGGCGCTCTTCTGTTAATGCAGGAACTGCTAAACGGATAACAGAGCCATCGTTTGATGGTGTAATCCCAATATCAGATTTTAAAATTGCTTTTTCAATATCACCAATAACCGTTTTATCGTATGGTTGAATAACAAGCAGTCGAGCTTCTGGTACTGTAATTCCTGCTAGTTGATTGATCGGTGTTGGTGCACCATAGTAATCAACTGAAATACGATCCAGTAAAGATGCATTTGCACGTCCTGCACGGATTGAACCTAATTGACGTGTATAATGGTTAATCGCATTTTCCATTTTCTCTTTCGCTGTAGACATGATTGTGTTTGGCATTACTTGCTCCTCCTAACAACTGTTCCAATATCTTCACCTTGGACAGCCTTTTTAATGTTTCCATCTTCCATAATAGAGAATACAACAAGTGGAATATCATTGTCCATACATAATGTTGAAGCAGTTGAATCCATAACTTCTAAACCTTGGCTAATGACTTCTAAAAACGATAGTTCTGTATATTTCACAGCGTCTTTATCAACCATTGGATCTGCCGAATATACACCGTCAACATTATTTTTCGCCATTAAAATAACGTCTGCTTCGATTTCAGCTGCTCTTAGTGCTGCTGTTGTGTCTGTAGAGAAATACGGATTTCCTGTACCTGCTGCGAAAATCACAACGCGCTTTTTTTCTAAATGACGAATTGCTTTACGTCTTATGTATGGTTCAGCAACTTGACGCATTTCAATCGATGTTGACACACGGCTTTCCACACCAAGATTCTCTAGTGAATCTTGAAGGGCAAGTGAGTTCATAACTGTTGCAAGCATTCCCATGTAATCGGCTGTTGCACGATCCATCCCCATTTCACTGCCTACTTTACCTCTCCAAATATTTCCGCCACCTACAACTACGGCGACTTCCACACCTAAATCAGCAACTTCTTTCACTTGTTTCGCTACATTTTTAATAATTTCTGGGGATAGCCCAAAACCTTGTTCTCCTGCGAGTGCTTCACCGCTTAACTTTAAAACAATACGTTTATATTTTGGCATGCTCATGTTAGCCCTCCAATTTTTCATTTTTTCTTGAAAAATAGGGAACACGGTTTAAGTGTTCCCTCATTGAACGTTTTACAAACGAAACGTTTGAAATGTTATAAATTAGTTTCCTTTAACTTGGCTGAAAACTTCTTCAGCGAAGTTTTCTTCACGTTTTTCGATACCTTCACCAACAGCGTAACGAACGAAGTCTTTTAATACGCCACCAGTTGATTTAACGAATGCGCCAACTTTTTGATCTGAATCTTTAACGAATGCTTGATCTAATACACAAATTTCTTCGAAGTATTTACCAATACGACCTTCAACCATTTTCGCAACAATGTTTTCAGGTTTACCTTCGTTAAGTGCTTGTTCTGTAAGAACTTTTTTCTCACGTTCAACTTCTTCAGCTGGTACTTCATCACGTGAAATGTATTTTGGGTTTAATGCAGCAATATGCATTGCAACATCTTTAGCAGCTTGCTCATCAGTTGTTCCTTCTAATGTAACAAGTACACCGATTGAACCGCCCATGTGTAAGTATGGACCGAATGCATCTGCATCAGTTTTCGTACGGATTTCGAAACGACGTAATGTGATTTTCTCACCGATTTTCGCGACAGCGTTTGAAATATGTTGAGAAACAGTTAAGCCGTTATCCATTTCTGAATCATGTGCTTCTTCAATTGTTTCAGGTTTTTTCGCTAATAAATGCTCAGCTAATTCTTTTACTAAAACTTGGAATCCTTCGTTTTTTGCAACAAAGTCTGTTTCAGCGTTCACTTCTAAAATAACTGCTTCGTTACCGTCAACGTGTACATGTGCTGTACCTTCAGCCGCGATACGATCAGCTTTTTTAGCTGCGCTTGATAATCCTTTTTCACGTAAGAAGTCTACTGCTGCTTCCATGTTTCCGTCTACTTCTGTTAACGCTTTTTTACAGTCCATCATTCCAGCGCCTGTTTTTTCACGTAATTCTTTAACCATTTGTGCAGTAATCTTTGCCATTTTATTCATTCCTCCAATTGTATGTCGTTTGTCCTAAAAAAGACGATAAGGGCGGACCGCTTATCGTCTTGTGAAAATGTTGTTTACGATTATTCTGCAGAAACTGTCTCTTCTTCAGTTACAGTTTCTTCAGCAGCTGCATCGTCTTCACCTTGTTTAGATTCGATTAAAGCATCTGCCATTTTGCTTGTTAATAAACGAACCGCACGGATTGCGTCGTCGTTCGCAGGAATAACGTAATCAATTTCATCTGGATCACAGTTTGTATCTACGATTCCAACGATTGGGATGTTTAGTTTGATTGCTTCCGCAACAGCGATACGCTCTTTACGTGGGTCAACAACAAACATTACATCTGGAAGTGATTTCATCTCGCGAATTCCACCTAAGAATTTCTCTAGGCGCTCGTGCTCTTTATTTAAATGAACTACTTCTTTTTTCGGAAGTACTTCAAATGTACCGTCTTCTTCCATTTTCTCGATATCTTTCATACGTTTAACGCTTTTTTGAATTGTTGCGAAGTTCGTTAATGTTCCACCTAACCAACGTTGGTTAATGTAGTACATGCCTGAACGTTCTGCTTCTTCTTTAATCGCGTCTTGAGCTTGCTTTTTCGTACCTACGAATAATACTTTTCCACCGTCTTGTCCTACTTGACGCATGAAGTTGTATGCTTCCTCAAGTTTTTTCACCGTTTTTTGTAAGTCGATGATGTAAATCCCGTTACGCTCAACAAAAATGTATTTTTTCATTTTTGGGTTCCAGCGACGAGTTTGGTGTCCGAAATGTACACCTGCTTCTAGTAATTGTTTCATTGAAACTACTGCCATGTTAATTTCCTCCTATTTGGTTTATATTCCTCCGTACAAATCTTCCTATGAAACGACCTTCCGGCACCATTTCCTAGTCATTGCACGTGTGTAGTAATACCATTTGCTAATATAACATAATGCCTTGTTGAATGCAAGTATTTACTTTTTATTCTATATGCATACATACACGTTATTCTTTTTTAGAAAACTTTAGCATTAATTCAACTTCTGTTTTGCCTTTATTTAGCTTTTTGGCAATATCTTCTACTGAATGACCGGCTGCATGTAATGTAAACGCGTCATTTGATTGTTCGATTGATGCGATTGGTGTTTCTTCAGTTTCTTTTATAGCACTTTTAGGTTGGGTTTGTTGCCCATATGATTGAATCACGCGGCTTCTTGCAATAGGTGGTGTCGCTGCTTTCTCCTGTTGGTCGTCATCCACACGTAATGAGGAAGATTGTTCTGCAGTAGGCTCACTGCTTTCCTCAGATGCGTGCTGTGCACGAATACGCTCTACATCAGATGCTAGTTCATCTATAAATCGTTCATTTTCCTCTTTCACTTCTACTAAATAAGCAGCGATTGCGTCTTCCATCTCTACCATTAGCCGTTGCTGCTTCTGTTCTAATTGTTTAAATTGGTTCACTCTCATAAATAATAGCATAATAAAATAGATGCTAATGAGTTGAAGAATGAATAAAAAAGCGATAAATATGATCATTTTTATTACCCACTATAATCTACGATTGACCCTTTGTATGGATGAATCGCTTCTTTTTTTTGTGTATGTCGCTGTTGCTTTTTCTGCTGCTCAGATTGCTGTTGTTCTTGATCTTTTCGTTGTTCTCGTCCATCTAATAACCGATCTGTTTCATGAGATTCATGAACAATCGACCGATTTTTCTCAAATTGTCGCAACGCTTGTTCATTTGCTTGATCTTGCATAATTTGTGCACGTTGTTGCTGTTGATCAGCAATTTTTCCGGCTTCGACTGTTTTTGGAATAGCGATTTGTAATTCTACACCTTTTAAACTCATAAAATGCCTCCGTTCATCACTTCTGACGCTAATAATTTTCTAAGCTTAAATAACGCCCGAGAATGGATTTGAGAAATTCGAGATGTCGATAAACTTAATACTTCACCAATTTCGGTTAATGTTAATTCTTCTTTATAAAATAAACTGACGACGATTTGTTCATTTTTATTTAATGTTTTTATTTTCTCTGTTAAATCATTGAGCAATTCATCCATCATCACATGCTCTTCTGGTGATTTCTCTTCATCATCCTTTATGGTAAAGGTTTGTTCTTCCTGATCATCTTCTTGAATTTTCTCATCTAACGATAAGACATTCGCATAGTATTGCGTATGAATTGTTTCATATACCTCTTCAATTGAAACTTGTAAATGATCAGCAATCTCTTCTGGTGTGACATGACGCATCAGCTTTTGTTCTAATCCTTCAATTTCATGTTGAAGTTTTTTCGTGCGTTCTCGTGATGAGCGTGGAAGCCAATCCTCTTTTCGCAAACCATCAATAATAGACCCACGAATTCGAAAAGAAGCGTACGTATCAAATTTCAATTCCCTAGATGGTTCAAACTTTGTTAATGCGTCAAATAATCCTTGTAACCCAAGACTAAATAAATCATCTCTCGACACATTTTTTGGAAGGCTTGCACTAATTCTTTGTACATGATACTGGACGAGTGGCGTATATTTTTTCACAAGCAAATTGCCTGCATCTGGATCTCGCTTCTCTATCCAAAGTTCCCAAGTATTATCCGCTTGTTTCAATATCCGATCCCCACCTTCACATTACAATGATCATTTTCCCTATTTTCTTCCCACATGACGGATGGATTAAATCGTAAAAGGTTCTTCATTTACAGTTCGAATTGACAATGTTGTTGTGACTGGATCAAATTCAATCGTCCGCCCTTTCGTACCACCCGTACGCTCTGCAACAATCGGTATAGATGCCTTACGCAATGCATGCTTTACAGCTTCTACATTCCGCGGCCCGATTTTTAACGTGTCGCTCGTTCCAAATTGAAACATTTGCGCACCACCAGCAATTTTAGCTTTAAGGCGAAATGTTCGAACACCTTCTTTTATGAGCATATTTATTAATGCTTCTATACCCGTATCTGCGTATTTTGCAACATTCAACGTTGGCGAACGATCCGCAGCCGAGTCTGGCAGCATAATGTGGACCATTCCACCAACTTTTTTACTTTCATCATAGAGAACTACACCTACACAAGAACCTAACCCACTTGTACGGATTGTTTCCCCTTCTTTAACAATGTTCACATCTGCAATCCCAACTCTAATGACTGATTGTTGTTTCAACATATTACATCACACCTAATGATTGAAAAATCGTTTTGTAAGAAGGTGGATCCGGTAGTAAGAAGAAATTACCGCGTATCGCTTCTGTATTCCCTTCACGTTCCTCAATCATTTCAGTATCAACGACAATTACTTCATCTGCATATGTAGAAATATCTAACAACCCAAAGCTCATAATCGCACCAACCATATCAATACTTAATGATGGTACAGTCGGTTGAATATTTAAATTTGTAAAGTTTGATAGCGCTGTTAAATAAGAGCCCGATAAAATATTCCCTAACTCTTGCATAGAAGAGACGCCAACTTCCGTTCCACTTGCTTCACGTAAATCAAAAGAATCATCTTGAATTAACGATTGAATCAAATGGTTTGCCCCATCAATTGATAACATAAAAAACATACTGCCTGTAATATCACCTTGAATGCGAAGAAAAATGCTTGCAACGAGTTCTTCCGCACCACCAGCAAGTTCGAAAACTTCATCAAATGTCGCTAACTTTACGTTCGGCACATACATATCAACCTTTTTTTGTAATAGTTGCGATAAAGAGGTGGCAGCATGTGCTGCGCCTATATTGCCAATTTCCTTTAAAACATCTAAATGTAAATGCGAGATTGGTTCATTTGTCATCGGCTTGCCTCCAACTCATGAATCGGTGTGAGCACTTTTGGTAAATCGAGCAATGACAATAAACGTCCATCTACTTTAGCAATTCCTGCAATAAACTCAGACGCGATTGAACCAACTACTTCTGGCTGAGATTCAATTCGTTCACGTGGCACATCAATAATGTCATTAGCAGTATCGACAATTAAGCCTACATCAAATTGCTCCATCGAAACAATCACAATTCTCGATTGCTCATCATCTGTGCGTAGCGGCAACTGAAAGCGGGCACGTAAGTCGATCACAGGTGTAACAACTCCGCGTAAATTAATGACCCCTTTAACAAAGCTTGGCGTACGCGGCACACGTGTAATATTCATTAGTCGTTCAATACCTTGTACAACATCAATTTCAATCGCATACTCATTCTCGTCTAGGCCGAAAACAAGGACTTTTTTATAGTTTAATTGAATATTTTCACTCATTCTCCTTCACCTTCTTCCTATTTAATTAATGCATTGCAATCAACAATCAATGCAACTTTTCCGTCACCTAAAATTGTTGCACCTGAAATAGCAAAGACATTCGTTAAGTAGTTCCCTAGTCCTTTTAAAACAATTTCTTGTTGACCAATAAATGAATCAACAACTAACCCAGCTAGTTTATCGCCTTTTCGTACAATCACAATTGAATGATAATCTTCATCTGCTTTTTCAGGACATTCGAAGATTTCTTGAAGATCGACTAATGGGATGACATTCCCTCTGAAATCAATCACTTTTTGTGAATGTGCCTGCATAATTTCATCTTTATGAATAATAGCCGTCTCAATAATAGATGACAATGGGACTGCATACACTTCTTCACGTAGTTGAACGAGCATGACAGAAATAATAGATAACGTTAATGGCAATTGAATGCGGAATAACGAACCTGACCCTTCTTTTGACTCAATCGAAATATGTCCACCTAAAGACTCAATTGTTGTGCGCACAACATCCAATCCGACACCTCGACCAGAGACATCTGATATCACTTCTGCAGTCGAAAATCCTGACGCTAAAATAAATTGTGCGACTTGTTGATCTGTTAATGTGGATGCTTCCTCTTCCGAAACAAGTCCATTCGAAATGGCTTTGTTTAATACTTTTTCACGATTAATGCCCGCACCATCATCTTCCAGCTCGATGAATACGTGATTTCCTGAATGATATGCGCTTAATCTTACAGTACCTTCTTCTGGCTTTCCGTTTGCCACTCGTTCCTCTGGCATCTCGATTCCATGATCTAAAGCATTACGTATCAAATGCACAAGTGGATCACCAATTTCATCAATCACTGTACGATCTAATTCTGTTTCTGCACCAACAATTTCTAAGTTCACTTTTTTATTTAATTCACGAACTAGTTGACGAACCATCGTTGGGAAACGATTAAACACTGTTTCAACTGGTACCATACGCATATTTAAAATAATATTTTGCAAATCACCTGATACACGCGTGAATCGTTCAACTGTTTCTGTCAATTCTGCATTACGTAAATCTGTTGAAATAGATTGTAAACGACCACGATCAATCATTAACTCTTCAAATAAATTCATCAGTACGTCAAGACGTTCTATATTCACTCGTATTGTACGACTACTTGCTTGCGCTGATTTTTTCTTTGATTTTTTAGGTTTTTCTTGTGATTGCTGTTTGTTTTGTTCTTGTTGCTTGTTCTTGTTTGTTTCTTCTTGTTTTACATGCTCAATTTCTTGCTCACGTTTTTCTTCTTGAGCGACTTTAAGCGATACTTCATTTACCGTTACACATTCCACTTCAGAAACTTTTGATACTTTTGCTTGAATTTCTTCTGCTTCTTCAGTCGTAATGACAACAACTGTAAAGTCATGTTCAAATGCCTCTGCTTCTAACTGTTCTACAGCTGGCATTGATTTTACAACATCACCAATCTGTTCTAAAATCTCAAATACCATGTAAACACGCGCCGCTTTTAATAAACAATCTTCACGTAGCTCTACTTCGATTTCAAACGCATGAAAGCCTTGTTCAATCGATTGTTCAATTACGGTCATTTCAAAATCATCATATGTTAATACAGTCTTGGTCAATTGTTCATCGGTTGTTGCAGCCGTTTCTGCATCTTTTCCATCAATTGGTTCTCCGGCAGCGATACGATTTAATTTCGCAACTACTTCTGTGACATCTTTCTCTCCAGTTCCACCTGCTTCGATATCATGAACCATTTCATCTAAATGACCAACAGCTTCAAATACGACATCTAAAATTTCAGGTGTAACAAACAAGCTTTCATTACGAATTGCATCTAACACATTTTCCATAATATGTGTTAAGTTTGCAATATCTTCATATCCCATCGTTGCTGACATTCCTTTAAGCGTGTGCGCTGAACGGAAAATTTCATTTACAATTGATAAATCTTCAGGATTTTTTTCTAACTCCAATAAATATTCATTACAAGTTTGTAAGTGCTCGATACTTTCATCTAAAAACATTTCTAAATATTGATTTGTATCCATTGGATGCCCCCCTCTTTTTTTACACAAAACGTGTAATTGCATCGGCAATTTCATCTAATTGAACAACTTCGTCCGCTAACTGTTCATCAACAATTGCTTTCGGCATACCGTATACAACACATGTTTCCTCTGCTTCTGCAATCGTTATTGTATGAATCGTTGACGTTAATTTCTTCGTACCTTCCAAACCATCATTGCCCATGCCTGTCATAATCGTTGCAATACAGCGCATACCAGTTAATGATGCAACAGAATCAAATAATACATCAACTGACGGACGATGCCCTTTCATCGGCGGCAATCTATCACTCACTTCCGCTACCAATGAAGCGCCCATTTTTTTTACTGTAAAATGTTTTCCTCCCGGTGCAATATAAGCCGTACCATTTTGAAGTACTTCGCCATCCTTTACTTCCGTAACAGAAATCTCACTTAAATGATGTAATCGATCTGCTAATGATTTTGTAAAGCCTGGTGGCATATGTTGTACGATGACAATAGGTGCAGCCAAATGAGCTGGTAAATGCGTTAGCACTTGTTGCAATGCGCGTGGACCTCCTGTTGACGTTCCAATCGCAACAATCGTTTTACCTGTACCGTGGAAAGGACGTTTTTCCTCTGAGACAGGACGCTTTTGCTCGATTGTCGATTGTTTCGTCATCGTCGGCCGCAGGACTTTCGATTGCGTTTGTTTTGGATGGCCAATTGTCGTCGATAATTTTTTTACAGAAACGGCTGCAGCTGCAAACACTTTTTTACTAATTTCATCTTCAATATCTTTTAAATTTAAAGAAATCGCTCCACCAGGCTTCGCAATAAAATCAACAGCACCGTTTTCCATTGCTAACA
Source organism: Sporosarcina sp. (assembly GCA_035300865.1). Classification (GTDB taxonomy): domain Bacteria; phylum Bacillota; class Bacilli; order Bacillales_A; family Planococcaceae; genus Sporosarcina. Next base: position 95,337 of record DATGUZ010000057.1, read on the forward strand.
TTGTATTTTCTGCACCTAATTTTGTTGTACTTGATAACATCACAACAGGTGTTGGCTGAATGCGCATAATTTCCTTTAACGCTTCCAAACCATTCATCAATGGCATTTCAACATCTAACGTAATGACATCGGGTTTCAGCTGTACAAGCTTTTGTAAAGCATCTTTCCCATTACGAGCAGTATCCACGACTTCCATTTGTGAATGTTTGTTAATAATGTCTGAAATAATCTTTCGCATAAATGCCGAGTCATCAACGACTAATACTTTCTTTTTTCGTCTATTCGCCATTATGTATCACGACCTTTCGAAAAAATCCGCTTTAACTTTCCTAACACATTCGAAGTTCTTTGTGCTGTTTCAAGTTGAGACTCCTCTGTAAAATTGCGAGCAATTTGTTGAATTTCTCTCGTAATGGTCGCACGAGGAAATAATTCAACATAAGGTTTTTGCTGCATCACCGCTTTTGAAACTACTGCATCTTCACTCAACGTTCCAAGTACATTCGCTTCCAATTGTAAAAACCGCTTCATTGCAAATTGCAATCGAATAATCGCATCATTCGATCGACTCTTTTTAGGTGTACGATTACCGACTAAATGAAAAGAAGTTTCTGCATCTTTCAATGCAATATATTTAATCATTGAATAAGCATCTGTAATCGATGTTGGTTCTGGCGTTGATATAACAATAATTTCATCTAATGCCATCATCAATTCTATCGTTCGTTCATTTGCACCAGCACCCATATCAAACAAAATGACATCATATTGCGTTTGAAAAGCTGAAAATGCCTCCGTCAGACGATTAAACATCTCATCCGTCCAATCAATCACCTCATTCAGTCCTGATCCACCGCTAATAAAGTGCAAACGTTCTGTTGTGACATTCGTGACTTCTGCTAACGCCTTATGCCCTTTTAAATAGTCTAGGAAATGATATTTCGGCGTTGCACCTAATAATACATGCACATTGCCCATACCTAAATCCATATCAACGATGAGTACACGTTTTTGTTGTTCTGTAAGCGCATATGCAAAATTAATGGAGAAATTCGATTTTCCGACGCCACCTTTTCCACTGACAACTGCAACAGAACGCCCAATCGTTTGAGCGGACTGTTGCATTTTTTGACGGAGCATTTCAGCTTGATCATTCATACGCTTATCCCCTCCATCATTAGTTGTATAAGCTTGTCAGCTGTAGCTTCCTCTAAATCTTCAGGTACTTCTTGACCATTCGTATAGTACGCAACGCCATATGTATAATCAGTCATTAAATTGTACATAGAGCCTTTGGAATTCGTTTCATCCATTTTCGTGAAAATACATTTCTCAATTGGGAAAGAACGGAACTGGTCAATAATTGCTCGCATGTCTGCTTCTTTTGATGTCATCGATAATACTAAATACGTTTCCATATTTAATGAAAAATCTACAAGTTCTTTAATTTGTTCGACATATTTTACTTCTTTGTAATTCCGTCCAGCTGTATCTATGAAAACATAATCGATATCTGCAAATTGCTCGATTGCTTTTTTAAAGTCATCTGCGTTATAAACAACTTCAACAGGTGCTTGTAGCAAGTTCGCATACGTTCTTAATTGCTCAATCGCTGCAATCCTGTACGTATCAGTCGTAATAAATGCAACTTTCTTCTTTTGTTCTAATAAAGTCCTTGCTGCAATTTTTGCAATTGTCGTTGTTTTCCCGACACCCGTTGGACCTAACACGTGGATATACTTCTTGTTAAACGTCATTCCACCAAAAGGAAGGTGTTGAATTCGAGTCAATAATTGTTCTTTCACAAATGCAACCTGTTGTGCCTGTGAGAACGTTCCTGCTTCTTCTTTGTATCGTGCTAACAGTCGATCCCCGATTTCATGAATGATATTTGAATGAATTCCTTGCTGTTCTAAATGATACAAAACACTTCTTAATGATTCTGGAAAATGTGCTACATTTGATTGCTCATTCATCTGCTCTAACATTTTCTTCATCTGTTCCATTTCTCGTTTTAGCTGACGTGTCGTTTCATTTACTTCAAACGTAACATCTGGCATCGCTTGCACTTCAGGTGTGTATGTTTTTTTAGGCGCATCATATCCTGCAACGACTTCCACCATTTTCTTTTTAAATAAACCGAGAAAACTTTTCTTATAGACGACATTGGAACTCATAATAATGGCATCATCTCCAAAATCAGCACGAACCTTCTCCATTGCTTCTACCATTGTTTCAGCAACATACTTTTTCATATCCATTAAACATTCACCACCCCTACACTTTGGACTTCAACAGACGCTTCCAATTCGTTATAAGATAAAACCGGAATTTGCGGGAAGTAACGTTCTGTGATTTGGCGCATATACATGCGAATTGCTGGCGAGCATAAAATTACCGGCGAATAATTCATCAGTGCCACACGTTCAACTTCTTGCGAAATTGATTCTAATATTTGTTGCGATACATTTGGATCTAATGATAAATAATTTCCTTGCTCTGATTGTTGAATACTATCTGCAATGAGTTTTTCAATTTTCCCAGAAACCGTTAACACTTTTAACGATCCATCTTCACTAGCATATTGCGTTGTAATTTGACGCGCTAACGCTGGCCGCACATACTCTACTAATAAATCTACGTCTGATGTATATTTCGCATAATCTGCCAACGCTTCAAAAATCGTCGGTAAATTACGAATAGATACTTGTTCACTTAATAGTTTCGCTAATACTTTTTGAATTTCACCAACTGATAGTGGCGTCGGTGTTAATTCTTCGACTAAAATTGGGTACGTCTCTTGAACGTGATCAATCAGTTGTTTCGTTTCTTGACGACCTAATAATTGTGCCGCATTCGAACGAATAATTTCCGTTAAATGTGTCGACACAACACTCGGAGGATCGACAACTGTATAGCCTTGGATTTCTGCCTCTTCTTTTGTTTGCTCTGTAATCCATTTCGCAGGTAAGCCGAATGATGGTTCAATTGTATCAATCCCTTCAATCATGTCTTCTCCGCCTGGACTCATTGCTAAATAGTGGTCAAGTAATAATTCACCTTTCGCAAGTTCATTTCCCTTTACTTTAATCCGGTATTCATTTGGTTGTAATTGAATATTGTCACGGATTCGTACAACTGGGATCACAATACCTAACTCAACGGCTAACTGACGACGAATCATCACAACGCGGTCTAATAAATCTCCACCTTGCGAAGCATCTACGAGGGGTATAAGTCCATAACCAAACTCAAATTCGATTGGGTCAATTGTTAATAAATCCATCATATTTTCAGCACTTTTCATTTCTTCAGTCTCTTGTTCTTCTTCCATTTCTAGCAACTGCTCAGGATCTTCTTCAACTTGTCGCGACATCATAAATGCACTTCCTGCAAGTAATGCTGCAATCGGAAACGTGAGCATGAAATGAATGGGCGTAAAAATCCCTAGTAATAACAATGTTACAGCAGCAACGTATAATAATTTTGACTGACCGAATAATTGTGAAGTAATATCTGCACCTAAATTTCCTTCAGAAGCAGCACGTGTCACTACAATCCCTGTTCCTGTAGAAATCAATAGCGCAGGAATTTGCGACACGATTCCATCACCTACTGTCAAACGTGAAAATAAAGCAGCTGATTCCGCAAATGACAAATCCATTTGAATGACACCGACAACCATTCCAACTAATAAGTTAATAATGACGATGACAATCCCTGCGATTGCATCTCCTTTAACAAATTTCGTTGCTCCATCCATCGCACCATAAAAGTCCGCTTCATTACTTACCTTCTCACGACGGATTCTTGCATCCATTTCAGAAATCATACCAGCGTTTAAATCTGCATCGATACTCATTTGTTTCCCAGGCATCGCGTCTAATGTAAAACGTGCTGCAACCTCAGACACACGTTCTGCCCCTTTTGTAATGACTAAAAATTGAATAATAACGAGAATCGCAAAAATAACGAGACCGACTACCATATTTCCACCGGTAACGAATGAACCAAATGTATCAACCACTCCTCCGGCATTTCCTTCACTTAAAATGGCACGTGTCGTTGAAATATTTAATCCTAATCGAAAAACCGTCATAAGTAATAATAACGTTGGAAAGATTGAAAATTGTAATGCTTCTTTCATATTCATTGATGTTAATAAAATCATTAAAGCTATCGTTAAATTAATAATGATAAGAAAGCTTAATAGCCAAGGCGGTAGTGGAATGACGAGCATCGCAACGACCATAATAACGGCTGCCAGTATTCCAATATCTTTATATTGCATTTGCTTGCCTCTTTCTGTTCACTAAATTTTGTGTTGAATGCGATAAACATACGCAAGTACTTCTGCAATTGCTTTAAAAAATTGTTCAGGAACTTCTTGTTCGACCTCTACTTGATCATATAATGATCGTGCTAATGGTCGATTTTCTACCATAACAATTTCATGTTCTTGAGCAATCAGCTTGATTTTTTGAGCGATAAAATCGACACCCTTTGCTACAACAACCGGCGCATCCATTTCATCCTCATCATATTTAATCGCAATCGCAAAATGCGTCGGGTTCGTAATGACGACATCGGCAGTAGGAACTTCTTGCATCATCCGTCGCATCGCCATCTCTCTTTGCCGTTGCTTAATTCGCGATTTAATAAGAGGATCTCCCTCTGTATTTTTATGTTCATCCTTAATGTCTTGTTTTGACATTCGAAGGTTTTTTTCATAATCATATTTTTGATAAAAATAATCAAGTACTGCAATACATAGCAAAGTTATTGACGCTGTAATCCCCATCGTTGCTGTCAATCTAGCCACGACAGATAATGTATCCCACTCACTTTTAAAAGCGAGTGATAGTACTTTTTCAATATTGGTCCAAATGACAATAAACGTAACGGAGCCAATTAACGTAATTTTTAAAATCGATTTGACTAATTCTACTAATGCTCGAATGGAAAATATTCGTTTAAATCCTTTAATAGGATCTATTTTCTTTAAATCAAACTTCAATGGTTCAGTCGTAAATAACCAACCAAATTGAAATAAATTCCCTGCAATTCCTGCCACAACAGCAATGATCATAACTGGTAATAATATAAATGCGAGTTGTATTAGTACTTCTCGATATATGAGCATTGTTTCAGCAACATCTAACTGTTGTAAGGAAACATACTCTGTAAATGAATGGCCAAAAAACAAAAGAAATCGTTCTCTCATAAACGGAGAGGCAATCCATAAACAAGCAAAGACAGCAACGAGCACAAGCGCACTCGTAACATCTTGACTCTTTAGCACTTGACCTTTTTTTCTAGAATCTTGGCGCTTTTTATCTGTTGCTTTTTCCGTTTTTTCACCTGCAAAAAACTGTAAGTCTACGCGCAACATCATCATTTACCCGCCTCCTAGTAAAACCATCAAGTCTCTCATACTCATAATCATGACATCAAACAGCTTCTGCATCACACCGACCATTACAGCAATCATCGTCACGAGCACGATAAAACTAACCGCTATTTTAATTGGAAAACCTACAACAAAAATATTTAATTGCGGAACAGTACGTGCAGTAATTCCTAATGCTAAATCGACTAAAAATAATGTCGCGACAATTGGAATAGACATCTGGAATGCGATAGCAAAACATGCGACAAATGTTTGAATGACAAATTCAACAACTTGACCCGATTGAAATGCTGGCCAAGGTCCTTCAATTGGTAAAAATTGATAACTATAAAAGATCCCATCTAGTAATAGATGATGCCCATTGACAGCTAATAAAAGCAACAATGCAATCGAATTAAAAAACTGCCCTAATAGCGGCGATTGTGCGCCTGTTTGTGGGTCGATAATATTTGCAACAGCAAATCCCATTTGGAAATCAATAAAACCACCTGCAATTTGAATCGCAGCCATGACAATGTACGCTAATAATCCAATAAACAAGCCAATCATTGCTTCTTTTAAAACGAGCATGATATAAAATCCATCTACTTCAATTGCTGGAAGATCAATTGAATATGCAAGCATCCATGCACAAATCGCTGCTAATAATACACGATGTGTAGCTGGGATTGCTCGATAAGAAAAAAACGGAACGGTTACAAAAAAAGCTGTAATACGCGTTAAAATCAATAAATAGTTCGGTATCGCATGGACTAATTCATTCATTTAAGCTCACCCAATATACCGAACTAAGTTTTCAAATATTTGTGTCGCAAAGTTCGTAACGGTATTAAGCATCCATGCACCAAAAAATACAATGCCTACTAAAACTGCAATAATTTTTGGTACGAACGCTAACGTTTGTTCTTGAATTTGCGTAGTCGCTTGAAAAATACTGACTGCCAAGCCCGTAACTAATGCAAGAAGCAGGAGAGGTCCAGCTGTCATAATAATGACAGTTACTGCTCGTTCCGCTAGTGCAATAATCATTTCATTCGTCAACTAAACCCCTCCTAAAAACTTTGCAATAATGATTGAATAATGAGATGCCAACCATCGACTAAAACGAATAATAATATCTTGAATGGTAATGAAATCATTACCGGTGGCAACATCATCATCCCCATAGACATTAATACACTCGCAACAATCATATCAATGACTAAAAATGGAATGAAGATCATAAAGCCCATTTGAAATGCTGTTTTAATTTCACTAATGGCAAATGCAGGAACGAGCGTTGTCATCGATATATCTTCAATTGATTCCGGTCGTTCCTCGCCATTATAGTTTAAAAATAATGCCATATCTTTTTGACGTGTATGTTTACTCATAAACTCTTTCAGCGGAACAGTCGCTTTATCATACGCTTCTTCCAATGTGATTTCTTCGTTAAACAAAGGGGTTAATGCCTCTTTATTCACTTCTTGAAATGTCGGCGCCATAATAAAAAATGTTAAAAAAAGTGCTAACCCGACAAGTACCTGGTTTGGCGGCATTTGTTGCGTTGCAAGTGCTGTACGCACAAATGATAAAACGATAATAATTCGTGTGAAAGATGTCATTAAAATTAAAATGGCAGGTGCTAAGGAAAGCACCGTTAAAAGGAGCATTAATTTAACAGATGTTGCAACATTGGCTGCTTCACTATCTGCAAAAAACTGTATAAAATTAATCATCTTTATGCTGCTCCTTTTTCGATAACCGTTCTAATTGCTGTTGACGCTCTTCCTTTAAATCATTGAGCTGATGTTGGAAAAGCTTTGCAAAAGGTTCTTCTGTTTCTTGATTAGATTTGTTCTGTCCTTTTAATCGTGCTTTTATTTCTTGAAAGTATTTTTCAATTGGACTTACCATTGGTGATTGGGTTTCTTGTTCTACCATACGTAAAAGCAATTCAATCTCTTCTGCATCCGTGACTTCTTTTAATAATTGGATGTCTTCTCCAACGCCAAGAATATAATACGTTTTCCCAATTAAAACGAGTTGGACTGATCTTTGTTGCCCTAACGACAATCCGCCTAAATTTTGCATCATACGATTTTTTTGAACATGACGATTTTTTTGATTGATCCACTTCAATAAAAACAATAGAAGACCTACTACAAATATGAGTGCAAAAAATGTTTTGATGTAATCCCATGCTGTCAATCCAACTTGACTACGTTCATTTTGTACACTTGAATCATTTTCTGTAGGTGCTTTTTCATCTTTATCCTCTATACATTTCTCTTCGTCTTGTAGACAATCAAACAAACTATCATTTGCTTTCGCTGGTTGAGCTACGTAAAAAAGTTGTATGCCTAGTAATAAACAAAGAATAATCGTCATGCGTTTTTTTATGCCGTGCTTATTTCGCATATTAACTTAGTGCTTTTTCAATCGCTTCAATCACGCGATCTGCTTGGAATGGTTTTACAATAAAGTCTTTTGCACCCGCAGAAATTGCGTCAATAACCATCGCTTGTTGACCCATTGCAGAACACATAATCACGATTGCAGAAGGATCTTGTTCTTTAATTTTCTTTAATGCTTCAATCCCATCCATTTCAGGCATTGTAATATCCATCGTTACAAGATCTGGTTGCAACTCACTATACTTTTCAACAGCTTGCAAACCATCTGCTGCTTCTCCGACAACATCAAATCCGTTTTTCACTAAAATATCCTTGATCATCATGCGCATAAATGCTGCGTCATCTACAATTAAAATCTTTTTACCCATTTGTGTAATCCCTCCAAAATTTATCGTAAATGGCTCATTCGTTCTTTCGGACTTAAAACATCCGTAATACGAACGCCAAAGTTTTCATCAATTACAACAACTTCACCGTTTGCAATTAAACGATTATTCACTAAAATATCAACAGGCTCTCCTGCTAACTTATCTAATTCGATTATTGAACCCGGTGACATTTCTAAAATTTCCTCGACTGAACGTTTCGTTCGACCTAACTCAACTGTTACTTGTAATGGAATATCAAGTAACATATTTAAGTTTTGACTTGCTTCCTGCGATATCGCTGGCGATTCATCAAAACTTGCAAATTGCGCCTGTTGCACTTCAATTTGTTGCTTTTGCTTCGGTGCCGATTGTGCTGGTGGTGACTGCGGTTGAACGGGCACTTGTTGCTCCATTCCCTGCTGTGTTGGTTCTTCAACTACAGGTTGGTTTTGTACCGGCGCTTCAGGTGCAATCGTTGCCGCTTCTTCTGAAGTCGCTCCTAATAATTGTGCAATGATTTCCTTACTAAATTCATAAGGTAAGACTTGCATAATTTCTGAATCGATCAATTTTCCGACTTTTAGTTGGAAAGCAACTTTAATCAATACTTCTGATTCTGGAATATTATCAACACCTTGACGCTCTTGTACGTCCATTAAATCAATGGTCGGTGGAGAAATATCGACTTTCATATCAAAGACAGATGACATTGATGTAGCAGCAGATCCCATCATTTGATTCATCGCTTCTTGTACTGCGCTTAAATGAATTTCACTTAACTCTTCATTTGGATTAATCCCATCGCCACCGAGCATTAAATCGGCAATGATTGCCGCATCTGACTGCTTAATAACGAGTAAGTTCATTCCTTTTAATCCTTTGGTGTACTCAACCTTAATGGCCACATAAGGAAGTACAAACTCTTCTTCTAACATTGAATAATTAATTGTCGATACTGTTGGTGTTGTAATATCTACTTTTTGTCCTAGTAATGAAGATAGAGCTGTTGCGGAACTTCCGAAAGAAATATTTGCAATTTCTCCAATTGTATCTACTTCTAATTCTGTTAAACTGAGTTCTTCTGCTTTTTCATCATTTTCATGTGCATCTGGAATCCCACCGTTTAATAACGCTTCAATCTCTTCTTGAGATAAAATATCGTCACTCATCATCTTCATCGCCTCCTGTCAATACATCAGTAATTTGCACAGCCATCCAGTTTTTCTTTTGTCCTGGTTGTGCATGGAATTTCGGAATATCTCCAACTTTTACAGTTAGTGGTTGGTCAATTTTTTGATTTAGTGGCAAAACATCACCGACTTCTAAATTTAAAAAATCATCGATTGTGATGTCGCCTGTTCCTAGCTGCGCTGTAATTGGTAATTTTGCTTTCTTCACACTGCTTTTCAACGTTGCACTTTGTTCAGCAGTTGGTTCTTTTTTATTTGATTGCATCCAATAACGTACAGATAAATTCGGTACGATTGGCTCAAGGACAACATGTGGAATACAAATATTAATCATCCCGCTCGATTCACCAATTAAAATATTAAATGAAATGACAACGACTGTTTCATTCGGGGAAATCATTTGTAAAAATTGTGGGTTTACTTCAAGCTCTTCTAAATAAGGTTCGATATCAATAATACCTGCCCACGCCTCTTTTAAATTATCAAACGATTTCTCAAATAAATTCATCATAATTCTCATTTCAATTTCAGTTAAATCATCGACTTGACTCGGACTTTCACCCGGTCCACCCATCATCCGATCTAACATTGAATAAGCGATATTTGGATTTACTTCCATTAAAATATTTCCTTCTAATGGTGCAACTTCAAATATATTAATGAGCGTCATATTGGGAATTGACCGTAAAAATTCTTCAAAAGGAATTTGGTCAACTGACGCCACATCTATTTGGACGTACGTACGAAGTTGTGCAGAAAAGTACGTCGTTAATAATCGCGCAAAGTTTTCATGAATTCTTGTTAAGCTACGAATTTGGTCTTTTGAAAAACGAAGTGCACGTTTAAAATCATATAATTTAACGCGACGTTCCTCTTCTTCTTGCTTCATTTCTTCTGGTGACATTTCTCCAGTCGATAGAGCGGATAAGAGGGCATCAATTTCACCTTGCGACAGGATGTCTCCTGACATAATTCCACCTCCTCACTCGTCACTGGATAATATAAGAGACGATATAAACGTCTTCAACTTCTCCTTCTTGCATCAGTGCGTTTACTGATGATTGGATTGTTGTTTTAAACGCTTTTTTGCCAGCTTTTCCTTCCAGTTCTTCTTTCGTCATTTCCGATAGTTCTTGAATGACTAAATCTCGTACTTGGAACTCCCTTTTCTCTAATTCTTCGGCAGCTTTCGTACTATCCGTTTGGATTTTCAAATCAAGTTTAATAAACTGATTTTCAGCTAAATTCGTTGTTATTTCTGGTATTTCAATTGTTGCTTCTACAATTTCATCAATTGTCGGTTCTTTTGGCTTCGGATCATCACCTTTTGAGTCTAATTGCAACACCAATGCGAATACAATGACTGCAACGAGCAAAAATGTTACTAAGACAATTAATATTGTTGTTAGAAGTTTATTCTTCATCATTTTCCCTCCTCGTTGCTGGATTCGACAATAGTTGGACCTGCCCATAAAAATGTTGAATCTTTTGTTGTAACACTTCTTCAGTATCACCAACGACATATTTTGTTCCAGTCGTCAATGTGATCGTTGTATCATGAAAAGATTCGATTTTTTCTATGTACAATGCATTTAACAAAAAAGTCGTTCCATTCAATCTTGTCACTTCAATCATAGTAAAGGCCAGTACAGTATCGACCGGCCCTGCCCTCCTTTATTTGAGCGCATGCTCCCATCAATTTCTTATAGACTATTTGTTACGTTTAACGTTTTAAGTTTACAAGTTCTTGCAAGATTTCATCTGATGTTGTGATAATACGCGTATTTGCTTGAAATCCACGTTGTGCAACGATCATTTCGGTAAACTCTTCTGCTAAGTCGACGTTAGACATTTCGAGGAAACCAGACTCCAATGTCCCGTACCCTTGTTGCGTACCTGTACCAAGTTCAGCTGGACCAGAGTTACTGGATGCACGGAATAAGTTTCCACCAACTTTTTCCAACCCATTTGTATTCGCAAATTTGGCAAGTTGAATTTGTCCAGCTTCTTGTAATGTCGCTTCTCCACCATCTTCAGCATCTACAAAATAGACAGTTCCATCTTGTCCAATTGACATCGACGAAGCAGTTGTTGGAATTGTAATTTTACCGTCAACGCCTTGTAAATAGCGTCCGTCGCCGTCTACTAAATCTCCGTTTTCATCCATATAGAAGTTACCAGCACGTGTATACACAGGTTCATTCCCATCCATTACGATAAAAAATCCGTCACCACTAATTGCTAGGTCAAGTGTATTACCTGTAAATTGTGTAGATCCTTGTCCATGTAATGTATCAATTGTTGCTAATTGTGAACCAAGTCCTACTTGTTTTGGGTTTACCCCACCACGTGTATCCGTAGATGCTGATGCACCCGCAACCGTTTGTGATACTAGATCTTTAAACACTGTACGTCCTTTTTTAAACCCGTACGTATTGACGTTTGAAATATTATTTCCAATTACATCTAATTTCGTTTGAAAGTTTCTTAACCCTGTAATCCCTGAATACATTGATCTTAACATTTATTGTTCCTCCCTTATTTTGCTTGCGTAATTTCAATTAATTGATCTTCTGTTACAGTTGTTTCGTCATCTAATAAATATTCAATTTTTCCATTTTTATTTGAAACAGAAACGACAATCGCTGTTTTCTCTTCTTCCTCAACAATATAAGTAACTTGTTTGCCAATTAGTAAGCTTGCTTCTACTAATTGATTTTGACCAGAAGGTGAAGATAACACCTCTGAAATATTCCCAGGCGACAACTCTTGCCCGTCAGACATTTTAAAGATAACGGATCCATCGACATATTTCACACCGTTAATCATTGACGTACCTTCATTTACAACTGGTTTACCATCTTCTCCAATGACTGGATCACCATTTCCATCCAATTCAACAACATGCCATTTCACTTCTTTTCCAACAAAACTATTGTATTGGATTAATTGTGATTGGTTTTGTGACTCAGCAAATTTTTCAAAAGCTTTCGTTAAGTTCATTGTCTGCTCTAGCGCTGAAAACTGTGCCATTTGCGCAATAAACTCTGTATCTTGCATCGGATTCGTTGGGTCTTGATTTTGTAATTGAGCGATTAAGATTTTCATAAAATCATCTTTCCCCAGCGTGCCATCTCCTGTTTGGCGTTCATCACGTTTTTTATTAATTAAATACATCGAATCTGTAATTGGTGATTGATTATTAACCTCTGTCATTAGATTGTTCCACCTCACTTAAAAACGTCTCAAACGTTTTCTCTTCTTCTTCTTGGTTCTCTCGTTCTTCACTTTCATATTGTTCATTCAATTGTTCTTCAAAAGCATGTTCTTGTCGCTCATAAGGGGTTTCAGTGAGCATTTCAGAAATATCAATACGCTCTACTTGTATATTTTGTTGTACAAATGCTTGCCTTAACTGATGCAATTGACTTTCCAACATCTCTTTTCCTTGTGCTGTTGATGCAAGAATACGTGCAGTTAATATCCCGTTTTGCTGTGTTAATTCTACCCGAACCTGTCCTAAATGTTCCGGATACAATTGAATCGATATACGCTGGGCGCCGCCAATTTGTCCAAAATTCGCTCGTTTAAACATCGCTGCAAATTGTTTAATCAATGGTGATGTTATTTCTGTCTTTTCTCCAACAGGATGCCATTTCCCGACCATTTGCTGAAATGCAATAGGTTGAGTCATTTGTACACTTTCTTTCCCCTTGATCAAACTTGATTTTGTTGTTACAAACGTAAGTTGTTCTTTTTCTTGATCTTTTGTTTGAGAAGTTGTTTGTGGCATATGTTCTTTTATAGCCACTTTTTGCTGTTGTGAATTTACTCGTGTAATGTCTTGTAATATTTGTTGAACTTGTTTTTGTTCTGTATTTGTTACCCGTTGCTCTTCATTGAGCATCATCATTTGCAGCATTGCTACGAACATCGGTGTCGCACTTACATCCTCCAAACGATCAAGAAACGCTGGATGGTCAGCCATTTCTGTAAGTCGTGTTAAAAATGATTGGAGATCGATAGAGAAAATCATCTCCCCATCAAAATCATGTGTGTCAATAATTGCTTCAAACCAATCAAAAGTTTCTTTCAAAAGCGCTAGATCTTCTTCATTTGCAAAAATCATTTGACCATCTATGATTTCTGGGATTTGTTGAAAGTATTCATTTGCTTCGATTTGTTCTAGAAGCGCTTCCGTTGTTTCACTTGCTAACAAATTGTGTATTTGTAACGTGACATGTTCTTCATCCAATAATGATAAAACTGGTTGTTCATGATGACTTTGTTGTAACGACGTAAGAACTGAGCCAAATGTATTTGAATGTAATTGGTCATCCATCGATGCGGTTTGGCCACCTGCTGATAATGATGTCTGCATCATGGCTACTGCTGTATCAATTTGCAAGAATACACCTCCTACCCTTCATCCGACATGAGCGTCGTAAATTTTGCTGCTTCTTTAGGAGTCATTTTTTCTAAAATCGCTGCGACTTGATCGACTTTCAAACCTTTTAAAATTTCCAACGCTTCTTGGTCATTCATCTCAACAAGCACTGGTGCTGCACTTTTAGCAGACATTTTCCCAAAGGCTTGAACAACTTCACGACGCTTTTGAGTTGTTTCTTCACTCACTTTTTGTAAGGAGTCAATCTCTCCTAATAAACGTTCACGCTCTTCTTCTAATTTCTCAGTTTCTTGCATTTGACGATCTAATTCACTTTCTAATGCCAACATTTCGGACTCTTTTTCATGAATCTCGGCTTGTAACGAAACGACACGTTTCTCTAACTGACGATCACGATCTTCAGATAATGACGTTTCTTCTTTCGAAGGCATTACTTTACTTGAAATATCTTCAAATGCTTTAAAAACATTTACATTATTTACTTTGGCAACGATTAATAACACAGCTGTTGTTAATAACAATGTAATGAATACTATCACGAGAATACGACGGCCCTTTGTTCCTTTTCCCTCGTATTGCGCCATTTCTTTTTTCTGTGCTTTACGCTTCTTCGCCATCTCATCACCCATTTTCTTTCCCGAAAACTGCTGTCATGGATAATTCATCCAGATGTTTTGCTTCTAATTGATTCATTTCTTTGTTAAAACGCTCGACATCTTTTTCTTTCATTTTCTCGTACTTTTTCACTTCAACAGTACGTTCCAATAATTTTTGTTCATGCCACTGCATAGATGTTCGCGCCTTCATCACTTCTTGTTGCAACTGTTCGATTTTCTTTTCTAAACTTTCAATAAAGTTCATGTAATGATGGATACTTAATACCGAAGCACCTTTTTCCATCGCATTTGTCTGTTCTTCAATCGTTTCTTCTTTACGCTTTAACAATTGATACAATTCAGTTGCAACAACTTCAAATCGATCAATTGCCGCTTGGTATTCGATTTCTGTTTCGCTTCTTTCCATTTCACGAATCGACAATACATTGTCAAATCGATAATGATATTTCTTCACGATACACCAGCCCTTTCACCTAATGCGACAAGCTCATTGATCGTTTCTTCCATCGATATATTGTCATTAAAGCTTTGTTTTAAAAAATTGGTAATAAGCGGTTCGAATTCAATTGCCAAATCGACTTCTGGCGATGTGCCTTTTTTGTATGCTCCAATTTGAATTAAATCTTCTGACTTATGATACGTATAATATAAATCGCGCAATCGTTCAGCCGCTTTTAAATGTTCTGGTGACGTTATATGGTTCATCAATCGACTAACACTTCCAAGTATATTAATCGCTGGATATTGTCCTTTATTCGCCAATGCACGGTCTAATACGATATGCCCATCTAAAATCCCTCGAACAGTATCTGCAATTGGCTCATTCATATCGTCACCATCTACAAGCACTGTATAAAACGCAGTAATCGTCCCTTTATCATTCGTTCCGGTTCGCTCTAATAATTTTGGTAAAATCGCAAATACAGATGGTGTGTACCCTCTTGTTGCTGGCGGTTCACCTACTGCTAAGCCAATTTCACGTTGTGCCATTGCGACACGTGTAACAGAGTCCATCATCAGTAGGACATTCAAACCTTTATCTCTAAAATATTCAGCAATTGCTGTTGCGGTAAATGCTCCTTTAATTCGCATTAATGCAGGTTGATCAGATGTTGCTGCGATTACAATCGATCGTTTTAATCCTTCTGGGCCTAAATCTCTTTCAATAAATTCACGTACTTCACGACCACGCTCTCCGATTAACGCAATGACGTTGATATCCGCTTTTGTATTGCGAGCAAGCATCCCAAGTAAAGTACTTTTCCCGACCCCAGAACCGGCGAATATGCCTACACGTTGACCAGTCCCAATTGTTAACATCCCATCAATGGCTTTCACACCAACCTCTAGCTTTTGATCAATTGGGGGTCTGCTTAATGCATTTGGTGGTTCACGTTCTGTTTCTACCGTCGACAACCCTCTTGGCAATGTACTTTCATCCATTGGATTTCCCGTAGCATCTAATACTTTACCAAGTAAATTCATGCCAACTTTTACTTCTAATGGTTTGCCTAATCCTTCTACTAAACAGCCGCTCGAGATTTCTTGAATTTGTGTATAAGGCATAAGCATGACAATTTCATCTTTAAACCCAACAACTTCCGCTTGTATCACTTTGTGGTTTTTCCAACCTTTATGCACATGAATATGACAGACATCACCAATTGAGCTTTCTGGTCCTTGCGATTCAATCATCAACCCTACTACGCGAATTACACGACCAAATTTTTTATACGTCTGTACTTTTGGAATCCAATCTACTAATTGTGACGCTTTTTTCAATCTGTATCATCACCTTCTAATACTTCGATTAAGCCTTCTTTAAGCTGGGTTAATTGTTCATCGACTGTGACTACCATTCTGCCATGATTTGTCTCAATATAGCATGCGTTTCTTTCCAATTCTTCATTGGCAAAAATAAAGAATGGAACATCTGGTGGAAATATTACATCAAGTTCAGACTTATTTGCTGTCACAAGTTCATAATCATCTGTAGAAACGTATAAACGGATTTCTTTCATTTCTCTTACTTCAGTTAGCGCTCGTTTTACAATGGATAGGTAGCACTCTTCATTTTCTTCTAATGTTGTATGCATAATACGTTCGGCTACACGCATGGCGATTTCTAAAATGACACGCTCTTGCTGTTCACGGTAATCTTCTGCCAACTTCTTGGATTGGATTGTTATGTCATTTGCTTGTTGAATTGCTTCTGACATATCGGATAATGCTTTTGAATGTCCTTCTTGATAGCCGGATTGGAATCCTTCTTCGTAAGCTTGTTGTTCCAATTGTTGACGTTCATTTTCCCAAGCGGCTCTCATTTCATCAATTTCTGTTATAACTTGTGTCCGCATTTGGTTAATTTCTTGCTTTTCTTGTTCAATAACGGTTTGTGCTTCTTGTAATTGACGCTCTCGTTCAATCGTTTGTTGAGCCACATTGCTCGATTCATCTTGCTCGACTCGGGTATGAAGTGGTCGAATTTGAATTTGTTTCGTTATTGTTTTGTTCGTCCCATCATCCAATGACTTAAATAGCTTAGACAATGACGTCATCCCCTCCACCGCGTGCAATAATAATTTCGCCCGCATCTTCCAAGTTGCGAATAATCCCAACAATTCTTGTTTGTGCTTCTTCTACATCTCGTAAGCGAACAGGTCCCATAATTTCAATTTCTTCTTTAAAGGACTCGGCCATCCGTTGCGACATATTTTGATATAAAATATTTTGCACTTCTTCACTAGAAACTTTTAACGATAAAATTAAGTCCTCATTTGCACATTCTCGAATGACACGCTGAATTGAACGATTGTCGAGTGTAACAATATCTTCGAAAACAAACATTCTTTTCTTAATCTCTTCTGTTAACGCTGGATCTTGCTCTTCTAGCGCCGCTAAAATTGTTTTCTCTGTGGAACGATCCACACCATTCAACACGTCAACAACCGCTTCTACTCCTCCTGTTTCCGAAAAATCTTGCGTGACAGTAGAAGATAATTTCCTTTCTAACACCGTTTCAATCTCACTAATAATTTCAGGTGATGTCGAATCCATTACAGCAATTCTTCTCGCAATATCTGCTTGAATCTCTTGCGGCAATGAAGATAAAATCGTCCCCGCTTGTTCTGACTCTAAATACGATAATATTAATGCAATCGTTTGTGGATGTTCATTTTGAATGAAATTTAATAATTGTGCAGGGTCTGCACGTCTCGCAAAATCAAATGGCTTCACTTGAAGCGATGACGTTAAACGATTCAATATCGCTTGTGCATGTTCTTTACCAAGCGCTTTTTCAAGAACCGTTTTCGCATACCCAATCCCACCTTGAGAGATATAATCTTGTGCAATTGCTATATTATGAAACTCTTCTATCACTTCTTCTTTAATCGTGGAATCTACTTTTTTCACACTTGAAATTTCCAATGTTAAACGTTCGACTTCTTCTTCTGATAAATTTTTATAAACATTTGCAGCTACTTCTGGACCTAGTGAAATAAGAAGGAGTGCCGCCTTTTGCTTACCTGTCATTTCTTTTTCTTTTCTAACCATGCGTCAAACTCCTTCCTTAATCTTCTGAGATCCATGTTCTTAATAATTTCGCAAATTCCTCTGGTTTCTCTTTTGCCATTTTCTCTAATTGCTTACGGCGTACAGTCGCTTCTGTCTCTTGTTCTTCATTAATATCTTCAACATGAATAGCCGCGCGCTGTTCTTCAATGATTTCGTCAATTTCTTCTTCCATATCTTCACTTCTTCTACTACGGAAAAATAATACCGCTATGATAATAATGATCAGTAGTAGGACACCTGCAACAATGTAAATCCAAAATGGAATTTTAGCCTTCTCAACAACTGTGTCATCTGTTTTCGAACCGAAAGGGTGAACTGAAACGATGATACGATCTGCTAAATCATTATCTGTCATTTCATCTGCGACTTCTTTATCAACCGACGTACGAATAATCGTCGTTAAAATTTCTTCGATGTCGTCTTGTAAACCAAGTGGCATCGAATTAACATCATCTGCTACCGGAGGTTCAACCATTACTTGAATTCCGATATCTTGTACTTTATAAGGACTTTCGACGATTTCTTTACGAATCCGATTTACTTCATTATTAACCGTTTCTTCTAACCGTTCATATTCTCCATCCGACCCAGTGATTTCATTATACGATGTAAGATTGTCAGCTTCGCGGTCAGTCATCGGTGTTTCTTCATCAGCTGCAGTACCAGTAAATGACTCTGTAATTCTTTGAACGCTTAACGCGATCCCTTCCATACTTTCTTCATCTACAGGTGTCACTAATGATTCTTCTCGATTTTCTTGTTTGAAATCAACATCCGTTGATACCGAAACAACTACTTTATCATGACCGATCATTGTCCCTAACATCATTTGTACTTGGCGCTGAATGTCACGTTCAATCGTCTTTTTAATCGACATTTGATCTGTGACACTTGTACCATTTACAAGTTCTGAAGATTGCAAGTCATAATACTCAAAATACTGGTTTGCGATTTCAATATCATCTGTGGATAAATTCGGCACACTTTTTGCCACTAAATTGTATAAGGTTTTAATTTGCTGCTCACTAAATTGCTGACCCGGGCTTGTTGTTAAAATGATTGCTGCACTAGCTCCTTGTTCCTGGTCATTTAAAAACACCGTTTCTTCGGGTAATGTTAGCGTAACTTTCGCATCCTTTACCCCTTCAATACTTTTTAATAAATTTGCGATTTCTGTTTGCATAGCCGCTTGCTTAATAACGCCAAACTCATTATCTGTCATACCAAATCCTGCATTGTCTGAGAAAAATGAGTAATCAATCGTTCCTGAGTTCGGTATTCCTTCTCCTGCGAGTGAGACAAGCAATTCATCTACACGCTCTTTTGGTACAAGCACCGTACTACCACCGTCTGTCACTTCATTTGGCACGCCAATTGAATCTAAATGTTCTTTTACTCGTGCCATCTCAGTAGGTGATACATCTGAATATAGAGGGACAAAATCCGTTTTCGAAACAAAAAACGTAATTGTACCTGCAATGATAAGCGTAGCGATGATCGCCCCGATATATGTACCTTTCTGCTTTTTCGTACGACTAGACCAGAATGTTGTCATGTCGTTTTTTATTTTTGTCCATCTTTCATTCATCATAATCCTCCGGTCTACATCTATGTTTCACGTCATTTTTTACTTCCCATTATTATACTTGCATTCGGATAATTTCTTGATAAGCTTCAACTACTTTATTTCTTACTTCCATTGTTGCATTCAATGTAATAGATGCTTTTTGCGCTGCGACCATCACTTCATGAAGCGCTACCGGCTCTCCAGCAACCAATTGATTTGTTAATTGATCAGATTGCATTTGTGATGCATTGACATCTTGGATTGCATCTTTTAAAAAGGTTTTAAATTGTTGTTGCGCTTCTGCAGACGATGTTCGCTGCGGTTCCACTGCTTGTGCAATACGGTTTGCTTCTTGATTTCCTAAGACTGATTGAATATTCATCCCGTCCACCTCATTTACTTACCAATTTCTAATGTTTTCATTAGCATAGATTTTTGTGCATTTAAAGCTGTGACATTCGCCTCATAAGAACGTGTTGCTGACATTAAGGTAACCATTTCACGGAGTGGGTCCACATTTGGCATCAGTACATATCCTTCGTCGTTCGCATCTGGGTGTGAAGGATCATATACCGGCTTAAAAGGTGTTTCATGATCTTCTTGAATACGTCCTATTCGAACACCGTTACCACTTGTTGTAGTGCCGCCCTTTCCCATCGCCATATTAAGCATATTTGAGAATGTAGTCCCTTTTGGCTGCATCGTTACCGTCTTGCGTCGATATGGTTCCCATTCTCCATTTACTTGTCGTGCACGTGTTGTATCGACATTCGCCATATTCGATGACACGACATCCATTCGTAAACGCTGTGCTGTTAATGCTGAAGTCGTTGTATTCATACTATGAAATATAGACATGATTAACGCCCTCCTTTTATAACCGTTTGTAACGTATTAAACTTACCATTTAATCGATCAACTACTGCATTATAGTAGATTTGATTTTTAGCTAGCTCTGCTTGCTCTGTATCCATATCTACTCCGTTCCCATCGTGTCGAAAGCGGAATGATGACCGATCGATAATCGCTTGCTCCCGATTAATTTGTTTAAAGTCCATATGCTTTTCCGTCGTTTTATAAGCTGGTAATTGTTGCATTTTTGTATCTTCTAAAATGTCTTTAAAACTGACTGTTTTCGCTTTATAATTCGGCGTGTCGACGTTTGCAATATTTTGTGCTATTGCACGATTTTTTGTTTCTGAAAATTGTAATCCATGCTCTAAAGCTGAAATCGTATTTCCAAACAATTTCACCGCTATCATCCTCACCTATAACTATTAATTAGTTATTAATGACTAATGTCATACTAAACTCCATTAATTATATCTTATTACTAAAGAATGCGCCACCAAAATTGACACTTAAATTGCAGGTCATTATACCTATTTTAGATCGAAGTATGGATAATTTTGTCACATTCTCAAAATTTGACAGATTCTTTCGACTTCATTCATTAATTCATACAAATGAACCGATATTCTTTTTCCCTATTACACAGCACTTTGGATGTATATCCTATGAAAATTGCACAAAAAAATCGCTCCACATCAATCGTTATGGAGCGATTCCTTTAGGATTACTTATTTTTGTTTTTCTAGTTCAGCTAAAAACTTGCTGTTTAGTACTTTAATGTATGTTCCTTTCATTCCTAAAGAACGAGACTCAATCACACCAGCACTTTCTAATTTACGTAATGCGTTAACAATGACTGAACGTGTGATTCCAACACGGTCCGCAATTTTAGATGCGACTAATAAACCTTCTTCGCCATCTAACTCTTTGAAAATGTGCTCAATTGCCTCATGCTCACTATATGAAAGTGAGTTGATCGCCATTTGAACGACTGCTTTACTACGTGCTTCTTGTTCAATTTCTTCCGCTTTTTCACGTAAGATTTCCATTCCTACAACTGTTGCACCATACTCCGCTAAAATTAAATCATCATCTTCGAATTTACGCGCCATTCTAGCAAGTAATAAAGTACCTAAACGCTCGCCACCACCCATAATTGGAACAATCGTTGTTAGTCCTTCTTGGAATAATTCTTTGTTCTCAATTGGGAATGCTGTGTATGAGCTTTCAATATCTAAGTTAGAAGATGTTTCGCGAACTTCAAAAAGTTTTTGCGTATATTCTTCTGGGAATTGACGTGTTTCAAACATGCTCTTCATGCGTTCGTTTTCAATTTGTTGGTGAATTTCAAAACCTAATAATTTTCCTCGGCGGCTTACGATAAAAACGTTTGACTCGATAACAGAGCTTAATTTTTCTGCCATTTCTTTAAAGTTTACTGCATCTCCACCTGAATCTTGTAACATTGCGTTAATTTTACGTGTTTTTATTAATAGTGACATAACTGTCTTCCTCCTAAAAATGTTAAATGTTTTTAATAATCTTATTGAATATTCTAAAGGTTTTCAATTATAAAATAAACTAAAACGATTCATTTATAAAATAAATTGTGACAAATCTTTGTTTTTTACAATATCTTTTAATTTCTCATCGACATAAGCCGGCGTAATCGTAATTGTCGCTGGGCCAATATCAGCCGCTTCAAACGAAAGTTCTTCTAATAATTTTTCCATTATAGTATGCAAGCGTCTGGCACCGATGTTTTCGGTATCATCATTTACTTCAAACGCAACTTCTGCTAAACGAGAAATTGCTTCATCTGTAAATGTTATGTGGACATCTTCTGTTTCTAATAAACGTTTGTATTGATCAATTAATGAAAAGTCAGGCTCTTTTAAGATTTTCTCAAAATCCTCTTTCGACAATTTCTCTAATTCTACACGAATCGGAAAACGCCCTTGTAATTCTGGAATAATATCCGATGGTTTTGATACATGGAATGCACCAGCTGCAATAAATAAAATAAAATCTGTTTTAACAGCTCCATATTTCGTTGAAATTGTTGAACCTTCAACAATCGGAAGTATATCCCGCTGAACGCCTTCACGCGAGACATCCGCACCACTTGATTGACTATTTTTACTCGCAATTTTATCCATTTCATCAATGAAAATAATGCCTGATTGTTCTGTTAAGTCAATCGCTTTACGTGCAATTTCTTCATGATCGATCAACTTATCAGCTTCTTCTTGTTCAAGCACTTTACGGGCATCACGTACTTTCATCTTGCGCTTTGACTTTTTCTTTGGCATAAGCGAAGAGAGTGCATCTTGCATATTTGCTCCCATTTGCTCCATACCAGAGCCTTGGAATGCATCATATAATGATGGCTGCTGATCAGTTACTTCTATTGTAACCTCTTCATCTTCCAACATACCTGCTTGCAATTGACTTTTAATATCAGAACGTTTACGTCTAATATTGATGCGTTCTTGCTCATCTTCAACTGAAGTTGTTTGCTGCTGTTGCTGTCCGAATAACATTTCAAATGGATTTTGGGCTGATTGTTGCTTTTTCATCTCTGGTACGAGGTATTTGATAAGTCGTTCATTCGCTAATGATACGGCTTCTTCACGAACTTCTTCTCGCTTCTCATCGCGTACAATACGTACACCAACTTCTACTAGATCACGTACCATCGACTCTACGTCACGACCAACATACCCAACTTCTGTAAACTTCGTTGCTTCAACCTTTAAAAAAGGTGCGCGCATTAACTTAGCAATACGACGTGCAATTTCTGTTTTCCCAACACCAGTTGGTCCAATCATGAGTATATTTTTCGGAATAATTTCGCCTTTTTCTTCTTCCGTCAATAAACTTCTACGATAGCGATTACGAATGGCTACAGCAACTGCTCGCTTCGCCTCTTGTTGCCCCACAATATAACGATCTAAATGCATAGACAATTGTTTCGGTGTAAGTTCTTTTTGATTAACCATTAAAGTACCTCCACTACGATTTGATCATTTGTATAGACACAAATTTCCGCTGCCGTTTCCAATGCTGCTCTCGCAATTTGTTCTGCACTTAAATGATCTCCACTATACTTCTTCATTGCACGACCTGCAGCAAGTGCATAATTTCCACCAGAGCCAATTGCTAAAACCCCATCATCTGGTTCAATCACTTCTCCAGTACCTGCAACGAGTAGCAAATCTTTTTCATCCATGACGAGTAACATCGCCTCTAATTTTCGAAGCATTTGGTCACCACGCCATTGTTTAGCCAGTTCTACAGCAGCACGTTGTAAATTTCCATTGTATTCCGTTAGTTTCCCTTCGAATAAATCGAATAATGTGAATGCATCAGCAACAGAACCTGCAAATCCAGCAATCACTTTTCCACCATAAATACGTCGTACTTTTTTCGCTGTATGCTTCATCACGACAGATTCCCCGAATGTCACTTGTCCGTCTCCAGACATTGCACACTCACCTTTATGACGTACAGCAAAAATTGTTGTTGCATGAAATTCCATTCAAATACCCTCCTTTGCTTTACGCTCTAGGATGTGAATTCATATATGTTTTCCGTAAATGCTCTTTTGTTATATGCGTATAAACTTGTGTTGATGAAAGGTTCGCATGACCTAACAGCTCTTGAACTGTTCGCATATCCGCGCCATTATTTAATAAATGCGTGGCAAACGTATGCCTTAACATATGCGGGTGTATTTTGCCATTTAATGAGGCTTTTTTCATCAGCTCATTCAATATGTAACGAACTCCGCCATCAGTTAGAGCTTCCCCTCTCATATTCACAAATAAACCATGATGTTCTTTGTTCTTCATAATAATTGGGCGACTATACTTAATATAGCTTTGTAATGCTTCATTTGCGTAACTCCCAAAAGGAATATAACGTTCCTTTCTCCCTTTTCCCATCACTTTTACAATCCCTAAATCGTCATCGATATCGCTAAGTGTCAACGCCGTTAATTCGCTCACACGCATCCCTGTTGCATATAGCAACTCCAACAATGCACGATTACGAACCGACTGATGGTCTTTCCCTTCGCACGTAGAAAACAGCATTTCCATATCTTCCTCATAAAAAAAAGAAGGGACTTTTTCTTGCTTCTTTGGATGATGAAGGGACGTAAATGCATCGTTCGGAATCGCATATCGCGCATTCGCAAATTTAAAGAACGAACGAACTGCAGAGATTTTTCTCGAAATCGTTGTTCTCGCTAATGCTTTATTGTATAAAGTTGTTACATACAATCGAGCTTCTCGATATGTAACATCAGCTAATTGCTCGATACCTTCGACAGTTAGGAAGGTTAGAAATTCATCAACATCTTGGCGATATTCTTGTACCGTATACGTTGAGTAGTTTTTTTCTAACTTAATATATTGTAAATAGTTATCGCGCACGTCGGTTGATTGAATCATCATTTTTGACACTCCTTGCGAAAACCTTATTTATTATATCAAAGTCCATTTCTTTTTGCATAGTCATTAAAATAGGTATTTGTGACTTTTTATGAACTTTTTGCCATATTAAATAGCTGATTAGTTTTTATATTCTGTAAGTCGTCCATGAAACACTATACAACAAATGAAGCAATTGAAGCAACTGAAAATTTTCGAACTTTTTATGAAGTCTTCAATATTTTAGAAACATTTGCACATTACACAGGTTACGATGCGTTCAAGTTGCACTTTTTATGCTATACCCTCTTTGCCTCGCTTTATATACATATTGCTCGATTTTATGTTTAGCCACACAAAAAGAGGAGCCATTTTCGCCCCTCTTTCTATCTTATCATGAATATTTGATATTCGTGTAGAAATTGCCTTATTCAATACATGATATTATTGAATATCTTCTTTGTAGTCACATTCTGTACATTGAATGCGCACACCTTTTTTCGATTTCTTCTCAACAAGTGTGCTTTCACATTTCGGACATGGTCTGGCTACTGGCTTATCCCAAGAAACATATTCACACTCTGGATATCGATCACAACCGTAAAATGTTCGACGTGTTTTACTTTTACGTTCAACAATTTGTCCTTCTTTACAATCCGGACAGTCAACACCAATCGGCTTCATAATTGCTTTTGTATTTCGGCAATCTGGAAATGCAGAGCATGCCATAAATTTGCCGTAACGTCCTAATTTAAATACCATTGGACTACCACACTTTTCACAATCTTCCCCAGCCGGCTCATCTTTAATTTCAATCTTTTCCATTTCTGCATCGGCATATGTTACATGCTTTTCAAAATCACGATAAAATTGGTCGATAACATTTACCCATTCTTTTTTCCCTTCTTCAACTGCATCCAATTCATTTTCCATTTGTGCAGTAAATTCAACATCAATAATATCAGGGAAAAATTCATTCACCGCATTGTGCACAATTGTTCCAAGTTCTGTTGGGATAAAACGCTTTGCATCTAAGGTTACATACCCTCTACGTTGAATCGTATCGAGTGTCGGTGCATATGTCGATGGACGACCGATACCTAGCTCTTCCAATGTTTTAACAAGTCGCGCTTCTGTATAACGTGGTGGTGGTTGGGTGAAATGTTGTTTGGGATCAATTTCTTCATAAGCAAGTTTTTCACCTTCTTCTAAAGGTGGCAATAATTTGCTTTTTTCTTCCTTTTGATCATCTTCCCCTTCAACATACACTTTCATAAATCCATCAAATTTCACTTGAGAACCCGTTGCTCTAAAACGAACATCTCCATTGATTAAATCTGTTCGCACCGTATCTAAAATTGCTGGTGCCATTTGACTCGCAACGAGACGCTCCCAAATGAGCTTATACAATTTATACTGATCATTGCTTAAATACTCTTTTATCGCTAACGGTTTACGGAGAACTGATGTTGGACGAATCGCTTCGTGTGCATCTTGTGCGTTCGCTTTTTTCTTTTCATCTTTTTTTGGCGTTCCCGGTAAATAGGCTTCTCCATATTGTTGTTCGATTAATTGACGAGATTCCTCTTTTGCACTGTCAGCAATACGCGTTGAATCCGTACGCATATACGTGATTAAACCGACGGTACCTTCTTTGCCAATATGAATCCCTTCATATAATTGTTGCGCAACCATCATCGTTTTACGTGCACGGAAATTTAATTTTCTCGCTGCTTCTTGCTGTAATGATGACGTTGTAAACGGCAATGCTGGATTACGTTTTCGTTCACGTTTTACGACATTTTGTACATGAAATGTATCATCTGACATTTGTCTTAGTACGTGATCCACTTCTTCTTTATTTGCTAGTGCACGCTTTTTCTTTAAATCTCCGTAATATTGCGCTTCAAACTTCGACCGTCCTTTTTTAACAGTCGTTTGAATGGACCAATATTCTTCTGGTTCAAAGACATTGATTTCATTCTCACGGTCTATTATTAGACGCAAGGCTACTGATTGCACACGACCTGCTGATAAGCCCTTCTTTACTTTCTTCCATAAAATTGGACTAATATTATAACCAACTAAACGGTCTAAAATCCGTCTTGCCTGTTGTGAATCAACGAGATCCATATCAATCGGTCTTGGGTTTTTAAATGACGCCTTAATCGCATCTTTTGTAATTTCATTGAACACAACACGGCAATTTGATTCGATATCGATGCCTAATTGGTGGGCGAGATGCCAAGCAATCGCTTCCCCTTCTCTGTCGGGGTCAGCCGCTAAATATATTTTCTTTACTTTTTTTGCATCTTTTTTTAATTCCTGCAAAATGGGTCCTTTTCCACGAATCGTTATATACTTCGGTTCATAATTATTGTCGACGTCGACACCCATTTGACTTTTCGGTAAATCTCTTAAATGTCCAAGGGATGCTCTTACGATATATTTTTTTCCTAAATAACGTTCTATTGTTTTTGCTTTCGCAGGAGATTCTACTATTACTAAATAATCTGCCATACATTTTCCTCCTTCTAATAGAGGTTTCATTTTCTCTTGTAAAAGAATACCTGATGCAAAATGTATAACAGATTATCAAAAAAAGCAAATGTTCAAGTGCATTTTTTTTATCTCTTCAACTTTTCTTCGTAAAATTTAACCACTTGAAAGCCATTCGTTATCGGGGTTGCACCCTCATGAATTAAAAAATTTGGGCCTTCAGATAAAGTTGAGTGAATGGGGCCTGGTACAGCGAAAATTTCTTTTCCATGATCTAATCCATGATCAATCGTACTCATCGTTCCACTTTTTCTTTTTGATTCTGTCACAATGATTGCATCTGATAAACCACTAATAATTCGATTTCTCATCGGAAATGTCCATTTGGCTGGTCGTACATACGGTGGATATTCTGTTATCACAAGATGACTTTTTACAAGTTGTTCTTTTAATTGTCGATGTTCTTTTGGATATAAATGAGAGAAACCATGGCCTAAAACAGCAATTGTCGCACCACCATACCGAATCGCTCCCTCATGTGCCATACGATCTGCCCCTTTAGCAAGCCCTGAGACGACGACAACCTCTTCTTGTACAAGCGGAGGGATAATATAGCTCAACGCCTTTTCCGAATAAACTGTCGCCTTTCTAGCGCCTATAATTGCAACTTTACGCATTCTTTTTAATAATTGAATATCTCCTTGCGCATAAAGTACTGTCGGCGGATCTATTAATTCTTGTAATTGTTTCGGATAATGAGGATGCATAAAAGGAATTGGGATGATTTGCTCAGCCGTATACATATCACATAATTGGGTAACGGTATATTCTTCTAAGCATAATTTTAAATGATGAGCCTTGTCAAATGGAAGGTTTAATAAAGTCGCCAATTGGCTCGTTGGCATAGATGATATATGTTGTAATTCCGGATCAACGCGAAGTAATGCTCGATAACGATTCATTGGCGCTGGAAAATAATAATGTAATGCAATGATGTTTTTTTCTACTATAGATAAGTGCATCGTTTTCCTCCTAGGATTTAGCGGAACTGATGACTTGATTTTGTAGTAAAAATACTTTTGGGAGGGGGGTTTTTCAATGTGAAAAAAGTACAGTGTAAAGTTACACTGTACTTTCCATCTTAGTGTGTTTTAACTTTGTCGTAAAGACCTTTTTCTTTAACAACTTTAATAAACGTTTCACCGATAACCGATGGTGTCGCTGCCGTTTCAACACCTGCAGCGTTTAGTGCTTTGATTTTCTCAGCAGCAGTACCTTTACCGCCTGAAATAATCGCACCAGCATGTCCCATACGTTTACCTGCCGGAGCCGTTTGACCGCCGATGAAGCCTACTACAGGTTTTGTCATGTTTTCTTTAATCCATGCCGCAGCCTCTTCTTCAGCTGTACCACCGATTTCACCGATCATAACAACTGCATATGTTTCTGGATCTTCGTTAAACTCTTTTAACACATCGATGAAGTTTGTCCCGTTAACTGGGTCTCCACCAATTCCTACTGCAGTTGTTTGTCCAATCCCTTCTTGAGTTAATTGGTGAACTGCTTCGTACGTTAATGTACCAGAACGTGATACAACACCTACGTGACCTTTTGTATGAATGTATCCTGGCATAATTCCAATTTTACACTCATCTGCTGTAATAACACCTGGGCAGTTTGGTCCTACTAGACGTGTTTTCTTACCGCTCATATAACGTTTAACTTTAACCATATCTAATACTGGAATGTGTTCAGTAATACAAATAACCATGTCTAATTCAGCATCTACTGCTTCCATAATCGCATCTGCTGCAAATGGTGCTGGCACGTATACAACTGATACGTTTGCGCCTGTTTCTTCAACTGCATCTGCTACTGTATTAAATACCGGTACGCCTTCTGCAGTTTCTCCACCTCTACCTGGTGTAACACCTGCAACGATTTTTGTACCATATTCTAACATTTGTTTTGTATGGAATAAAGCTGTAGATCCTGTAATCCCTTGTACGAGAACTTTTGTATCTTTATTAATATAAATACTCACTGTATGTCCCTGCCTTTCTTAGCCTACGAGTTCAACAATCTTTTGTGCACCGTCTGCCATTGAATCAGCAGCGATGATGTTTAGTCCTGATTCGTTCAATAACGCTTTACCTTTGTCTACGTTTGTACCTTCTAAACGTACAACTAATGGAACTTCTAAGCCGAGTTCTTTTGCAGCTGCAATAACACCTTCTGCAATGACGTCACACTTCATAATTCCACCGAAGATGTTAACGAAAATTCCTTTAACAGCTTCATCAGATAGAATGATTTTGAACGCTTCTGTAACTTTTTCAGCAGTAGCGCCGCCACCAACGTCTAAGAAGTTTGCGGGTTCTCCACCATAGTAATGGATTGTATCCATTGTTGCCATCGCTAATCCAGCACCATTAACCATACAACCAATATTTCCGTCTAATGAAATATAGCTTAGGTCATGTTTAGATGCTTCAATTTCTTTTGGATCTTCTTCATCAAAGTCACGTAGTTCTACAACGTCTTTATGACGATATAATGCGTTTGCATCAAAGTTAAACTTCGCGTCAAGTGCAAGGATATCGTCTTCAGCAGTTACCACTAATGGGTTAATTTCCACTGTTGAAGCGTCTTTTTCAACGAATACATTGTATAAACCAGTCATGAACTTAACTGCTTTGTTCACAAGATGCTTTGGAATATTCATATTGAATGCCATACGGCGTGCTTGGAATCCTGTTAGACCAACAACTGGGTCAATTACTTCTTTGAAGATTTTTTCAGGTGTTGCTGCCGCAACTTCCTCAATGTCCATTCCACCTTCTTCAGAACCCATTAATACAACACGGTCTTGTGCAGTATCAAGAACTAAACCGATATAATATTCTTTCTCGATGTTAGAACCTTCTTCTACAAGTAAGCGCTTTACTTCCTTACCTTCTGGTCCTGTTTGTGGTGTTACTAAAATCTTGCCTAGTAATTCGTCAGCGTACTCGCGAACTTCGTCAAGCGTCTTCGCAATTTTAACACCGCCAGCTTTACCGCGTCCACCTGCGTGGATTTGAGCTTTTACTACATACACCTTAGTATCTAATTGTTTCGCTGCTTCTACTGCCTCTTCTGGCGTAAACGCAACAATTCCGTTCGAAACAGCAACGCCATATTCACGTAATAGCTGTTTACCTTGATATTCATGGATATTCATCTTAGATCCTCCAATCAAACTTGTAAATCTATAAATTTACTACCTTATCTATTGTAATAAACATGCCATAAAATGTCCACATTTGTATTCATTTTGTCGAAAGTCATAATTTTTCCGAATGTTTCGTATTGCTTTTAATAAGTTCATGCCTACGATCTACTTGATAAATATAAGCAAATACCTCTGATACAGCCGCATACAACTCGGTTGGGATTGCTTCATCAATTTCTAACTGCCCAAGCAATTCTAGTAAACTTGGATCTTCTTGAACAGGAATATGATGCTCTTGCGCTTTTGCTAAAATATTTTCTGCAATTTGTCCTTTTCCTTTGGCAATGACTTTAGGTGCGTCAAACGCTTGCGGCTTATACGATAATGCAATCGCTTCTTTTCGAATATGCTTTTCTTCTGTCATATGCGAACATCGACTCCTTTACCATCTTGCTTGTTTTTACCACGATTTATAGCTGATGATGGCTCTACTATATGTTCTCTTTCAAATTGTTTAAACAAAACACCAGACAATCGATAATCTATTGCTCCTAATTTTTCCTTAAGTGGTGGAATCAATTCTTTTCCAATTTGCGACAAAATAGGTGAGTCATTAAATACAGTTACTGTTACGACACGATTTTGCACTTGCATATCAATAACCGTTTCTTTCAATGTGTGTAAATCCAAATAAAATAAAATTCGCGCATGATTGGCATCGATTTTACCATCTTCTTTTTTTCTTCCATTCCATTCCAATGTCGCATCAATTTTTTTACCGAAAATCTCTAGCGGCACATGCATAGAAAGTTGTTGTTGCACGCCTTGATCTGTTGAGGTCAGAGGCGCTCCATTCATTCGGATGAGTAACTGCTCAGCCGCTTCACGTATTGTAGCAGATGCATGCGGCTGTTGACTTATTTGTAACAGCTGCGGTTTTAATGAGTCATTTAGTCGTTGAAGCTGTATATCTTGCTCTAATAAGCTCTTTTCATATTGAACACCTAATGAACGCATCACTGTTTGAAGCATATCTTTCATTGCAGCACCATCTATTGAAGATACAACTGCCGTTTCGGCTCTTTGTATCATTGTTTCCATAAATGGATTTGTATGGCCTTCTGCAATTTGAACGAGTGAAAACGGGAATGGACTCGTTGTTGATTGTCCATTGCTCGCATTTGTAAAGGCGCTATTAGATGTATGTAGTTGTTTTCCAGCAAATAACATATCATATAGTCGTTCCATATGCTGAGCCATTTGTGTAGGGTTTGTGCCGATTCTCTCCATAACGATCGACAATAATTGTTTAGCAAGTGCTTCACGAGGTAGCGTATGTGCTGCTTGCATCATTTGTTCTTGATCGCTCATTGTTAAAAATGGCAATTTCGCTACAATTTGTTGAGTTTGAGCCATCGAAAAAGCTTGTTGTGATTGCTCACCATTTCCAATTGACCGTGTTACCAATGCCGTTAATTGCTCCTCTACATTGTGTAATGATGCTTGCTGTGGCAATAATTGCCCTTCTTTTAATAACTGAAGTGCCGTAAATTTCATTTCACCTGAAGCATCCTCAGATAATAATGTCATAAAGGATTGACTCATTAACGCGGTGTTTGTTGCATTCATTAATGGTTGTTGGAGACGATGTAATGTTTGCATGATTGACTGTTTTATTTGCGGAATAACGGTTGTATCTGTCGACAGCAACTGCCGTAATTGCGCTATTTGGGCATGTAATCCTTCTTTTGATTCCCCAAATATTACGGCTTGAAAAAGTGTATTTGTTAACGGTAGTGATGCATCCATTAATCGTTGAATCGCTTGTAAAGCAAGTGCAGACTCCTTTGGCGAAACTTGCTGAAGTAATTGAACAGCTTGAATGATTTGCTCGCGTTGAATCGGTATTTTCTGCTCCATGAACTGCTGTAATATCATAGACGTTTCAGGACGATTGGGTAATTGTAATGCGTGCAATAATTGTTGGATTTGCGCTGATTTTCCCGCATTATGTTCGATAGGTCCTGCGACGACTTTCAACTGTACTTCTGGATCTATCGAAGCGACTTGAAAATAATAAGCTTCTCCTGCGCGCATCGGCATTTCCAGTGTTGCCGTAAACTTGTGTTGACCTACTTGCACCTCTGCTAATTGCCCGGGAAATAATTGCTGAATTTTTCCATGGATCATTTGCCCTTCTGTTAACGATAATGAGTGTGAGGTTGTTTTTCCTATATTAATTTCTGGTTGAACAGAACGTATGAGTGGATTCGTCAATAGATGCACTCCTTTCCGTGCAAAGGTTATTTCATTTGCAGTGTTTTAATCGGCTCAAATGATTGACGATGTTCTTCACATGGACCATATATTTCCAATGCTTCTAAATGTTCTTTCGTGCCATACCCTGCATGTTTTTGGAAGCCATACATTGGATAACGCTCATGTAACTGCTCCATATACTGATCTCGTGTAGTTTTCGCTAAAATAGAAGCTGCGCCCACTGCCAAACTTTTCGCATCCGCTTTTGGTAATGAAACATAAGGCTGCTCAATTGCAATATCCATCGCATCTGTAATAACAGCATGAGGTTGCGGTAATAATTGACGAACTGCCTGCGCCATCGATTGTCGAGTTGCCTCGTAGATATTCACTGTGTCAATGACCGTCGATGGCTGAATATGAATTTCATAGGCAATGGCCAATGATTTAATTCGCTCAGCAAATTGTTCTCTTTTTTCTTTTGTTATCGCCTTTGAATCATCAATACCAACAAGTGCATCACAATCTTCAGGAAGAATGACTGCTGCAGTAACGACTGGACCTGCTAGCGGCCCTCTTCCTGCTTCATCAACACCTGCTACGTATGCGTGACGATACGGTCGATAATGATCATCAAATGCCATTTTTTGTTCATGCAAAACGAGCTTCTCACGTTGTTTTTCATAGTTCTTTTGCCAGCGCTTTACAGCTTTTTGTACACCTTTGCGATCGTCTTTTAATAACTCTTCAATCACCGGATCATATGTTGTTAAGGTTTTTAAAAATTGTTCAATTTCTTTTACAGTTTTCATGTTATCACCTATTCCTCTTATCATTTATATCGGCGCTTTTTTGCATTTCTTAAACACATCCGCAAATAGACAACTAGCCAATAAAAAAAGGCATTGCCAAGCGTTATTTCTTGGCAATGACCTTTATGTCACATCATTTACAAAATCGAATGTTAGTTTTCCGAGCTGTTCTGAACGAATTTCTTGGACAACAATATCAGATACTTTATCATAGTCAATTTCGCCACCTGTGATGATTGCATTTCGATCTTTTCCAATTTGATCAAACACCGCAATAATCTCATCAGGTGATTCACCGATTTCAGTCAATCGGTACTTGTGATAAAGACGCTCTGGATAATGCTTTTCTAAAAAACGCAATCCATATAATGCCAAGTCATCCATATTTAAAAGTGTATCTTTAATGGCACCTGTTAATGCCAATTTATACCCTACCTCTTGATCTTCGAATTTCGGCCATAATATACCTGGCGTATCTAATAATTCCAGTTCTTTTCCATATTTAATCCATTGTTGTGCACGTGTAACGCCTGGTGTGTTTCCTGTTTTGGCGACATTTCTCTTCGCAAGACGGTTAATAAATGTCGATTTCCCAACATTCGGTATTCCTACGATCATCCCTCGAATTGCACCTGGACGGATACCTCTTCTTTCCATTCTTTCAAATTTTGGACGTAAAATCTTTTGCGCGGCTTTCGTCACTTTTTGCAATCCTTTTCCTTGAAATGAATTGATCGCAACCGCTTCAATTCCTTGCTGGCCAAAATATTGAATCCACCGATTGGTTTCATCTGAATCTGCTAAATCCGCTTTATTCAAAATTAATAATCGTGGTTTTTGATGAACGACTTCATCAATCATCGGATTACGAGAAGATAATGGGAGTCGTGCATCGATTAATTCGAAAACGATATCAACGAGCTTTAGCTGCTCAGTTACTTCTCTTCTCGCTTTCGCCATATGGCCTGGAAACCATTGTATCGTCATCTTCCTACTCCTCTCATTTCACAAAGCCAAAATCTTCTAATGGCCAAAATACAAGTTTTGTACTACCGATAATTTCTTCCATTGGTACAGGACCAATATGTCTTGAATCTTTACTTCTACGGCGATTATCACCGAGTACAAATACATGATTTTCCGGCACAGTTACTTCACCTATTTTACCTTCTAATGTAAAATCTTCCGTTAATGGCATGTCTGTTGCTTGTTCTTTTAATGGGTCTAAATAAGGTTCTTCATATGGTTCACCATTAATATATAACACATCATCTTCATACTTAACTTCATCACCTGGTAAACCAATCACACGTTTTATATAATCTTTTTGCTCAGGTGCGTGAAAAACAATAATATCAAAACGATCTGGCTTGCCTATTGTATAACCAATTTTATTCACAATCATTTTATCTCCATCACCTAATGTCGGAATCATTGATTCGCCATCGACAACGATTGGTGTGAATAAAAACATCCGAATGATTGCTGCAACTCCAAATGCAATGAGTAGCGCTTTTGTCCATTCCCAAAGCTCATTTTTCTTTTTTCCTTCCATGGCTCGGCCTCCCATATTTACTGTCTTTACTATACAAGTTATTTTCATTTTAAGCAAAAAGAAAGGAGACCAATTGATCGGTCTCCTTTTGTTCACTGTTTAAATTAACGACGCTCTTTAATACGAGCTGCTTTACCACGTAGGCTACGTAAGTAGTACAGTTTAGCACGACGAACTTTACCACGACGAACTACGTCAATTTTTTCGATTTTTGGTGTGTGTACTGGGAATGTACGCTCAACACCTACACCGTATGAAATTTTACGAACTGTGAAAGTTTCGCTAATTCCACCGCCGCGGCGTTTGATAACAACACCTTCGAATAATTGGATACGCTCACGAGAACCTTCTACGATTCTTACGTGTAAACGAACTGTGTCTCCTGCACGGAACTCAGGAATGTCGTTACGAAGTTGTTCTTTAGTAATGTCTGCAATAATGTTTTGCATGTTTTTCTCTCCTTCTCCACAGATATTCTTACACATGTATATGGGCAGCGGAATATCAGTCAATATGTGATTCATACAGAATCACGTACTATATATTATCATATCCCATTACATTGTGCAATCATCTTTATGATTTTTCTTTTAGTTCGGTTAAGATTTTTTGTTGCTCCGCAGTTAGTACGGTATTTTCCAGTAAATCTGGGCGTCTTTCAAGTGTACGACGTAAAGATTGTTCCTCGCGCCATTTGTCAATTTTCGCATGATTCCCCGACAACAATATATCTGGGACAGGCATCCCTTTATATGCTGCTGGACGGGTATATTGTGGATGTTCTAACAGCCCTGTAGAAAATGAATCTAATACGGCTGAAGAGTCATTTCCTAATACCTCTGGTAATAAACGTACGACGCTATCCACAACTGCCATTGCAGCGATTTCGCCACCTGTTAGCACAAAATCTCCTAGCGAAACCTCATCTGTAACTAGATGCTCTCTTATGCGCTCGTCATAGCCTTCATAATGTCCGCAAATCAAAATAAGATGCTCTTCCTGCGCAAACTCTTCTGCTTTCTTTTGCGTTAAACGCTCGCCTTGTGGGCACATTAAAACAATACGCGGTTGTGCTTGAACATCCTTTGTCACCGCTTCTACTGCATTAAAGATTGGTTCTGGCTTTAATACCATACCAGCACCACCGCCATATGGATAATCATCTACTTTACGGTGTTTATTTTCCGAGTAATCCCTGAAGTCTGTTACCGCAAATTGTACAGCCTCTTTTTCTTGTGCCTTCTTCATAATTGATGAATGAAGTACACCTTCAAACATTTCAGGAAATAAACTTAAAATATCAATTTTCATTATGATAACAACCCTTCAAGCGGATCAATCACGATTTTCTTTTCGTCTACATCAATTTCTTTCACGACATCTTCAATGTATGGAATATAGTGCATCTTGCCATTCAGCGATTGCACACCCCACACATCATTGGCACCCGTCTCTAAAATTTCGACGACCTTCCCAACTTCTTCATTTGCTAACGTATAAACCGTACAACCCGTAATTTCATAATAATAATATTCATGTTCTTCTAGTTCTTCTGTTTCGTCTAACTGGTCTACTTCTATTTTTAAAATTCCATCACGATATTGTTCAACATCGTTAATGGAAGCGTGGTGTTCAAATGTTAATAAATCAAAATTTTTATGTTGACGATGTGATTGCACAACGAGCATAATTGGCTCTTTACTTTTTGGCATAAATAAACCAAGTTCATTTCCTTTCGCGTAGCGTTGTTCTGGGAAGTCAGTACGAGACATCACACGTACTTCACCGCGTACACCGTGCGTATTCACAATTTTTCCAACGTTTAACCATTGCATGATTTTTCCCTACTTTCCAATTACAAATTCATTTAAAAAAGAAGGAACGGTTGCTCCTTCCTTTTTAAATCAATCTACAATATCAAGATACACTCTTTTGTCATGGTGACCTTTCGCTGCCGAATAAACGATTGTACGGATTGCTTTTGCAACACGTCCTTGTTTCCCGATTACTTTCCCCATATCTTCGGCATGTACGGATAGTTTATACGTAATTTTATGATCGAATTCTTCAACACTCACTTGAATGTCGTCTGGATAGTCGACTAATGGTTTCGTTATCGCTTCAATCAGCTGCTTCATGTCTACCCCTCCAAATATCCTTATAAAAACGAGCAATCGACTCATAACGATGTATACACATAATTACGTTTAGTTGATTGCTCGTTTTTTCGTCTGTTGCTCCGCTATACAATTAGCGATTCAAACAAACGGAAATTATTTACCTTGTTTTGCATTATGGAATTTTTCCATGATGCCTTGGTCAGAAAATAGGTTACGAACTGTATCAGATGGTTGTGCACCATTTTGTAACCATTTTAATGCTAACTCTTCGTCAATTTTTAATTCTACCGGGTTCGTTAATGGGTTGTACGTTCCAACCGTTTCGATTTGACGTCCATCACGTGGTGAACGAGAATCTGCTACTACAATACGATAGAAAGGAGTCTTTTTAGCTCCCATACGTTTTAAACGAATTTTAACTGCCATTTTAATAAGCACCTCCGAATTGTTTTACACAAGAACTTATATTATCAATCTTTTTCTTGTTTGTAAAGTGTTTTCTCTTAACACCTTAAAATTTATTATCAAAAGCGATGATAAAAGCCTTTTCTACCAACTTTCTCATTTAAAGAATGAGTCAAAACCTGGCATTCGCATACCTTTTTTACCTTTTTGTTGCATATTCGACATTTGTTTAACCATTTTCTTCATATCGTTAAACTGTTTTAATAAACGGTTCACTTCTTGGATTGTCGTTCCAGATCCTGTTGCAATCCGTTTACGTCGACTTGCGTTAATAATGTCAGGGTTCGTTCGCTCTTCGGTCGTCATGGACTGGATAACAGCTTCCACACGGCCCATCTGACTTTCGTCAACTTGTGCTTTATCGAGCCCTTTAATTTTATTGGCACCTGGCAACATTTTTAATAGCTCATCCAGTGGCCCCATTTTCTTTACTTCTTGTAATTGATCGAGGAAATCATCTAAGGTAAAGGACTGTGTACGGAATTTTTCTTCCATTTCTTTCGCTTTTTCCTCATCAACATTTGCTTGCGCTTTTTCAATGAGCGACATAACGTCTCCCATTCCTAAAATACGCGAAGCCATTCGTTCTGGATGGAACGCTTCAATTGCATCCATACGTTCTCCGACCCCGATAAACTTAATCGGCTTCTCCGTTACAGAACGAATAGATAATGCCGCACCACCACGGGTATCTCCATCTAATTTCGTTAATACAACACCTGTAATCCCAATTGTTTCATTAAAATTTTGTGCAACGTTCACTGCATCTTGACCAGTCATCGCGTCAACAACTAAAAATACTTCATCAGGTTTTGCCAGTTCATGAATATCTTTTAATTCTTGCATTAATTTTTCATCTACATGTAAACGTCCTGCCGTATCAATTAATACAACATCATGATGTTCTTCTTGCGCTTTTGCAATTGCTTGACGTGCAATTTCTACTGGCGAAACATCCGTCCCCATCGAAAAGACCGGCATTGTTAATTGTTTACCTAATGTTTCTAATTGCTGAATTGCAGCTGGACGATAGACGTCTGCTGCCACAAGTAATGGCTTACGATTATGTTTTTTACGTAGTAAATTGGCTAATTTCCCTGTCGTTGTCGTTTTACCCGCACCTTGTAGTCCAACCATCATAATGACAGTCGGTGATTTGCGTGCAAATTGAATTGGCGTCTGTTCGCCACCCATTAAATTTGTTAATTCATCTTGAACAATTTTAACGACTTGTTGACCTGGTGTTAAACTTTTTAACACATCTTGACCGACAGCTTTTTCACTTACTGTTTTTACGAATTGACGTACAACTTTTAAGTTCACGTCTGCTTCAATTAGTGCAAAACGCACTTCACGCATCATTTCTTTTACGTCTGCTTCAGTAACTTTCCCTTTGCCCCGAATTTTCTGGAGCGTTCCTTGCAGCCGCTCAGCTAAACCTTCAAATGCCATGCATGCCGCCTCCTAGTCATGATCTTTTAAACGATGTATCAACTGTTTGACTTGTTCCTTTTGGATTGGCTCTTCATCGATAAATTGTTCTAATTCATCAACGATCGCTAAACGTTTTTGGAACTTAGAGAATAATTGTAACTTCTTCTCGTAATCTTCTAACATCGTTTCTGTTCTTCTTACATTGTCATATACCGCTTGCCTTGAAACTTCATGTTCTTCAGCGATTTCTCCTAAAGATAAATCCTCTAAATAATAAAGCTTCATGTAGGTACGTTGTTTCTCTGTTAAAAGTGATTGATAAAAATCAAATAAGAAATTAATCCGTGTCGTTTTTACGAGCGACATCATTGTCACCTCATCTTTTATTCACATCGTTAGCATAGTATGAACCGCCGACACTGTCAAGTCTTTTTACTTGTCTTATTGCTCTTCTTCCGCGTCTGCTTCACGCTCTAAACCTTCTGCGAATAATCCGTATACATATTTTTCTGCATCGAACGGTTGTAAGTCATCGATGCCTTCTCCTAACCCGACAAATTTCACTGGGATATTCAACTTATTGCGGATTGCTAAAACAATTCCGCCTTTAGCTGTGCCATCTAATTTTGTTAACACAATCCCTGTTACATTTGTCGCCTCTTGGAATGTTTCTGCTTGTACAAGCGCATTTTGTCCCGTTGTTGCATCCAATGCTAGTAGCACTTCATGTGGTGCACCTGGTACTTCACGGTCAATGACACGATGTACTTTTTCTAACTCTTTCATTAAGTTGACCTTGTTTTGTAAACGCCCCGCTGTATCGCAAATTAAAATATCAACGTTACGACTTTTCGCAGCGCGAATTGCATCATACATCACCGCTGCCGGGTCTGAACCTTCAGATTGGCGAATGACTTCTACACCAGTACGTTCTCCCCACACAACTAATTGATCAATGGCACCTGCTCGGAAAGTATCTCCGGCCGCTAACATAACGGTTTTTCCTTCAGCTTTAAAACGAGCCGCTAATTTTCCGATTGTCGTCGTTTTTCCAACACCGTTCACACCGACCATTAAAATTACTGATAGATCGCCATCTTCTGCTAAATGAAGCTCTCCTTCATTTTCTTCACCTGATTTATAAATATCTACGAGCTTCTCTGAAATAACAGACTGAATTCCATCTGTACTTTTAATATTTTTACGTTGAACTTCTTTTCGTAACTCTTCCGTCAGCTCCATCACTGTTTCAAAGCCAACGTCCGCTTGTAACAGTAAGTCTTCAAGCTCTTCAAAAAATTCCTCGTCAACTTCGCGGAATTGCGCAACAAGATCATTAATCTTTGATGTAAATTGATCACGTGTTTTCATCAAGCCATCTTTAAATTTCTCTGTTACGGCTTCGTTTGTCCCTACGATTTTTTCTTTCAACTTTCTAAAAAATGACATTTGATCCACCTCTACCTTTATTCAATAAATGCTTCTTCTGGAATTTCTGATAGTTTTACAGAAATGAGTTTTGATA
This sequence comes from Sporosarcina sp., assembly GCA_035300865.1. Classification (GTDB taxonomy): domain Bacteria; phylum Bacillota; class Bacilli; order Bacillales_A; family Planococcaceae; genus Sporosarcina. The sequence continues at coordinate 136,040 of DATGUZ010000057.1, forward strand.
CACCTGACTCCTGCATCGTAATGCCATATAAAACGTCTGCACCTTCCATCGTTCCTTTACGATGGGTTATAACAATAAACTGCGTCTTGGATGAACAACGCTTTAAATATTGACTGTAACGGATCACATTGGCCTCATCTAATGCTGCTTCGACTTCATCTAAAATACAAAACGGAACTGGACGTACTTCAATAATCGCAAAGAGTAAAGAAATCGCTGTTAATGCACGTTCGCCACCTGATAATAAACTTAAGTTTTGCATTTTTTTCCCCGGTGGTCTTGCTACAATATCAACACCCGTATGAAGTAAATCATCAGGATTGGTCAATACTAAGTCCGCATTCCCACCGCCAAACATCTCTTTAAATACACGTCTAAATTCCATTTGAACCGCTTCAAAAGTGGTTTTAAAACGCGTCATCATTTCGAGATCCATCTCAGACATCGCATTTTCTAACGTTTCCTGTGCTTCCAATAAATCATTTCGTTGTGTCGTTAAAAATGCATGTCGCTCTCGGACCTCTTCATATTCTTCTACAGCGTTTGGATTAACGGGGCCAATTTTAGACACTTGCTCTTCCAATTCGACTAAACGTTTACGTTCCTTTTCCTCATCAAACGTTAAATTCAACTGACGGTCGGGCTTCAATCCATAGACATTGAAAAGACGTTTTGTCACCGTTTCGCATTCCATTTCAAGACGTGATAATGCTAATTTTTGCTGCTGAATCGATTCATTTAATGCGTCGATTTTTTCACGTAGTTGACGTAATGTCGTTTCGTGTTCACGCAATGTTTCTGAAAGTGTTGCACGTATTTGACGATCAGCAGCTAGTTTCTCTTCTACCTGTTGTCTTGTTGTTTGTGCATCGCTGATTTTTTGCTCAATCGCTTCGGATGATAGTTGTTCCTCTTCGGCTTTTGCAACAAAGCGCTGTTCGTTTTCCAACGCTTTTATTTTTCCGATAACATCTTCTTTCGCAGTTTGCATATCCGCTAACGTACGTTGTTGATACGATAATTGCTCTCGTACCATTGCACCACGTTCCCTATACGTCGTCAATTTCGATGTTAACGCTGCTTCCTCTGTACGCCAATCTGCTGTTAAACGTTCAAGTGAATCAATCTCAGCTTGAATCGTTTGTAATTGTTCTTTCAATTGAACATGACGTGTTTCGAGTTCTTGTTGTTGTTCGAGTAGTTGCGAGCTTGTAGAAGCCGCCCCTTGCCGTCCAATTTCAATGGCTTCTAATTGTTGCGTCGTTGTGCGAATCGTTAAATCAAGTTCTAACTTTTCGCTCTCCAATGTTCGAACGATTTCTTCATCTGCTTCAGCTTTTATACGCCATTCTTCAGCAGTTTGCATTTCTTTGGCTACAGTCAATTTAATGGAACGAATCACTTCTTCCCCACGCTGAATCGATTCAGCCATGTCTTTTACATGCTTCGTTAATTGATCAAGTTCTGCCCTTCTTGAGAAAACTGACGCTCGTTGTTGTGTAGCACCACCTGTTAATGAACCACCTGCATTCACGATATCACCATCTATTGTAACAATTCGATAGCGATAATGAAGTTGTTTCGCAATTGCAGACGCCCCTGCTAAGGTTTTTGCTACAATGACTGTTCCTGCCAAATTATCTACAATAGATACGTATTGATCTTTAGCTGTCACTAATTGATTTAAAACACCAATAAACTCGGGATGTTCCTTAATTTGCCTTAATGTTGCAGCGGGAATCGTGCGTGGTTGAATGACATTTAACGGTAAAAATGTCGCACGCCCTTTATTTTTGTGTTTTAAATATTGAATCGCTTGACGAGCATCCTTATCTGTCGTGGTCACAATATGTTGCATAGCGCCACCTAGCGCAGTTTCAACCGCTTTGACATATTGGCGATCCACCGTTAGAATCTCTGCTACCGCACCTTCAATCCCTTGTAACTGCCCTCGTTCTCTTGCTTGCAATACTTCTTTAACACCTGAATAAAACCCAGAGAAGTCCGCTTCCAAGCTTTGCAACATGCGTAAGCGACCTTGCATTTCATGTTGCTTATTATAAGCTGTTTGAAGTAATTGTTCTTTCTCTTTTAACGATGCTTCTGCAGTGTGCAAACGTTCTGTTGATTGCTGGTGTTTCATTGTCGAATCATATAATATCCGCTGTTTTTCATCGTATTGGATTGTCATCGATTTTTCAGATTGCTTTAATGTTGCTAGTTGTTGTTGTAAAGTAGCCGTCTCAGCATCGATTCGCTTAGAAGATGTCTGTTCACCTTGCATTCTTTCAGCAATATGTTTCAATTCATTACGCACAGTTGCTTCTTCATTCAACTGTTCAATATAAGTGGATTTTAACGCTTCGATTTGCGCCTCTGTTTCTGTAACAGAACGCGTTAACATTGCATTCGTTTCTTTAATATTCGCTCGTATTTCATCATACTCAGCTTGCAATGTTTCAATTTGTGCTGACGTTTCAGTAATCTTTTCAATTAAACGATCATGTTCAACACGGTATTCAGCCACTGTTTGATCGATTCGTTCTAATTGCATACTCGCATTTTTCATTTTTTCAGCCGATAATAACTTGCGTCCTTCCCATTTTTCAGCTTCTGCGATACAATTCATCAATTGTTGCTGCAACGACTCTAACTGTTGATTTTTCTCTTCTAAAGACGCCTTAATTTGAACAACTTGCTGCTCATGTTCTACTTCTTTCGCTTGATGCTTTTCGAGTTCATTTATTTGTTCATTTATTTGTAATACCTGTTGTTGCATCTGTTTGCCATAGCGAAAAGCATCCACATTTAATAAATGAATGTCGATATGACGAATTTCTTCCGAAAGTTCTGCATATGTTTTCGCTGCGTTCGCTTGTTGTTCTAGTGGCTCTAAACGAAGGTCCAACTCTTTTAAGATGTCGAGTACGCGATCTAAATTATCCGATGTCTCGAATAATTTATGCTCTGCCTTTTGCTTACGTTTACGGTATTTTAATACACCAGCTGCTTCGTCAAATATATTTCGACGGTCTTCTGAACGACTATTTAAAATTTCATCTACACGACCTTGTGAAATAATCGAAAACGCTTCTTTCCCAAGCCCAGAATCCATAAACAAATCCGTAATATCTTTTAAACGACATTGTTGACCGTTCAGTAAATAAGCACTTTCCCCCGAACGAAAAACACGGCGTGTAACACTAATTTCCGTGTAATCGAGCGAAAAAAGACCTACTGTATTATCCAATATCAAACTTACTTCAGCGAAATTTAATGGTTTTCTCGAATCACTTCCCGAGAAAATCACATCTTCCATTTTCGCACCACGTAACGACTTGGCAGATTGTTCTCCGAGCACCCAACGAATCGCATCTGTAATATTACTCTTACCGCTACCGTTTGGTCCAACTACTGCCGTCACACCTGGTACAAAATCGATGCCTACTCGTTCAGCAAATGATTTAAACCCTGCTATTTCAAGTCTTTTTAAAAACATGTAAATCTACTCCTCAATCCATTGCGCTTTCAGCTGAAGGAGCGCTTGTCGGGCTGCCTCCTGTTCTGCTTCTTTTTTCGAGCGCCCTTCCCCAGTTCCAAGCACTTTTTCGTCTAACTGAACACTTGTCTTAAACTGTTTTGCATGGGCAGGACCCGTCTCTTCAATAATTTCATAATGGAGCTTCCCTGTATTTTCTTGCTGAATAAACTCTTGTAAACGACTTTTATAATCCATCACATGCGAAAAAGCACCGTTCTTCACCTTTGGAAAAACGATTTTCTTCAAAAACGTATGAACAGCATCCATTCCTTGATCCAAATAGAGCGCACCGACAAAGGCTTCAAAAACATCAGCTAGTAAAGCAGGACGCGTTCTACCGCCTGTTTGTTCTTCTCCACGACCGAGTAAAACATAACGACCAAAATGCAATTCATTCGCAAAAGACACAAGTGCTGGCTCACATACGATTGCTGCACGTAATTTCGTTAACTCTCCTTCACTCATCGTAGGTTCGGTTGCATATAAATATTTGGAAACACCTAGTTCTAACACGGCATCTCCTAAAAACTCTAATCGCTCATTATCGGTATATTTTTTACGTCGATGCTCATTCACATAAGATGAATGGGTAAATGCATTGTATAAAAGTGTTACACGCGTAAATTGAACATTTAACTGCTGTTGTAACTGTTCGAAATCTTGGCGGACTTGTTTTGGTAATTGCATTGTCCGTTCCGATTCATGTTGTTTATTTGTCATAAGAATGATTCTACCTTTCCTATGTAATCCCTTTAATATTACCTGATTTATCGCTGCGTGCAAAGCCAAAGACGTTTATATTGGTGGAAAACATTACTTCCTTGTCAATTACACACCATCAACTGTTTACATCCATATGAAAAGAGACGCTTTCACCTTTTTCATACGAATTGGAGAAAACGCCTCTACTGAATTATTCACTCATAAACGATTAGTTTACTTTGCTTTCGATATATGAAACTGCATCTCCTACAGTTGCAATTTTTTCTGCATCATCATCAGAAATTTCCATATCGAACTCATCTTCTAATTCCATTACTAGTTCAACGACGTCTAGTGAGTCTGCGCCGAGGTCATCACGGAAAGATGCTTCTGCTTTTACTTCTGCTTCGTCTACACCTAGACGATCTACGATTACTTTCGTTACACGTTCAATTACTGTTGCCAAATCTGTCACCCCCTCTCAATGATTGTACAGCCTATTCAATAGTTTTAACAGGTTTCGAATAGCTGCGCAAGTATTAATTTGGATTACATCACCATTCCACCGTCAACATGGATTGTTTGACCTGTAATATAATCTGCATCCTCTGACAATAGGAATAGAACGGTTTTTGCAACATGTGCCGCTTCCCCTAATTTCGCTAAAGGAATCGTTGCAAGCATTTGTGATTTTACATCTTCTGGAAGTTCATCCGTCATTTCTGTTGTAATAAATCCTGGTGCAACTGCATTGACGTAAATATTGCGGCTCGCTAATTCTTTTGCAGATGTTTTCGTTAAACCAATGACACCTGCTTTTGCTGCAACATAGTTTGCTTGTCCAGGATTTCCGGACACACCGACAATCGACGCTACGTTTACAATTTTACCAGCACGCTGACGCATCATTTGGCGTGTTACGGCTTTTGTACATAAGAAAACACCTTTTAAATTCGTATCGATTACTGAATCCCATTCGTCTTCTTTCATACGCATTAATAAATTATCTTTTGTTATCCCCGCGTTATTTACAAGTATATCGAGTGAACCAAATGTTTTAATCGTTTCATCTACTAAATTTTTCACGCTCTCTGCATTTGATACATCCGCTTGAATGGCAAATGCCTCGCCGCCTGCTTCTTGAATAAGTGCGACAACCTCTTCTGCTTTTTCTTTACTCCCACTATAGTTCACGGCTACTTTTGCACCTTCACGTCCTAGTTGTAACGCGATTTCTCGCCCAATTCCACGCGATGCACCTGTAACGATTGCCGTTTTCCCTTCAAATCTTGCCATTTATACTCACCCTTTCAATTGGTCGATTACTTCTTGCATTGTTGCTTCATCATAAGCCGATAAAACGGTTGCTTGTCGATCAATTTTTTTAATTAAACCACTTAATACTTTTCCCGGTCCACATTCCACAAAATGGGTAACGCCCTCATCTAACATCGTACGAACAGATTCCTCCCAACGAACTGGTGAATACAATTGTTCAACGAGTAATTGTTGAAGATCTTCATGTTTTACAACAACTTTTGCATTCACATTGGCAATGACTGGAATCGTTGCATCTTGCATCGACATTCCTTGTAAAGTTGCTTGTAATTGTTCAGCTGCAGGTTGCATTAATGTTGAATGGAAAGGACCACTTACATCTAGCGGTAAAGCTCTTCTCGCACCCGCTTCTTTTAACGCTACACATGCACGGTCGACTCCTTCTTTCGTTCCCGAAATAACAACTTGACCTGGACAGTTTAAATTTGCCGGTTGCACTGAGAAACCTTCAGCTGTAATACTGTCTGTAATTCTCGTAATCTCCGCCACATCTAATCCTAAAATAGCAGCCATGCCACCGACACCAGCAGGTACCGCTTCATTCATATATAAACCACGTTTATAAACACTTTCTACTCCTTCTTCAAATGATAATACATCTGAAGCAACGAGTGCTGTATATTCACCTAAACTATGTCCCGCCGTAAATGCAGGTGTGATACCTGCATTCATTAATCGGTCAGCAATCATCGCACCGACTGTCAGTAATGCCGGTTGCGCATGATACGTTAATGTAAGCTCTTCTTGAGGTCCATTTTCAATGAGTTCACTTAATGCAAAACCAACTGTTTCATCAGCTTTATCAAAAAAACGCTTACTTTCTTCTGCATGATTGGCAAGTTCTACCCCCATCCCTACTTTTTGCGAACCTTGCCCTGGAAATACAAATGCAATTTTTGTCATGTTGACACTTACTCCTTCCCAATCGTTTCATAAATCGTTGTTGTTACTTCATGCTGCACCATCGTTCTCGCCTGTCGAATTGCGTTGTAAACTGCTCGACCATTTGAAGAACCATGCGCTTTAATTAGGGGTGCTTTTAATCCGAAAAGCCCCGCCCCTCCATATTCAGAGTAATCGAGTTTATTTTTCAACATTTTTAATTCTGGTTTTACGAGTGCTGCTGAAACTTTTGTTTTCATTGAAGACATATACACTTCTTTTAACATTGAGAAAAACGCAGATGCTGTTCCTTCAATTGTTTTAAGAACCATATTACCTGTAAAACCATCTGTTACGACGACATCTGCAACGCCATGTAATAAATCGCGCGCCTCAACATTACCAACGAAATGAATTGGCGCATCCTGTAATAAATCATATGCTGCTTTCGTCAATTCATTTCCTTTACCTTCTTCAGTTCCGATATTTAATAAACCAACACGTGGTTTCTGAATACCGCGCACTTTCTCAGCATAGATGCTGCCCATCACTGCATACTGCGCTAAATGATTTGGTTTTGCATCAGCATTCGCACCTAAATCGAGCATGACAAACCCTTGTCCATCAATTGTTGGTAACGTCGGCGCTAACGCTGGACGTTCAATTCCGTCGATGCGTCCAACGACAAATAAACCTGCTGCCATTAATGCACCCGTATTGCCTGCTGACACGCCTGCATCTGCTTGTTTTTCCTTTACTGCTTGCGCCATACGTACCATTGATGCGTCTTTTTTACGACGAATCGCACGTACAGGCTCATCATCTGGTTCTATTACTTGTTCACAATGAATAATCGTTAAACGATTATGCTCTTGTAAATAAGGGGCCATTTTCTGTCCATCACCAAATAAGTGAATGTGAATATCTGAAAATTGGTCTAATGCTTCAAACACACCTTTAATCATTTCACCTGGTGCATTGTCGCCACCCATTCCATCTACTGCAATAATCATACTTATTCCTCCTGCTTGTTGTCTGTTGTTCGATACATATGAAACGTTCCTACAAAGACAGGTATTTGATTCACTGTTGATAATACTTCTACAATTGTTCGTTTTTCATGAACAGTCTCTGTTTGAACTGTTGCACGAGCAACGACACGATCACCGACAGTTACTGGTTTTAAAAATTCAATTGTCGACTTCGCCGTTAAAGCAAGTGCGTCATCCATGACAGCAACTGCTAAAGAATTGGCTTGGGCGAATAAATGGTGTCCTCTCGCAATTCGATTTCGTTGAAACACATGGTCTTCTGTAACATCAAAAATCGAAATGGCTGACTCGTCCAATACGAGGTCAATCATATCTCCTATCACTTCATCGGTATGAAGTGATTTCACTTTATTATCCATCGTTTCTGTTGCGACTTGTTGTAATCTCTTTCGTAGTTCAGGTATTCCACACGCAAGACGGTCCAATCGAATCGTTTGAACGCTTACCTGAAAATGTTTTGAAAGGTCTTCATCTGTATAAAAAGGGTTTTCTTTTACTAATTGTTGTAACGCTTTTTGCCTTTCTTTTTTTGGTACGCGCACATCTCTCACCTTCCAAATTAGCACTTGGTACTAATATCAGTATATAAATATCAAACCTTCATTGCAAGAACATTATTGATTTTACAATTATCTAATTTTAGCTTATAAAATAAAGCGTCCACACAATCTCGGTTTTCATATATTTCTTGTTGCTATACAGTCCCTCTCATCCCGGTTGAATGACAGATGTTCGGATAGCGTTATCAATGCGATACTGTTGATTTCGTTTCCATCTACTATGCTCGTCTTGAAAAGCGACAACAACTGCATTCATCAAAAAAACGGATGGGGATTAATCCATCCGTTCTGTGCTTAATGCTCCTGATTGTTCTAAATACTGACGTAATGGCGCGTACATCTCCTCAGTCCAAAAATCTTCCATCGCTAGCAATCTTTCAGCGTCTTGTCTCGCCGTATCAAGTGCACGATAATCATGTACTAAATCTGCCATTTTAAATTCTGGTAAACCACTTTGTTTTTTTCCGAAAAAGTCCCCTGCGCCACGTAATTCTAAATCTTTTTCCGCTAATAGAAAACCATCGTTTGTTTCGGTCATCGATTGCATTCGTTCTTTTCCTTCATCATTTTTCGGATCTGCCAATAGCACACAGTACGACTGTTCTGCTCCACGTCCAACACGTCCACGTAATTGATGAAGTTGCGCAAGACCGAATCTTGTTGCATCGTAAATGAGCATAAATGTCGCATTTGGTACGTTTACTCCTACCTCAACGACTGTTGTTGACACTAAAACATCAATGTCCCCTTCACTAAACGCACGCATCACACGATCTTTTTCGTCTGGCGGTAATTTTCCATGCATCAAACCGACTGTAAATTGACCTTTATAATAGACCGACAATTGATTGTAAACATCGACTGCATTTTGCACATCTAATTTATCCGATTCCTCAATGAGCGGACAAATCACATACGCTTGACGACCTTGTTCTAACTCGATCGCCATTCTCCGTAGCACTGGGTGTAATGCCTCTTCTTTTAACCAATGCGTTTCAATAGCTTTACGACCAGCTGGTAATTCATCAATGATTGAGACATCCATTTCTCCAAATGCTGTAATGGCTAATGTTCGCGGAATTGGTGTTGCCGTCATAAACAACACATTCGGATTCATCCCTTTTTCACGCAACATTCGACGCTGTTCAACTCCAAAGCGATGTTGTTCATCCGTAATCACAAAACCCAATTTGTGAAAATTGACATCTGGTTGAATAAGCGCATGCGTCCCTATTAAAATATCAATCTCACCAGTTTCGAGTCGTGTTAAAATTTCTTTTTTTGCTTTCGCTTTTGTAGAACCCGCTAAAAACGCAACAGTAATTCCAAAAGGTTCGAACCATTCCACAAGTGCTGTTGCATGTTGTTCAGCTAATATTTCTGTCGGCGCCATCATTGCCCCTTGATAACCAGCAGTCACCGCTGCAAAAAGCCCAATCGCAGCAACAACTGTTTTTCCAGAGCCTACATCCCCCTGAAGCAACCGATTCATTCGAATATCACTTTTTAATTCCGCACAAATTTCATTAACAACACGTTTTTGGGCCGTAGTTAATTCAAATGGAAGCGAATCAATAAATTGTTTCAAACGTTCCAAATCATATGCGATAACAGAACCTTTTTCGCCTTCTTTTCGCATTTTTTTCATCGCTTGCATATTCATCTGAAACAATAATAATTCTTCATAAACAAAACGACGACGAGCCTGTTTCATATGTTGCGGTTGTTGAGGAAAATGAAGCATCTCAAGTGCTTCACGTAATGTCGGTAACTTATAAGCAGTTCGTAACTGTTCTGGAATGATGTCTAGTATTTCCTCCTCATTCAAAGTATCCAATGCACTGCGTAAATGTCGACGAAACGTTTTTTGATGCATAACCCCTTTCAAACTATAAACAGGCTCCAAACTATCTTCTTCTTGTTGAGGACCATCTGAAAATTTATTCACATTAATCGATTGTCGTCCACGGTCCCATTTTCCTGAAACAGTAACAATTTTTCCCGGTGTTAATCGATTTTTCAAGTAATGTTGATTGAAAAAAACCGCTTTTACTAAATGGGGCCCCACTAATAATCGCACTTGTAAACGCGATCGCTTCGGTCCTAAAAAAAGAACGGAAGGCTCACTTTCGACCCTTCCTTCAACAGTTACTTTCTCATTATGCGGTGTTTCAGCTAAGTCACCTAGCGAAAAATCTTCATGACGATAGGGAAATGTCATAATTAAATCTTCAACAGTTACAATGCCGAGCTTTTCGAACTGTTCGCCTACTTTTTGTCCGATTCCTTTAACGGTTGTAACTGGTTTACTGCGTAGCGAGGTCACTTTGTACGTCCGCTCCTCCAAAAATTTCACGTTCAAGTCTTTGTCCCGTCGGTGTAATCGCTAAACCACCTTTTGCTGTTTCACGTAAAGCAGAAGGCATGGATTGACCGATTTTATGCATCGCTTCAATCACTTCATCTGTTGGAATACGGCTTACAACGCCTGCTAATGCCATATCTGCACCAACTAATGCTTTTGCAGCGCCCATTGCATTTCGTTTCACACATGGAACCTCTACTAAGCCTGCTACAGGGTCACAAACAAGACCTAACATATTTTTCATCACAATTGAAAATGCTTCTGCACTTTGTTGGGGTGTTCCGCCTGCCATTTCAACAACCGCCGCTGCAGCCATTGATCCTGCTGAGCCTGTTTCTGCTTGACAACCACCTGCTGCACCAGAAATCGAAGCATTGTTTGCTACAACGAAGCCAAAGGCACCAGATGTAAATAAAAAGTTGATCATTTGTTCGCGTGTTGGATTTAATTTATTTTTCACTGCAAATAAAACCCCTGGTACGATTCCTGCAGCTCCTGCTGTTGGTGTTGCACAAATCGTCCCCATTGCCGCATTGACTTCATTTGTTGCGACTGCTTTACTCACTGCATCTAATAATAAATGCCCGGATAAAGTTTCTCCTTTATCCATATATTGTTGTAACAACACCGCGTCTCCACCTGTTAAACCTGAGGTAGACTGTACACCTTGTAAACCTTTTTCAACCGCTTCTTCCATTACCGTTAAGTTTTGATCCATTTGTGCGATAATTTCTTCACGTGATCGTCTAGAAAGAAGCATTTCTTGCTCAATCATAATTTCAGAAATTGGTTTTTGTTCTTTTTCTGCAATGTCAACAAGTTGTTTGACTGTTTTGAATAATACTTTCATTAAAATGCCTCCTTAATCTGCAATCGTTGATACTTGTGTTACGTGAGGAATTGCACGTAATTTGTCAATAATCTCTTCATCAATCAGTTGATCGACTTCAATAACCATTAATGCCATTTCGCCTTTTTCTTTACGGCCCACTTCCATATGGGCAATATTCACGCCACGATCGGCTAATGTCGATGCGACATTTGCAATTAATCCCGCACGATCTTCATGAACGACTAGTAGAGCTGGATAATTTCCAGATAAACGTAATGGAAAACCATTTAACTCAACAACTTCCATCTTTCCGCCACCTATGGAAATACCTGTTAACTCCATTACACTGTCTTCATCACCTACCACAATTTTCGCAGTATTTGGATGATCAGCTTCTTCATCTAACGGAATAAATTCAAATGTAAAGTTTAAACGCTCAGCTTCTTCAAATGCTGTTTTAATACGTTCATCATACGTATCATAATCAAGTAAGCCACCAATAATCGCGACGTCTGTCCCATGACCTTTATATGTTTCCGCAAATGAGCCGTATAAATAAATTTTCGCCCATTTCGGTTGTCTACCGTATAAGGTGCGTGTAACACGACCAATTCTAGCTGCACCTGCCGTATGTGATGACGACGGTCCAATCATCACTGGACCAATAATATCAAATACCGATCTAAACTTCATAAAATGACCCCCTCTTCTCTCTTCTATTTTACATGAGTTTACTAGTTGAAGCAAAAAGACTGCAAATTCACACATATCATTTCTATTTCATTTTAACGATATTATTTAATAAAACAAACAAAAAAGAGATGAGTCGCACTCACCTCTTCTTTGGTTATTCAACAGATATGATATACGGATACAATGGTTGTTTGCCGTTATGCATTTCAACCTCAACATCTTCGTACTGTTCTTCAATAAAATCAACAATGTCAGTTGCTTCTTCTTCTGTCACATCTTCACCGTATAATATCGTCACAATTTCTGCATCTTCATCAATCACTTGTTGTAATAAAGACTTTGTCACATCCGCAACACTTGGATTTGTTGTCACAATTTTACCGCTTAAAATCCCCATAAATTCATCTTTTTTAATATCAACACCATCAATTGATGTATCGCGAACGGCATGGGTAACTTGAGCAGTTGTTACGTATGACGCTGCTTCAATCATTGCAGCTTTATTGTCTTCAACTGATGCTTCTGGATTAAATGCTAATACTGCCGATAATCCTTCTGGAACCGTTTTTGTTGGCACAACAGCTGCTTCAATATTGACATGTTCAGCTGCTTGCTCTGCTGCCATCACAATATTTTTATTGTTAGGTAAAATTAATACTTTTTCCGCACCGACTTCTTCAATTGCTTTCACAATATCTTCAGTTGAAGGGTTCATCGTTTGTCCACCTTCAATGACAACTGAAGCGCCTACACTTCTTAGTAGTTCAGCAATTCCAGTCCCCATTGCGACTGTCACAACCGCATATGGATGTTGCTCTTTCTCCGCTTCTTTCTTGTCACCAACGATATCGATATGTTGCTGACGCATGTTTTCAATTTTAATATTAATTAACGAACCATATTGTTGGCTTAGCGTCAATACATCGCCTGGCTGTTCAGTATGGATATGTACTTTTGCAATCTCATCATCCGAAATAACAAGTAATGAATCTCCGTAAGCGCTTAATGCTTCGCGATACGCAGTTTCGTCATATGGATGATTTACGAGTTTGTCCTCTTCAAATTTCACCATATATTCTGTACAATAACCAAATACGATGTCTTCCGTGCTCATAAAGTCTTGCACGTTACGATGATGCTCCGCACTCACTAACTCTTCCATTTCATTCACGTTTGAGCGGACTGGTAATTCTTCACCTTTCAATGATGCAAGGAATCCTTCATAGACAAATAAAAGTCCTTGTCCACCACTATCAACAACGCCTACTTCTTTTAACACTGGTAATAAATCTGGTGTACGGTCTAGAGAACGTTTTGCTTCTGCAACAACAGCTTCCATGACTTCAATCATATCTGTCGTTTCTTCTGCTTTTTCCACACCAATACGCGCTGCATCTTTTGCAACGGTTAGAATCGTTCCTTCAACTGGTTTCATCACTGCTTTATACGCTGTTTCGACGCCATATTGTAACGCATCTGCAAATTGCTTACCGTCAATTTTTGCTTCATTTTCAATCGCTTTACTGAAACCACGGAATAATTGTGATAAAATCACACCTGAATTTCCACGTGCGCCCATTAATAGTCCTTTTGATAATGCTTTCGCTGTCTCACCAATATGTTCAACTGTGTTTGCTGCAACTTCTTTTGCACCAGAAGACATAGATAAGTTCATATTTGTTCCTGTATCTCCGTCTGGAACAGGGAATACGTTCAACGAGTCAACATAATCCGCATTTTCATAAAGATGATGTGCACCAAGGCCCACCATTTCTGAAAATTTCACTCCATCTATAACATTCATTCTTACAATTTCCTCCTTCTAAAAGTTCGCCACACGGACGCCTTGAACAAAAACATTAATCGATTTAACATCCAATCCTAACACTGTTTTCAATGTATATTTCACTTTTGATTGTACTTGATAAGCAACTTCTGAAATTTTCGTGCCATACCCAACAATGACGTGTACATCAATATGTGTTTCCTCACCGATATGACGCACAATCACGCCACGCGTAAAGTTTTCTTTTCTTAATATTTCTGTTAGCCCATCGCGAATCTGATGTCTAGATGCCATCCCAACGATACCGTAACATTCTGTTGATGCTTCACCGACAACTTGAGCAATCACATCATTCGTAATATCAATCTTACCAAATTCATTTCTCATTTCGATTGACATAATTTCGTCCCCCTCGCATCTTATCATTCATTCATTGTACTATACACGACTTCATATGAAAAGGAATGTTCATATTGTTCATAAATACATAACTTCTGAGTAGTTTCTAAACGAATGTATTCCAGCATGCACTTTTAATCATTTTCCTGTTCTTTATATATATATAACGAAAAAGACATAATGTAAAGATTTTTTACTTGATACATATAGAAAGAACTCAAGTGGTGTAAAACAGCGTTTGTCCATAGAACTATCTATGTTTATACGCCTTTTGACATGTAAAAAAACCACCTGTTATGATTGAAATGTCGAATAACAATCTACGGTGGGTTTTTATATCCTCACCAGAAGGCGAGGTTTCTTATGAATTCACACCCAAATGATAGCACAAATAGACCTGTGTGAGCAATGGGGCAAATTGAACATGATAACACGAGTGTCATAGATGAATCGTGTCCCCTTGAAATATTAGTGATAAAAATAGTAAAGAGAAAGAACGTGACTGGAAAGGTAAGAAAAAGCGTTCTTTACTAATGGCTGACCACCATGCCGAAGTTGAGGAATTGATGAAAATAACTGAACGCATGTATGATCGCGGAAATTATTTGTTGTTCACAATGAAAGAATCATTCAAGAAATGAATGAACGGGAAAAAGTAAAGTGTTTTTTCTCACGTTAACAGTTCGAAATGTTGAAGGTGAAAATTTAAAAGACACGATGGATCAGATGATAAAAGCGTGGAATCGATTTACTGGCTATACATAATTAAAAAGGTCGGTTAAAAGTTATTTTCGCGCGATGGAAGTTACTCGAAATTGGGATAAATAAAGTGAATGGTATGGCACATATCACCCTCAATTTCATGTTTTGCTGGCTGTTCCAATGGAAATTTAGACAGTGAGGGAATTCAAACTCGTGCTATTGCAGTACCAGCAGGTGTTTATTTTATTCCAGGTATTGGAAAAATAGCATTAACTGTAACTGGAGTGGTTATTGTAGGTGGTGTTACATATAAGGCTGGTTCTTGGATACATAATAAAGTGGCTGTATATTTCGCTGAAAAGGCATATAAAAAAGCGAAAAAAAATGGATCTAAGACATCGAATCATTCAACTCAATCTACATCTAAGAAAACTTCATTGCCTATTAAAGGTAAAGCCTTATCTTCAAAAGATTTAAAAGATAGTAAGGGTGTAAAACAGAGAAGATATTACGATAAAAATGGTAAAGCGGATCTTGATATTGATTATAGGCATGCTGGAAAATATAAGTTTCCACATAGACATACCTGGTCTAATGGTAAAAGAACTGGTCATTAAGAAAGGTTGTGATGATATGGATAAACAAAGAACGTTTGATGATGTCCCAGTAGGTGAAAGTATTAGTTACGAACATTTTTTATTTTACTTAAAACAAGGTAGGGAAATTGAATTTGTTTATCATGGGAAAGAATATTTTATTTCTCATACTTCAGAAGGAAGAGTTTTATGGATGGGTCGAGAAGTAGTGAGTGAGCATTTTGGTAGCGATGATCAAGATATACTTGATCATGTAAAAATAGATGGAATTATTTTGGCGGAATTAATTAAAGGTAAAGAAATTAAGATTACTACTATTTTTTAGAAGGGAATCAGTGGGAAAATAAAAGGGATGGTCAACGGTAATTGTCTGACTGGAGCGAAACGGAAGGAATTTAGGGAGTTGACCATTAAGCCAAAAGCAAGACCCTCAAAAAGTGAAGGGTTGGGGGAGTTTTTTGGAAGGAGTCGAGGGGGAATATCTCCCTCGTGGGTTTGGGCAAAGCCCAAGGTCTTAGCCTAGCAAAGCGCACACTATTGGCAAGGGTACAAATATATACCTAATGCTGATATGCTAATGTTTTTCTCTAATTGGCACTTTAATGTTCCAATTCATCCCTTTTTTCTAGTACATAAATATTAACTAAAAAGGGATTTTTATCATGGCAAAGCAATATTTAGGGTTAACGGAATTAAAACGACAAGTGATTTACATGGAATCGGTAAGCCCAACGTTGATAGAATTTTGGAAACGAATTTTAATATTAATCGGGAGCGTTCAAACGAAAATATTACGTTGAAAAATTGCGCTGGAAATTACGGTTTAAGGTTTGAAGAAATTACGCGTGATTTGAAAATACAACATGATGAACAAATGAAAACGACTCGTAAAAGTAGGCAAAAAAGTTTTTTAGATAAAGTAAACGAAGATAAAGCCGATGTGGCTCACTTTAAGATTGAAAAAACAGAGAAACGTTTGCAAACTATTGAACGTGAATTATTGAAAAAAACTTTGAAATGACAAATCTAAAAAGTGAAAAGAATCGTTGGAAAACGAAAAAAATTACCAGAACAAAATGTTGCTAGTCGAAAAAACGAACTTATGGAAATAAGTAAAAACATTCCACCAGAGTTGAAAATTAGTTGCTATTCGACTTGCTTTATGATAAATTAAGTTGTATGCAAATTAATGAGTGCATCATTAGATATATTTATATTAGGAGGAATAGACATGGCGAAACAATGTGTTATCACTGGTCGTAAAGTAGGCACTGGAAACACGCGTTCACACGCTCTAAACCATAGCCGCCGTACTTGGGGTGCAAACTTACAAAAAGTTCGTATTCTTGTTGACGGTAAACCTAAACGTGTTTGGGTTTCTGCAAGAGCATTAAAATCAGGTAAAGTTCAACGCGTTTAATGTAAAATAAATGATTTCAACTATTGAAGGATGTTTTTCTTTGTCGAAAATCATCTTCAAATGAAATGATTATTTGGTTGCGTTCCAATGAAAAGAAAAATGCCAGGTTGACAATTCAACCTGGCATTTTATTTTGCCTTTTTTTCCTTTTCTTAGAAGACGATGTCAGCTTTTCCTCTTTTTGTAACACCGTTATACACTTTCGAACAAACCCACTCACAAATTTCGGTAATGTAAACGTATAGACGCGCATTATTTCGCTCCTTTCAAGCATCTGAACTCCTTACTACTAAGCATATGCCGTCAGAAAACGAAATAGTACCTGTCTCGTCTAAAAGCTCATTACTCGTAAACATAGTCGTTCCAAAATCGATTTGTTCATCTTCGATATCATATCGAAAACCCGTTAACGTAATATGCTCAACACGTTCTCTTAACGGAAAAAATGAAATATATTGAAAGGATGAATCTTTCGTGAGCTGATGTGTTCCTGGAAATAAAATAGATAGTTTATTTTGTTGATTCCGTACAGAAAAAGAAATATGTTTTTCTTTCTCTTGAAAACGTAATAACAATTGGATTGCAGACATCATATGATCTAAGCGCCCACCAGTAACGCCTGTTAAAATGACTTCTGTCGGCTTATAAGCGATTGCTCTTTCAACAGCTAACTCCGTATCCGTTTCATTTTTCTCCGCTTGGAACGCATCAACGGTTTCGACAGTCGCTTGAATTTGCTCATATTCTTTTTGACTGACAGAATCAAAATCGCCAATTGCCTCTTTTGGTACAATGCCTTGTTCCATTAAATGAATTGCTCCACGATCTGCACCAATATAAATCACATCTCGTTGTTCAAATGGGGTAAAAGACATTACTTCTGATTTTGGTCCACCCGCACAAACGATTGCAATGGTCACTGACGAAGCGCTCCTTCACCAGCTTTTTTAATGGTTTGCAACGCTTCTGTGCGATCTTCTTTTCCAAAAATTGCCGAACCTGCAACAAGAATCGTTGCCCCTGCTTCTACACAAGGCACAATCGTCTTTTCGTCAACGCCACCATCAATCTCAATATCAATCGCTAAATTACGTTCGCGAATAATCGTTGATAATGCTTCTACTTTTGGTAACACTGAAGAAATAAATTTCTGCCCGCCAAATCCTGGGTTCACGGTCATAAATAACACCATATCTACTTCATCTAATACGTGCAAAATGGATTCAATTGGTGTATGCGGATTTAAGACAACACCAGATTTCACACCCAAAGAGCGAATTAATTGTAATGTACGATGTAGATGCGGACATGCTTCAACGTGTACAGTAATATAATCTGCGCCCGACTTTGCAAATGCTTCAATATATTGATCTGGATTTTCAATCATTAAATGAACGTCCAGTGGCAAATTCGTTAATGGTCGAATTGCATCCATGACAAGTGGACCAAATGTAATATTCGGAACGAAATGACCATCCATGACGTCAACATGAATCAAATCTGCACCTGCTTTTTCAACCTCTTGAATTTCTTCTCCTAATTTTGCAAAATTTGCAGCTAAAATAGATGGGGCAATTTTAATCATTGTTATGAATACCTCGGCTTTCTCTCCATAATTTCATTTAAAAAATAGATGTAATGTTCATATCGATGCTGTGCAATGACGCCCTCTTTCACAAGCGCTTTAATGGCACATTGAGGTTCATTCAAATGTAAACAACCTCGGAATTTGCAGTCAGCAGCATGTTGGTGAAATTCAACGAACTGATCTGACAATTGTTCTTTTTCGATATTCGTAAACTCTAATGAACTAAATCCTGGTGTATCAGCAACTAGTCCATTGGCGACTTCTAATAACTCTACATGCCTCGTTGTATGTTTTCCACGTCCTAGCGCATCTGAAATCTCACCTGTTTTCAATCCTAACGCAGGTAATGCACTATTCAATAATGTTGATTTTCCAACACCAGACTGACCAGCCAATACGGTAATTCGGTCTTTTAAAATAGGTGCTAAGATGGTTGGTAATTGTGGATCATCGATAAATGTTGTAATGACTTGATAGCCAATAGATGCATAATAGTCAGCTTGTTTTTGCACACGCTGAATCGTTTCTTCATCCGCCAAATCTTTTTTCGTTAAACAAATGATTGGTTCAACACGATGCGATTCAATCACAGTCAAAAAACGGTCGAGTAAATGGGTACTAAAATCCGGTTCTACAATCGAAAATACAAGTAATGCTTGGTCAACATTCGCGATTGGTGGACGGACTAATGCATTTTTTCGTTCATGGACTTCCATTACGACAGGTTGTGACCCATCATTTTGATAGGTCACATAATCTCCAACAAGTGGGTGGATGCCTTTTTTACGAAAAACCCCACGACTTTTACAAGCAACTAACTCATCACCGTCTTGAACATAATAAAAACCACTAATCGCTTTTCTAATTTGTCCTTTCAGCATAACGCCCTCCTTTATTCTCCATCTTCATATTGAAATGATTTTTCTTCGATTTGGACGTCGTCGCGCATAATTCGATAAGCACCACGTTCTCCTTCATCCAATTCAAGTTTTATTGTCACTTCTGTATCTTTCACAATTTCAAATTCATCATATGGATCAGCCATCGAATGGGAGCGATCTTGTACGTAAATTTTGATGTTTTGTGGTTTCTGATCTTTTTTGTCTTTTTTGTCTTCATTCTCATCATCGTCTTCATCTTCGTCTTCTTCCGCTGCTTGTTCTACATAAGGAATTTTAACTTTTTGGACGATATGTTTTGTCGGTTTCGGTTCTTTGCCTTTTGAAAGGACTACTTCAATTGTAGAACCCTTTGTCAATTCTGTTCCTTTAGAAGGTTTTTGTGAAATGACTTCCCCTTCTTCGACAGAATCAGAGTATTCACTTTTAACGATGCTGATTTTAAAACCTGAAGCAGTCTCATATTCATGTAATTGGTTTTCTGTAAAACCCGTCACATCTTGAATAGCGATCCGCTCAACGCCCTTACTAACAGTTAAACGTAAATCAGTATCACCTAACACAACTTCTGTGCCCGCTTCAGGTTGTTGTGCAATAATCTGCCCTTGCTCTTCATCGGAATATTCTTCCTCAATGCGTATATGGTGAAACCCTTCATTTTCTAATAAACTCGCAATTCGGTCATAGTTTTCCCCAACATATTGACTTACTTCTGATAATTCTTTTCCAGTACTTACATATAACGTCACTTCTGCTCGTTTCGGACGTTTCTTTCCAGCTTCTGGACTAGACTTAATAACATGCCCAATGTCTATGTCATCGGAAGTACGTTCAATTACTTCTTTTAGTTTGAATCCTTCTTCTTCTAATAATTGAATGGCTTCTGCTTCTTCCATATCAACAATATTTGGAATTTCATATTTTTTCCATCCTAATGCATCTGGCAATACGAAAATACATAATAAAATAATCGCCAGTAGAACGATACTTGCAATAATCCATAATGCTTTCTTTCGTTTTTTCTTTTCAGGTGTTTTCTTAGCTTTTTTAGTAGATGATGCTGTTGCTGAAGCAGCTTTTTCATCTATTTCCTCATTTTCTTGTTTTTCTTCCACATCTTGAGATTTTGCTGTTTCTAATGGTACGACAGGATCGACTTTCTTCGTTGCTTCAATATCATCATACGAAGTTTTGTCATTTACAATTGGAATGACCATCGTCGCCTCATCATCAAATGTTGGCGTAAACCGTACTTCATTTGCTCGTTCAGGTAATAATACCGTTGATAAGTCTTCTAGCATCTCTTCCGCAGATTGATAACGAACGATAGATTCCTTCGCTGTTGCTTTTAAAATAACATTTTCAACACTTTGTGGAATTGTTGGAAATAACGCTTTTACCGAAGGTGTATCTTCTTGTAAATGTTTTAAAGCGATGGCCACTGCTGATTCACCCGAAAATGGTAATTTTCCCGTTAATAATTCATACAACACGATTCCGAGTGCATAAATATCGGATTTTTTTGTCGCCATTCCACCACGTGCTTGCTCTGGTGATAAATAGTGTACAGTCCCTAGCACTGAGTTGGTCCGTGTTTGAACCGTTGCACTTAACGCCATGGCGATGCCAAAATCGGTAATTTTCACATTACCATCATGGTCCATTAAAATATTTTGCGGTTTAATATCACGATGAATAATCCCATTATAATGCGCATTTGAAATGGCCGAAACGAGCTGTTCCATAATTGGAATAGCTTGTTCAGGTGTAAGTGGACCGTGTTCAACAATGTATTCTTTTAATGTTTGACCATCAACATATTCCATCACTAGATAATAGAAATCACCGTCTTCGCCAACATCGTATATATTGACAATATTTGGATGGGTTAAGCTCGTTGCCGATAAAGCTTCGCGCATAAATCTTCTTTTCAATTCTTCTTCATTCGAAAAGTCATAATTTAATATTTTAATCGCTACATCACGGTCCAAAATCATATCACGTGCCAAATAAACACGCGACATCCCACCGCCACCGATATAGCGAATAATCTCATAGCGACTACCGATTCTTCTTCCAATCATTTTACTCCACCTCCTGCTGAGGAGAATGTAGTAAAATAACGGAAATATTATCTTCTCCGCCTTTTTTATTCGCCATCTCTACTAATGAAATTGTTTTTTCTTTCAATGTTAAATTCGATAATACAATATTTTTAATTTCATCATTGTTTAATTTATTACTTAGTCCATCAGAACAAATTAAAATATACATCTCTTCTTCCATTGAAAAGCTATAGCAATCAGGTTCTAAAAATCGCTCCGACCCTACCGCTTTAATAATCCAATTTCTTTGTGGATGGACTTTTGCTTCTTGCTCTGTAATTTCACCGCTGTTCACTAGTACATTGACATAAGAATGATCCGATGTAACTTGAGTAATCGTTCCATCTTGAATAGAATAAACCCGACTATCTCCAATGTGGACACCAAAGCATGTACGATCATAAATGAGAACAATTTCCATCGTCGTTCCCATTCCTTCTAACTCTTTATGTTCAGAAGCATAATTGTACAATGTTCGATTGACATATAATGCCGTTTCTTGTAACCATTCCATCCAATCACTATGTTGCTCAAGAGGCACCTCTTTTATTTTTTCAAAAGCTTCTCCAACGAGGCGAAGTGCTGTTGAACTTGCAAAATCTCCACCTTGATGGCCTCCCATGCCATCAGCAATGACGGCTAAAATGACGTCATCTCTTAATGTGAATACTGCGGCACTATCTTCATTTAATGTTCTTTTTTTTCCAATATCAGAAAGAACTTCAAATTGCATATTGTGCGCCTCCAAACCTACTACTTTACATGCTTTTTAAATGCAGCCACGAAAAATCCATCTCCATTAAACTGTTGTGGCAATACTTGCAGTACGTCATTTTCAATGTGTAAGGACTCATTTGACTGCAATGTTCCTAATGGTGCTAACGCCATATTCGGCTGTGCAGCTAGAAAACGCTGAACCATTTCTTGATTTTCTTTCTCATCAATCGTGCAAGTACTATAAACAAGTATGCCGTTTTCTTTTAATAATTGTGCCGCAGTTGTTAATAAATCAAACTGAATCGTCGATAATTGCTCAACATCAGCTGCTGTCTTCGTATATTTAATCTCAGGTTTACGACGAATGACCCCGAAACCACTACAAGGTGCGTCAAGTAAAATCCGATCAAACTGCGCTTCCCCATATACATCGACGAGTTTTCGACTATCACCACTTTTGGTTTGAATGGATGACAAGTGTAAGCGTTTCGCATTTTTCTCGATTAACTTTACTTTATGGTCATGGACATCATGCGCATATACTTCACCTTGATCATTCATTTTTTCAGCGATATGTGTCGTCTTTCCACCTGGTGCCGCACACATATCGAGTACTTTTAATCCTTCTGATAATTGTAATGCTTGAACAGGTAACATCGAACTTTCATCTTGAATCGTCATAAGCCCTTCACGATAAACGGATGTGTTTGCAGGATTCCCACTTTCGCTAATTAAACATTCTGCTATGATTTCACCAGGACGTGTTTTTATCCCTTCATCTTCAAGTGCAGCAACCACTTTTTCAACTGTCGTTCGTGTTTCATTCACCCGAAATGAAAAGTTTGGCTGGCGATTATTCGCATGTGCGATATCACGTGTAACTGTTTCACCATATTGTGCAACCCAACGTTTAATGAGCCAAGTTGGATGGCTCGTTTCAATAGCTAATCGTTCAATTGGATCTGCAATCTCTTCAACAGAACGGACGCCTTCACGTAATACAGAACGTAAGATGCCATTCACAGTTGGTGCAATTCGTTTATGACCACGTCTTTTGGCAATTTCGACGGCTTCATGAACAACAGCATGTGGTGGGATTTTTGTTAAATACACAATTTGATACAATGACATGCGTAATAGTTGACGAACCCAATGGTCCAATTTTCCTCTGACAAAAGGCTCCAAGTAATAATCTAATGTCATTTTATACTGTAACGGACCGTATGTTAATTCTGTTAATAAACTACGGTCTTTATCATGAATGGCATATTTTCCAATCGTTTTATGCAAAAGTAAATTGCTGTATGCCTGATTTTTCTCAATATCGATTAACATCGACAACGCAGCATCTCGAACATTGCCTGTCCATATTTTTTTCTGCTGCTTACTCATACGAATTGTTCTCCTTCTTTCCACGTCGAACCAACACCATTAATAAACACCTGTGCCTCCATACGTTTTTTACCTGCGGGTTGAATATCTGTAATCGCGATGGCAACTTCGTTTCCTGTTTTCACAATAATACGATCCTTTTCAATCGCAATAATTGTTCCTGGTGTTGCATCTGATGGCATTTCTACTTTTTCTGCCCACCAAATTTTCACATTTTGCGCTTGAAAAGTTGTGTAGGCAACGGGCCATGGGTGTAAGCCGCGAATTTGATTGTAGATAGACTCGCCTTGATTCGTCCAGTCAATCCGTTCTTGTTCACGTGAAATATTGCGTGCAAACGTTACAAGTGATTCATCCTGAACAATGCGATCATTTGTCCCATCAACAATTGCTGGCATTGTTTCACGTAATAATTGAACGCCTGCTGTTGACAATTTTTCAAACATTCGACCAGTATGATCCGTTTCCTCAATTGGAACGGTTACTTGCGAAATCATGTCACCCGCGTCTAATTTTTCAACCATATACATAATCGTAACACCTGTTTCTGTCTCTCCATCAATAATGGCTTGATGAATTGGTGCTCCTCCACGATATTTTGGTAATAACGATGCATGAACATTGATGCAACCAAGACGCGGTGCTTCCAATAGTTCTGTCGGTAGTAATTGACCAAATGCTGCTGTAACGATTAAATCTGCATTCAACTGAATAATTTCTTGCAGCTCTGCTGAACCAACAAGTTTTTCAGGTTGAATGACAGGAATGTTTAAACGTTCTGCTTCAACTTTTACAGGAGGTGGTGTTAAAATGCGCTTTCGGCCAACTGGTCGATCTGGTTGCGTGACAACTGCTATAACATCATATCCTTCTTCTTTTAGCATAGTTAAGATCGGTACCGAAAAGTCTGGTGTTCCCATAAAAACGATTGATGTCATTCTTTTTCACCTTCTTGCATCATTTTTTCAATCTCTTCTGCGTTACGCTCGATTTCTTCAATTTCTTCTAGCGGAACAATTCTTTGGATTTTGGAATTAAATAACACACCATGTAAATGATCAATTTCATGTAAAATAGCGCGTGCCGTAAAGTCTTCTGCTTCTAATTCATATATAGAGCCATCACGTTCTTGCGCCTCGATTTTCACATAGTAAGGACGTTCAACTTCTCCATATAAGTCTGGAAAACTTAAGCAACCTTCAATATCAACATCTGAACCGCCCGTTGCAACGACTTCCGGATTGATCATTTCAATCGTGTCTTGACCATCACCTAAATCGACAATCGCAACTTGAACATTTTCTCCAATCTGTGGTGCAGCAATACCAACACCATCGGTCGCAATCATAGTGTCATATAAATCATCTAATAACTTCGCTAACTTTTTATCGAACTTTGTTACTTCTTTGCATTTTTTCTCAAGTATCGGCGATGGATACTTCACAACTTCTCGTATTGCCAAATCTATTTCCTCTTTTCTATTAAAAAATTGACATTGGATCCATATCAACAGTCATTGTTAAGCCATGTTTCATCCAGTCGGAACGATACATTTTTATGAGCTGTTGTAATGTCGGTGTCAACTTCGATTCCTGTTTGTATTTTATCAAACATTGGTAACGATATCTATTATTCATGCGACTAATTGCAGATGCAGTCGGTCCAATAATCATCGTTGTAGTTGATAATTGTTCGCGTAAAAAAGTCGTTGCTTTTTGTGCGAATTCATTTACTTTCAATACATCTTCATGTGAAAACTGAATCAATGTAAAATAATAAAATGGCGGATAACCAAATTGTTTGCGTGTTTTCATTTCCATCTCATAAAACGATTCATAATGCTGTTCTTTTGCAAGTTCAATCGCATAATGTTCAGGTGAATACGTTTGAATAAAGACTTCTCCAGGCAATTCATGTCGCCCTGCACGTCCACTCACTTGCGTCATCAGTTGAAAGGTTTTTTCGGCTGCTCGAAAATCAGCTAAATGTAGCGTCGTATCTGCAGCAAGTACGCCAACTAATGTAATATTTGGAAAATCTAATCCCTTTGCAATCATTTGCGTCCCAAGTAAAATGTCAGCTTCCCCTTCACTGAATTGTCGCAGTAATTTTTCATGTGAGCCTTTTCGACTTGTCGTATCAACATCCATCCGAATGACGCGTGCTTCTGGAAACAGCTTCATAATTTCTTCTTCTACACGTTGCGTCCCTGTTCCAAAAAAGCGAATATGCTCACTTTCACATTGTGGACATTGTGTTGGTACTCGCTCTTCATGACCACAATAATGACATTTTAATAATTCACTTACACGGTGATAGGTTAAGGAAATATCACAGTTTGGACATTCGACCGTCGTGCCACAATCACGGCATAACACAAATGATGAAAAGCCGCGACGATTTAAAAATAGGACAATTTGTTCTTTTTTAGCTAATCGATCTCGAATTGCATCCGCAAGTTCAATGGAGAACATCGACCGATTGCCCAATTGTAATTGCGCACGCATATCAACAATATCAACAGTTGGCATTGCGATTTCTTTGGCACGTTTCGTTAACGTAAGTAACGTGTATACATTTTTTGTTGTTCGTGCATAGGACTCTAATGACGGTGTTGCACTGCCTAAAATAACCGGACATTGATAAAACTTTGCTCGTTCAATCGCAACGTCTCGTGCATGATAACGAGGTGACTCTTCTTGCTTATATGTCGACTCATGTTCCTCATCTAAAATGATAATACCAATATTTTTAAATGGTGCAAAAATAGCCGAACGAGCACCTACGACAACTTTTACTTCTCCGCGGTCAATTTTCCGCCATTCATCATACTTTTCTCCTTGAGAAAGTGCACTATGCATGACTGCAACAAGATGACCGAAACGTGCTTTAAAACGAGCCGTCATTTGCGGTGTTAAAGAAATTTCTGGAACGAGAACAATCGCTTCCTGACCACTTGCTAATACTTTTTCAATCGCACGCAAATATACTTCAGTCTTTCCGCTTCCTGTCACACCATGCAATAAGAAAGTTTCAGGTCGTTTTTCTTCAATTGCCTGTTCAATCGGCTCAAGTGCTTCTTGTTGTTCTGTTGTCAGTTTTTCTGGGATTGGAACATCTTTTAATGACGGATCTAATGGTTCTCGATACACTTCTTCATAGCTTTCCGTTCCAATTCCTTTCTCAAGCATTGTTTTTAATACGGCAGAAGATGAACCTGTCTCATCTAAAATCGTTTTCGCCAACACTTTTTCCGATGCATGCGCTAATAACCAAGCAATCATTTCTACTTGTCGTTTTGCATTTGGAGCGATGGTTGTTTCAATCGCTTGCAATGTATGGTTATCTGCAATCTGAATCATACGCACTTTTTTCTTTTTCACTTGTTGTTCAATGGTCGTCTCAATCGTTACAGTTCCATCACGCACGTATTTTTTCAACTGATCTAATAAATCAGCATCACGGACTTCATCCAACGGAATCCGAACACGTCCATTCACAAATCGTTGAAAAGCCTCATTTTTAATGTCTGTTGGTTGATGAATCGTAAGAATTTTATCGTATTTCGCACGCATTGCAGCAGGTAACATTACTTGCAATGTATCAATTCGATACGACAATGTGCGCTCTGCTAACCACGTTGACAGTGCTAATTGCTCTTCGGACAAAATAGGGTCCAGATCGACTAATTGTTCGATTGACCGTAATTTTTTCGAATCAAATGAACTTTCTTCTTTTAATGCGACGACATACCCAATCACTTTGCGTCTGCCAAATGGAACTTTCACACGAATTCCTTCTGACATTGCTTGTTGATAAGCGATTGGTACTTTATAGTCAAATGGACGATCAATCGGATACGCTGCTACATCAACAATCACTTCAGCAATCATTTTTGTTGATCAAATCCTTCTTGCTGAACGATCATATTCAATAATTGTTCAGCAAGTACTTTTTTCGACATCGCATCAAATGATTGTTCGAATCCTTTCTTTGACAATAACGTCACGACATTCGTATCACTTCCGAATCCACCGCCCGGATCCGTTACATCATTTACGATAATATAATCTAAGTTTTTCCGTTCAAGCTTCCCTTTTCCATATGTCAACACTTGTTCAGTTTCGGCAGCAAATCCGACTAATAATTGCTCTTTTTTCAATTCACCTAATGTTTTCAAAATATCAGTCGTTCTTTCCATTTCCAATACTGCATCATCATCAGATTTTTTCATTTTCTGCCCATGGATATGTGCTGGACGATAATCCGCTACTGCTGCTGACTTAATGACCATCGTCGCATCGTCATATTCTGCACGCACAGCATCAAACATTTGTGCAGCACTTTCTACATCGACCACTCGAATACCTTTCGGCTTTTCTAATGAAACCGGACCAGAAATCAATACCGTTTCGGCTCCTAATTTAGCTGCAGCTTCTGCCATACTATAGCCCATTTTTCCACTCGAAAAATTCGACACGTAGCGAACAGGATCGATTCTTTCTACAGTAGGACCTGCAGTTACAACAACTTTTTTACCTGTTAACGGTAAGTGTTTCGGTGCAAAATGTGCACGAATCACCTCTACAATTTTTTCTGGCTCTTCCAAGCGTCCTTTTCCAACATATCCACATGCTAAAAAGCCTTCTGACGGTTCTATAAAACGATAGCCATCTTGGTCTAATCGTTCAATATTGCGCATCACGGCTTTATTTGCATACATATCAACATTCATTGCGGGTGCAAACCACACGTCTGCGGTAGAAGCTAAAATCGTTGTTGTTACCATATCATCTGCAATCCCATTTGCTACTTTTCCAATGACATTAGCTGTTGCAGGTGCAACGACAATCAAGTCCGCCCAATCTGCTAAATCAATATGTGCAATCACACTTGAATCTTTTTCATCAAATGTATCAAAATACACATCATTTCGTGACATTACTTGAAATGTTAGCGGTGTCACAAATTGCTTTGCTGAGTCCGTCATCATGACTTTTACATTTGCCCCCGCTTGCGATAACTTACTGACGAGTGCGACTGCTTTATATACGGCAATACCACCCGTCACACAAAGTAAAATTTTTCGATCTTTTAACATGCCATTCTCCCTTTCTAAAATGACAAACTCCCGAAGAAGCTAACGTTCTTTGGGAGTATCACATCATGTTATCGTTCAATTATTTCATCTCATAAAATCGAGAGAATCGATTAAATTTCGTCTTCGTAGACGATTGATTCGTCTTGAGCTTCTTTCGTTAACACGCCTTCCACAACTTCTTCTAGCGCTTTACCAACAAATTTATGCGATTTGTACGATGCTAACTGTGGATTGTTTTGCTCTTGCATTTCTCGTGCACGCATCGCTGCTAACGATACGAGCGTATATTTGGATTCGATTTTTTCTTGTAATGCGTCAATTGATGGATGTAACATTAAAATTCTCCTTCCAACATTTCCTTATATCTTTTTTCTACACGTTCTCTGCGACAATGTTCAGCTACAACAATTGCATTAATTCGTTCGCATGCATGATGCACTTCATCGTTTTCAACGACATAATCGTATAAATTCATCATGTCCAATTCTTCCCGCGCTTTTTGAACACGTGATTGGATAACGGTTGCTGATTCTGTCCCACGACCAATTAAACGGTCTTCTAATGCCGATAAACTTGGTGGTGCTAAGAAAATGAATAAGCCATCTGGCACTTGCTTACGAACTTGTTCAGCGCCGACTACTTCAATTTCTAAAAACACATCACGGCCAGCTTCTAATGTTTCTTCAACATAGTCAAGTGGCGTTCCATAATAATTTCCGACATACTCTGCATGTTCCAATAAACGCCCTCGTTCGATTAATGATTCGAACTCTTCTCGGGTTTTAAAGAAATAATCAACACCATCGACTTCACCTTCACGCGGCGCTCTTGTCGTCATTGAAACAGAATACTCATAATTTGTATCTGGATGTGAAAATAATTCTTTTCGGACAGTACCCTTTCCAACCCCTGATGGACCAGAAAGAACAATTAGAAGTCCACGTTTCTTATACATCTAATCCCTCTTTTTACAATAATTAATCGCGAGTTGATATGACTTCGTGGCGAAGTGCATTCTCCTAACAACTTTGTTCATATTATAGCATAAATGGTGCTGAGAGTGCTAAAATAGAACAAAAGAAATGAAAGAGGCTTAAAAATGGCATTTGATGGTTTATTCACAACAGCAATCGTACACGAATTACAACAATTACAAGATGGACGAATTTCTAAAATCCATCAACCTAACGAACACGAATTAATCTTTACGATTCGAGCACAAGGAAAAAATGCACGTTTATTAATGTCAATTCATCCTTCATATGCAAGGATGCATCTAACAAATGAGGCAATTTCAAACCCACAAGAACCACCGATGTTTTGTATGGTATTACGAAAGCATCTAGAAGGGGGCATTATTACAAAAATTGCACAGCAACAATCGGACAGAATCATCGTTCTAACGATTCGTGCGCGTAATGAACTTGGCGATGATATTGAACGATCCTTATACGTTGAAATAATGGGCAGACATAGTAATATCATTCTCGTTGATCCTGCACGTCATATGATGATTGATAGTTTGAAACATTTACCACCGTCAATGAACCGACATCGCACGATTTTACCAGGGCAACCGTATATCGCACCACCAGCTCAAGAAAAAGACAATCCATTTACAATGGCAAAAGCACCATTTTATTCACGATTAGCTTCCATTGAAACAGGTCGTGATTTCGTCCAAATTCTTGCCGGTTTTTCACCAATTCATGGAAATGAATTATGGGCACGTATACAAGCTGCCCCCGAACTGGATCCTTATTCCATTTTCAAAACTTTTTTAACAAGTTTTACAGGGGATCGTTGTACCCCAACAATCGCCACGATCAATCAGCGGACTGTTTTTTCAGCAACACATCTTACACATGCTGATGAAGTAATGGAGACATTTGAAACGCTTGGGGAAATGCTCGATACATTTTATTTTGAGCGTGCAAAGCGCGAACGTGTACGCTCTCAAGCAGCAGATTTAGAGCGATGGTTAACAAATGAAATTGCAAAATTAGAAGCAAAGTTAACAAAATTGCAGAAAGAAATCCATGCTGCAGAAAAACTTGATATGTATCAGCTATACGGTGAATTACTGACTGCAAATAGTTATGCAATTGAAAAAGGGGCAACAGAAGCAACCGTAGAAAACTATTACGAGCAAGGCACTTTTGTAACCATTCCACTTGATCCACAAAAGTCTGCCATTGATAATGCACAACGCTATTTTGCACGTTATTCAAAAGCGAAAAATGCACTCATCATGATTGCTGAACAAATTGATATCACGAAAGCAGATATCGACTATTTCGAGATGATTAAGCAACAAGTGATGCAAGCATCCCCAAATGACATTGCAGAAATTCGTGATGAATTATCAGAGTTAGGGTATATGCGCGCACGAGGTAAACAGAAAAAACAAAAGAAAAAACAACCAAAACCAGAAACGTATTATTCTTCTACCGGTGTTCAAATCTCCGTTGGTAAAAACAATAAACAAAATGATTATTTAACTTTTAAAATGGCCAATCGTTATGATATTTGGTTGCATACGAAAGATATTCCAGGCTCACATGTTGTCATTCATCATGATCATCCAGACGAAGCGACATTACAAGAAGCTGCATTATTAGCTGCATACTTTAGTAAAGCACGTGAATCGTCTTCCGTTCCAGTTGACTACACTGCCGTTAAGCAAGTAAAAAAACCGAGCGGCGCAAAGCCTGGATTTGTCATTTATTTCGAACAGAAAACATTATTTGTAACACCCGAAGAACCGGTTATTCGTACAATTATGCAACAGAAAAAATAATGATCACATGACTTTGCACTGATTAATCAGTGAAGAAGAGCTTGTATCGTGTGCAATGTTTTTTAAAGCATTTGGTGCGAATGATCAATTTAACTAGTTATTTTTGGAAAGACTCCAGAAATCGACATAACAAAGCGGATGCTTTTCTTAAGGCATCCGCTTTGTCATGTCTTATAATAATCCTGCTTTCAATTTTCCATGCCAATCGAGTAAACTTTCAATTGACGACTCATCAATTGCACCATTTTCTTTGGATGCTTCAATTAATGCACCAAAATTTGTTAAGCTATGATATGTTAAATTTTCTGCAGCAAATTGCTCATCTGCTTTTTGTAATTCATACGTAAAGATTGAAGCAATCCCCGTTACTTCTACCCCTTCATTACGTAATGCAGCCGCTGCATTTAAACTACTACCACCAGTTGAAATTAAATCTTCAATAATCACCGCTTTATCATTTACAGCAATTTTCCCTTCGATTTGACGACTACGTCCATGCCCCTTCGCCGATGAACGGACATATACCATTGGTAATTGTAAAATATCTGCTACCCATGCGGCATGCGGAATTCCTGCTGTTGCAGTCCCAGCAATGACAGTCGTTTCAGGATATTGTTCACGAATAATATGCGCAATTCCTTCTGCAATTTGTTTACGTCCAATAGGATCTGACATCGTTAATCGGTTATCACAATAAATTGGTGATTGAATACCTGATGCCCAAGTAAATAGCTCATTTGGATTTAATTCTACCGCACCGACACGAAGTAATACGTTTGCAATCTCTTTTTTATTCATTAATTTGTCAATCCTTCCCAATCAGCTTGCACTGTTTCATATGCTTTCACAGGCTGTGCTGCTTTTGTAATCGCACGACCTACAACAATATGCGTCGAACCATTTTGACGTGCAAAATGAGGGGTCGCAATCCGTTTTTGATCGTCTGTTGCACTATCTGCTAGACGAATGCCCGGAGTTACTTTTAAAAACTGTTCGCCACAAGCTTCAGCGATTAACCCCGCTTCATGAACCGAACAAACAACACCATCTAAACCCGATTCTTGTGCTAATTTAGCATAATGCACAACTGAATTTTCAAGCGAGTCTTGAATTAATTGTTCACGTTGCATTTGTGATTCATCTGTTGATGTTAATTGTGTGACCGCAATAATGGAAGGGCGTTGTTGACCTTCTGGCGTTCCATTTTCTAATCCTTCCAATGCCGCTGCCATCATTTCTTTACCACCTGCCGCATGGACATTGACCAAATCTGCGCCATGTTTCGCTAATACTTCCATCGCTGATTTGACTGTATTCGGAATATCATGTAATTTCAAATCTAAAAACACATCATATCCTTGTTCTTTTAAACGCTTCACAATGGAAGGTCCTTCTTGATAATACAATTGCATCCCTACTTTTACGAATGCATCGCCTTTGAAAGGTTGTAAAAATTGAAATGCTTCTTCTGCATTCGGGAAATCAAGTGCAATGATTGGTGATTGTCTCATAATCAATGGCTCCTTCCAATGATTTCTGAAATATGATCAATGCCTAATTCATCAAGCTTTTTCGGCAATGCTTCAATAATATTTGGACATACAAATGGTTCCACAAAGTTCGCCGTCCCTACGGCAACTGCACTCGCACCAACTGACATAAAATCAATAACGTCTTGTTCATTCATGACGCCTCCCATTCCAATGATCGGAATGTTCACAACTTGACTCACTTCATAAACCATTTTCAATGCAACTGGTTTTACTGCTGGACCCGATAAGCCGCCTGTCACATTTGCGATTACTGGTTTTCCAGTTTTTTCATCTACACGCATGCCTAGTAATGTGTTAATCATCGTAATACCATCCGCACCACCACGTTCGACTGCTACTGCGATTTCTTTCACATCAGTTACATTTGGTGATAGTTTCACATATACAGGCACTTGTGATACTGCTTTCACAGCACGTGTTAATTCTTCCGCAACTAACGCATCTGTTCCAAATGTAATACCACCTTCTTTAACATTCGGACAAGATATATTTAATTCTAATGCATTGACATTAGATGCTTTAGAAATTTCTCTCGCTACTTCTACATAATCCGCTGTTTCTGTACCCGCAACATTTGCAATAATCGGCACATCAAATTGTTCTAACCAAGGCAGTTCTTTACTCATAACCCCTTGTAGCCCAGGATTTTGTAAACCAATCGCATTTAACATCCCTGATGGTGTCTCTGCTACACGAGGTGTTGGATTACCAAAACGTGTTTCTAGCGTCGTCGCTTTAATCATAATGGCACCAAGTACTGATAAGTCATATAGTCCTGCATATTCACGTCCAAATCCAAAACAGCCTGATGCTGGCATAATTGGATTTTTTAATTGTAAACCTGGTAACTCAATCGCCAATCTACTCATAAAGCAACCACCCCTGCTGGGAATACCGGACCATCTGAACATACTTTAATATAGTCTGCTTCCGATTGTTCAGTTGTTTTACATACACATGCAAAACATGCACCAATCCCGCACCCCATACGTTGTTCAAATGACAGGAATCCTTTTTTATTTTCATACATTGTTTGAACCGCTTGTAACATCGGCATCGGTCCGCAACTATAATAGGTTGCAAATTGATCATCTAGGTTTTCCATCACATTTGTGACAAACCCTTTTGTTCCTTTTGTGCCGTCAACGGTCACAATATGCGTATCACCAAGTGCGCTAAATTCCTCTTCATAAAACACAACGTCTTCTGACTGAAATCCTAAAATATGCACACAACGAACACCTTTAGCTGTTAATTGTTTTGACAGTTCATAGAGTGGAGGTACTCCAATCCCCCCACCGATTAAATAGGCTGTTTCACCTGGTTGCGTTTCGTCTACTGGAAATCCATTCCCAAGCGGACCTAGGACATCAACAATTGCACCGGTTTCTTTCATTGCTAACCTTTTTGTTCCATCCCCTTCAGCACGATAAATAATGGTCATTTCTTTGTTTTCATGATTAATCGATGCGATTGAAATAGGACGTCTTAATAAGTGGTCAAACCCACCTGTCACACGAATGTGGACGAATTGGCCAGGAGAAGAAATCTCGCTAACCAATTTTCCTTGTAATGTCATCTCGAAAATATTTCGTCCAATTTCTCGCTGACTTGTCACGATCATTTGATCTTGAATGATCATATGCGTACCTCCTGTTTTGGCATCGCTTCTGCATCAAATGTCATCGATTCAATCACACGTAACATCGCGTTTGCCGTATCTAATGATGTTAAACATGGAATCCCATTTTCAACTGTTTGACGACGAATGCGGAAGCCATCTCGTTCAGGCTGTTTTCCTTTCGTTAATGTATTAATAACGAGTTGTGCTTCACCTTTTTGAATCACATCAAGCAATGTCGGACCATCTGCACCGATTTTGCCAACGGTTTCCACACGAATGCCTTCATCTTCTAAAACTGTTGCCGTACCTTCTGTCGCTAAAATATTATAGCCAATATTCGTAAAGCGTCGTGCAATATCAACAATTTCTTGTTTATCTTTATCTGACACTGTCATTAATACAGATCCGTACTCTTTAATCTCCATACCAGATGCGACAAGCCCTTTATATAAAGCTTTTTCAAGTGTCGAATCTTTCCCCATAACTTCCCCTGTTGACTTCATTTCTGGTCCAAGCGTAATGTCGACGCGACCAAGTTTTTCAAATGAGAAGACGGGAACTTTTACATAAACACCTTGTGGCTCTTCAATTAAGCCTGTTGGATATCCCTGTTCTACAAGTGATTGTCCTAAAACAGCTTTTGTCGCGACATTCGCCATCGGTACATTCGTAATTTTACTTAAAAATGGTACCGTACGGCTTGAACGTGGGTTTACTTCAATTACATATACTTCATCATTTGAAATCACGTATTGAATGTTTAATAGACCAATAATGTTTAATCCTCTCGCTAAGCGTGTCGTATAATCTGTAATCGTATCGACATGCTTTTGCGATAAGTTTTGTGGTGGATAAACAGCAATTGAGTCACCTGAGTGTACACCTGCACGTTCAATATGTTCCATAATGCCTGGTATGAGCACATTCTCTCCATCACTAATGCCATCTACTTCAATCTCTGTACCTGTTAAGTAACGATCAATTAATACTGGATGTTCAGGACTTGCTTCAACTGCATGTTCCATATAATGAATGAGCTCTTCTTCTTTATAAACAATTTCCATCGCACGTCCACCTAGTACGTAAGATGGTCTTACAAGAACTGGGTAGCCGATTTCTGTCGCGATTTCTACCGCTTCTGGAACCGACACAGCCGTTTTTCCTAATGGTTGTGGAATACCAATTTCACGTAATGCTTTTTCAAATTTATTACGATTTTCTGCTCGGTCGATATCTTCTAAAGACGTCCCTAAAATCTTCACGCCTCGTGCTTCTAAGCCATCTGCTAAGTTGATCGCTGTTTGCCCACCAAATTGAACGATTACGCCTTCTGGCTGTTCAAGATCGATAATGTCCATCACATCTTCTAATGTTAACGGCTCAAAGTATAGTTTATCTGAAATCGAGAAGTCTGTTGATACGGTTTCAGGGTTGTTATTCACGATGATTGCTTCATAACCTGCTTCTTGAATGGCCCAAACCGAGTGAACAGTTGCATAGTCAAATTCGACCCCTTGTCCAATACGAATTGGACCAGAGCCAAGCACAATGACACTCTTCTTATCTGTACGAATTGATTCATTTTCTTCTTCATACGTGCCGTAGAAGTAAGGTGTATCTGATTCATACTCACCTGCACATGTATCAACTTTTTTATATACAGGAGTAATATTGTTTTCTTTACGGAAATTGTATACATCTATTTCTAATGCATCCCAATATTTCGCAATTGTTACATCACTGAAGCCCATTTTTTTAGCTTCTTGTAAAACATCTGCTTGGAATGGTGCAGCTTTAATTTGTTCTTCGAATTGAACAATTTTTTCAAACTTACGTAAGTAGAAAACGTTAATCATACTCCACTCATGTAATGTTTCAATCGATACACCGCGGCGTAACGCTTCACCAATGTAGAACAAACGCTCATCTCCTGCACGACGAATACGTTTTTCAATCCATGCCATATCCATCTCTGCGCCATCTTTTAAGGATAAGTCAAAGAAGCCCATTTCAAGTGATCGAACTGCTTTTAAGATTGACTCTTCGAAACTACGGCCGATCGCCATAACTTCCCCAGTTGCTTTCATTTGTGTTCCTAAATTACGTTTTGCTGATTCAAATTTATCAAATGGCCAACGTGGAATTTTTGTAACAACATAGTCTAGCGTTGGCTCGAAACAAGCATACGTTGTGCCTGTGACAGGGTTTTTCATCTCATCTAAAGTTAATCCTACAGCAATTTTTGCTGCGAGCTTTGCAATCGGATAGCCTGTCGCTTTCGAAGCTAATGCTGAAGAACGGCTAACTCGAGGATTCACTTCGATAATATAATAATCAAAACTATGTGGATCTAGCGCTAACTGTACGTTACAGCCACCTTCGATGCCTAACGCACGAATAATTTTTAACGAAACATTACGTAACATTTGATATTCACGATCAGTTAATGTTTGGCTTGGTGCCGTTACAATCGAATCACCAGTATGGATACCAACTGCATCGACATTTTCCATATTACAAACGACAATAGCGTTATCTTCACTATCACGCATTACTTCATATTCAATCTCTTTAAATCCTGCGATTGATTTTTCCAGTAAACATTGTGTAACTGGGCTTGCTTTTAAACCGTTCGAAACGATTTCCTCTAATTCTGCGTCATTCTCACAAATGCCGCCCCCTGTTCCACCGAGTGTAAATGCAGGACGAACAATCACTGGATAACCGATTTGCTCAACGAAAGCACGCGCTTCGTCTAATGTATGGATGATATCACTTTCTGGAACAGGCTCCCCTAAATCATTCATTAATGTTCTGAATAAATCACGGTCTTCTGCTTGATGAATCGCTTGTAATTTTGTTCCTAAAATCTCAACATCTAATTCATCTAGAATACCTGATTCATGGAGCTCAATTGCCATATTTAAACCTGTTTGACCACCTAAAGTAGCAAGTAATGCATCTGGACGTTCTTTACGGATAATGCGACTCACAAACTCTAATGTAATCGGTTCAATATATACTTTATCTGCAATTTCTGTATCCGTCATAATGGTTGCAGGGTTCGAGTTAATTAAAATAACGCGGTATCCCTCTTCTTTTAATGCTAGACAAGCTTGTGTACCTGCATAATCAAATTCAGCTGCTTGTCCGATGACAATCGGTCCTGATCCAATTACTAAAATCGTTTCAATATCTGTACGTTTAGGCATTTGTTTGCTCCTTCCGGCTGTTTGTATCAATTTGTTCCATAAATCGATCATATAAATGATTTGCATCTTCTGGTCCCGCTGAAGCTTCTGGATAAAATTGTACAGAGAAACATGCATGTGCTTTACAAGCAATTCCTTCAACTGACTCATCATTCAATGCAATATGTGTAATCTCTAAATCTGTATTCTCTAATGATTGCGTGTCAACGGCATAGCCATGATTTTGGGCTGTTAACTCCGTACGACCTGTTTGTAAATCTTTCACAGGAATATTGCTTCCGCGATGACCTGACGGCAATTTAATCACCTTTGCACCAAAGCTTAGTGCTAATAATTGATGACCTAATCCAATTCCGAATATCGGTGCAACGCCGTGCAGTGCTTCGATAGTGTCTACTGCGCCTTCAACATCTGTTGGATTTCCCGGTCCATTGGTTAATAAAATGCCGTCTGGATATAAGCTTTTAATATCATTAGCTGATGTATTGAAAGGAACGACAATTACGTCAAATTTACGTTTATTTAATTCACGTAAAATCCCGTGCTTCATTCCATAATCAATGACAACTACACGCTTTCCACGACCTGGGCTTGGGTATGAACGTTTCGTTGATACTTGTTCTACTAAATTCGTTGGCAACGTCATTTCTTGTAGCTTTTTCACTTCTGCTACATGTTCAATTTGTTCGTTTGCGGCTGTTAATATTCCTTTTAACGGGCCTTTTTCACGTAGTAATCTCGTTAACTTTCTCGTATCGATTCCTTCAATACCAGGAATATTTTTTTGTTCCAAATATTGACGTAACGTTAAGTCGCATCTGAAGTTGGATGGTTCGTCTTCTATTTCACGAACGACGAGCCCATTCATTGGTGCTTCTAATGACTCAAAATCATCACGGTTAATCCCATATGCACCAATAAGCGGATAGGTCATGACGACAATTTGTCCACAGTTCGATGGATTTGAAATTAATTCTTGATAGCCTGTCATACCTGTTGTAAATACGGTTTCTCCTGCCGATGCTTCATCTGATCCAAAAGCGCGTCCTTCAAAAATTGTCCCATCTTCTAAAATGAGCATTCTCGTCTTCATTATTGTTCATCCTCCCAAACGACTTCTCCGCCGTAAATTGTTTTAACTGGCCATCCTGTACATTTCCAACCATCAAACGGTGTATTTTTCCCTTTCGATACGAATGCAGTACGGTCAATTTCTTGCTCTTTATTTAAATCAATTAATACTAAATCTGCTTCTTCACCAACCGCTAATGTACCAAATGGAAAGTTAAATACTTCTGCAGGTTTTTTCGTCATCCAGTCGATTAATTGTTTCATCGTCCAATGTCCTGGTTTAACGAAGTTTGTGTAGAGTAATGGGAATGCTGTTTCTAAACCGGTAATGCCAAATGGTGCTTTCTTAACACCTACTGCTTTTTCTTCGGCGGTATGTGGTGCGTGATCCGTTGCGATGAAATCTAATGTCCCGTCTAATAATCCTTCACGTAATGCTTGTAAATCTTCTGCGCCACGTAATGGTGGGTTCATTTTCCAATCTGCATCATCGCCCGGAATATCTTCTTCACATAATAATAAATGGTGTGGGCTTACTTCACCTGTTACGTGAATTCCAGCTTTTTTTGCGTCACGAATTGCACGAACCGATTCTTTCGTACTGACATGACATACGTGATAATGTGCACCAGCTGCTTCTGCTAATAGCACATCACGAGCGATATGTACTGATTCTGCAATTGATGGGATTCCTGGTAATCCTAATGCTTTATTGCGTTTTCCTTCGTGTAATGCACCGCCATAAATTAATGTATTGTCTTCACAATGTGCTACGACTGGCATATTGATTTTGGCTGCATCTTGCATTGCTTCATACATCATCCCAGCTTCTTGAACCCCTACACCGTCATCTGTAAATGCGAATGCACCGTGTTCTTTTAGTTCTGCTAAGTTTGTTCGTTCTTTTCCTGCTTCACGAATCGTAATAGACGCATATGGTAAAACACGAATTTTTGCGTTTTCTTCAATTAACGTATTGACATGTTGTAAGTTTTCAATTGTATCCGGTACAGGGCGTGTATTTGGCATTGCGCATATGGTTGTATATCCACCTTTTGCCGCTGCTAACGTACCTGTTTCAATCGTTTCTTTATGTTCGCCACCTGGCTCTCTTAAATGGACGTGTACATCGATAAATCCTGGTGATAAGAATAAGCCTTCTCCTGCAATGACTTCTGCTTGATCTGTTGCTAACTGC
The DNA here is from genome assembly GCA_035300865.1 of Sporosarcina sp. Classification (GTDB taxonomy): domain Bacteria; phylum Bacillota; class Bacilli; order Bacillales_A; family Planococcaceae; genus Sporosarcina. The sequence continues at coordinate 176,168 of DATGUZ010000057.1, forward strand.
TCACCAATTTCTGCAATTTTATTCCCTTCAATTTTAACATCACGTACGATCATGTCGCCTGCTTCATTTAATAATTGCACTTGCTGGATAATTTTTGTCATGTTAATTCCTCCCATTTAATACGGTTTCTAGTACGGCCATTCGAACATAAACACCATTTTCCATTTGTTTAAAAATACGAGACTGTTTGCTTTCAATAAGATCCTCATCGATTTCTACACCACGATTGAACGGTGCTGGATGCATAATGATTGCATTCTCTTTCATTTTTGCAGCACGCTCGATCGTTAACCCATAACGTTCGTGATACTCTTCTTTTGTGAACGTTTCTTTTCCATCATGTCTTTCATGTTGCACACGTAATAACATAATAATATCGCTTTGTAACACATGTTCATCCCATTCGTGGATTGCGTCGAATTCACCCTTCCACTCTTCCGGGCACAGAAACGTTACTTCCGCTCCAAGTCGTGTTAACGTATCCGCATTGGAGCGAGCGACGCGGCTATGTGCGATATCCCCTGCTATTACAATTTTTAAACCTTCAAACTGACCGAACTCTTCACGAATCGTGTAAAGATCCAGTAATGATTGCGTTGGATGTTGTCCAGAACCATCCCCGCCATTAATAATGGAGACATTTGTTTTGCCTACTAATGACTGATAATACCCTTCATCTTCATGGCGAATAACAAGTGCATCCACACCAATGGCTTCAAATGTTTTCACTGTGTCATACAGCGTTTCACCTTTTAATGTACTTGAAAATCCTGATTCGAAAGGGATCACATCTAAACCTAATTTACGTTCTGCTACTTCAAAACTCATTTTTGTTCGTGTACTTGGTTCAAAAAACAAATTGCTTACGATAAACTTCCCTGGCAACTCTCTCGCACCATATTTACTAAAGTTTTCCGCGCGATCTAATAATCCATAAATTTGTTCTGTTGTTAATTCTTTCGTCGAAACAAAATGTTTCATCTTCAATCCCCTTCCTACTCGTTTCCAACATTGAAACGCTACTTACATCTCTTCTTCATCTATTAATTGTTCTTCTGCCTTACCCGGTAAAATCAGGTTTAATAGCACGCCAACAATTGCTGCTAAAGCCATCCCTTCAACTGCGAATGTTTCGGTAAAGCGAATCGTTGCGCCGCCAATTCCGATAATGAGGACGACCGAAGCAATGACCAGATTTCGTTGATTGCCTAAGTCAATCTGATGGTCAACAAACATTCTTAACCCTGATGAGGCGATAATTCCAAACAATAGAATTGATACACCACCTAATACTGCTCCTGGAATTGTTGCAATTAACGCCATTACTTTTCCTAAAAACGAGAACATTATGGCAAAACTTGCTGCACCTAAAATCACATAAACACTAAACACTCTCGTTAACGCTAACACACCAATATTTTCACCATATGTCGTTTTTGGTGGTCCTCCAACGAATCCACTGATGAGTGTGCCAATCCCATCACCAATTAAAGAACGATGTAAACCTGGTTCTTTAATATAGTTTCTGTCAACGATACGCCCTAACACGAGCTGATGTCCGATATGCTCTGAGATTGTCACAATCGCGATGGGAACCATTACAAGCAATAAGGTTGGTGTTACAACAAATTCATAATGAATGCCTGGAATTAAAAAATCCGGCACTTGAAACCAACTTGCTTTCTTTACAGCTGTGAAATCTAAAATCCCAATTGCCGCTGAATAAAGATACCCTACAGTAATCCCAATTAATATTGGCATCAAACTGATCATTCCTTTGAAAAACATAAGACATATGACTGCTGCTGCCAATGTAACAAGTGCAGCTGAAAAATGTTTCAAGCTATATTCCGCTACACCATTTACTTCAATTGTGCTTGCCATTTCAATTGCCGTTGGAGCTAATGCTAACCCAATCACCATAATGACAGGTGCAACAACAATTGGCGGTAAAATTTTCATAATCCATTGATGTCCTGTTTTCCAAATGATTAAGGAGACAATGGCATACACAAGTGCCACGAACATACTCCCGATCATCGCACTACCAATCCCACCTTCTTTCGTAGCGATTTGGATGGGGATAATAAATGCAAATGATGAACCTAAATACGCTGGAACTTGGAATTTCGTTACAAGAATGAATATAATTGTTGCAATCCCACTTGTTAATAAGGCGATTGCTGGGCTTAAACCAACAAGTTGCGGTACTAAAATCGTTGCTCCAAACATGGCAAACATATGTTGCATACTTAATGTAATGAGTTGACCTGTTGACGGTTTCTCATGCACATCTAATACTTTTTCATTCATTTATGTGATACCCCTTTATTCATCTTTTGCATGAATAGAAACGCGATCTGTTTCATCCGATTCCAACACACTGACGACGACCCTTTCTTCATTTGACGTAGGAATATTTTTCCCAACGAAATCTGGTCTAATTGGTAATTCTCGATGTCCTCTATCAACGAGTACTCCCAATTGAATTTGTGCTGGTCTACCTAAATCCATCACAGCATCCATCGCTGCACGAACTGTACGTCCCGTAAATAACACATCATCGACAAGTACAATTTTTCGATCCGTTACATCATGTAAAATATCCACTTGATGAACATGAGGTTCTTGGTCTTTATGTCTTTTATGCAAGTCATCACGATACAATGTAATATCAAGTTCGCCTGTTTTAATCGCCTTTCCTTCGATTTGTTCGATACGTTTGGCGAGACGTGTAGCCAAATGGGCACCTCTCGTTTTAATTCCCACTAAAATAACATCGTCAATGCCTTTATTTCTTTCAATAATTTCATGTGCAATCCGTGTTAATGCACGGCCGATTGATTGTTCATCTAGAATCATTGCTTTTTCAGTCATGTTGAACGCCTCCCGCTTGTCATTTTTCATCATTTGAAGCATACAAAAAACCTCCTACCAAAGATGGCAGGAGGGTATAGTCGCAGAAAATATGCACAGTAAAATAGGCATACGAATCCCCACGTATTGCTGTGCGTTTCATCCAACCTTCCCAGCCTCTCTGGACTGATTTTAAAGGTATTGCTCAATATAAAATTTCTTATGTCATTCAGCGTGATTTGATAAAGGCTTGTCCACCTCTCTGGATGGCAAACACTCTATCCTTTCACTGTTTGTAAGTATACACTGAATGCCTACAGACTGTCAACACCATTCCGAATAGAATTGACAAGTTTTTGGAAATCCTCTGGTGGCTCTTTTGTAAACTCCATATATTCGCCCGTTGTTGGATGTGTAAAGCCAATCGTTTCAGCATGTAATACTTGACCACCAAATGGAATGGTATTTGGTAAACCATACTTAGGATCCCCAACAAGCGGATGTCCAATATAATTCATATGGACACGAATTTGATGAGTACGTCCAGTTTCTAATTCACATTGCACCAATGTATACTGATCAAATCGTTCCAATACTTTAAAATGGGTAATCGCATCTTTCCCACGATCTGTTACCGTCATTTTTTGGCGATCATGTTCATCACGTCCAATCGGTGCGTCAATTTTTCCATTACTATGTGGAATATGCCCATGGACAAGCGCCACATATACACGTTTAACCGTTTTATCTACTAGCTGGTCAACAAGTGATACATGTGCTTGGTCATTTTTGGCAACCATTAATAAGCCTGATGTATCCTTATCAGTTCGGTGAACAATACCTGGACGCAATACACCATTAATCCCTGATAAATCTTTACATTGGTACATTAAGCCATTGACAAGTGTTCCTGAAGCATGTGCTTTCGCTGGATGCACAACCATGCCACGTCGTTTATTCACAACACAAACATCTTCATCTTCATAAATCATCTCAAGTTGTAAATCTTCAGCAACAATATTTAACGCTTCTGGTTCAGGTTCTTCAATTGTTATATGGTCATTTTCACGTACTTTATAGTTTTGTTTAACATTTTTTGCATTCACTTGAATATTGCCGTCTTTAATCCATTGCTGAATCTGTGTACGAGACGTATTTGGGCGGTGCTGCGATATAATTTTATCGAGTCTTGTGCCCGTTTCATTTTCAATGATAATTTCCTGTTTCTCCATTTATGACACCTTTTCTTTGTTCTTTTTTTCGTCCAGTAAGACAAATACTATGAGTAAGATGACACCAATCGTTAAAGCTGCATCTGCTACGTTAAAAATTGGAAAATCGTATTGAATGACCGGAATTCTGACACTCATAAAATCTACTACTTCTCCACGAAATAGTCGGTCGATAAAGTTCCCAATTGCACCACCGAGTAAGAACATTAAACTTACACTAAATAATGGTTCACCTTGTGCTTCTTTATGAAAATAATAAATAATCCCAACGACAACAATGGTTGTAACAATTGCAAAAAGCCACATTTGCCCTTCTAACATTCCCCAAGCTGCTCCACGATTTCGATGGGACAATAAAGCAATATGTGGTTCCCAAATGGAGATTTTTTCACCGAGGTCCATTTGTCTAACGACAAGCCATTTTGTCCATTGATCCAATGCAATCATGACAATTGCAATCATATAATAGCCAATCCATTTCATGAATTCACGTCCACCTATCTTCTTAAAATACATTGCTTTTACATTACATGTACAGGTTACTACATACAATAAACTCTTTTCATTTTACCATAAAAAAAGAGCCAGTTGCAGCAATCTTCCTTTTCAGAATGCTACAACTGGCATCATTTATCATTTAAATATTATGCATAATGATTGTTCACAACATCCGCACAACGCGCACATAGTGTAGAATGCGTTTCATCTTGGCCAACTGTTACATCAATTGTCCAACAACGTTCACATTTCTCACCATCAGCTTCTTCTACAACAACTTGCACTTGTTCACATTGTAGTGCGTCTGCTGGTGCAGCTTCAGCTGTTTCAGCAAATTGCGACACGATAAAGAATTGTGCATAGTCTACATCGTCTGCTTTAAAGAGACCTTGTAACGCCTCTGGAACATATACCGTTACTTTGGCTTCTAATGACTTACCAATTCCTTTTTCATTACGTGCGACTTCTAATGCTTTTAATACATCATCACGAACGGACATTAATGTTGCGAAGCGATCTTTTAATGCGACTGCAACGTCACCTAGATCTTTCGCTTCTGGCATATCTGTTAATTGAACGCTTTCTTCTTCTACATGTGCTAAGTGGCTCCATAGCTCATCAGTCGTATGTGGTAAGATTGGTGATAACATTTTCACTAATGCGAGTAATGTTTCATGCATGACTGTTTGCATTGCACGACGATGTGGATGATTCGCATGTTCGATATACACAACGTCTTTAGCGATATCTAAGTAGAATGAACTTAAAATACCTGTACAGAAGTTATTGACTGCATGGTATACACCTGCGAATTCATATGCTTCATATGCATCGCGCACTTCCTGAATTAAATCTTGTAATTTCACGTACACATATTGATCTACTGGGCGTAATTGATCGAATGCAACTACATCTGTTGCAGGATTGAAATCTGCAACATTCCCATGTAAGAAACGGAATGTGTTACGGATTTTACGATACACTTCTGATACTTGTTTGAAGTTCGAATCAGATACACGAACATCCGCTGTATAATCAACAGATGATACCCATAAACGTAAAATTTCTGCACCGAATTGATCCATTACTTTCGCTGGAACAACAACGTTACCGACTGATTTACTCATTTTACGTCCTTTACCATCAAGTGTAAATCCATGGCTCAGAAGACCTTTATACGGCGCGTGTCCATACATCGCAACACTTGTCGTTAACGACGAGTTGAACCATCCACGATATTGGTCTGATCCTTCTAAATATAGATCAGCTGGGAATTGTAAATCATCGCGTTCTTCAAGTACACCTTGGTGAGATGATCCTGAGTCAAACCAAACGTCCATAATATCCGTTTCTTTTGTGAACTCACCATTCGGGCTACCTTCATGCGTAAATCCTTCTGGTAATAAGTCTTTTGCTTCTCTTTCGAACCAAACATTGGAACCATGTTCACGGAAAAGATCTGCAACATGCGCAATCGTTTCATCGGTAATAATTGGTTCACCGTTTTCAGCGTAAAAGACTGGGATTGGAACACCCCAAACACGTTGACGAGAAATACACCAATCACCGCGGTCACGAACCATATTGTGCAAGCGAGTTTCACCCCAATGCGGTGTAAATGTCGTTTCTTTAATTGCCTCTAATAATTCATCTCGGAACAATTCAATCGATGCAAACCATTGTGAAGTAGCACGATAAATCACTGGCTTTTTCGTTCTCCAATCATGTGGATACGAGTGTTTAATGAACGAAAGCTTTTCAAGTGCATTCACTTCTTCTAACTTTTCACCAACAGCTTTGTTTGCATCTTCATAAAATAATCCTTCAAAACCTGGTGCTTCCTCTGTCATACACCCTTTATGGTCTACAGGGCTTAATGCATCGATACCATAAGATTTTGATACGTAGAAGTCATCTTCCCCGTGTCCTGGTGCAGTATGAACACATCCTGTACCCGCATCGATTGTTACATGATTTCCTAACATGATGAGAGAATCACGGTCATAAATTGGATGTTTTGCGACCACGCGGTCTAATGCTTCCCCTTTAAATGTTTTCTCAACACGATAATCTTCCCACTCAAGTTCTTTTGCAACGAAGTCTAATAAGTCTTCTGCAATGACAAATTTTTTCTCGCCTGCTTGAACGATAACATAGTTAAAGTCAGGGTGGACAGTAATCCCTAAGTTTGCTGGAATTGTCCAAGGTGTCGTTGTCCAAATGAGGAAGTATGCATCCTCATCTACAACACCTTTTCCATCTCTAACAGGGAAACTTACATAAATGGATGGTGAACGTTTATCTTTATATTCAATTTCCGCTTCCGCTAATGCCGATTCACTTGATGGTGACCAATAGACAGGTTTTAATCCTTTATAGATATATCCTTTTTTCGCCATTTCACCGAACACTTGAATTTGACGTGATTCATATTCTGGTTTTAATGTAATATAAGGATTTTCCCAATTAGCGCGAACACCTAAACGTTTGAATTGTGTACGTTGACGATCAATTTGTTCATTGGCATATTCTTCACACATACGACGGAATTCTGCTAATGAATGTTCATCACGTTTCACACCTGTATTAATGAGTGCTTGCTCAATTGGTAAACCATGTGTATCCCAACCTGGAACATACGGTGCATGATACCCTGTCATAGATTTATGACGTACAATAATATCTTTTAACACTTTGTTTAACGCATGCCCCATATGCAAGTCACCGTTTGCGTATGGTGGTCCATCATGAAGTACAAAAAACGGACGACCCTTTGTACGTTCTTGTACTTGTTCATACATATTTTTTTCATCCCATTGTTTTTGCATGTCTGGTTCTCTTTTTGGCAAGTTTCCACGCATTGGGAAATCTGTTTTTGGCATTAATAATGTATCTTTATAATCCATGTTAAATTCCTCCCTGTCTTTCTTTGATGATGCGAATTGAATTAGTTGTAATATTGAAAGTGAATCGGTCGTTTCTGTATTTGAAGACACAAAAAACCCCGCCCCTAAAAAAGGGACGAGGTTATCTCGCGTTACCACCCTCATTGCAGAAATCTCAAAATCTTTCTGCCACTCGAAGTACCATAACGGAGGTATAGACCGGGATCATGTACATAAGCTTCCATCATCCAGCTCAAGAGTGATTTTCTTTTTAAGTACCTGTACTAGGCTTACACTATCCCTAGCTCGCTTTAACTTGTTCACTTAAAAATACTGTCTCTATCTTCGCTTTTCACCGATTACTCAATAGATATTACATTTTTACATTCAATTTTTTAATTTATTGAACATATTATAGCGTTTGACGTCACATGAGTCAAGTATGCAAGATTAGTCGTTTGATTCGAACTCTTCTTCAAGCTCTTCCAAGTTTTCTAAATCAACTTCATAAGCTAATAAATCGTCCCAATCATTTCCATTTACTAAATCAAGCTGTGCTTCTAATAACATTTTAAAACGATTGCGGAATACTTTAGACTGCTTTTTTAAATCTTCAATTTCTAATGAGATTTCACGCGCACGTGATAAAGCTTCATTGACGATACGGTCAGCATTTTTTTCAGCTTCTTTAATAATTAACTTCGATTCTTTCATCGAGTTACGGCGCACGTCTTCAGCTGCTTCTTGTGCAGTTAAAATAGATTTTTGTAACGTTTCCTCAATTGTATTAAAATGGTTTATGCGCTCATTTAACGCTGTAATTTCTTGTTCTTGTTTTTTATTGTCATTAAGAAGATTCTCATAATCCTTCATCACTTGCTCTAAAAACTCATTTACTTCATCTTCATCATAGCCGCGCCATTTACTACTAAAATCCTTATTATGTATATCAAGCGGGGTTAAAGCCATTTTATTACCTCCTTTAAAACGTATATTGTTCATTATACAGAATTCCACTTAAATAAACAGCCATTTTCTGTATATTCAATATATCTCTAGTAATCTATCTCAAATTGTATCATCTATTCTGGATGATGTCATTAAGGAACAGAGGATTTAGTGCTTCATACACTTATTCTAGTGCTCCTGTAATTAATCGAATCTTATCTTTTCGTGTACGCCCTTCTACAGCAATGACTTTAAAACGACCGAAACCACGAATGGACAATACATCTTCTTCAAATAGTTCGGCTGATACATTTTGCTCAGTTGCCCAATTTACGCGGACTTTTTCACCTTTAATGAGTGCTACTGCTTTTTGTCTTGATATAGAAGTGACAGCAGCGACGATCGTATCTAGTCGCATTGAACTAACAACATTCATTTCTTCTTTCCATGTATCTGTCTCTTGAATGATATCCTCTTCACGCTGCACTTCTTCAATTGATATTTTGGATTTTCCAACAGTGACAAAATTGGCTTGTACATAGTCTTTTAATTCATCGGCAACCGCAAATTGTACGTCTTCATCATCTATCCGAATATCTCCAAATTTCGAACGATCAATCCCCAGGCCCATTAATGAACCAAGTACATCTTTATGTTCTAATGTCACAAACTTGGTCGGGTATTTAATGCGGAATATCGCTACTTGAAAGTCAGCTACTTCAGGTACATAATAATTTGGATAAAGTAACACGCGTTGACGCTCCGCCTGTTCAAACTGGCCGGAATTTGCTAGTTCAATATCCCCGTTACTTAAGAGTGATTGCACGATAAAACGTTCTCGTGGATTTAAAAAATCGGTCAATTTTGGTGCATACATTTGTTCCACATCTTGAATCCAATCATACGCCAGTTCGATAAACGGCTGCTCTTCTTTTCTAAAATGCTGAAAAATTGTGTCCACGTGCTTAACATCCTTTCAAGATAAAAATATCTGTAAACGAGGAATTGTCACGTTTACAGATAAATCGTATAAGCCTATATTAACCAACGAAGAATAATATTAAAAACATTCCCTAGCCCTCTTTGAATTAAATTCAAAGCTAGAAGTGCAACAATTGGCGAAATGTCAATCATCCCTAATGGTGGAATAATTTTTCTAAAAATCTCTAAATACGGCTCTGCAATTTTCCCTACGATTTCACCAAATTTGGATTCTCTTAAGTTCGGTACCCATGACATTAAAACGTAAATGACAATGACCACACTGTAAATCGAAATTGCATACACTAAAAACTGAAACAGCATATATAACCCTTGAATCATTCTTTCTAATCCTCACATTCGAATTTCAAAATTTTAATCGAAATAATCGGTAATTTCACCGGCAACTTCGACATTTTCGGGTACACATAAAAAGATATCTGTCCCAACACGTTGTATATCTCCACCAAGCGCATATACTGTGCCACTTAAAAAGTCGATAATACGGATCGCTTGGTCGCGGTCAATTCGTTGTAAATTCACAATGACTGCCCGCTTATTTTTTAAATGCTCCGAAATATCTTGTGCTTCATCATACACACGAGGCTCTGATAAAACGACCTTCGATGTATTTTTAGCACTTTGTAAACTAACGATACGCGGGGTACTTTGCGTCGTAGCTGATGAAGATTCTGATTGACGTTTTTTCACAGGCCTTTTCGGTCTTGGTGACGCTGCTTCTGGCACGGCACGCTGACGTTCTTTTTTAACTGGAACTTGCTTTTCCTTTTGTTTGGACTGTTCCATATTTTCTTCCATTTCTTCTTCCTCATCTAAATAAAACCAATTTTGGATTTTTTCTTTTAAGCTCATTACTCTCCCTCGCTCTCCTCGCCTACTAACGCGGTACCGATACGAATATACGTTGCTCCTTCCTCAATTGCAATCTCGTAATCATTCGACATTCCCATCGATAATTCCGTACAAGGCGCATTTGGTAGTTGTGCATGTTGAAGTTCATCACGTATAGCACGGAGACGTTTAAAATATCCCCTAATTTCATCACGATCATCAATATTCGGTGCCATTGTCATTAATCCAATAACACGTACTTTATCGTATTGTACAATCGATTCAATAAATGTTTTGACTTCTTCCGGCTCTAATCCAGACTTAGAAGCTTCACCGGACACATTTACTTGTACAAAACAATCAACCGTTTCAGTGGCACGCTTTTGAATTTCTTTAGCAATGCTTTTACGACTTAATGAATGGATATAGCGTACATCATGAATAATATCTCGTATTCTTCGACTTTGAAGATTGCCGATAAAGTGCCAATTTACATCAGTTGGAATATGGGCCACTTTTGCCATCAATCCATCAGGTCGATTTTCTCCTAAATGATTAAAACCTGCTGCCAACACTTCTGCAGTTCTTTCATTGGAAACACTCTTTGTAACAGCAACGACTTGAACATCCGAACGCTGACGTCCTGAACGTTCACAAGCCATTTGAATTTTTTTCTCAATTTGTTGAATTCGTTGTTCTACATGACTCATTACTTATCACTACTTTTCTTCTATCATTCCTTTTATTGTAGCAATCAAACCTCATGTTATCAATTAAAATCCCTATTTAAACGAACTAAAATAATCTCCTTACCAATAATATCAATTTCTTCAATCGTTATTTTCAGTGCTTCACTTTTTTTAAATTCAAATAACATGCCTCGCTCTTCACCACTTATGTGTAAATGGTCGATCGTACCGTCTTGTACGTTAATCGTGGCATCTTGTACATACCCTAAAAACGCTCCTTGTACCGCATCAATCACTTCTTTTTTTTGAATATCTGAAAAACGCACATCTTTTCCTCCCTTTTGTCTATCATATGCGATACATAAAACGACCATTCTTCACATAATCACTAAAACGCTCCGTATTCACTTGAGCACTCAACATGCACAAATATCAATACGAAGCGTTTTACATTATGGTTTATGAATCGTCATACGTTCTCTTATTTTCAACATTGCCTGTTTTTCAATTCTAGAAATTTGCGCTTGAGAAATCCCCAACTCTTTGGCGATTTCCGTTTGAGTTTGCCCTAGATAAAAACGTTTTGTTACAATCGATTGTTGCCTCTCGTCTAAGACATCCATCGTTTCTTTTACCGAAACATACGTTAACCAACGATCTTCACTAATTTTCTGATCTTGTAGTTGATCCATTAAATAAACAGGGTCCCCATCCCCATTATGAATGGGTTCATGTAAGGACATGGGATCTTGAATGGCATCTAACGCATACAATATTTCATCTTCTGGAATCTCAATGATTGCTGCTAAATCTTTTAGTTTTGGCTCACGTTGATGTTCATTCACATATGCCTCTTTTGCCCGCATTGCCTGATAAGCAATATCACGTAATGAGCGAGAAATACGAATGGAATGGTGATCTCGCAAATGCCGTCTAATCTCCCCTAAAATCATCGGCACGGCATACGTTGAAAAACGAACATTATGTTTTAAATCAAAATTATCTATGGATTTCAATAAACCGACACAACCAACTTGAAATAAATCATCCGCTTGTTCACCGCGATACATAAATCGCTGGACTAGACTTAAAACGAGGCGTAAATTCCCCATCACGAGTTCTTCACGCGCTTGATGATCACCACTTTGATAGCGTTTAAACGTTTCAACCATGACATCATTGGGCAATAATGGCAATGTCGACGTATCGATTCCACAAATTTCAACTCTGTTTCGCACCATCGTTGATTCCTCCACATTCTATAGATGACTATAGCTGTAGTTTGTCCTTTCAATGGAGGAATATTCGTTACGAGTCGTACCAATTTAAACCAGTCTATTGGACAGGGGTGTTTAATCTTTCCCGTAATTCCGCAATAATTTTCTTTTCTAAACGGGAAATATAACTTTGAGAAATGCCTAACATTTCTGCTACTTCTTTCTGCGTCATTTCTTCATTTCCTGTTAACCCGAAACGACAAGCCATAATATATTTCTCTCGGTCATTAAGCGTCACAACTGCATCAAGCATATGTTGACGTTCAATTTTCCGTTCAACATTGTCAATAATAATCGTTGCCTCGGTCCCTAAAATATCCGACAATAACAGTTCATTTCCATCAGCATCGGCATTTAATGGTTCATCAAATGACACTTCTGTTTTCATTCGGCTCGTTTTTCTTAAATGCATTAAAATTTCATTTTCGATGCAACGTGAGGCATATGTGGCTAATTTTATTTTTTTATCTGGCTTAAATGTTTCAATGGCTTTAATGAGCCCAATTGTGCCAATACTAATTAAATCTTCAATATGTGTATTCGTATTATCAAATTTTCGTGCAATATAAACAACCAATCGTAAGTTTTTCTCAATCAATGTATTTCGCGCATCCGGATCTCCCTCCATATGCGCCTGTATTACTTTTGCCTCTTCCTCTTTCGTTAGCGGTTGCGGTAATGAACCATGCCCGCCAATATAGTATGTCCCCTTCTTTTCATTCATAAAAGCGAATAATCGTGCAATATATTGTTTTAAACGTTCCAACATATATGAACCACCCCTTCTATTTTAAGCTTTGCATTGCACTTACATGTAAAATGGCGTCTGCTTCATTTGGGTATTGCTGATTATCCATCGTAAACACAATGTAGCCATCTGCTAATGTTGTTCCTGCATGAATCGTCCATTCTTTATATTGCAAGCCTATTACCCATTTCTCCCCTTGTATCGTATAAACTTTGATCATTCGTAATTGGTGCTTAAATTGGTCTGGTAGCTTTGTTGAAAATGAATCCTGTTCGTTATTCCATTGTGTCAATAATTGACACAATGTTTCAGGCATATACGCTTTAATTGCATCATAGGCAATAAAATGTACAGGTTTTCCTGAAAGTGGTTCTTCGCATTGATTCCCCGAATCGATGAAAACAGTGAGCGGGATTTGTTCATTCCATAAGTATAATGTTGAAGCCATCGTCAACGTCGATGTTTGCGCAATTGTTTTAACTTGCATGACGTTTCTTTTCACGATCGACAAGACGATATAAAGAAATGCACATGCGAATAAAACAAAACCATAACGTTGTAAACTCACAAATTGTTCTTGAATGACTGTTAATAACCCGCCTGCGAAAATCGCCCCTAATAAAAAAGTCATTGCGAGCTTTCGCCACGTTAAAAAATTGGTACCATAAGCAATTAGCGTCATGCTTATAAAAACAATGATTAAAGATAGGACTGTTGAGGACATTACAACAATCATTATCGCCCCGATAAATGATGCGAGTAGTAGCCGCCATAATTGAATATGGCGATTCTGCATATTGTTTGCAAAAGATAAAATCGTAAAATTAAACATCATGTTCAACCCAATCATGAGCTCGCCATACATTCAACTCCCCCCTCATGAAGTAAACTTACCACAGTCCATATATAAAATTTGTCACTTCATGCTCGTTCACTCGTCTTTCCTTCGACAAATCATTTATTTCTTACAATATGCTTGTTTGAAGAAAAATAGTACAAGTTACTGTGGGAATGTGACATATAATTTCATTTGGGGAATCAACAAAATATTGTGCGATACCTACAACTTATGCAGTATCGACAATTTTAATTTTGAAATCAACAACTTTACGTGTAATACCTACAACTTTGTTCTGATAATCTACACAAACGTCTTGCGTTTCTACAAATAATCTCAGAATACCGACAACCTTTGCTTTACCTACAAATTCTTTCGGAGAATCAACAGATTTTTTTGTGATACCTACAACTTTGTTCTGATAATCTACACAAACGTCTTGCGTATCTACAAAGATTTTCAGAATACCGACAACCTCTGCTTTACCTACAAATTCTTTCGGAGAATCAACAAATTTCTTTGTGATACCGACAAATTCATTCAATAAATCAACAACTTAGTAGCTGATACCTACAACTTTATTGCGACGATTAACAAAGATTTTTTACCCTATCTACAAATTAAGCTTTAATACTGAAAACAATTAGCATTCATTCAAAATACGATCTTTTACAAAAACAAAAAACTGTCCAAAAAGTCAATTTTACTGACTTTTGGACAGTCCTTTACGTTGTTAGTTATTGATTAGCGACGACGACGGTTACGAATGAATGTTGGAATATCTAACCCTTCGTCCTGTTGATCTTGTTGTTCAACTTCTTGCTTCGGTTGAACTGGTGGTTCGTTGTTAAATGTACGTTCCGGTGCTCTTTCAACTGGCGCTTCTTGTTGTGTTGGTTGTGGGCGTCGTTGTACGCCACCAATCCCACGCATTGCTTTTGTTGCAGTCATTTGCTCTTCGCTAAATCCAGTTGCGATCACTGTAACGATGATTTCGTCTTTTAAGTTATCGTTAATAACCGAACCGAAAATCATATTAACATCTTCATCAGATGCAGTTGCTACAATATCAGCAGCTTCTTGTACTTCAAATAAACTTAAGTTTGAGCCGCCTGTAATATTCATTAAAACACCTTTGGCACCGTCGATTGACGTTTCAAGTAATGGACTTGAAATTGCTTTCTTCGCAGCTTCTGCCGCACGGTTTTCACCTGTTGCAATGCCGATACCCATTAATGCAGAACCTTTGTTTGACATAATTGTTTTCACGTCTGCAAAGTCTAAGTTAATAAGTCCAGGTACAGCAATTAAATCTGAAATCCCTTGAACCCCTTGACGTAATACATTGTCCGCTTCACGGAATGCTTCAAGCATTGGTGTATTTTTGTCCACGATTTCAAGTAATTTATCATTTGGAATGACGATTAGTGTATCGACAGATTCCTTCATTGCACCAATACCGCCAATTGCAGATGTTTGACGTTTACGACCTTCGAAAGTAAATGGACGTGTTACAACACCTACTGTAAGTGCGCCTAAATCTTTCGCAATTTGTGCGATAACTGGTGCTGCACCTGTTCCAGTTCCCCCACCCATTCCGGCAGTAACGAATACCATATCCGCTCCACGTAAAGCCTCTTCAATTTGTTCGCGACTTTCTTCTGCTGCTTTTTTTCCTACTTCAGGATTTGCACCTGCACCAAGACCACGTGTTAATTTTGTTCCGATTTGGAGTTTCACTTCTGCTTCAGATAAATCTAATGCTTGTGCATCTGTATTTACTGCGATAAACTCTACGCCTTCTACTCCATGTTCAATCATACGATTGACTGCGTTGTTTCCTCCGCCACCTACTCCAATTACTTTAATAACTGCTAATTGATCTACATTCGTGTCAAAATCCAGCATCTTCTCTCCTCCTAATTTATCTACCGATACGTTTATCTACATTATGTTTTATTCAAAAAAGTTGTTGAACCATTTTTTTGCTTTTGACATTATGCTTTCTTGTGATTCTTCACCTTGCGATCGTTCCTGACGATCTGCTGTTTGCGCTACTCGCTCAACTTGCTGTTCTTGGACAGGTTCTGGAGCACCGTAAAACAAATCATCTTTATGTGCATATTGAATGAGTCCAACAGCTGTCGAATACATCGGCTCTCGAACACCAATATATTCAGGTACATGAATTCGAACGCGTTGTTGTAATACGTGACGAGCTAATGGTAAAATCCCTTCAATTTTCGTAATACCGCCTGTTAAGACGATTCCCCCTGGTAAGCTTTGAATCCCCATATGATAAAACTCTTCCAAGATTAAATCGAATAACTCTTCAAGGCGTACTTCAATAATTTCTGAAATATATCGTTGGCTAAATTGCTCTTTCGTTTCCGAACCAATAATCGGTACTTCGAACAGTTCATCATCGGAAGCTTCGTCATAAAAGGCATGTCCATATTTATGCTTAATTTTTCTAGCTTCTTCAGTAGGAGTCTGTAGTACATATGATAAATCCTTCGTGACATTATCGCCACCAAGTGGAACTACACCGATTTTTTGAATACGGTTACTTTCATAATAAGAGATTGTCGTTAAACCGCCTCCAATATCTATGTATGCAGTACCCCTCATTTTCTCATCTTCAGTTAAAGCGAATGTTCCAGCTGCAAGCGGCTGTAAATAAATTTCACGAATCGATAAACCTGCACGTTCTACGCAACGTAATAGGTTATGTAATACTGTTTTCGATGTGGTAATCATTGTTCCTTCCATCTCTAAGCGAAGACCTAGCATCCCACGTGGATCATTAATTTCATTATAATCGTCAACAATAAATTGTTTTGGGAATATATTAACAATCTCTCTTTCAGGAGGTAAAGGCGTTCGCTGTGCTTCAACCATTACACGGTCTAAATCATCATCTGTAATTTCACGATCCTCTGAGTTTATGGCAATAATTCCATTGACATCATATAATTGTACGCTATTTGCTGGAATTCCTAATACGACTTCATGTATGTTCATCCCAGTCATTCTTTCAGCTTGTTCAACCGCTTTACGAATCGATGAAACTGTTGCATCAATATCGATAATTGTCCCTTTTCGAATTCCTTTCGATTGGACATTCCCCACCCCGATCACATGTAATGCATCACCATCTACTTCTCCAATGAGAACTTTTACAGATGATGAACCAATATCTAGTGATACGTATAATTCAGATTGACTCAATGACTGGCACCTCCCAATTTATTTCTTATAATCCATTCTATTGCATAATTGTCATATTGTCTAAATATTTTCGGCAATGTTTATCAAATCCTCTCATTCGCCTATAGTCGACTCTGCCTTTTTCCCTCGTTCCGCCCATCGTGTTAGGAGCATACGACGAATAATTGCGATGTTTTGGAATAAACGTACACCAAATGCAAAAATCGCTGCCAAGTATAAATCTAATCCTAAATGGACGCCTAAAAATGCTAACCCAATCGCTAATGCGATATTAAAAAAGAATCCCGTAACGAAAATTTTATCATCATATACTTGTTGTAAACTTGCTCGAATTCCGCCAAACAATGAATCGAGTGCTGCGAGTATAGCGATTGATAAATAGTTACTATAAATTTGTGGAATTTGAATGTCCGACAGTAAACCAAATGCGATTCCTAATATTAAACCTAATAAGGGTAGCCACATCGTTATTCCCCTTTCGACAATTCTTTTAAATATTTATTTTTTACTTCTTCTTTCCAACCTTTGATATACACATCTTCTGTCGGCTCTTGAATCGTCAAGTTTAAATCATCTAAGAAAAACTCATCGTGAATCGTAGACGCATGTAAAATACTATAAACCTTTTCAGCATCTTCGAAACTTTCCATCGCCACTTTCATTGTAAAAGGTGGCGTGGAGACATTCAAACCATTTACTGTTGTATACCCATTTATGTCGCGAATTGAACTAAAAGTCGTATACCGTTTTCCATCAATTTCTAATGCCTTCCATTTCACACGATTTATTTCATTCACTAAACGGGTCAGTAAATCTGGCGCAATTTGATGAATTTCAGCACCTAAAGCAATTCCTTCTGCCGATGGCTCGATGTTGATAATTAGGCCTGGACCATTCACTTCCGTCATCCCTGCTTTTTCATATAAATCTTCAATCGTTTCGCGTAAAGCCGTTCTTGGACTTTCTTCATTAATTGACTCGTATTTTTTAATCGTTTTATCCAAATTACTAATTTCGGCTAATAATTCTGATTGCGCTTGCTTCACATTTGATAATTCATTTCGAATCGCCCACATATCACGCGTATCACGTTCTTCAGGCTTTTGAATTGTATTATATTGAATTGCCGACAAAAAGCCTACGACGAGTAAAACGATTGTAAACGTTATTTTAATACGCATCGCTTCACCCCTTAAGAATTAACCTCTTCACTCACTGCTGATAATTTTAAATTCTTCACTTGCTCTGTATTGACGACAATATTATCTAATAGTAAATGGTCAATAACGCCACCTTTTAAATAAAGTGCTTCATGTAAATGCTCCATATTCCCAACCGCTTCAATAATAAATGGCGCGGGATACGTATTGCCATCAATTGTAATAACAGGACCTGTACATTTAATATATGAATTATGCGTAATTCTCTGACCATTAATCGAGATGCCTTGTGCACCAGCAATTTTCAGCTCATTAATCACATTGAACACATGACTTTCATGGACAATATAATCATTTGGATTTTGTTCAACTGGATCATATTCAGCGTCTTCCAACGTTACGCGCAAGCCTTGTCCTTGTGCAGGCACATCACCGACAAGTAAACGTAAATCGCGCGCCTCTTGGACTAAATCAGCATGCTCTTCCTCCTCATTTAAAAAGGATTGCTCAAACGCACTAATTTGTTCTTGCTTTTCATTAATCTCATCAAATAATTCACGATTGCGTTCTTGTTGGCGAATTAAATCTTCACGATAAGCTTCTTCCGCAGCTAATGCATTCGATTGCATTTGTTCCTCTGTCGCTGTCTTACCAATCGTTCGATAGGAGAATGCAATGATAAAGCCAATGACAAGAAATACAATCGAAAATAAGATGGGTCTTTTCTTTTTCATCAACGTATTAATCATGCACTTCTTCTCCTTCTTGTTCGGCAGTAGGTAGTTGCTTCTTCCCTTTCTTCGCATCTTTTGAATTGTATTGTTGGTCATATGGGATAAAATAAGACCCAACTTCCATATCAATTACCCCTTTTACATCCCCATCAAGCTGCGCAACCATGTCTGGATAATAGTCGA
Source organism: Sporosarcina sp. (assembly GCA_035300865.1). Taxonomy (GTDB): domain Bacteria; phylum Bacillota; class Bacilli; order Bacillales_A; family Planococcaceae; genus Sporosarcina. Next base: position 195,280 of record DATGUZ010000057.1, read on the forward strand.
TTTTCTCAGCTACTGTAGACAGCAATGCATGTACTTCATAGCCATCATCCATATAAAGCGTGATAGACTCGGGCTCTTCTTTTGTGCCCGTATAAGCCACTTCGGAAATAAGCGATATGACATTCGAATCAATTTCTTGTAAAATGGTCGCCATTTGCTTTAAAGTGTCATCCTTATCAAATTGGCTTAAAATCGGTGCATGTTGATCAATAAAAGTAAATTGATTTTCAAACACTTCTCCTGTACTTAATAATAACTGTAAATCTTCTTCTCCTTGCACATACGCGATTGGTTCTGCTTCTTCAACTGTCATATTTACATTTCGCATCCATTTTCGCTCAAGTGTCACTTCTTTCACACCCGGAAGTTCTGCCACATTGTTGGCAATTTTTTCTTTTGAAAAGCCCCATAGTGAATCACCTGAAGCTAATTGACTCTTCTTTATATAGTCTTCTTCATCATATAACGCAAAACCTTCAACTGAAATTTGATCAATTTTGCTAAACGTTGATTGAAAATACAATACAATGAGAAGAGCGATAATAAAAACAGCAATTATCGATATAAATTTCCGATTTGCCACTTTCCTTCGCTTCTCTCGCATCGATGGAATACGATCTTCAATATCAATTACTTTCTTCATTATCGCTCCTCCTTTCCTACAACTTATACTTGAATCTTTTGTTGTTTCATAAAGTGTAAAATCGCACCAATCGCTAGCCACGTTGTTAATAATGAAGACCCTCCATAACTAATGAAAGGCAATGTCACACCCGTAACTGGCAGCAATCCCGACACAACACCGATATTTAAAAAGGTTTGAAAGAATATCATCGTTCCCATGCCCGCAACAATTAGAAATGCATGTCGATTTTCACATCGTGTTGCGATTCCAAATGTGGCGGTTAAAAATACGACAAATAATAAAATAATGACTGTAGCACCGATAAATCCAATTTCCTCAGCGATAATCGAAAAAATAAAATCATTTTGAGGTTCTGGTAAATAAAGATACTTTTGTCGACTTTCTCCATACCCGTGCCCAAATAATCCACCTGGTGCAACTGCAAATAATGATTGTATCGCTTGAAATCCTGTTCCAAGTGGATCTTGCCACGGATCTATAAATGATTTGATTCGATCCATTCGATAAGGTGCAGCAACGATCAATCCAATAAATGCACAAATACCAGTAATCCCAATCGCTAGAAAGAAGCGAATTGGATATCCTCCTAAAAACAACACGACAAAAGCAGCTATTAATAAAATGACGGTTGAGCCTAAATCCGGTTGCAACATAATGAGTACTGTCGGCAATAAAATATAATACAAATGTTTCCAGTGAAATACTTTCATTCCTGAAACAATTGATAAACGGCTTGCTAATAGCCCAATAACCGCCACTTTAATAAATTCAGCTGGTTGCATACTAAAAGGGCCAAGAATAATCCAACTTTGTGAACCATTTCGTACAGCACCTATTCCTGGTACCTTGACAAGAATTAACGCTACAATCATGCCATAATAAAAGAACATCCAAAATGTTTTAGAAGACATAAGCGAACTTTTCATAAAAAACAGCGCTAGACAGATAGAAATGACCATATATACGCCTTGTTTTACGATAAAAGAAGATTGTCCGGCGTAATGCACTTCTCCCCAAAAAGAGCCTGCAGAATGAACAAATGCTAATCCGACAATTGATAAAGCAATAACTGAAACGAGAAAACTCCAAGTTAATACTCGATTCAAATAACGCATCCTTCCGCTCGTAGTTAATTCACACTGATAAACCTAAATGCTCTACCTAGTCCAATGACATCACTGCGTCAATATATCGATCTCCTCGAATTTCGAAATTGGCATATTCATCCCAACTCGCACTCGCTGGCGATAATAAAATGACATCTTTTTCTTCCGATAACGAACGGGCAATTTGAACAGCCTCTTCCATCGAATCTGCTAATTCTGCCGTAGGTATCCCACAACTTTGAGCAAATTCAATCATTCGTTCTTTTGTTTCCCCTACTGCTACAAGTGCTTTTACATGTGTCATCGCATCACGTAGTGGCTCAAATGTATGCCCGCGATCTAATCCACCTGCAATTAATATAACGGGTTGTTCAAATGCGGATAATGCACTTTTCGTTGCCAATGTATTTGTTGCTTTCGAGTCATTGTAATATTTTCTACCTGCTAATTCTCTTACAAATTGCATGCGATGTTTAACTCCTGTAAAAGAACTTAACACGTCAATAATGGCTTCACGGTCACATTCTAATAAAATCGCACTAATAACAGCACTTAAAATATTTTCTAAATTATGCTTACCAGGCAATGTAATTAGAGATCGCTCGATAAATGGTTCACCATTCCAATAAATCATCTCATCATCAGCACTAGCCCCTTCTTCTAATTTCCGAGACGTTGAAAATGGAATTGCATGGGCTTTTGTTTGTTCAGCAAGTTGTGCAACCGCTTCTTGGTCTGCATTGTAAATAAAGACATCTTGATCGTCTTGGCAAGCCATTACATTCGCTTTTGCTTCGGCATAAGCTTGAAACGTTCCATGATAATCTAAATGTGCATCGTATAAATTTGTAATGATTGAAATACGTGGTTTAAACGTTTCAATTCCCATTAATTGAAATGACGATGCTTCTAACACGATAATATTATCTGCTGCCGCTTTCTCCGCGACAGTACAAGCGACTGTCCCAATATTCCCTGCAATTAAAGGCTTTTTCTTACCGATATTTAACATATGATACAGCAATGTTGTCGTTGTCGTTTTTCCATTCGAACCTGTAATCGCAACAATTGGCGCTTCACTCACTTCATACGCCAATTCAATCTCCGTAATAATCGGGATATTGAGTGCTTCTGCGCGTTGCACAATTGGATTTGTATAGGGTATTCCAGGGTTTTTAACGACATAATCAAAACCTTCATCCAGTAATGAAATCGGGTGTTCTCCACAAATTACACGAACACCTGCATCGATTAATGCATGTGCTTCTTGGTTATTTTCTAAAGGTGAACCATCATTAACCGTTAACTCTGCACCTAATTTTTTTAATAATGTCGCTGCTGCATAGCCACTTTTGGCTAACCCTAGTACTAATACGCGCTTCTGCTCAAACCGCTCTGTTAACTTCATCTTATAGCACCTCCATCAATAATGGGATTACTGTCGCTACAAGTGCTACAGTCCAAAATACGATAACAATTTTCCACTCAGACCATCCTGATTCTTCAAAGTGATGATGAATTGGACTCATTTTAAAAACACGTTTTCCAGTTAATTTAAAACTTGCGACTTGAATAATGACAGATAATGTCTCAACAACAAACACAATCCCAATCACAAGTAATAACAACTCTTGTTTCATTAAAATCGATACCATCGCAATTGCACCACCAAGTGCCAATGAACCAGTGTCTCCCATAAAGACTTTTGCTGGTTTTAAATTAAACAATAAAAAACCTAACATTGCCCCTGCCACTGCAAATGTAAAGAATGCAATATCATCTTGCCCTTGGATAAGCGCTAAAACACCTAATCCAGAAAATGTAATCGTCGATAATCCTCCAACGAGACCATCTAACCCATCCGTAATATTGACTGCATTTGAGAACCCAACGAGCCAAAATATAATAAAGCCAACATAAAAGATTCCTAAGTCAATTTTCAAATCGATAAATGGCAATGCTACAGTCGTTTCAAATGGTCCCATTTTTAATAGGAAAAACGCTAAGATTGCAATCAAGATTTGACCAATTAATTTTTGTAAAGATGTTAATCCTAAATTACGTTTTAAAACGACGATAATATAATCGTCAATAAAACCAATCACACCAAAACCAACTAAAACGATTAATAATACAATCGTTTGTGTCGTCATCACATCATTCAATATGTATGAAAGTACAACCGTCGTTAAGATAATCGATGTTAAAAAGATTAATCCACCCATCGTTGGTGTACCTGCTTTTTGCATATGCGATTGTGGACCTTCCTCACGAATACTTTGACCGAACTTCATTTTTCTTAATACAGGAATAATGGCATACCCACCAATTGCTGAACACACAAATGCAACGGCAATCACCATTAGTATCGTACCAATTGTCATTTTCTCTTTCTCCTTCTATCTCTTCACTATGAACTGCTCATAGGAAGTGTTTCATTGATCCTTGTTATTTCATCCAATAGTATAGTTTAATATAAAGGTATAACTTCAAGCAACGATGAACCATTATATTCACAGATAAAGTTGCTGTCCAGAACATCATCAATAGGATTTTCCAGACAGCCCACTTCCCCATCGATACACCGCTACCTTTTATTGCGAATAGTCTCTTAATCAGTATACCACTTCATGAATAGCGGATATGACTGCTAATAGCAAATGAGTCATTTGAATAGAAATGATTTTCTACGCACAACCATCTATGCCATCATTCATTTCAATTATTGTGAATAAACGTGAATCGTTTCATCCATATTCATCACATATCCCGGGGCTGGTAATTGATCTTTCACTTTTTCTCCTTCCCCGTGCCATTCAATCGCATATGGATACAATTGTTTTTGTAACGCTTCTTTTGTCATTCCAATTAAATCAGGTACACGAAACGTTAGCTCATCGCCCCATTGATACTCTTTTTCAAGTTGCTTCTCACGCCGTTCAATTCCAATAAGCGGCGCAGCCTCTTCAATTATATTTCCTACAATGGGCGCTGCAATCACCCCACCGAATTGTACGGCATTTTTCGGGCTATCAATCGCGACATATACGAGTAGTTCTGGATCATCTGCCGGCGCAAAACCAATGAACGAGACGATATATTCTCCGTCTTTATAAGCCCCGTCTACTGCTTTTTGAGCTGTCCCTGTTTTACCCGCCACACGCAAACCATCGACATATGCGCCTCTTCCCGAGCCATTTGCCACAACCGACTCCAATGCTTTTCGAACTTGGGCAGAAGCCTCTTCGTCAATCACTTGGCGCTTTAATTGCGGTTGAAATTGCTGTGTTGTTTTGCCATCTGCATTAACAATTTGATCAATGACATATGGTTGAAATACCTTTCCGCCGTTGATTGCAGCAGCTACCGCTTGTACTTGCTGAATAGGGGTTACGGATATACCTTGACCGAAAGCCGTCGTTGCTTGTTCAACAGGACCAAACGCTTCTTTTGAAAAAAGAATCCCTGTTGATTCGCCTGCAATTCCAGAACCAGTGGATGCACCAAAGCCAAAATCGCGAATGTACGCATCTAGCTTCTCTCCACCTAATCGTCTTCCCATCTCGACAAAACCAGGGTTGCACGAGTTTTCCACTACTTCCATAAAGGTTTGCTCACCATGTCCTTCCCGCTTCCAACAACGTAATCTTGCATTCGCTACAACTGTAAAGCCCGGGTCATGGAAATGTTCCTCTTCCAAATCAATCAATTGCTCATTAATACTTGCAGCTAATGTAATAATTTTAAACGTTGATCCCGGCTCAAAAGTCATCCACACCGGAAGATTTCGATTATAAATTTTTGGTGACTGTTGTTGATAGGAATCCGGATGGAATGTTGGATATGAACCGAGCGACAATAGTTCGCCAGTTTTAGGGTTCATGACGATTGCTAATGCTTGTGTTGCTTCATACTTTTGCATCGCTTGCGCTAGTTCTCTTTCAACAATTTTTTGAATATCCACATCAATTGTTAATTGAACGGAAGCGCCCTTTTTTCCTTTTTTAAACCCATCTTCTACATGTGGTAAAGTATTTCCTTTCGCATCTGTATACAGTCGAATACGATCGCCATACCCTTTTAATACGCGGTCATAAGCATATTCAATGCCCGCTAATCCTTGATGGTCATCACCAGTAAAACCAATTAACCTAGACAATAACTCTCCATGAGGGTAATGACGTATAAAGTCAACATTCGCATAAAGTCCTGGAATATTGAGTGCCATAATTTCCTCAGCAAGATCTTTAGGAATATTTTTTCCTTCTGGTGCAATTTTAATCATAAATTCTTTCTGCGTAAGCTTTTCAATTAAACCTTCTTCTTCCGCTTTTAAATAAGGTGCTAATTGTGCTGCGACTTGTTCAATTTGGTCATTTTGTGCAGGTACAAAATATAATGTTGGTGCAACTTCATTCCCAACAAGCAAGCGCCCACGCCGATCTAATAACTCTCCACGCTCATAGCCAAACGGTACTTCAATATCCCAGTTTTCTTCAGCGCGTTCAGTAATGTTTTTATGTTGGATAATTTGAACATGGAATAACTTCCCAATTAATAAAACAGCAAAAACAATTAATAAACTATACATAAATCGTAGTCGAATTTTATGTTTTAACTGAATTTGTTTGAACAATCATTTCACCTCATCTGTTTTTACTAAAATATGAGGTGAAATGATAGGCTATTCATTCATTAGAAGATTTTTTCTCATCGATACGCTTCTTATCTGTTTTTTCACGATATGTTTCGGCAGGTTCTTTCAATGTCAGTGTAATTTGATCTTGATTTGTAACGCGTTCACCTTCAGCTTTATTTTGCTTCGTCACATAACCGCTTCCTGACATTTGTATATTTAAACCTGTCATTGTTTTATATGCGAGGACCATTTTTTTAGACCAGCCTGTAAAATTCGGGATTTCGACTTCGCCTTCTGTTCGAAGTAAAACAGTAGAACCTTTTGACAGCTTCACATCCGGTTGCGGATATTGTTGTTGAATTTCCCCACCTTCGCCAATAATCACAGGCTTTAATGAAAGTGAATCAAGTGCTTCAGCAGCTTTTTCTGCATCTACCCCTTCGTAATTATCGAGCGTTAATGCTTCTACAGACTCCTCAGTCGACGGTGCGATATTTAATGATTTCAGTCCATTTTCCATAACAGGATTAAAAATTTTAGAGACGGGATCTGAACCAATTTCTCCAGCTTTCAACTCTGGTTGTTGAACACCTACATAAACAAGCAGTTGTGGATTATCAATAGGTGCCATACCGACAAAGGAATATAAATATTGTCCATGACCAGATTTATAACCTCCATTTGCATCTGGGATTTCAGCCGTTCCTGTTTTGCCACCCACTTTATATTGTTCTAAAGCAAATTTCTGACCTGTCCCCTTTTCTGACGTTACAGTAGAGGCGAGCACTTCTCTGACACGTTTTGCCGTTTCGCTAGAAATTGGACTTTTCTTTTTTTCTGAACCGTTTTGTTTAATCTTTTCGCCGGTATTTGGATTCGTCATTTCTTGAATGACATAAGGCTTCATCATGATGCCATCATTTGCAATAGCAGATGCACCTTGAATCATTTGAATCGGTGTAATCGTTGACCCTTGTCCATATGACGTTGTTAAACGTTCAGATGGATAGTGATCTAAAATAATTCCTGGGGCTTCTTTTGGTAAATCAATACCCGTCTTCTTCCCAAATCCAAATTTCTCAATATAATCGATAAATGTACGATCACCGATTTTCTCTAATAAATAAGCCATTGATACGTTAGATGAACGTTGGAACCCTTCTAAGTAGGTAATATAACCCCAACCATCGCGATTATGATCTCGAATCGTTCGGTCAAACACCGTATATTGTCCTGATTTAAAATAAGCATCCGGATCCCATTTTCCTTCTTCAATTGCAGCTGCCAATGTAAAGATTTTCATCGTCGATCCAGGTTCAATTGTCGTTTCAAGTGCTTCGTTCAACCAATTTTTCGTTAAACCTTCTCGGGTTGTCGGATCAAACGCAGGTCTTTGGCTCATTGCTAAAATTTCCCCTGTTTTTGGATCCGCAACAATCGCAAACATTTTCTCTGGTTTATTTTCTTTTTCAACGATATTCATCGCATCTTCTACGAAGTTTTGAATCGTCTTATCGAGTGTCAATTGGATGTTCATCCCATCTGTTGGTGGAATGACCGCTTTTTCTGATTTCGGAAGCATAAAGCCCCAACGATCTGCTTGAAAATCTACTTTTCCGTCTTCACCAGAAAGCTGTTCATCATAAATGAGCTCTAATCCCATTTTTCCTTTTGTGAACATTTTCCCGTTATCATCATACTCTCGCTGTGTAAAACCAATTAAATACGATGCGAATATGCCATTCGGATAAAACCTTTTCTTTTCTTCTAAAAAGAGTAAGCCATTAATGCCTTTCTCTTCACCTTCTTTTTGCATTTTCGTTACTAACTCATGACTTAAAGAATTTCCGGATTTCCCAAATTCCACTTGTTTTTTACGTTTCTTTTTGCGGTCTTCGTCAGTTCTTGTTAAACGTTTTACAATATCCTGCTTGTCCATTGATATATAGTCCGCTAAAAAAGCAGCTACTTTTTCTGGATCATCGACATGACGCGTAACCTTTTTATCACTGAGTTCTTCATCTAATACTGCAACAAGCCGATAACTTAATGTATCAGATGCGATGACGTCTCCATTACGGTCGACAATTTCTCCACGATTTGCCGGTAATAGTGATTGTCGTGCATATTTACTTTCAGCTAAAGACTTTAACGCTTGTCCGTTTGCCTCACCTGTCACCTGAATATACAATAATCTAAAAAATAAAATAAAAAAGAGCCCTCCATAAAAACATAACAATAGAAAGGCTCCTTTTTGAAATCGAAACTTCTTTTTCATCGTCCAGGCACAACCTTCACGTTTTGCTCGTTCAGATGTAATCCAAGTTTCTTCGCCTTCTCCCAAATTTTATCGTAGGTTGATTGCTCTTTTACTTGGATGGACAGCTCCGTATGATCTTTTTTCGTTTGTTCCAATTGATGTGTAATCGATTGAACTTCACGGTTCACATCGTTAATTTGACCTTCTCTATGTAATAGAACAACAGAGAATACGGTTAGGATTGAAGCAAACATGACAAATAACATTTTCTCGCCTGTCGTGAACAATTTTTTACGTTTTACTTTTTGAATTGGTTGATTTGACGTTTCAATTTGATCTTGTTCATATGGAATTGGATATTGTTGTTCTCTTAATGCCATACTTCATCCTCCTATCTTTTTTCTGCGACTCTTAATTTAGCTGATCTTGCACGTTTATTATGCGCTATTTCTTCGTCTGAAGGAATCACTGGTTTCCGCGTAATCACTTTTAATGTCGGTTCCATGCCTTCTGGAATCACTGGTAAGTTTCTTGGTAAATCCGGCAAAGAAGATGCTTCTTTAAAAATTTCTTTACATAGGCGATCTTCTAATGAATGGAATGTAATGACGCTTATTCTGCCTTTAGGTTTCAATAACGTTAACGCATCCGTGAGCGATTGCTCTGCTGCACCTAATTCGTCATTTACTGCAATTCGAATCGCTTGGAATACACGCCTTGCTGGATGTCCACCAGTTCGTCTTGCAGCTGCTGGAATTCCTGTTTTAACAATTTCAGCTAGCTGTAGCGTCGTTTCAATAGGAGATTCTTCTCGAGCAGCTTCGATTTTTCTAGCAATGCTTTTCGAAAATTTTTCCTCTCCGTAGCGATAAAAAATTCTCACCAAATCTTCGTAAGCCCATTCATTCACAACTGTATAAGCTGTTAACGGCGCTTGTTGATTCATCCGCATATCAAGCGGCGCATCGTGGTGAAAACTAAAACCACGCTCTGGTGTATCTAATTGTGGTGAAGAGACCCCTAAATCATAGAGGATTCCATCTACTTCTGTAATGCCAATGTTTTCTAATTCACTTTTCAAGTTTCTAAAGTTCGAATGAACGAATGTCACTTTATCTAGATGTGTTGCTAATCGTTCTTTTGCTACTTCAATCGCCGTCATGTCTTGGTCAAAACATATGAGCCGACCCTGTTCAGAAAGTCTTTGTACAATTTCTGTACTATGTCCTGCCCCACCTAATGTGCAGTCCACATAAATGCCGTCTTCTTTTATATTTAAACCTTCGACGGCTTCTTCGAGCAATACTGTCGTATGATTGAACATTGAATCCGCCTACTTTCATTTGTTAAAAATCAAAGTCTATAATATTTTCTGCAATGTCATTAAACGATTGTTCAGATTCATCGTAGTAGTCATCCCATAAATGTTTTGCCCATATTTCTAAGCGACTTGAAACACCTATGATGACACACTCTTTCTCAACTTTCGCATATTGACGTAATGAAGCTGGAATATTGATTCTTCCCTGTTTATCAACTTCAACTTCTGTTGCACCGGAAAAGAAAAAACGGGTAAATGCTCGTGCATCTTTTTTCGTCATAGGTAATGCACGAAGTTTTTCCTCCAATATTTTCCATTCCTCCAGTGGATAACCGAAGAGACAATTATCTAGGCCGCGTGTCAGCACAAATCGTCCATCTAAATGTTCTCTAAATTTAGACGGAACAATTAAGCGTCCTTTTGTATCGACTGTATGCTGATATTCGCCCATAAACATACTCTTCACCCCACTATGTTTATTAAATGTACCACATCCCCCCACTTTACTCCACCGAAAACACAAAAAAAACTTACGTTCATTTAAAAATGAATCATAAGTCTTTTCTGCTCTTCTATTCCTTTCGAGAACAATCTTTCATTCTCAACAAAACCATTCATTTTAATTAAAATTTCATCATTTTTTTAAGTCATATACAAAAAAAGCCATTTCACTAAAAAAATTGTGAAATGGCTCTCTTTTATAAATAAACAACTTGGTGATACCCATTCTGTTCCAATGGCAACGCTAATAAATCATCGATTAAAGCTGGTCCGTACATATTCATAAAATAATAAGGGTGATAAATGCGTTCTTGCAATTGCATAAGTGGGAATAATTGTGTTTCAACTAAATCAAACTTATCTAACTGACGTTGATGATTGACATAGACAACATCCTCGTATTTTTCTTGTAAATACGTAAATTGTTTTTGATGATAAGTAAAATTTTGTTGTAGCAATTGTTGTAATGCGTGATTACCTTCTCCGAACTGTGCCGTTAACTGATTGAATTGCTGTTGCAATTGGTGTTCAATTTCATCCACTGAGGTGGCAAAACGTCGATCTTGTAAGGCTTCAAAAACTTCTTGTTTTCGTTCTGCGGCTTTGCCATTCATCACATCTGAAATTGTCAGTTGTTCATCTTGTAGCACTTTTTCAACCGTTCTTGATACAAGTGTCATAGAGATACGCGGGACAAAGACGGGCATCTTCAACTGCACAGTATGAAATGCTTCTTTCAAGATTGCCCAGTACGCTAACTCTCCAGCTCCACCAATAAAAGATAACACAGGTAAAGTAAAATCTTGCATGATTGGTCTCGTTACCACATTATTGCTTAATTTTTCAGGCTCATTCTTCGCAATTTTTAATAATTCTTCCTTTGTAAACGATAATCCAGCACTCTCATTGACAAATTTTTCCCCTTCACGTTGCAATAACACACGACCTGTTTCATGAACATAAAATAAATGCGCATCTGTTTCATTTACATCAATCGGCTTCCCGAATCCTTCTGCATCAAACTGATCTTCCACCTTCGCAGTCACAGCAGCGATTCGTTCATTACTTTCAATTAATTGACAAAAATAAGCACTCTCTAATTGACGCAACGGTTTGTACGCAGCATCAATAAATAACAGGCCATGATTTGAAAACAATTCATTCATTAACCGAACGAAAAAGTTCGTAAATGTACGTTCTTGTTTTGCTGCGGCTAATACATCATCATAAAGTTGCTTCGTATAAATCGTTTCTCCAAACTTTTCAAACGTGGAGGTAATCAGTTGCACCATATTTTCCTCGCTATATGTTGCATCAGAAGCCATCTTTTTCAAAACAAACGTATCTGCTAATTGCTCTTTTAATAACTGACCACTTGTTTCACTATAGACATGATTAATTTCATTTAAGTCATGATCTTCTCCGGCAACCCAAAACAGTGGAATGACAGGGATACCCAATGCTTGCTCTTGCGTTTTAGCATGTAGCAAAACCGTTATTGCTTTATGTACAGAATAGAGTGGTCCCGTCATAATCCCCGCTTGCTGGCCACCGACTACCATAACAGAGCGTTCATCTGTAATTTGCTCAATTCTTGTTGCAGCCGCTTCAGAAATTCCAAATGGTTCCATAAATGAACGAATGACCTGTTGTAATGCTGTTCGCTGAAACGTACGTTGTCTTAACTCTTCTAAACGTTCTTCGATGCCCGTTGCATCATTTGTATAATCAAAATATTTATGTGTAAAAGTTGGTTCATTCTCATACGCTTCAACAACTTTCGAGCGATGACAATGTTCAATTGTTTCAAGTTTCATTTTTCATACTCCTTTTCCACGTTCTCGCTCTAGTGAGTATACCATTGTACAGCATGGCGTAAAAACGAATTGCTTTTGAATAGGTAGGTTTTACATGACGAACGATAAAAGAAATAGGATTAAAAGTACAAAATAAAGGACGAATAAGATTAAAAATAATAAGCGCCATATTTTATACATCGTAGGAATAATCATAAAATCTTTATTTCTTCTCCATTCAAAGCTCGTATAGATAATCGCAATCACTAACATTCCAATCATCATATAATAACCGATGCCCGCTCCAATAGTGGTACGTGCCAACGCATACACAGCAATCATGACAAATAATGTCATCCAATCTGCTACTTTTTTCGTTGATAGTTTTCTTCTTTTTCTTTTTCCAATGAATAATGCGATTAAAACAATCATCCATGGCATTAGCAATATAAATACAAGCCATCTTTCTACTAACTCTTCAATCATGTCATTATGCTTTCTCGTTTAATGCTTGTAACAACTGTTCAAGCATCGTTAATAACGGGAGCACTTTCCCCTCCTCTTCCGCTCGTTTAATGACAGCCGATACAATCGTTTCAACTTCCATTGGCCGCCCTTGTTTAAAATCAGTCAACATCGATGATTCATTTTGACGTGTCCTCCAACAAACATCTACAACGTCTTCGTAGGATAAGTGTTCTTTCATCGATGGAAATGCTGTCATACATTCATCATATAGTTGACGTATCAATTGCTCTTTCATTGGTGATTCGATTAATGCACCGTTCGGGACGCGTAACACCGTCGTCAACGGATTAATGAAACAATTGATTAAAACTTTTCTAAATATAATTTGTTGAACATTTGCATCATATGTAATCGGAAAAGATGCACATGCTGCTTCGCCTAACCGTTTAAAGATCGGATGGTCTCCTTTTTTCCAACCAATCGCAATCTTCCCAACCCCATTATGGGCAACTGTATGAAGATCTAGTTGTAAAGCGCCATGTTCGACAGTAGCAAATGCCACATTATCAAGTTGTGTTTGTTCAATCAACTCCACATGCGCCAATCCATTTTGAATAAAAAGCATCGGCATACATTGTCCATGTGCTTCTAACTGTGGGATGAGTTGCGCTAACTGTGCATATTTAACGGCAACCACACATATATCTGCCTTTTTAAGATACGTATAATCTGTCGTCGCGTGAACATGTTGTTGCGTTATTTTCCTCGCTTCGGCTAGACGATGAATTCCTTGTCTACGCAACGCTTCGGCTTGTTGTTCATTTCGTACAATCATTGTTACATCCATCTGCGCTTCTGCCAAATAAGATCCGATTAACATACCAATGGATCCTGCGCCAATAATCGCTACTTTCATCTCATCAACACCATTCTTTCTTTCATTTTAATGAACGTCTAGTATTTTGACAACATTCTTCGTTTAATTCGATTCAAAAAAGCCCACTCCTTTTTTTGAAGGAGCAGGCTTTTACTAATTTATACTGGATAAACAGGGTGCTTTCTTGGTGGCTGCGCGATGTCTTTCGTTTCATACATCGCAAAACGTTCTTTGAGCACATCTCTCAAATGATTTGGTGCAACAATTTCATCGATAATTAATTCAGATGCCAATTTATAAATATCAATTTCACGTTCATACTCTTCATGCTTTTCTTTGACAAACGCTAATTTTTCTTTCGGATCCTCTATTGCTTCAATATGATTTGAGTAAACGGCATTTACCGCTGCATCTGGTCCCATTACCGCAATTTGCGCTGTTGGCAATGCAATACAAACATCTGGTTCAAACGCAGGTCCTGCCATTGCATACAGGCCAGCGCCGTATGCTTTTCGAACGACAACCGAAATCTTTGGAACCGTCGCTGAACTCATCGCCATAATTAACTTCGCACCATGACGAATAATGCCCGCTCGTTCTACACTTGTGCCAATCATAAATCCTGGAACATCTGCTAAAAATAATAGCGGGATTGAAAAGGCATCACAAAGATTAATAAACTTCGCTGCTTTATCTGCTGAGTCTACGAATAAAACCCCGCCTTTCACTTTTGGTTGATTCGCAATGACCCCAACTACTTTTCCATCAATACGTGCAAACCCTGTAATGAGTTCTGGTGCAAATAATTTTTTAATTTCAAAGAAGCTATCTGCATCAATTAATGTATCAATTGCTTCATACATATCAAACGGTGCATTTTGATGTGTTGGAATAATTTCTTCCAAAGCTTTCGTTGCTTTTGCTTCAACAGTTTCTTTCACTGCAGGCTTTTCTGTGTAATTCGGCGGGAAGTATGTTACATAACGACGTGCTTCTGCAATGGCTTCCTCTTCCGTCTCTGCAAGTACATCACCACATCCACTAATCGAACAGTGCATTCTTGCGCCACCCATTTCTTCAAGCGACACTTTCTCGCCAATCACTTTTTCCGCCATTCGTGGTGATCCTAAGTACATCGAAGCGTTGCCTTCGACCATAATAACCGCATCACAAAATGCAGGAATATACGCACCACCTGCAGCCGATGGACCGAATAAAATACATAATTGTGGAATAAATCCAGATAATCGTACTTGATTGTGAAATATTTTCCCTGCCCCTCTACGGTTAGGAAACATTTCTAATTGATCTGTAATGCGTGCTCCAGCTGAGTCTACTAAATATAACATAGGCACACGATTTTTCTCTGCAATCTCTTGAATGCGAATAATTTTTTCAACTGTCTTCGCACCCCATGAACCCGCTTTTACCGTCGAATCATTTGCCATCACACAAACGGTTTGCCCATTTACCTTCCCCATCGCTGTGACAACACCATCAGCCGGTAAATCATCTGCTTCATAATTTGCAAAACGGCCATCTTCTGTATATTTTCCATCATCAAATAATAACGCGAGTCGATCACGTACAAAGCGTTTTTGCTGCGCCTTTAATCGCTCATGATATTTTGGCGCCCCCCCTGCATAAATTTTCTGTAGCTTCTCCTCGAGTTGTTGTTCCAATGAAGCTGTTGTTTTTGTCATGCCATTCCCTCCTAGACGTAGAGTTTATTTAAATGTTACAAGTACATCATGTTCATTAACAAAATCGCCCTCTTGTACATTCACTTCAGCGACTTCTCCCCCAACTTCTGCATCGACTGGAATTTCCATTTTCATCGATTCTAACACAATGACTGTATCCCCTGCTGCTACCTCATCTCCTACTTTCACATTTACCTTAAATACTGAACCTGCCATCGTTGCTTTTAATTGTGCCATATTAAATCGCCCCTTTAGTTGTCATTTGTTGTGTAATTGCCGTCGTATAATGTCCATCAATAAACGACGATTCCTCTAATACCCGTAAAAATAATGGATCATTCGCTTTCAAGCCTTCTACTCGAATGGATGCTATATATGCTTTTGCTTTCTCCATCGCTGCTTCTCTTGTTGAAGCATGAACAATGATTTTTGCAATGAGCGGATCGTAAAATGGCGTCACTTGTTCCCCTTCAGCATAGCCATTATCAATTCTAACGCCTTCCACTTCACTTAGTTGCAGTGTGGATAATGTTCCTGGTGAAGGCATAAATGTTACCGGATCCTCTGCATACAGTCGAAACTCTAATGCATGGCCATTTAGTGAAATCTCTTGTTGATCAGTAATCGGTAATCGCTGACCTTTTGCGACTTCAATTTGCCATTCGACTAAATCTAAACCTGTAATTTCTTCCGTAATTGGATGTTCAACTTGCAATCTTGTATTCATTTCTAAAAAATACACTTGTTCATTTTCATCTACAATAAATTCTACGGTTCCAGCATTTTTATAGTTAACTGCACGAGCAGCATTAATGGCTGCTGTATATAATCGTTCTTTTGTTTGCTCAGATAAAGATGGTGAGGGTGCTTCTTCAACCACTTTCTGATTTCGTCTTTGCACAGAGCAGTTTCGCTCAAATAAATGAACGATATTGCCATGCTCATCACCGAATATTTGGACTTCAATATGTCTCGCATTTGTAATAAATTTTTCTAAAAATACGGCATCGTTCCCAAAATACATTTGTGCCCGCTTTTTAATAGAGTCGAAGTGTTGACTGAGCGCTTGCTCATCTTCACAGCGAATCATTCCAACACCGCCACCACCTGCACTTGCTTTTAACATTACAGGATAACCGATGTCCTCAGCGATTGACGTTGCTTCTTCAAGCGTTATGACACCTTCATCCGTTCCAGGAATGACTGGTACATCTGCTTGTTGCATCGTCGTTCTTGAAACAATTTTGTCCCCCATCTTTTCAATTGTTTCAGCATCTGGTCCTATAAATGTAATGCCTGCTTCTTCTATTGCTTGCACAAAAGAAGCATTTTCTGATAGTAAACCATATCCTGGATGGATCGCATCTACCCTTTCTCGTAAAGCAATATCAATAATCGCATCAGCTTGTAAATACGATTGTTGAACAGGCGGCGGACCAATTAAAAATGCTTGATCTGCTTCTTTCACAAATGGCAAATTGGCATCTGCTTCAGAATAAACGACGACAGTTTCAATTCCTAATCTTTTACATGTACGAATGACTCTTCTTGCAATCTCCCCACGATTTGCAATTAGAATTTTTTTCAATGACTTCCCCCCTCATAATATGAATCATTTTCCAACTCCCACTTTCTATTTTATACGATAATTCAAACAATTTTCAACCTTTCATGTAAAAAAGTCTTTTTTATCCTACTGTTTCTACAAAAAAAGAAGCGTAAATCAATTGCTGACTTACACTTCTATCCCCTTATGATTTATTTAAAAATTGTGCAACAGCATGATGATGTTCTTCAGCTTCCCATAACACGGCACAACCTTTTGCTTCCTCTAACATGCGTTCTTTTAGCTGCGTTCTTTCCCATTTTCGAATCGCCATTTTTTTATATGCGCGATGAACAGAAGGGTGTATCTTTTGTTGTGTTGCGATAAATTGCTCAACAGGTGCCGTCTCATTTTTCTCATATATATGTGTAACCCAGCCAATTTCTGCTAACTGCTTAGCGGATAATACACGAGCTTCACTTAATAATGACAATTGCGCATCGTACTGCGCCATTTTTTCCATTAATAATGTCGCACCACCCCATCCAGTCGTTAGTGCAATCGTTCCCTGAATAAAGCCGGCTTTCGCTTGCTCATTCATTAACCGATAATCACAAGCAGTTGCGATTTCACACCCACCCCCAACAGCCGTCCCATTTAAATGCGCGATTGTAGGCACTGGCAATGTTGCCAAACGATATAATAATCCTGCCATCCGGCTTAACATCGGATAGGCATCATCTGCTGTCCATAATGATTGATATTCAGCTACATCGCCACCTGAACAAAATACACCATCAGATCCTGTAATGACGACAAATTGTGTTGTATCCTCTTTTTCAACAGTCGAGATAAACTTCTCTAAGCCATCAGCAACAGCTGTGCTTATGGCATTACGATGTTGTGGATGACGAATCGTAAATGTCGCAATCCCGTTGGTAAAATCCATTTCATACATTGTGCGCTTTCCCCTTCTCCCATATGATATTTTTTATACTATGTACAAGCTTCTCTCTATTATACGAAATATTTCAATCAGTTTCGACGCAAAAAAAAGGTTATTTAGAGCCATGGTCTCTAAATAACCTTTTCAGGATACATATTAACGTTTCTATGTATCAAAGTGTTGATCGAATTCTATTATTCGCCAGCTACTTCTTTTCCTTTGTAGTGTCCGCATGATTTACATACGCGGTGTGCTAATTTTAATTCGCCACAGTTATCACAAGTTGACATACCTGGTACTTGTAATTTTTTGTGAGTACGTCGTTGTTTCGTAACTGTTTTAGATGTTCTTCTTTTTGGTACAGCCATTTCGGGCACCTCCTTAAACGAATTTTTTATTCGTCTTTTTTATCAAAGAAATTTGCCAATCCCGCTAAACGTGGATCAATCGTCTCTTCCGCTTCTTCTTGCTTCTGCTCTTCATAAACGTCTTCCAACGCAAATGACCAGCCCTTACCTTCCATTGTTTCAATGTCTTTCGCTTTTTCACTATAGACCTGAAGTGGAATGTCTAGCAAAATTAATTCTTCCAAAACTGGAGAAATATGAATGACTTCGCCTTCTACCGGATGAATTTCATCGTCTTCACGAAGTGTATCTTCATCCCAGCTAAATGTTTCAGTCGACTCAATTGAAAATGGATAGGAAACGTCTTCCCAAGTTCGCGCACATGGCAATATCATCGTCCCTTCAAGTCGGAAATGACAATCGATCTGATATGAACCGATGTCACAAGTTCCCGATACATGAACTGGATCGATTTTCCGAATTTCAGGATTCCGTTTTAGAACGGATTCAAGGTTCACCATTTCGTCAAATGGCATCTTACCTTCCCTGTATTTCTGCAATTGATTGATAGACCATTTCATGTCAATCACCTCAAGACAACATTCTAGATTATATAATGAGTAAGAATAGATGTCAAGATATTTTCTTGTCACTTATCCAAACCATTATGTATAATATGCTTATTGTAACAAAGGAGTGAACAATTTGAAAGCGACTGGAATTATTGTTGAATATAATCCTTTTCATAATGGGCATGCATTACATGCAAAACAAGCAAAAGAACAGACGAATAGTGATGTAGTGATCGCTGTCATGAGCGGGCATTTTCTTCAAAGAGGAGAACCAGCATTTACAAATAAATGGGAACGAACGAAGATGGCGCTTCAAAACGGCGTAGACCTTGTTTTTGAGCTTCCTTATGCATTCGCGACAGGTCATGCCCCAAAGTTCGCTAAAGGAGCTATACAACTCCTTGACGGGCTTTTATGTGACTCCTTCTGTTTCGGCAGTGAACAAGGACAAATCAAACCATTCGAAAATAGTATGGACTTATTAACGACTTATCATGCAGCGTACGAACAAAAAATTAAAGAATCGATGGAACGAGGTATGAGTTATCCACACGCTCTAGCGATTGCGTATACGCACATCCAACAATTAGAGGCAAATCGCCGCCCTGTCGTTGATTTAACAAAACCGAATAATATTTTAGGGTTTCATTATATGCAAGCAGCGAAGGCGATTCAAACGTCGATGCGGGCAGAAACGATTCAACGTGTTGGGGCACAATACCATGATCAATCGTTTTCTTCATCTACAATCGCAAGCGCGACTGCAATTCGTCAGCAATTTTTCAAATCACAAACAACAAAAGAAGTGGCCTCTTTTATGCCTTCATCTGTACTTGACCGATTGACCCAACAACTAAACGAACAAATTCCATTTGCCAATTGGGAACGATTCTATCCTTTATTGCGCTCAATCATTTTACGAGATGGTCCACAGCAATTAAAGGAAATCGCTGATATTACAGAAGGTATTGAAAATCGCATCTATGAAGCAGCCCTTCAACATGCCCATTTTGAACCATTTATGCACATGATTAAATCAAAACGCTACACTTGGACAAGACTCCAACGAATGCTTGTACACATCTTGACTCGCTATACGTATATGATGCGGGAGCAAATTCAAACACCAACGTATTTACGGTTGCTCGGGATGACCAAAAACGGCAGACATTATTTACGCCAGTATAAACAAGCGTTTCACTATCCGATCATTAGTAAAGCTTCAGCTTCCAATGATCCTTCTTTGCAAGTCGATATTACCGCTTCGAATATGTATTATTTAGGGTTAGGACAACAACATCTCATCAATGACGACTACAAACGAACACCTATAATGATGGAATGAATGACTTATAGAACATCGTTGCGTAATAGAATGATAGACCACACAGCACGAGCTGAAGCCCCTGGAATTCAGAGAGTCTTTAAAAATATAAAATGAAACTTTAATCAATGGGGGGGTTCCTCATCCCCCACTGATTTAGATGAACATCGGCTAAGTACGTCACGTCCTGTGACAACGCCGATGTGACCAACATCCTGTCCGCCTGAACCAATCGGGCTTTTACAGGCAGTCCGACGCTCACTTATCTATACCACTTTTGCACAAATCTAGAAGTAGGCGTCTTACTGCCTGTTAATGCGGGATAAAAAGGATGCCTGTATCCTACCAAACCCATGCAGTAATACGGCAAGGCTCTCTCGTTGTCGTTCGCTTGGCTGAAGTTGTGTCCATGGAGAGCCTCCGCCTGAAACGGAAAGTAACGATTTTTAAGCATAAAGAAAATAAAAAGGCAGATCTTTCATCAGTTATACTGACTGTTAGATCTACCTTTATTTCATCAATG
This sequence comes from Sporosarcina sp., assembly GCA_035300865.1. Lineage (GTDB taxonomy): Bacteria > Bacillota > Bacilli > Bacillales_A > Planococcaceae > Sporosarcina. The sequence goes on from DATGUZ010000057.1 coordinate 215,855, forward strand.
ATGTTATTTTGTAACTGTTGAAGAATCTTTTTTAGTATTCGGAATCATATTAAATAACATATTCAATATAATCGCAGTTAAACTTCCAGCAACAATTCCATTACTTGTAAACATTTGTAAACTTTTCGGGAAGTTTGCAAATAAATCAGGTGCAACGGTCACGCCTAATCCGATTCCAATTGAAATTGCAATAATCATTGGGTTTTCCTGTGATGCAGTAAATGTTGCACTTAACATTTTAATCCCTTGAGAAACAATCATACCAAACATCGCAATCATTGCGCCGCCTAATACGGATGTTGGGATAATCATCGCAATCGCTGCAATTTTAGGGACGAATCCTAACGTGATTAACATCATCCCCGTCACAAAAATGACCCTTCTTGAACGCACACCTGACATTTGTAACAACCCTACGTTTTGTGAAAATGTCGTATAAGGTAAAGAGTTGAAAATCCCACCAAGTAAGACTGCAATTCCTTCGGCACGATATCCTCTCTCTAAATCTTTACGCTTTAAATCTTTTTCACAAATATCACCTAATGCAAAATAGACGCCTGTGGATTCCACAAGAGAAACCATCGCTACAAGGATCATCGTAATTATTGCTGGCCAATCAAATGTTGGTGTTCCAAAGTAAAATGGTTGCATTGTATGGAAATAGGATGCTTCTTTTACAGGTGTAAAATCAACGAGATTCATAGAGACTGCAACAAGCGTTCCTACAAGTAAGCCGATTAAAATTGCAATTGACCGTAAAAAGCCCGTTGAAAATTTATAAACAATGACAATTAATAATAACGTACCAAATGCCAGTCCTAAATTTGCATAAGAACCATAGTCAGGCGCATCTTGTCCACCGCCGACATTATTAATCGCCACTGGAATCAGCGTGATTCCAATAATCGTCACAACTGTTCCCGTCACAACTGGTGGAAAGAACTTCACTAACATCCCGAAAAAGCGGCTGACAACAATGACAAAAATCCCTGATACGATAATTGCGCCGTAAATTGATGTAATTCCGAAGTCATTTCCAATTTGAACAATTGGACCTACTGCTGTAAATGTACAACCTAAGACGACAGGAAGTCCAATTCCAAAAAATCGATTACTAACAATTTGTAATAATGTCGCAACCCCACACATTAAAATGTCAATTGCCACTAAATAAGTTAATTGCTCATTTGTTAAACCAAGTTCATTCCCAACAATTAACGGCACTAATATTGCGCCTGCATACATCGCCAATAAATGTTGGATACCTAATAACGTCGTTTTTCCCGCACTATCCATTACTGTCCATCCTCATTACGAAAAACAATTTTACCATCTTCTAGTGAATCAACAATCGCTAATGAATCTAGACGAATTCCTTGTTCACGAATTTCTTTTCCGCCTTCTTGGAATCCTTTTTCAATCACGATACCAACTCCTGCTAATGTCGCACCAGCTTGTTCAATAATCTCCATTAACCCTTTCACCGCTTGTCCATTTGCTAAGAAATCATCCATTAATAACACACAATCATCTTGTGCTAAGAAATCTTTTGAAACGGAAATCTCATTTGTTTCTTTTTTCGTAAAGGAATAAACGCTCGATGTATATAAATGATCTGTTAATGTTAAAGATTTTTTCTTACGTGCAAAAATCACTGGAACACCTAAATATAATCCCGCCATCATTGCAGGAGCAATTCCAGACGACTCGATAGAAAGAATTTTTGTAATGTTTGCCTCTCGATAACGCTCTGCTAATTCTTTTCCAATTTCTTGCATAAGCTCTGGATCGATTTGATGATTTAAAAATGAATCCACCTTTAATACCGTGTCTGATAATACTTTACCTTCAGCTAAAATTTTGTCTTTCAACAGTTCCAAAACAAAAATCCTCCTTAGTTGTTGTCTAACTTGGTCTTTTATAAAATAAAAAAAGCTTATTGCCAAAGCATCCATTCATTGTTGAGTGGAGCAATGACCTTAAGCTAAAAAACAAAAGTATCACGAAGTATAAAACTTCTACATTGCTACTCATAGTCAATTCGTTTATGGCGAATCGGTAGAAACTTGTGGGCCATATTCCCACGGATATATGAGTGGTTTTCTAAATTGTCTAGTCGCATTCTAATGAATCATGTTCTATTGATATCCGTTTCAATCAGCTACTTTTTCCATTACAGAAGTTGCCTTTCACAACAATCAATAAAAACAAATACGAATGTTATGTTTATAATAACACAAAACATTCGTATTTAAAACATGAGATCGAAAAGATGAAATCGATTAGTGTAATCTCGATTTAATTGTACTTATTGTATCATGCAATCATCGATTTTCAATAGATTTGAAAAGTAAGTAAGTATTCAAATAGTTCGCTACTTTCCACCTTTTTATTTATGCGCTAAATCTTCTAAATATCGCAGTGCATCATCAATCGTTTTGACAGGTACAATCTCCATCTCTGTACCAATTGCTTTAGCCGTTCTTTTTGCCTCTTCATAGTTCGTTTCAATGTCCGGATTATAGGCTTTCATCTCATCCGTAATTTCATCGTCTGGTGCAAAAAAGATATCGATGCCATCATTTGCTGCAGCAATGACTTTAAAATCTGCGCCACCAATTCGACCTACTGTACCGTCAGCGAGCATCTCACCAGTTCCAGCGATTTCATAACCTTTTGTTAGATCTTCTTGTGTAATGCGATTCATGATTTCAAGCGTAAACATGAAACCTGCGGATGGTCCGCCGATATTTTCAGTATGAATCTCGACGAATGGATCTGTATCAACGCTTCGATCTTCTTCAAATTGAATGCCGAGTCCAGCCCGACCATCACCGTTTGGAATTTCAGCTAAGGTTACAGTTTTCGTTAATCGCTCACCGTCACGATTAATATCGAGCGTGACCTGATCTCCTTTTACCTTCTTGGCAATAAGCGATTGGAATTGACCTTCTTGAGATATTGAAACGCCATCCACTTTTTCAATCAAATCACCAAGCTTCAATGTTTTATAGGCTGCACCCTCTTCTAATACTTTCATAACAACAACCCCATTATACGAAATGGTCATCGGTAAATTTGCACGCTCATAAGCTACAGTAATGGCATTAAATTGTGAGTTGTCCATTAATCTTTGCTGACGCAAATTATATTCCGCTTCATCTTCATCTGGCATTCGTACATTACTTGCTGGCAATAATTTCATCTCATCTGAGAAATAGGACAATGCATATGTTAATGGTGTTGCTTTGCCTAATGTAATGGTCATTAAACTAAATGAGCCATCGATTTCCGCTTCATCTTTTCCTTTTTCTACATCAACGAGTGGCGCAATATTATACGCACTTCCCGGACGTGAGATATAGCTATCAAGCGGATACATGACGATTATTGCGATTAATAATAACGTTACTGCAATGGCTCCTAATCTTTTCATACGCATCCTTCACACCTCAATTGATTCATTTTTTCCTTCGTTCCATACATACATATAGTGGTACATACAATCATTTTATATGAAATAAATCATTTTTAAAACTACTTCACGAAAGGAACTATCATTTGCAACGACATGTCGCACAGATGAATCCCTTTTATTTATTGAACCTATCCATCATTTGGGGGCTCATCGTACTTTTCATTGTCCAACCAATGATTGCCCATAAAGGGGCTGAAATTGGTGCCTTATTATTTATTAATAACTTGCTCCCCTATTTATTGCCTTACATTATTTTAACACAATGGCTTTTAAAATCGACGTCAGGGCATAGTCGTTCTCACACCTTACATTATGTAAAGGCATATGTTCTAGGCGCTTTTGGTGGATTTCCGGTCGGTGCTGTAACACTTGTAGAGATGACGAAGCGACAAGAACTTTCCGTTAAAGAAAGTAGTCTTCTTCTCGGCATTTGTCATGCGCCAGGACCCATGTTTATTCTTGGCTTTGTTGGGTTAGAATTATTTCAAAATACTGCACTCGGTTGGAAATTATTACTCGCAATTCATCTCGTCAATGGATGCTTTTTTCTCTTTATATTGTTCAAATTAAAAGCATCTCAAACCGTCATACACCAAACAACAACGAATCATTCTAAACGTACATCTTCTTATCCTTTATTAGATGCCTTAAAAGAAAGTGCACATGTTCTCTTACTTGTTGCAACAACTGTGATTTTCTTCTCTTCACTCGGGATTGTTTTAACAGCGACCATCGCTAAAATGTTTACAGTGGATACTGGTATTACGGAAACGATTATCCTATCCTTTTTCGAAATGACCGCAGGGATGAGTAGCGCATTCACGCATTTACAACAACTCCCACTATTTCCTTATATTATTGCAGCAATCTTAACTGCTAACGGTTTCAGTATTCATATGCAAGTATTTGCAATTGCTAAAACTGCTCACCTGTCCCTTAAACCATACCTTTTTTTCCGTCTTAGTAGCATCGTACTCGTTCCAATTGTCTTTTTTCTCATTGCACATTAAAAAACAGAAGGATTATGCCTTCTGTTTTTTCAAATATGTAAGTTCATGCGATTTTTATGACTGGAATTTTTCCGTTAACGCTTTTTCAACGACTGGAGGAACTAGTTCTGAAATGTTGCCGCCATATTTCGCTACTTCTTTTACAATACTTGAACTTAAAAAGGAGTATTGGTTTTTCGTCATAATAAAAAACGTTTCAATCCCTTCGTCTAAAACACGGTTCATTGATGTAATTTGCATTTCATATTCAAAGTCGGTAACTGCACGCAGCCCACGGACAACTGCTACCGCTCCGATTTTCTTTGCATATTCAATCATTAATCCATCCGACGTATCAACTGTTACATTCGGTAAATCTTTCGTCGCTTCTTGAATTAACGCAATACGCTCTTCCACAGTAAACAATGATGTCTTTGCAGAATTATGCATAATGACGACATGGACTTCAGTAAAAACTTTTGCCGCTCGTGTAATAATATCTAAATGTCCATTTGTAATAGGATCAAAACTTCCTGGTACTACAGCTAACTTAGACATGTTGTTACCTCATTTCTCGTAAATTGTAATTGCAATATTTCCGTATACATTACTTTTTCGAACTGGGAACGGTCCATATTGTGACGGCAATTGAATCTTTTTATCGTGTTCACAAACAATGATTGCATCTTCTGCCAATAAATCTGCTTCAATCATCTGCTCGATTAATTGATAAAAATGTGTATCAGCATAAGGTGGATCAACAAATAAAAAATGAATTTTCTGTTGTTCTTTTTGCAAAATTTGAATCGCGTGACGAGCATCTTTGACATGCACAGTTACTTTTGATTCATAGCGACATTTTTGAACGTTATCATGAATCACTTTCGTAGCAGCACGATTTTTCTCAAAAATGATCGCATCATCTGCTCCACGTGAAAGCGCCTCGATTGATAACGCCCCACTTCCCCCAAACAATTCAACAACACGTCCACCATTAAAATAAGGACCAATGATATTAAAGATTGATTCTTTTACTTTATCAGATGTGGGACGTGTTCCACTACCTTTTAATGATTTTAATGGTAGACCCCCTCTTTCACCTGCTATCACACGCATATTATTTTGAACCTCCCGCTGTCTTTTCAATTAAAATTTTTCCATCTTCTGTCGTCATTGTAATTGGGAAAACGCTTTGCATATTCGCTTCGGACATATACAATTCGTCCCCTATTTCATGAATGAGTAATTTATTCGTGTTATAACGTCGTTCATTCAACACGTAAAATAAACTTTCATAAGGAAAACGGTAGTGCTCATCCTTCCCTGTTACATACAAAGAATGTTCATTCGTTTTCACATCGTATGTTAATGCTTGCAAAACCTCTAGTAGCGGATAAAATCTTTCATGCTCGATGAGTGTAGGAGACAGATCAAGTTGCGCGGCTTGAATGACAACTTGATCCAGGCTTTCTACCATGAACGGGTAAAAAGGTTTTGATGGATCACTATTTTTTTGAATGAAAGACGTTTTTACTTGCAATACATTTCCAATCATTTCATCAAGTTGTTTTTCTCTTACCGTTTGCCCTTCTGCTTCTTGTAACAACTGAAGAAAAGCCTGTAATTCCACTTCTGTGAACGATTCTTTTAATGTGTTTACAACCTTCTTCATTCGTTTATTTCCTAACTCTTCGTCTAATAAAAATGACATCGTAATATGGGACACATAATCATTTTGTTTCCCCACATCATAACGTGCATAAAATGTGTTCGCTAACAGTCGATCAAAGGCGCGTTTCATTTGCTTTGGGTCAGCGATGATCATCCGCTTTGAAATGTCCTTTATATTTTTCCCCTTTGCAATCATGACTGAATGTTGTTGATCAAGTGCAGCAAGTTTCTCTTCATATTGCTGAATCGATTTTTTCTTCATGCCCTTACCATAAACTGTCACATAATCCCCTTCATAATGAATAGGTAATGGTTGTTCTGAAAAATATAGTGTTGAAACCGGACCTTGTCCCCTAAATAAATAATAAGAAATTTCTTCAAAAGCTTCATAAGCGACGGGTTTAATTTCAGAAATAACTTGACGTTTTTTTCCATCTTCTTGAGAAACATGTAAAATCGTATGATATACGTCTCCTTTTTTTAAAGCGGCAAAAATCGCTGGTAAATACACATCACTTTCATGATATGGGATACGATATACAATTGATTGTGTAGCTGAATCTCCTTCTATGAAAGCTGTTTTTCCGTCATTTAATCGATTACAATTAGCGTTTTCCTTCTCCTCGCAAGTTCGTGACTCACTTTTTTTCGGCCATTGAATTTCGATTCGTTCATTTGGTAAATTCGTAAAATGGTGCATAACGACTAGTTCGTTTTGTTGAATTTTCACTTCAATTTCTTGATTGTATTGGAATTGTTCATATTGTTCTACTTGCTCTGCCTTTGCTTCATAAAAATGTAAAAATAGTAAGCTGGCATTTAGTAGGATAAGGCTCACAATAAGTCCTCTCAAAAACACTTTCAATGCGCTTCCTCCATACCTCTATAAATCATGTTATTACTTGTCATAACACTCGCGTTATAATCCTAACTTATAATCATATTCTTTTGCTTTGTCGGGCTTCGCATTTTCATAAGTTGTTTTCAAAAATGGACGATGCGATGGCTCCACTTTTTTCACATAGGAATACTTTTTAATCTTCTCCATAATCATAGGCACTTCTTCTTGATTACAATATAACACTACATATTTCATTTTCCTTGATATATAATGGACATGACCATATTTACGCATCGCTTTCGCGTGTCGTAAATTATGTAAATAGATAATAATACTTTGTCGCTTAATCATAATCTTTCCCTCTTTTCTTACACACTACAATACCATATGTCAGAAAAGGGCTGCAACTACAAGGATGAAGAAAGCACATAAATGATGCGCAATATCATGATGATTCGAAACACTATTAAAGCGAAGGAGCATTTAAATGAGTAAAAAAAGACATCTTGCACTAACTGTAGGCGCTGCGAGTATTGCTGCATGGGCCGCTTCTAAAGTCATTGCAAAACCAATTCCTCGCGAGCAGAAAGACATTTTAACATTTGATGAACCGATTATTTTAGCAAATCGTGGTGGTTTGCTAGAAGCACCTGAAAATACGATGGCCGCATTTAAGCACGCGGCTGCACAAGGCGTTCATGGATTCTTTGTAAATGTTCGTTTAACAAAAGATGAACATATTGTCGTTTTCCATGATGAATACGTCAATCGTACGATGAATTTATCTGGTAAAGTTGCCGATTTCACACTAGACGAGCTCCAACAAGCAAATGCTGCTTATTATTTCACTGAAGAGACCGATGCAATCAACCCTTCAGCCCATAAAGAGGATTCGACAAAAGTCGTAACATTGGCACAACTGTTAGAGGCGTTTCCACACCATTTAATTTGTATTGAAATTAAAGATTCACCTGATACGTATGAAGGGAGTTTATTGCCTTCAAAATTATGGCATTTAATTGATCAGCTTGACGCGATGGAACGTGTCATTATTCAAAGTGAACATGTTGATCAAATTGATCGATTTAATTTATACGCACAAGATGCGATTGCAATTGGTGGAGGCATTCATGAAACGAAAAAAGCCTACTCTGCTTATACAAGTCAATTTGGACATTTTTATAAACCAACAACAGATTTTTTATGCAGTCCGAAAAAGCTAAGTCTGTTCCCAGTTGGTTCTGTTGGCTTTATCAATTTTCTAAAGAAATTAAATGTATCTGTTTTCTTCCAACATGATGATCATACAGACGCATTAACTCCCTATATTCACGCGGGGGTCGCGGGCTTTATTACTGATCGACCATCTATAACGATGCAAGCTATTCAATCAAAAGTAGAACACTAATAAAGTGAAACTTTGAGCAATGTCATCGCCCACTTCTCTTTACGCTTTTACTCAAACCTTGAAGTTGGCGTCTTACTACCTGTTAATGCGGGATAAAAAAGAGTCTTCGCCGTAAGGGAGCGTTTTCCCTTACTTTGAAGACTCTTTTAATTATGTGAGATGTTCGCCAGTCAAACGTTATTTTATACAAAGTTAAACGAGTCACTGTACTAGGCCGAACATGAACAACTGCCACCTGAACCGCATCCGGATCCACATGAAGAACCAGAAAAGAAGCCATTTCCTAACGGGACTTTTACCGCTTCAGAAACACTTCGACCGATGAGTAAACTGACATCATCAAATAATTGTTGAACGTCATTTTCCGCTAACCGAAGTGCGGCAATTTTTTCGTTCATATCGAGTGCACGTTTACGTAAACGAATATCTTTCATCACTGTACTATAATCAGGATGATATCTTCCAAAACGTTGTACTTCTTCATACCGTTCTTTCAAATACGTAAATTCTCGAATTTCTTGTACGAGTTTTTGATCTGAATAAACTGTATGGCGCGCTTGCTGATAACTGTCAACAACTTCAGACGAAGCCATTAATTGAACAAGTTCTTCTGCATGTTCGATGATGGTTACCCATTCATCCGTAATAAGCATTCACTCATCCCTCCAATCTTTTCTATCATAACAAATTATCGGACATTCGTGAACGGTATTGTTTGTTCTCTTCTTTAGTGGTTGTCGCCAACTTCACGATACAAGAAGAGAACCCTTTTTCCATGTTTATATAGCTTGGTCTTCAACAGATGATCGCTAACCCTATTTACCGATTGATTGAAGTGGAGATGTGGTGACGCCAGCGGGAACAGCACGAGCTGAAGACCCACAGGAGCGTAGCGACGAGGAGGCTGAAGCCGTGCCCACGGCAAGCACCACAATCGAAACGGAAATCAATATGGTGATTGGCTGTTACATTCTTCCCCCACAAATATTTTACTCATATTTTTTGTTCATAGATGATATTTCCCGAGTGCTTCATAAGCAATTTGTCGGTCAGAAAAGGCAATTTTCTGTTGACCGATTTCTTGAAATCGTTCATGCCCCTTACCAGCAATGACGATTACATCTCCTGCTTGTGCATTCTGAATGGCAAGCTGAATTGCTTTTTTTCTATCTACTTCGATAATCGTTTGAACATGATGTTTGTCGACTCCCTCTAAGATATCTTTTATAATTTTTTGGGGTTGTTCATTTCTTGGATTATCTGATGTAACATACAATGTATCTCCGTATTGCGAAACAATTCTCCCCATTTTCTGCCGCTTTTCTTGATGGCGATTTCCTCCACATCCGAAGACAACCATTAATTTCCGATAAGGCTGTTGCTTTAATTGCTCAAGTGAATACTGAAGTGCTTCTGGCGTATGGGCATAATCAATATACACCTTAATATTTGCAAGCTGTACGCGTTCCATTCTCCCTTCAGGCCACTGTAAGGACAAATCTTTAATTGGCAATTGAAGCTTGTTGGCAACAGCTAATGCCGCTGCAATATTTTCCTCGAAATGCTGTGCTTCATTCACCAAGGTTTCAAGCTCTTTTTGTACTTGAACTGAATACGATTTAAATTGTTCTGGTGAGAAAAAAGCTTTTTTTTCCAAACGATGTGCACATAATGCTTTACACATATCCGACGTTTCATTTACAAATAAATACGCCGCCTCGTCAACCAATCTTTGTTTTGCCAATAAATATTGTTCTTTTCCACCGTGTTCTTCATAATGGTCTTCTCCAATATTGAGTAGGACACCAATATCAATTGGGCAATAAGCAAGTCGATGTTGTGCCAATCCCATCGATGAAGCTTCCATCACAATATCTGTAATGCCTTCAGCAACACATGCTTGTAAAATCGGCTGTAATTGCTCTGCTGTTAATGTCGTCAAGCAATCGATATGTTGTGTTTTTTTGCCATTTATATAAACACCAATAGTTCCAATGACAGCAACTTGACGATTCGCTTGCAACAATAGCTGCCCAATGTAATGGGCAACTGTTGTCTTGCCATTCGTCCCTGTAACCGCAATGATATTAAGTGCCTTCGCAGGATGCCCTGCTAGTTCTGCTGATGCAAATGCTAAAAACAATAAACAATCCGATACAACAATTAATGGTACTTCATTTTGCCATACTTCCTGAGGTGGACGGTCTGTGACAATTGCAACCGCCCCTTTTTCAATTGCTTCTTCAACATAGACAAGCCCATCTGTTATCTTGCCTTTTCGCGCAACAAAAACACTTCCTGCTTTAACTTTTGTTGACTGCTCAGTAACGGAGATGACATTTACATTTATTTTCTGTCCATATACAGTACACGGCCAATTTTTCAACAACGCTTTTAAGTGAATGTTCATCGTCTCCTTTTGAACATTTTTTGTGAAATTGAATATAGTAATATGAAGATTCAAAGAAAGATGACCTTCGAATCTTACAAATGATGATACGTTTATCACATAGTATGTTAGATGCTATGCGATTGACACGAAAATGGGGGACGCTTAATGATCATTCAAAAATTTGGTGGTGTTTGTTTACAAAACAAAGAGATGCGTAAGCTTTGTATCAAAGCAATTCGAGATGCATTGACTCGTTCAAATAAAGTCATTGTTGTCGTATCTGCCATTGGAAGAAAAGAAAACCCTTATTCAACCGATCGCTTATTAACCATTAGTGATGATTTACAAGCAGATGCAAAAGCCCGCGATTTAATCGCGAGCTGTGGTGAATTGATTGCCACTGCGATTTTATCCGCAGAATTACATGCCAACCATATTCCAAACACTTTTTTACAAGGGGCACAAACCGGTATACAAACTGCTGAAGCATTCGGACGTGCTTCTATTCAGTCAATTCAAACGCCTTTTTACGAACAATACTTCGAAGAATATGATTGTATAATCGTCCCTGGCTTCCAAGGGTTAAATAAAAAAGGAGAAGTAATGACATTAGGTCGTGGTGGAAGTGATTTAACAGCCGTTGCGTTAGCTGATGCTTTACAAGCAACGCATGTAGAATTTTATAAAGATGTTGCTGGCATTTTTAACGCTGACCCAGCCATAAATGCTGCTTGCGAAAAATACGAACAATTGACATATGATGCTTTTTTATCTTCCATCACTGCTGAAAATTCTGTTCTACAACGTAAAGCAGTGATGTGGGCAAAAGAAAAAGCGATTCCTTTATATGTGAAAGGAATCGCTTCATCAGAAACTGGTACTTGGATTCATTGTTGAATCGTTTGTGGGCTATCAGACTCATCTGTTTGAATAAATACTTGTGTGAAATAATTTCCATATACGCCTGTTCCAATATGCGTAAACTGTTCGTTTAATAAGACTTGTCGATGATCAGGTGAATTCATCCAACCATGTATCGCTTCAATTGCATCCGCGTAATTAAATGCGATATTTTCTCCAGCTTTTTTATGCTCAATATTCGCCAACTTTAATCGCTGAAGTAATTGTTCGACTTTTAGCGCTTCATCTTGATTAATCTTTTCTAATGCAAGTGCTTCACTATGCTTTCTAGAGAGCTCTTCTAAGGCATAGTGACGTTTTAGTGGAGGAAGTTCATGATTGACACGTAAAGCATTTACAAGCTCATACAGCTGCCGCTCAGTCGTTTCATTCACTTCTAGTTGCAATGTTGAAGAAGGTGGTTGAGACATCAGCAATTCACCCATATATGTCATTTCATACGGTTGGTGAAGAACTAATGTTGTAGGATCGATAAATCGAACACCTTCTAACTTGCCTTCTATTTCATCAATATATAATTGTGCAAACAAATCTTGATAAACAATTAGAGGGCGTGTTTGCGTATCTTCACTATTCAAAGAAAACGTATAAACATTATCTTCTAAAACGACATCGATTTCTGCACTAATAATCGAAAATCGATAAATATCCTCTAAATCTTGCCCAAGTTCAAATGGTGACATACGAATCTCTGGATCTAACGTATAGACTTGATTGACAATCCCTTGATCATTTACACCAATATATAATTGAACTTCATCGTCATAAACCCACCAATCATATTCATAATGGGATGGCTCTATACGATTTGGCTCTCCAAATTTTTTCTTAACTTTAGATGCTTTCTTTCCAACATAAACTGAAATGCCTTCTTCTGGACGTGATGTTTGCGGAATCGCCGACCCAATACCTTTCGTTTTAGCAGGTATCGCACTTCCATGTTTGACAGGCGCTTCTAATGTTTCGTTTTCCATGACACGTTCACCGGTTAAGTAAAAAACAAGTAATACAACGATGACTAATAAAATAATCCGTATGAACTTTTTCAACCAAACCCCTACCTTTTTATATTCCCCTATTCTCACGCAAAATCGTTAAACGCACGAGACGTCAACTTTTAGCGTATGGTGTAATCATACAATGTCCACTTTAGTTTTTCAAAATTTAAACTTAAAATCGTAAGCGCTTAATATCGTCACAATGTTGTTATTGCAACTAATCGAAATTTAGTCTATTATAAATAGGTATAGTGCATTGTCTGGATGACTGATAAAAGGAGGATATTGCAAAATGTATTTAGAAAACACTACGATCGAAAATATTGTTGCGGATCAATTTATTCTTGATGAATTAATGTTACAACATGACTTAATTCGTGGAGGTCAATGGGATTACGAGCGTCTTACATACGATAAGAAATATACGTTAAAAGAAGGTACTTTCTACTTACGTATTTTCGGTTATGCGCTAGACGGCGACATCGACAAACGTGACGCAACAATTCAACTGAAAAAACCAGTAATCGGTAAACATTACTATCCTTTCGGTGTTGAGTATGGTGAAGATGAACACTTCCCTGAAAGCCTTGTAAACGATTGTAAAGCAACATTAAAGAAAATTGCAGTTGCCTTAAAAGAATACAACTTAAACAAAGCATAAGTTCGTTACCTGCAAAGTCCAATGACTTTGCAGGTTTTTTCATTACATCATTCAGATAAAACGTTTTCAGAAAAATGCTATCCAAATCACTTTTTTTGGTTATAATAAGGATATTGAATGGTTTCAATTAGGAGGGGATTGATTGTCAAAGTGGCTGACAAAACGTAATGTCATTATTTTTTTTAGTATCATTGCTTTAATCATTGGACTTATTTATATTGTACCAGTATCTCTTCCAATTATTTTTGCACTTTTAACCGCAATGATGATTGATCCACTTGTTAAACTTGTTGAAAAACAATTTAAATGGTCACGAAAATGGGCGGTTATCTCTGTTTTTATATTCATCTTACTTATTATTTCAACACTCTTATATTACACAGTGACAAGATTAATTGGTAAACTAATTGAATTTACACAAAAAGCACCTGAATATTTTAATGTCCTTTCTAGTATGTGGATTGATATGCAAAATAAATTATTTCAATTTACATCAAGTATGCCGAAAGAAGTGATTGAAGGGGCTCAAGATGAATTCAAAAATATTTTTGACTCGATTCGCGAATCCATTTTAGAATTGGTCAGCTATGAAAACATTACATCTCTACTAACGAATATTCCAAACTTTTTAGTCAGTTTAATTGTATTTATTATTGCACTTTTCCTATTTATGCTCGAACTACCAGAACTGAAGCAAATGTTCTATCGCTCACTAACAAATGAAACCGAACATAAAGTTCAATTTATGTTGCATAAATTGAATGCAATTCTCATTGGCTTTTTTAAAGCACAAGTACTCGTTAGTTTAATTATTTTTGCAGCATCATTTATAGGTTTACTGCTCATTCATCCAAAGTATGCATTGCTGATGTCGATTATTATTTGGATTATTGACCTTATCCCAATTCTTGGGTCAATCATCATTTTAGGTCCTTGGGCATTGTATTGCTTTGCAATAGGAGATGTCAGTTTAGGTACACAGCTATCCATTTTAGCAATTGTACTGCTCATCATTCGCCGAACAGTTGAACCAAAAGTGATGGGCTCTCAAATTGGCTTGAAACCATTACCGACTTTAATTGCGATGTTTATCGGTTTAAAACTCTTTGGTTTTCTTGGGTTTTTTATCGGTCCACTGCTTGTGATTTTATTTACAACCGCAAGAGAAGCAAATATTATTCGATTCAATATAAAAATCTAAGATAAAAAACCCTTTGAAATGTGTGTCAACACGGGACATTCAAAGGGTTTTCTTATACATATTTATTGAATTTGATTTGCTTGCATTTGTTTATGTTTTAGTAATTCTTGTTTTGTAATTTCATCCGCATTTAAACGTTCCTCTGAAGCCCATTTAAAGAAGATTTTTCCAATAACAACAACATAAATCACTTCTTGCGATACTTTCATTAAAATACCACCAAGTTGTTGATCATACAATGCAGTAATTGAGTAGAATACTTCCGGTCCAGAAATACCAAGTCCAGATAAACTCGATAATAGACTTGCTGGCACACATAAAGCCATCGCTTGTAACCATGCATCACCATCTGTATAGGTTGCGTAAACTGGCGTGTCACCAAAAATAATGAGCGTACATGCCGGTGTAATTAAAATTGCACTTAAAACGACATAACCAATTTTCTTAAGCCCATGTAATTGTGGTTGTCCTTCTACATCGTTGACGACAGGCCACCAGAAAAATACTGCTGACATAAACAACATTGTTGTCATCCCTGCATGTAAAACGATACTTAATTTCACTGTATCAAAAATGATTGGATAGTGATACGCTGAGAACGTGATTCCAAAAGCAAATACAGCGATTAACGGTTTTGTAAAGAAACGAAATAATACGTCAATTGGTTTATATTTGAATAGATGTTCCCAAATGTAATTTGGAATACCCATAATCAATAATGGAACAGTTAACAATAATAAAAATGCCATTTGTGTCATATGCACCGTAAATAATAAGTGTCCCATTAAATCAACAGGGGATCCTTTTAAAATATATAGTAACACCATACCTAGTAAAAAGAAATTACGTTCTTTGTTTGTTAATGGTCTACTATTTTCAAACTTGTGTCTCCATTTTCCTGTTACGAGAAAATAAAGAACGATTACGAGCAATAATGCAGTTGCATAATACGGACTCCATAATGCTCGAAAACCAAATATACTTAAAGGCATGTGCCATCGCTCCTCCTTATAAACAGACTGTACCTTCATTATAAAACAAACACCTACAATAACACAATGAAGGAACTATGACAATTATCGAAACCTTCTTCAATTGTAATCATGACATTCAAAAAAAGCGTAAAGGAAATGATTCCTTTACGCTTTCTTGCTTACCACCAAACGATTGTTACGAATGATAGTATAAATACGAAGCCAAGTAATGCTCCTACAAACATAAACATTTGTGGAATGCCGTGGCCTTTTTCATTCATGTGCATGAAGTAAAACAGTTGCAAGCCGACTTGAATTGCTGCGAATAATAAAATCACAGGAATTGCATAGTACTTAGAGAAATCCATCACACCTGCTGTTGATGCTAGAACAACTGAGAATGAAAGCAACGTTAGAAAAATCATTAACGAGAACATCGTTACTTGTGAACGCATTCCTTTTTTCGCTTTCATACGGCTTAATTCTACTTCAGCTTTAGTTCTTGCAGTAATATTTAAGTCCGCCATATCAACCTATCACTCCCATCAAGTAGACTGCAGTGAAGATAAATACCCAAACAACATCAATGAAGTGCCAGTACAGTGAGAACGTATAGTACTTCGGAGCGTTATATAAGTTCAGACCACGTTTTGCGTTTCTGAAAATTAGTAATGTGACCCAAACTAATCCGATTGCTACGTGTAAACCATGCGTTCCAACTAATGTAAAGAACGAAGAACTGAATGCACTATTGCCATATGTGAAACCTATTTGAACATAATGTGTAAACTCATATACTTCTAAGATTAAGAAACCTAATCCTAAAAATGCAGTGAATCCTAACCATAATTGCATTTTTCGGAAGTTAAAGTTTCTTAAATGATACATCGCATACACACTCGTTAAAGATGATGTTAATAATAACATTGTCATAACGAATACAAGTGGTAACTCATACAGTTCTTGAGTTGTAAACTCTAGATCAGCTGGCCCCTTGTTTTTAAGCGCTAAATACGTAGCGAATAGAGTAGCGAATAAAATTACTTCTCCACCAAGGAAGAGCCAGAAACCGATGAATTTATTTTTCCCTTCAAAAGTTGCTAACTCTGGCTTTTCCGGCCAAGTTTCAGGGGTAAATTTCTTATTTAAATCCATTATTTTTGACCCCCTTCACGCTTTAAGTCTGCTAAAATTTCTTCTTTTTTAACGTAGTAACCTAAGTCATCTTTCACTGAACGTAATGACATCATCACGAAAGTGAATGTTAAACCAAAGATTAATACAGGTAAGCCCCATGTATGTTCTAGACGGAACATCGCGCCGAATCCTGCAATAAATAAACCTAACGACATCATAAATGGAATAATTGATCCATGTGGCATATGAATGTCTTGTAATGGCACTGCTGGTGTAACACCAGATTTGTTTCCTTCTTGTTTTTCAATCCAAACAGTGTCTAAACCACGAACTAATGGCGTTTGTGGGAAGTTGTAGTAAATCGCCGGAGATTGAGTTGCCCACTCAAGCGTACGTCCTTCACCCCAAGCATCGTTCGCAACAGGTTCTTTCTTAATATGAACCATAATAACGTTAATCACTAAGACGATTACGCCTGCTGCCATTAAGAAAGCACCGATTGAACTAATCATGTTCGCTGTATTCCAACCTTGACCATCCATATATGTGAATACACGACGAGGCATTCCCCAGAACCCTAACCAGTGCTGGATTAAGAATGTCATATGGAAACCAGTAAAGAATAATGCGAATGTAATTTTACCTAATGTTTCGTTCAGCATCCTACCGAACATTTTTGGCCACCAGTAATGTGTTGCTGCTAAAATCGCAAATACGACACCACCAACAATTACATAGTGGAAGTGAGCTATGATAAAGTACGAGTCATGTAATTGGTAGTCAAGTGGTGCTGCACCTTGCATAACTCCCGTAACGCCACCCATAACGAATGACGGAATAAATCCTAACGCCCAAAGCATCGGTGTTGTCACTCTAATGCTTCCGCCCCACATTGTAAGTAGCCAGTTAAAGATTTTAACACCTGTTGGCACTGCAATGGCCATTGTCGCTACTGCGAAAATTGCGTTTGCAGTTGAACCTAAACCTACTGTGAACATATGGTGAGCCCATACCATGAATCCTAAGAATCCAATAAGTACTGTAGCAAATACCATTGTTGTATAACCGAATAAACGCTTTTTCGCGAATGTCGGGAAAATCTCAGAGAAAATACCGAATGCAGGTAAAATTAAAATATAAACTTCCGGGTGACCGAAGATCCAGAAAATATGCTCCCAAATAATCGTGTTACCACCCATCGTATGGTCGAAGAAATTCGCGCCAAATAGTCGGTCAAATGTTAAGAAGAATAAACCAACTGTTAATGGTGGGAATGCGAATAAAATCATCGCAGATGCGATAAATGTCGTCCACGTAAATAATGGCATACGCATGTATGTCATACCTGGTGCACGCATGTTAATAATTGTTACAAGGAAGTTAATCCCTGACATTAACGTACCAGCACCCGCTAACTGTAAACCAATTGAGTAGAAGTCCACACCGTGTCCTTCAGATGTAATCGCTAAAGATGTGTATGAAGTCCATCCTGCGTCTGGCGCGCCTCCCATAAACCAAGAAAGGTTAAGGAAAATACCACCAAACATAAACATCCAAAAACCTAATGAGTTAATGAATGGGAATGCAACGTCACGTGCACCAATTTGCAGTGGCATAATCGCGTTCATAAAACCGAATAATATCGGCATTGCCGCAAGGAAGATCATCGTCGTTCCGTGCATCGTAATAATTTCGTTAAACAAACCAGCACTAATTAAATCGTTATTTGGCTTTAAAAGCTGAATACGGATTAGCATTGCTTCGATACCACCAAGAACGAAGAAGAATCCTCCGCCCAGGAAGTAAAGAATACCAATCTTTTTATGGTCGACTGTTGTTAGCCAATCCCATAAAGTAGCTCCAAAGCCTTTCTTTTGAGCAACTGAACTCACTTGTTTTACCTCCTCTACATAATCAACTTAGTTGTTCACATTATTTTTCAATCGATAAGCCCATTAAATAACCTGCTAATGCGTCAATTTCTTCATCTGATAGATGACCGAATGCTGGCATTTGGTTACCTGGCTTTTTCGCTTGTGGATCTTTAATCCACTCTTTTAATGATTCTTCATCGTGATCTAAGAAACCAGCGATACGGTTACGATCACCGAAAGTCGTTAAGTTCGGTCCTTGTGCACCTGCATGTTCAACACCTAAGAAGTTCGGATCTCCCGCACCGCTTACTGCGTGACATGAAATACAGCTATCTGCGAATACTTGTTCACCTAAATCTGTAGAGTTTTCATCAGCTACAGCACCTTCAGTGTTTTGCATTGCTGATACCCATTGATCAAAGTCATCACGTTCTAATGTTTTCACTTTAAAGTCCATTAATGCGTGTGAAGGTCCGCAAAGCTCAGCACATTTACCAAAAAACACACCTTCATCTAAATCTCTTGAGTCTTTGTCAAATGTTAAATAGAACTTGTTCACGTTTTCAACGTTGTTATCAAGTTTACCACCAATTGCTGGAATCCAGAATGAGTGTTTAACATCTGCTGCGATTAAGTTAAAGTATACTTTCTCACCTAGTGGAACAACTAATTCTTGAGAAGTTGTAACCCCTAGTTCTGGATAGTCAAACTCCCACCAGTATAGTTTCGCCGTTACGTCAACGACTAAGTTTTCAGCATTTCCGTCTTCGTCTACCTCACCCATCGCTGATACATCACCAAGCTTATAAGTATAGTAAACAGTTGGTACTGCTAATAATAAAACTAATAGGATTGGAATAATTGTCCAAACCAACTCTAACGTATGGCTACCTTCAACTTGCTTAGGCATATGATCTTCACCTAGCTTAGAGCGTCGGAAACGCACTAACGCTATTACGTAAATAAGAACTACTACAAGGATTACGAATAGCATGATACCTGAAGATAATAGCAGCAAGTTAAATTGATCTTTCGCAACTTCACCTGCCGGAAGCAAAGTAGAAAGTTCTTGTTGACCGCATCCTGCAAGGAAAATGGTAAGCGCCGTTAGAAGAGCAAAAAGACGCCATTTTTTAAGTCCTTTCATCATCGCCTAATCATACCTCTCTTTCAAATAATTTCTATGATTCCGGGGATTCCCCCAATATATATGAATTCCTGTTTAAAGAAAGAATTCCAATAGTTACTACCAGTATTACACAAATAGCGAGAAAATAATAATCGATACAAATAGGATTGTCATGTAATTTAATGAATAGATAAACATTTTCGTTGCCCATTTCATATCATCTTTCGCCTTAAATCCACGAACTGCTAAATAAAGCCAACCGATATTTAATGCTGTTGCAAACATTATAAATACAGTACCTAATTCAGCTAATAAAAATGGTAACGGGAATAAGAGCAAAACCCATCCTAACATCGACCACTTTGTTCTCGTAAACCCTTTCACGACTGGCAACATTGGAATATTCGCTGCACGATACTCCTCTGTACGTCTCATTGCCAAAGCGTAAAAATGTGGTGGTTGCCAAATGAACATAATTAAGAACAGTGCCCATGCACCCGCCCCTAATGATGGCTCAATCGCTGACCAACCAATTAAAGGTGGTATTGCACCTGACACACTTCCAACAACTGTATTGCTGACGTGCATGCGTTTTGACCACATAGAATAGATTACTACATAGCTAATTATACCCGCAAGCCCCCAAAGACCAGTCGTTGTTGAAATAGAGAATAATAAACTTTCCCCGATAACTATGAAAGTGAGTGCAATTGCCAACACAGTCGAACTACTAAACCTACCAGTTACTGTTGGTCTCGCTTTCGTTCGCTTCATAATTGGATCAATATCGCGATCAATATAGTTATTGAACGCTGCTGATCCTGCGATAATTAGACCAGAACCGAACAATGTAAGAAACAATACGTCTAAATTCGCAATGAACTTGCCGGATTGTAACTGAAGCGCTAGAAAAAATCCTGTAAACACAGTGATCATATTAGAATTGACAATGCCAATTTTAATAAGTGCCAAAAAATCTTGTGTTACTGTCGTCGTTTTTTCTTTAGTCGCTGATTTTATCGATGGAGATATCGAACGACCGTCTGACATGTCCCCCCTCCTTTCACCTATTATAAATACCTATACTCTTCACTATATCGAAATTTGAAGCTAATTTCTAGACTAAATGAAAAAAACTATTTACTGCCTTCAAATTATCGACATAATTGTCACATTTCCTTCTATATTTTAAAGCATTGGTTCCCAAAATATGTGAAGTAAATCCGAACATTTCATGAACTTTTTGTGAAAAAACACATTTGCAGTTCACATTACACTTATTATACATTGTTTTTTCTATTTTATTTCGTTATCATCAAAAATACAGGCATAATTTTAATTTTGCACTCGATTCATCATTTTTATTATAGGAAAAGTAGGTGTAACCTTTGAAATCACATAAATATTTAAAGTGGTTTGCTGTTTCTTCGACAATTGGAATGCTCTTCCTTTTACTAGGTGGTGCACTTGTCACGAAAACAGATAGTGGAATGGGTTGCGGACGACACTGGCCAGGTTGTAATGGACAATTAATTCCAGATGAAATTACAACCGAAGTACTCATTGAATTCTCACATCGCGTTGTAACAGGCGTTGTCGGAATTTTAATCGTCGTACTTGCTATTTGGTCGTGGATCGCGATTCGTCACGTTCGTGAAACGAAATTTTTAGCATTTATTGCTGTATTCTTTTTAATTTTGCAAGCTTTAATTGGTGCAGCACAAGTGCTTTGGGGACAAGGCGACTTTATTTTAGCACTCCATTTTGGGATCTCACTCATTTCATTTGCTTCTGTATTTTTACTAACACTCATCATTTTTGAAGTGGACAAAAAATTCGACGCAGATCGATTGCGTGTTGGTAATAAGCTCAAATGGCATACTGTTGGTGTCACGATTTATTCATACATCGTTGTCTATACAGGTGCACTCGTTCGACATACCAATTCAGAACTTGTTTGTTTAGACTGGCCGTTTTGTGACAATAGCGCAATTGGATTGCCAACGCGTTTCAATGAATGGGTACAAATGGGACACCGTTTCGCAGCTGGACTTATTTTTCTGTGGATTTTATACATTACAATCCATGCGATTCGTCATTATAAAGATCAAAAAATCATTTATTGGGGATGGATTAGTGCATTTTTACTTGTCCTTGGTCAAGTCACTACAGGTGCATTATCAATCTTCACCTATTTAAATTTATACGTAGCATTATTCCACTCACTGTTTATCTCCTTATTATTCGGTGTGCTTACGTACTTAATTTTACTTGTATTTCGAAACCGCTCGTAATGATAGGGACAATAAATGATTCGTACGAATATTGTATTGTTTCCCGAATAAACTTTTTTTAACCCTAAAAAGGCTGGAAATGACTCCAGCCTTTTTAATTTATGCTTTTATTGTTCGACCATTTCAATTAATAAATCCCCTGTTGCAATCGAGTCTCCTGTTTGAACATGAATGGCTTTGACCATTCCATCATAAGGTGCTTGAATTGTTGTCTCCATTTTCATCGCTTCAGTAATGAGTAAATGCTCTCCACGCTTCACAGTAGCTCCTTCTGACGTCGTTACTTGCAATACAGTTCCAGGCATTGTCGCACCGATATGCGTTGGGTTCGACGTATCTGCTTTCGGCTTTTTAATATCACTCGCCTCAACATTCACATCTTCAATCACGACTTCACGAGGTTGTCCATTTAAGTCGAAGTAGATAATTCTCGTTCCGTCTGATTGTGGCTCTCCAATCGACACCAGCTTAACGATAAGCGTTTTTCCTTTTTCAATTTCAATTTCAACCTCTTCACCTAAGCGCATACCATATAAAAACTCAGGTGTTGGAATCACTGAAACATCTCCGAATTGTTTCACCATCGTTAAATATTCATCATATACTTTTGGATATAATGCGTGTGCCAATACTTCATGGCTATTCACTGGACGTCCTGTTTTCTCAAATAATTCTTTTTGCATCTGTTCAAAATCTACATCTTCCAATAACTCCCCTGGACGAACCGTAATTGGTTTACGATCCTTTAAGATTACTTTTTGCAAATCAACTGGGAAACCTCCATGTGGTTGTCCAATATTTCCACTGAAAAATTCGATGACCGAATCTGGGAAGTCAATCGACATACCACGTGATAATACCGCTTCTTCATCTAAATTATTTTGCACCATAAATAATGCCATATCCCCTACAATTTTAGAAGATGGGGTTACTTTAACGACATCTCCAAACATTAAATTCACACGTGTATACATCTCTTTTACTTCTTCCCAACGTTCTCCTAAGCCAACCGCTTTCGCTTGCTGTTGCAAATTCGAATATTGCCCACCTGGCATTTCATGTGCATAAATTTCAGTATGGGGACTTATCATTCCGCTTTCAAAGTGTTGATAATATTTGCGGATATCTTCCCAGTACTTCGATAATTCTTCCAATCCCTCTCCATTCGCACGAACTGTACGTTTGCTATCCTGCAATGCATAGTAAAGGGAGTTCGCAGATGGTTGAGAGGTTAAGCCGGCCATCGAACTTAAAGCCGTATCAACAATATCTACACCAGCATCGATTGCACGGGCATACGTGTAAATGCCGTTACCACTTGTATCATGCATATGTAAGTGGATTGGTAAATCAGTCGTATCTTTTAAAGAAGACACAAGACGATACGCTGCTTCAGGTTTTAATAATCCAGCCATATCTTTAATCGCTAAAATATGTGCACCTGCAGCTTCAAGCTCTTTAGCCATTTGCGTATAATACTGTACTGTATATTTATCTCGAGACGGATCTAAAATATCACCTGTGTAACAAATTGCTGCTTCTGCAATTTTACCTGCATCGCGTGTTGCATCAATTGCCACTTCCATCCCTTTGATCCAATTTAAACTATCAAAAATACGGAATACATCAATACCAGCGTCTGCAGATTTCTTCACAAATTGACGAATGACATTATCGGGATAGTTTGTATACCCTACTGCATTTGCCCCTCTAAATAACATTTGGAATAACACATTTGGCATTTGTTCACGTAATTTCAATAAACGATCCCAAGGATTTTCTTTTAAGAAACGATACGCAACGTCAAATGTCGCACCACCCCATACTTCTAATGAAAAGAAGTCATTCATAATACGAGCCGTTTCCGGCGCAATTCCAACCATATCAGCTGTACGGACACGTGTTGCCAATAGCGATTGATGAGCGTCACGGAATGTCGTATCCGTTAATAAAACATCCTGTTGCGCTTTTAACCACTTCACAACACCTTCTGGACCTTCAGTATCCAATATCTGCTTCGTACCATTTGGTGCAGGTGCTGCTAAATCAATTTTGGGTTTACGTGGCGGATGTAAAACAGGTTTTGATGGTGCATCGATTCCAGGAAAACCATTCACTGTTACATTTCCAATATAGTTTAATATTTTTGTTCCACGGTCTAATCGCGTTGGGAATAAAAACAATTCTGGCGATTCATCAATAAAGCTCGTATCATAATCACCGATTAAAAACTGTTGATGGCGTACAACATTTTCTAAAAATTGGATATTCGTTTTAACGCCACGAATTCTAAACTCTTGTAGGTTACGATCCATTTTTGACGCTGCTTCTTTGAATGTCATTCCCCAAGTCGATACTTTCACTAATAATGAATCATAATATGGTGTAATGACTGCTCCTTGGAAACCGTTGCCTGCATCTAATCGAACACCAAATCCTCCCCCCGAACGATAAACCATTAATTTCCCTGTATCTGGCATAAAATCGTTTAATGGATCTTCTGTCGTGACACGAGATTGTATCGCATAGCCAAATAACGGGATGTTCTTTTGTTCTGGGAGTTGAATTGTCTCATCATGTAAACGCTTACCATTTGCAATGTGAATTTGCGTGTGAACGATATCCACACCTGTAACCATCTCAGTAATTGTGTGTTCCACTTGAATTCTCGGATTCACTTCGATGAAATAAAACGCATCATTCGCGACTAGAAATTCTACTGTCCCCGCATTTACATAACCGATGTTTTTCATTAACTGCACTGCCGCATGACAAATGTCTTGGCGCAAAGAATCCTTTAAAGATATGGATGGTGCAATTTCTACAACTTTTTGATGTCGCCGTTGAATCGAACAATCACGTTCATATAAATGCACAACATTTCCGTGCTCGTCCGCAATAATTTGCACTTCGATATGTTTTGGCTTTTCAATAAATTTCTCTACATACATCTCATCCGAACCAAATGCCGCTTTCGCTTCAGAACGCGCCCTTTCAAATGCTTGCTCGACCTCTTCTGGCGTATGAATAATTCGCATACCACGACCTCCACCACCTAAAGAAGCTTTAACCATAATCGGATAGCCATGTTGTTGTCCGAAAGTTAGCACTTCTTCAAATGTGGCAACGGGACCATCACTTCCAGGAATAACTGGTAAACCCGCATTGATTGCTTGCTCTCTCGCTTTTACTTTATCGCCGAACATTTGTAAATGCGTTGAAGTGGGACCGATAAACTTAATCCCTTCTTCTTCCAATCGTTGCGCAAATAGCGTATTTTCTGATAAAAATCCATAGCCTGGATGAACTGCATCAGCACCACTTTCTTTTGCAATTCGAATAATGCCTTCAATATCCAAATACGCGTCAATCGGGTTTTTCCCTTCTCCTACTAAATAAGACTCGTCAGCTTTGTAACGATGAAACGAACCGCTATCTTCTTCCGAATAAATTCCAACCGTCGCAATTTCTAATTCTGTACAGGCACGAAATATACGAATTGCGATTTCCCCTCTGTTTGCTACGAGTATTTTAGTGATTTTTCCCATCTCAATCCCACTTCCCTCTCTATGTAGTTTTCTTTTTTTCATATTTAATGAACATTGAAACGTTCATTAATATACCAACAGCTATTGACATTAAAATAACTGAAGTTCCCCCATAACTAATAAATGGTAGCGGTACACCCGTAAGCGGTATAACTCCCATTAACCCGCCTAAGTTGACAAATGTTTGAATGCCAATGACGCTACCAATACCTGTTGCAAGCATTCTTGCTTGTGGATCTTTCGCTTTTATCGCAAGTGTTAAGGCTCTAATAACAATAAAACCAAGTCCACCTATTACAATAATACCGCCAAAAATCCCTAATTCTTCTGAAATAACAGCCATAATCACATCTGTATGCGGTTCTGGTAAATACCCCATTTTCTGCACAGAGTCTCCTAAACCATTACCAGTAACACCACCTGAGCCAATGGCTATGTAGCCATTGACAATTTGAAACCCGGAACCTGATGCATAGTCGAAAGGATTTAAATAAGATAAGATTCTCCCCTTACGACTGCCTGTCATAACTGTATCCCATAAGAAAAATAAAACGATGCTGCCTACTGCAACCGCAGAAACGGTAACAATACTAAGTAATTTAAAAGCACCTTTATGATTAATCCCACTTGCCGCAATAACCGATAGAGCACCTACAACAATAATAAAAGATGTCCCCATATCCGTTTCCGACATAACGAGTCCAACAACAATTAATAAAATGATAATTGGTGGTCCAACAGACTCTCGAATATTTTGCAATGTACCATTTTCATATTTTTTCGCAAATACACTTGAGAAATATATGAGTATAATAATCTTCGCAAATTCTGAAGGTTGAATATTCACGCCTGCAACTTGAATCCAACTTTGAGCTCCTAATTGTTCTTTACCATAACCGAAGAAATGAACGGCCAATAATAAACCAATCATCCCAACGACCGAAGCGATCATAATGTTTTTCCTCTTATAATTCTTATACGGGAAAAAAGCAAAGAAAAGAAATGCTGGCACAGATAACATTAAATTTTGTACTTGCTTCTTAAAAAAGTGGTCAGGTTCAAATCCATATCGTCCTACTGCCCACACTAAACTCGAACTATAAATCATCACTAAGCCAAATAAAATCAGTGCTAAGTAGACAAAAAAGAGTGGGAAATCAAAATTCCGAATGAATTGTTTACGATATTTTTGCATATAAAATACTCCTCTTTTTCATCATTTTCCTTTCATCATAAATCGTTTCATCGTAGTTATTTATTGTAATATAACTTTCATCGAACTACAAACAATTATATAGCTTTCTCTAAAGAAAAAACTCAAACATAGATGGTTTGAGTTTCTTTACTGGTTCGTATATAAATCATGTAATACGGTCATTTCTTTTTCTAACGATGACAAAATCTCATTTCCTTGTTTACGCTCGATTAAGCCAAGTTTCACCGCAAAGTCAATCTCCCTTGCTAGCCCAAACATTTGTGTATCGAGTACTTCTTCATACAATGGACACTGTGGCATCGTTAAATGATCCATTTGCACTTTTATTAACTGTGCAATTTTGTCTGCATCTTCTTGCAATTGCTGCATTGCTTTTTCTTGATACGTTTCTGCTGTTTCTATATCCATGAGGACGCCCCCATTATTAAGCTTTTCTGTCATTAATTGACTGTTCTTAAATTGTATCTTTCACATCATAAAAATGCAAGCGATACCCTATATTTTTTGCATACATCTTTTCGACGAAGTTCATCATTAGGAAGTTGCAACAATTGGATAGTTTCATATTTTTATGGAACAATGTATACTGAAAGTACATTTAATTTTGTTTAGTTAGGAGAATATACATTGCAAACAGTTATTCATATCCAAGGGCATGTCGAACATTCAATTACACTTGATCCAACTTTATGGATTTTTGATGATCGCCGCTTAAATTTAGACCATTATTTCAATGATGATTATGTTGAGAAAGATGAATTAGAAGAATATAAAAAAAGCATTGGAAAACATTGGTCACGGGAAATTATGGAAGGTGCTACATTTCCACCAACAATCGAAACTGAAAAAGAATTCGAATTAACAAAAACCATTACTGGCACATATGGGATTTATTTAAAACATTTCTTAAAAAACGCATCTCCTAAAGCTGATGCGACGACGATTAGCTTCGAAGATTCAACAAGCAAAGCATATGATTTTCCAATTGAACAAGTTGATGAATTTATTTTAAAATATTGTATCGATGGGAAACCGATCAAAGAAGACGGACCTGTTTATATCTTGTTAAAAGACGGTTCGAATCGAGATGAACCCATTAAAAACATCGTGAAGATCAATATTAGATAGGAGGTTTTTTTATGCGCGTAAAATGTGTCATTTGTGATACTGTTGAAGAGCTTGACGACCATATTCTTGAAGCAAAACGCCTTCGTAATCGCCCGATTCAAACATTTATGTGCATAAATTGTCACGACAGAATTGCTAATAACACGAAAAAAAGAGTAGACAGTGGAAATTTCATTTTCAGAAGAAGTTCTCATCCTGTTGAAAAAAGCTTTTAAAAAAGAGTTCGGGAATTATCCCGAACTCTTTTTTATGAGGTCGTTTCTTTGGACTTATCGTCAAACATGCGGCGTACACGGTACACAATTAAAATAAGCGCCGCAACGATTAACCCTTCAATAATCGGTAAGAAAAAGGCTAAGAATGTTAACACTAAACATCCTAAAAACAAGAAAATATAAATAATTAGATTTTGATAAAACGGTAGTTTTTTTGCAAATCCTAATTTATAAACGATTACTGACATTATAAATACAATCGCAAATAAAACATATCCTGCAAGTGTATAATCTGCCTCACCACTTGACGTAGTCGTACCTAACCACTCATAAATAAATCGCGAAATTCCGGACATACGCCCAAAGACAAAATCCGTTTCTTGTGGATCCATTTAACACATTCCTTTCATGCATCAATACAATCAATTATTGCTTTTTCGCTCTTTTTTCCGCTCGCTCACGCTCACTCTTACTTAAAATTTTCTTACGTAAACGAATCGACGTCGGTGTTACCTCACAATACTCATCGTCATTTAAATACTCTAGAGATTCTTCTAACGTCATAATTTTTGCTTTTTTAATCGTTACTGTTTGATCTTTCGTTGCTGAACGAACATTTGTCATTTGTTTTGCACGTGTTAAGTTTACTGCCAAATCATTATCACGGCTATTTTCGCCAACAATCATACCTTCATACACTTCTGTACCTGGTTCCACGAAAATCGTTCCACGCTCTTCTAAATGTAAAATACCATAAGCAGTTGCCGATCCATTTTCCATTGATACGAGCACACCGTTTTTACGACCGCCAACATTTCCTTGAACGACTGGTTCATAACTTTCAAACGTATGATTTAAAATCCCGTATCCTCTCGTTAATGTTAAAAACTCCGTTGAATAACCAATTAAACCACGTGCTGGAACGTGGAAAATAAGACGGACTGTTCCCGAACCATTATTGACCATATCAATCATTTCACCTTTACGTTGCCCTAAAGACTCAATCACCGCACCTGTATGCGCATCTGGCACTTCGATTTGGACACGTTCAATTGGTTCACATTGTACACCGTCTACTTCACGAATAATCACTTCAGGTTTAGATACTTGAAGCTCATATCCTTCACGACGCATATTTTCAATTAAAATTGATAAATGTAGTTCTCCACGTCCAGATACCGTCCAAGCATCTGCACCAATTGGTTCAACACGTAATGAGACATCTGTTTGTAATTGTTGATGTAAACGTTCTTCAATTTTACGTGCTGTAATCCATTTACCATCACGTCCCGCAAATGGACTATTATTGACTAAAAATGTCATTTGTAGTGTTGGTTCATCAATATATAACTTCGGTAGCGCTTCTGGATGATCAATTGGACAAATCGTATCACCAACGTCAATGCCTTCAATTCCTGAAATCGCAACTAAATCTCCTGCAAATGCTTCTGTAATTTCAACACGCTTTAAGCCAAGGAATCCCATGAGCTTTGTAATTCTAAAGTTTTGAGAAGATCCATCTTGTTTAATCATTGTGACTTGTTGTCCAACTTTAATAGAGCCACGGAAAATACGTCCAATACCGATACGACCGACATAATCATTGTAGTCCAGTAATGATACTTGAAATTGTAAAGGCTCCTCATGGTTATCAATCGGCGCTGGAATATGATCGATAATGGCATCATATAGCACTTCTAAAGTATCTTCTTGATCAGCTGGATTTGAAGATAAACTAGCTGTTCCATTAAACCCTGATGCATATACGACTGGAAAATCCAACTGCTCATCATTGGCATCTAATTCAATGAATAATTCTAACACTTCATCAACAACTTCATCCGGACGTGCAAATTCACGGTCAATTTTATTGACAACAACAATTGGTTTAATATTCTGCTCTAGCGCTTTCTTCAATACAAAGCGTGTTTGTGGCATACAGCCTTCATATGAGTCGACGACTAAAATGACCCCATCAACCATTTTTAAAATACGTTCAACTTCTCCACCGAAGTCCGCATGTCCCGGTGTGTCCAAAATGTTAATTTTTTTATCTTTATAATTAATTGCTGTATTTTTCGCTAAAATTGTAATTCCACGTTCACGTTCAATATCATCTGAATCCATTGCGCGATCTTCAACTTGTTCATTTGAACGAAAAATCCCCGACTGCTTTAATAATTGGTCTACTAACGTCGTCTTTCCATGATCGACGTGTGCAATAATCGCGATATTTCTTAAATCATCACGTTGTATAGTCATATTTTCACTCCATTATTCTTTTTAAAGTACATCTAACTGTGATATTATAGCATAAGAACCGACTTTATAACATTTTTTTAAATGGCGGAGGTTATTTATTTGAAAGATATACAGTGGATATTCGTTTTATATGCAATTGGTGCTGTCCTAGCAATGTGTAGCATCGGCGTCTTTATCGCACGAAGCAGCATTATAGGAATTGCAATGTCAATTGTTGCGCTCATTTTAATTATGGGCTACGGCTTTAAAACGAAAAAGAAAATGCGCGAAGCAGGAACTTTATAACGAATAAAAAAACTCCTCAGACGACACTAAATTGTATATCGTCTAGGAGTTTTTTTCATGCATTATGTGCGTAAATATTCATTGAGTAACTGGTCATGTAACACTTCATTCGCAAGGATAAATGTATCCGCTGTTAAATAATTTGCAGGCGCTCCAGTTACTGTTGAAACAATTGCCCCAACTTCTTGCGCAATCACTGCACCACCCGCAATATCCCAAGGTGATAAATTAAAAGAAATATAACCATTCAATTTTCCAGAAGCTACATACGCGATTTCCAACGCAGCAGATCCATATGAACGTGTGCTACGACAATCTGCTACAACACGGAATAATTGCGTTTGTAACTGAAAGCGATTCGGTGCCAACCAACGTGCATTCATTCCGATGACTGCTTTATGTATAGATTGCTGCTCGATCATTGGTAGCCGTTCGTCATTCACGTAAGCACCTTTTCCTTTTTCAGCGCTATAAAGTTCATCTCTCACTACATCATAGATATAGCCTAACATTCCTACACCATCAATATAAACCCCTACAGATATGGCGAAATTACGTTGCTGATGGACAAAATTTAATGTTCCATCTATCGGATCTACAATCCAAACAACTCCCTGTAAAGATTCAACAACATGTCCAAACCCTTCTTCCCCTAAAATACGATGCGCTGGATATTGTTGTTGGATTTTTCGAATCATAAACTGTTCAATTTCTTTGTCTATATTCGTGACTAAATCATTCAGATTTGATTTCGTATTTATTTCAATCGTACTAAAAAATGAATGCCTAATTTTATGACCAGCTTCTTTGACCATTGATTTAGCAAATTTATCCATTTCATTTAAATCCATATATCATTTCCTCCCACTTTTTCAACAGGGCAAAAACGGTTAATGTCCTTCATGAATCATTTTCCCTTTGTGTCAACCCATACACACTTTCTTTTAAGTATAACAAAAAAACATTCATTTACCTATTCGGAGTTTCTCGAATGCGTAAATGAATGTTCAAGCTTGTAAATCCTTTTTTCAACGCGCAAAGCCATTTAGTACTTCAAGTTCTTTATGAATTTCTTTTAAGCGTTTTTTACTTTTCTGCATTTCAATCTCATCTTTTCTTTCCATCGCATCATATAAACTCGCTAATTCGTAATCGAGCTCAAGATGCAACACTTCCACATACTCTTTTTCAACGTCAGCTTTTCTGATTAGATGAACGACTTGTTTCATAATTGTTCCACCCCTTATTAATCCTTTTTTGCTCACTGTACCGATTATCATTAGCATATGTTTGGTCAAGCTCGCATCTTTAGTCTTGAGCCTTGTTAAGTTTATTATTCCCAAAGTTTTGTTATGATAAACGTATGATTTTTTAAGGAGTGAAAGTTGTATGGAAACAAAACAAAGCTTTTGGGTAGAAGAAGATTTTGACGTCTTTACAATAGATGGTCTAGACAATCGGATGCATGCACTGCAAACAAGAGTTCAACCGAAATTTCATCAATTAGGTGCCCATTTTGCAGCGAAATTTTCAGCAGAAGGTGGAGATGAGTTTTTTCCACACGTTGCCAAACATGCAAGAAGAACAGTAAATCCACCATCAGATAGTTGGGTAGCAATGGCGCCATCTAAAAGAGGCTACAAAGCATTACCTCATTTCCAAATCGGCTTATGGAAATCACATCTATTTATGGTCGTCGCAGTGATTTATGAAAATCCAGACAAAAAAGGGATTGCTGAACGATTTTTACATGATTTAAACAGCTTACAATCATTACCAGTAGACTTCATCGTTTCAGGTGACCATATGAAGCCAGAAGCTTCAAATATCCAAGAAATCGGTTCAGAAGGGGTAGAAGCATTACTTACACGATTGCAAACCGTTAAAAAAGCAGAGTTTTTAGTTGGACGCCATATCTCAAAAGAAGATGCTACAACATTAACAGAAGAACAATTTATGAATATTGCCGAGGACACATTCGATAAACTCATCCCCATTTACAATAAAATGGTCTCAAAAGAACTGTAAAAGAAAAGCTGTCCATACCGAAGATTATTTCTCATACAAGTTTATGCTAAGAGGATAACTGCACATCCCAAATAAAACTTAAAAAAAGCAGGTTAGAAGATGACACATTTTCTAACCTGCTTTTTAGGGTTGATCAGCTCCCCATCATGCTATTACTTTCTAATAATCTTTGTATCTTCTGTAGCTGCTAAAGCTTCTTTTACAATCGGGTAACTTTTATACGTACTCGATTGTTCAAACTCGCGGAATAATGTTTTCTCTTCCGACTTTGACGGAACAATCACTTTAAATTGCTGATAGGCTTGCTTTACTTTTTCACTACTAACGCCCGCTTCATACGCTTCTTCAATGAGCGTAAAAAAAGTTGTCACGTCAATCATTTCCTCCGTTGACCAGTCGGTACGGATTGGATATGAATACTCCATTTTATCGAACTCCTCATACTAATTAAAATTCCAATTTGAGCGAATTGCTTCGGCTTCTTTTACCATCCGATTCAATAATTCCTCAACTGTCGGTACATCCTTAATCATCGATGCAACCTGACCTGCCCAACCGAAACCTCGCTCTTCATCTCCATCATAAATGAATTGGCGATTGGCTGCACCACTTATGTATTCTTTTAGTCCTTCATAGCCAACCTGTTCACTTTCTAACGCTAAAATCTTTTCCGTCCAAGGATTTATCAATGCACGAGCAGGTGCGCCAATTGTACGCTTAATGACCGTTGTACTCGTTTCATCACTATTTAATAGCGCTTGGATATATGCTTCTGAAGCATGAACACATTCTTTTGTTGCGATAAATCGAGTGCCCATTTCAATACCTTCTGCACCAAGTGCATGGGCCGCCATCCATCCACGACCGTCTCCTATTCCACCTGAAGCAATCACTGGAATGGATACAGCATCAACGACTTGTGGCGTTAACACCATTGTACCCACATCATCACGTCCTAAATGACCACCGCCTTCTTGCCCGACAACCATAACAGCTGTTGCACCGAGTTCTTCTGCTTTGATTGCTTGTCGCTTCGCTGCTACAAGCACTAACACTTTCACATCAGTCCCTTTTAATAACTCAAAAAATGGCGTTGGATTTCCACCTGTAATAGACATAATCTTAACATTTTCTTCTAATGCCGCTTCTACCATATGCGCAAACGGTCGACCATGTTGCCCAATGGCGAAGTTCACACTAAATGGGCGGTCTGTCATTCGCTTCACTTTACGAATTTCTTGCTTTAATTCCTCCGGTGAACCTAAACTCATTGCTGTAATTTGACCTAACCCACCTGCATTTGAAACGGCAGCACAAAGATCCGCATATGCTAAATAAGCAAGTCCTCCTTGTACAATAGGATATTGAATCCCAAATGCTTCTGTTACTCTTGTTTTCCATTCCATTCATAACACCCCCGTTTATTGATTTCGACAAGATGAATCAAAACCCTTTTCTCATGTTTTGTCGAATATACTTTAAGTTTAGCATAATTGTCATCATGATAAATCCGTGAACAAAGTGAGGTTGTCGCAAACTTCACGATACAAGAAGAGAGCCATTTTTTCATGTTTAGATAGCTAGGTCTTCAACATATGATTGCTAACCTATTTACCGATTGATTGAAGTGGAGATGTGGTGATGCCTGCGGGAACAGCACGAGCTGAAGATCCCACAGGAGCGTAGCGACGAGGAGGCTGAAGCCGTGCCCAGGGCAAGCACCACAATCGAAACGAAAATCAATATGGTGATTGGCTGTTACATTCTCCCCACAAACATTTTACGCATACACAAAGTGAGTGTATTCGACCACGTCTATCTATTTCACAAAACATGTATGCATAACTATGATTCAAAAAATGCGTTCACCTTGTTAAGGCAAACGCATTTTTCTCAATCATGTTCGATTCCAAAATCTTTGTTTCGCAATCGCTTGAATGAATTGCTCAGAAAAGTCTTTTGTTTTTGTTGCGTAAATAACACCCGCTAAGTTATTATGCTTTGTTGCATGAATATAGCGTTCCCCTGTCTTCGCTACACCAATTGGTTTGTAATGTCGATAGGCTTCATTCACAAATTGCACCGTTGACTGTGTAAATGCCGTCGGAATTTTCCCAGTGCCTCCTACAACATATAACGCATCAACAAGTACTGGCGCGGTCGAGACAAATGGCTTATCGACGCGAAGGGTCACCCCATCACTCCCTTGCACTTCTCCCATCGTTTCGCTAATAATTTCATAAAATACCCCTTGCTTTTTTAATGCTTCTAATGTTTTTTGAACTTCATCACCATCAAATCCTGTTGTGACTAAAACACCAACTTTTAATGTATTGGGTAGAAATATTGTATTTTCTAAACTTAAAACAGCTGATTTTTTAGATTGATTCACGTTTTGAATCGTCGGCTTTACTACCCCAATATTTTCGGCGATTTTTCGAGCCATGCCTGTGTCAACATTTGCAAACATGTTTACCACACGTTGCCGGACTTTTGGATCATCTACATAAC
This sequence comes from Sporosarcina sp., assembly GCA_035300865.1. Lineage (GTDB taxonomy): Bacteria > Bacillota > Bacilli > Bacillales_A > Planococcaceae > Sporosarcina. Next base: position 251,016 of record DATGUZ010000057.1, read on the forward strand.
CGAGATGAAATGTAAATGTCTCGATAATTCTTTCCTGTTCACCTTGAGACATACTATTCCAAAATAATCTTGGTTGCGTGAAAAAATCATTAAAAGAGGGTCCGGGGCGTTCACGTGTCACTTCACCTTCGACGTTTGTTTTTGCATGTGAATAGCCTCCTTTTGACGGAGGTGTCTCTGCTGGCGTGTTATTTGCCAATTGATTTTCATGATAATTGACATCATCTACATCGATTCTATAACGTGAATAACTATCTCGCTGATTATAATTCACTTCAGCAATTGGACGGTTAATCGGGATATTATTAATATTTCCAGTTCCTAAACGATGATAGTCCGTATCCCGATACGCGAATGCTCTTCCTTGTAACACGGGATCATTACTAAAATCAATCCCAGGTACAACTGTTGAAGGGTCAAATGAAACTTGTTCTTCTTCTGCAAAATGATTATCTACAAGTCTATTGAGTGTTAATTTCCCAATGATTTCCACAGGCACTTCTTCTTCAGGCCACAGTTTCGTGTCATCTAAAATGTCAAAATCATAGGCGAATTCGTCTTTCTCTTCAATCAATTGGATTCCAAGCTCATATTGTGGGTAGGCACCTTTTTTAATCGCTTCATGTAAATCGCGTCGATGATAGTCAGGGTCAACGCCACCAATAATATTCGCCTCATCAAGTAGTAAAGAATGAACACCTAGTAAAGGTTTCCAAACAAATCGAACGAATGTCGCTTTGTCTTCTTCATTGATAAAACGAAACGTATTGACTGGCCACGCCTCCATCATCCGCCAACTTCTCGGACGTCCTCGATCTGACATTAGCCACATAATAAAATGCGCAATTTCTTCATTACTTGTTACATAATCCCATGCATTATTATGGGCAACGGTTGCTTGTGGGACATCCGTTTTTGGATTAGGCTTGACGGCATGCACAAAATCTGCAAATTTCATCGCATCCATAATAGAAAAAATGGCAAATGATAAAGCGAGCATATCGTAGTTTCCTTCTTCTGTATAAAACTTTGTTGCAAAACCTCTTATGTCAATTGCTGTATCCTTCGACCCTTTACTCCCAATAAAATTCGAGAAACGGACAAATACAGGCGTTTTCTTTCCTGCACCTTGCAAAAACTTCGCGCGTGTAAGATTTTTTAAGCATTTGTATAACTCAAATTCACCGTAGACACCGTCGCCTCTGGCATGCACCACTTTTTCTGGGATACGTTCTCGATTAAAATGAGATTGTTTTTTATAAAACTGAAAATCTTGCAGTAAAGTCGGACCACGTTTTCCAGCCCGTAAAGACCACCGATCATTCGATACTTTTGTACCACCATCCGTCGTTAACTTTTTTCCTTTTCCAGTATTCGCATGTTTAAATGCATCCATTTGCTGTTGTTTTTTATCGTGTTTTTTGTCGTTCTTTTTATCATGTTCTCCATGATGCTTATTTGACATACAATCCCCTTTCATAACTTATTCCAACTTTATTGTATGTCTACTATGCAATCTCTAGAACGATTGAATGCAAAAAAGCTTACGAGGAATGATTCCTCGTAAGCTTTGAAACTTTTATTACATCATATGGATTGGTTTACCTAAAACAACTTCCGCTGCTTCCATTGTGATTTCGCCTAATGTAGGGTGTGCATGAATTGTCATTGCAATATCTTCAAGCGTCATACCCGCTTCAATTGCTAAGCCTAATTCAGCAATCATATCAGATGCATTTTCTCCAACGATTTGTGCACCTAATAGTAAACCGTCTTCTTTGCGTGCTACTAATTTCACAAATCCATCAGTAGCATCTAATGCAATCGCACGTCCGTTTGCCGCGTATGGGAAACGTCCGCCAGCAACTTCATAACCTTCATCTTTTGCTTGTTGTTCATTTAGACCAACTGTAGCTAATTCTGGGCTTGTAAAGCATACTGCTGGAATTGCTAAGTAATCAACCTCAGATTTTTCACCTGAAATTGCTTCAGCCGCAATTTTTGCTTCATAAGAAGCTTTATGTGCTAATTGTGGACCTGCAACGATATCCCCAATTGCGAAAATTGATGAAACATTTGTACGACATTGTTTGTCAACTTCAACAAGTCCGCGTTCAGACATTGTTACACCAACTTGCTCTAAACCAAGCTCATCAGTGTTTGGACGACGACCAACTGTTACTAACACGTAATCCGCTTCAACAGTTACTTCTTCGCCTTTCGCTTCGTATGTTACTTTCACACCGTTGTCAGTTTCTTCAACGCCTTTAGCAGATGCATTTGTAACAATTTCTACGCCTTTTTTCTTCAGACCTTTTTTGACGATTTGCGTCATTTGTTTTTCGAATCCAGCTAAAATATCTTTAGCACCTTCGATAATTGTTACTTCAGAACCTAAGTTAGCATATGCTGAACCTAATTCAGTACCAATATAGCCGCCACCAATTACAACTAGTTTACCTGGTACTTCTTCTAAGTTTAGCGCGCCAGTAGAGCTTAATACACGCTCTGAGAACTTGAAGCTTGGAATTTCAACAGGACGAGATCCCGTTGCAATAATTGCATGTTTGAATTTGTAAGTTTGAGCAGAGTTATCGTCCATTACACGTACAGTGTTTTCATCAACGAAAAACGCTTCACCTTTTACAATGTCTACTTTATTACCTTTTAGTAATCCTTCAACACCGCCAGTTAAACGAGAAACAACACCATTTTTAAACTCTTGTGCTTTCGCAAAGTCTAATTTAACATCAGATGCTGTAATCCCCATTACATCTGATTCTTGTGCATCAACATAACGTTGACCTACTGAAATTAATGCTTTTGATGGAATACAACCAACGTTTAAACAAACGCCACCTAATTCATCTTTTTCAACGATTGTTACTTTTTGTCCAAGTTGTGCTGCGCGAATTGCTGCAACGTATCCTCCTGGACCAGCTCCTACTACAAGTGTGTCAATCTCAATTGGGAAATCTCCTACGACCATTTTCTTACGCCTCCATTAATAAAAGTTCTGGGTTATTTAGCAATCTCTTAATGTGGTTCAGTGCGTGTTGCGCAGTAGCTCCATCCATAATTCTATGGTCGAATACTAATGATAGTGCAAGCATTGGTGCTGCAACAATTTCACCGTCTTTAACAATTGGTTTCTCTGCAATACGGCCAATTCCTAAAATCGCAACTTCAGGATGGTTAATAATTGGTGTGAACCATTGTCCGCCTGCCGAACCAATATTTGTAATTGATGTTGATGCACCGCTCATTTCAGCTACTGATAATTTACCGTCACGAGCCTTCACTGCAAGTTCGCTAATTTCCTTCGAAATTGCGAAGATCGATTTACGATCAGCATGTTTAATAACAGGTACGAGAAGTCCGCGGTCCGTATCTGCCGCAATTCCGATATTATAATAATGCTTATGAATGAGTTCTTCCGTTTCATCATCATAAGATGTATTGAACGCTGGGAACTCACGTAACGTACTTACTAATGCTTTTACGATATATGGTAAGTATGTTAGTTTAATATCTTGTTCTGCCGCAATGTCTTTGAACTTTTTACGGTGTGCAACGAGTTCAGTAACATCTACTTCATCTAATAATGTAACATGTGGAGCCGTATGTTTCGAGTTTACCATCGCTTTTGCGATAACTTTTCGAATGCTCGACATTTTTTCACGTGTTTCTGGGAACTCACCTTCAGTTGAAACAGCCGATTGTGAAGCTGTTTTCTCAGCTGCTGGCGCTGCTTTCTCTACTGATTCTTCTTCCGTTACACCTTGGTCACCAGATAAGAATGCTTCGATATCTTCTTTTAAAATACGACCATTTTTACCTGTCCCTACAACTTGACGAATATCTACGTCTTGCTCACGTGCAAATTTACGCACAGACGGCATCGCAATAATGCGACGGCTTGTATCTACATCCGCTTCTTCTGATGCTTTTGGCGCTTCTGTTTCTTCTGTGTCTTGTGTTTCTTTCGCAACTTCTTCGCCTTCTTCTGCCGTGCCTTGAACTTGAGCTTCCGTTTCAGCTTCGCCCTGATTTTCTTCATAAAGGTGCTCATAGCCTGGTGCGTCAATTTGGATTAACGGATCACCTACTACTGAAACTGTGCCTTCATTTACAAGAATTTTTTCAATCGTACCAGCTACTGGTGATGGAATTTCAACAACAGATTTGTCGTTTTGAATTTCACATAGCACGTCATCTTCTTCAATTTTTTGACCTTCTTCAACTAGCCATTTTACGACTTCACCTTCGTGGATACCTTCTCCAATATCCGGTAATCGAAATACAAATGCCACGAGATTCACCCTTCCTTTTTATCATTCTATCAATTAAAATGTTAATACTTTTTTCGCAGTTTCAATGACATCATTTGCATTTGGTAACCATGTATTTTCCCCTTGTGCAAATGGATAAATTGTATCTGGTGCTGCAACACGTAATACTGGCGCTTCCAAGCTTAAAATTGCACGCTCTGTAATTTCAGCTACTACGTTCGCTGCAATACCACCTTGTTTTTGTGCTTCTTGAACAACAATCGCACGATTTGTTTTTTCTACAGAAGCGACAATTGTATCGATATCTAATGGTTGGACTGTACGTAAGTCAACTACTTCCACAGAGTATCCTTCTTTTTCTAATGCTTCAGCAGCTTTTAAGCTTTCATGAACCATTGCTCCGTATGTGAAAATCGATAAATCAGTACCTTCGCGTTTTACATCCGCTTTCCCTAATGGAATTGCGTATGCTTCCTCAGGAACTTCTTCACGGAATGAACGATATAGTTTCATATGTTCTAAATAAACAACTGGGTTGTCATCGCGAATTGCAGAGATTAATAACCCTTTTGCATCATATGGCGTTGAAGGAATTACAACTGTTATACCTGGCTGAGATGCCATTAAGCTTTCTAAACTATCTGCATGCATTTCAGGCGTTGCAACTCCACCGCCAAATGGTGAACGAATTGTTACCGGTGCATTGTAGCGACCGCCACTTCTAAAGCTCATACGTGCTAATTGTCCGCTAATTGAATCAATCACTTCAAAAACGAACCCAAAGAACTGGATTTCCATTACTGGTCGGAAACCTGTTAATGATAAACCAATTGATAACCCACCAATACCAGACTCTGCCAATGGTGTATCAAATACACGATCTTCACCAAATTCTTTTTGTAAACCTTCCGTCGCACGGAACACTCCGCCGTTAACGCCTACGTCTTCACCGAAGACGAGAACGTTTTCATCGTTTTTTAACTCTGTTTTCATAGCGTCATTAATCGCTTGAATCATCGTCATTTGTGCCATCGGTTACTTCGACTCCTTCTCTTCGTAAATTTCAAGTTGTTCTTTCAAGTTATAAGGTAAGTCACCTTTATACATAATTTTAATGAAGTCGCTCACTTTTTGACGAGGAGCCGCATCTGCTTCTTTAATTGCTTGTTTAATTTCTTCAGTTGCTTTTTCAATTACTTCATCTTCTTGTTCTTTCGACCAAATACCTTTTTCTTCTAAATATTTACGGAAACGAATTAGTGGGTCACGTTTTTCCCACTCATTGTCTGTTTCTGATGTACGGTAACGTGTTGGATCATCTCCAGCCATCGTATGTGGTCCGTAACGGTAACAGAATGTTTCAATTAACGTTGGTCCTTCTCCATTAATCGCACGATCACGCGCATCTTTTGTTACAGCATAAACAGCTAATGGATCCATTCCGTCTACTAAAATGCTTGGAATTCCTGCAGCCACACCTTTTTGTGCTAATGTACTTGCAGCTGTTTGTACATGTCTTGGAGTTGAGATTGCATATTGGTTGTTTTGTACAACAAAAATTGCAGGTGAGTTATATGCACCAGCAAAGTTAATCCCTTCATAGAAGTCACCTTGTGAAGTACCACCATCACCTGTGTACGTCATTGCAACTGCTTTCGTACCGCGTTTTTGGAATCCTAACGCCACACCTGCAGCTTGAATGTACTGAGCACCGATAATAATTTGTGGTGGGAATAAATTTAATCCTTCAGGCATAATGCTTCCTTGGAAATGTCCGCGTGACCATAAAAATGCCATAGATAGTGGCAAACCATGCCAGATCATTTGTGGCACGTCACGGTAACCAGGTAAAATAAAATCTTCTTTTTCTAATGCATAATGTGATGCTAATTGAGATGCTTCTTGCCCAGCTGTCGGTGCATAGAAACCTAAACGTCCTTGGCGGTTTAACGAAATCGAACGTTGGTCAAGTACGCGTGTATAAACCATACGTGACATTAGTTCAACTAATTGCTCATCCGTTAAATCCGGCACCAAATCCTTATTTACAATTTCGCCGTCTTCATTCAGAATTTGAACCATTTCAAATTTCTCTTCGATCTCTTGCAGTGTTTTCACTGGATCGAACTGCTTATCTTTTTTTGCAGCCATCTTCGGCAACTCTCCTTTATATCTGTATTATGAATTACATTCGTAACAAGTAGTACAATTCATTCAAATATAAGTATACTTAAATTCTTCTATACGGTCAAACATTGATTACGCCATAGCCCGAATCCCTTTTTGAAATTATTTTAAAATACAATTTTCTTGAAACTGTACTATCACAAAAACAATTCTGTACTATAATAGAAAAAAACGGATACATTGTGTATGTACCCGTTTTAACATCTTTTATTCTTGTGACGCTAGCTGTTTGAATGTTTGATCTTTTTGTTCGTTTAATTGTTCTGTAAACTCATTAAACTTCTCAACTGCTTTCATAACCGCTTCATTTTGCGTGTTGACGTTATGTACTTGCTCTTCTACTTTTACGACATCCGATTGCTCATTTGCTAGTAACGTATAAAGTTCTTTTTGTAACTGGATTAATGCCTCATATTCTTCTACTAATGCACCATGAGCATCGTAACGATTCAGGATAATTTCTTTTAATTGTTCAACTGATTCTTTTTGAGCTTTTGGAACATCTGATTCAACACTTTCAATATCTTCGACAAGTTGTTTCGCTTTTTTCATCGCGGCATCTTCTTCTTTTATTTTATCTTGACGTTCTTTCAGAAGTGACTGCAACTTTTCAATATTTTGATCGACTTTTTCTTGCTTTTCTTGATCTAATTCCACCGTTTCATCAAATAATTGTTGTTCTTCTTTTTCCAACTCATTTAATTGTTCTTGGTGATTACGATAACTTTCTTCTTCATCATACATTTCACTTAATACTTTTGATAGTGCACCTTCTGGCGTGTTACGCGTACATCCTGCCAACAAAAGTAAACTTACGATTGATATTGCAATATACACCGGTAATTTTCGCAACATGATCATCCCTTCTATAAATTACTACAAATTATAGACAGTTATTTTTTATAATTCAAGCAACCTCGCAATTACATTCAAACTTTTTTTGCGTTACAATAGGATAACAATAGAAATTGTATGAAAGGGTGTTCAAAATGATTTTGATGAAAGACATCGTCCGTGAGGGTCATCCAACTTTACGAAAAAAAGCAGAGGCGTTAACTTTTCCGTTAACCGAAGAAGAACGTCAACTTGGTATAGATTTATTAGAATATGTACAAAATAGTCAAGACGATGAACTTGCCGAAAAATATGGATTAAGACCAGGAATCGGACTTGCCGCGCCTCAAGTAGACGCGTCAGTTAGAATGTTTGCATTACACATTGAAGAGGAGCATAACAAAACAAGTTTCATTGCAATTAATCCTAAAATTGCTAGTCATTCCGTTGAAAAAACGTATATTACAGCTGGAGAAGGTTGCCTATCTGTCGACCGCGTCATTGAAGGATATGTACCGCGATATTCAAGAGTAACCATTAAAGCTTTTGATTTAGATGGCAATGAATTTAAAATGCGTTTAAAAGGACTTCCTGCAATTGCCTTCCAACATGAACTGGATCATTTAAATGGTGTGATGTTTTACGATCATATTAATGAAAAGAATCCATTCGAAGAAATTCCAGGTGCAGTTCCTTTTGAGCGATAAAAAAAGCCCCTTCTGTTAAACAACGAACTTTACAGAACATTCAAAATGATGTATAATTTGTTGTAATAAGGAGGGAGATTGCCATGTATAAACGCCTTAAACGAAAAGTATTGAAACGGCTCAATGGCATCCTCGGGAAAAAGAAAATCGCGTAACCTTTTAGCCGGCTATATTATTTAGTCGGCTTTTCTTTATTTTCATTATTTAACGTGATACTATAAAGGAAATGACTTTATATTGAACGTAAAAAAGGAGAGCATAATATGATTTACAAAATTTACTATCAAGAAAACATGCTAGAAGTACCAGTCCGCGAAAATACAGTGAGCATGTACATTGAAGCGAGTTCTGAACAAGAAGTTCGTCAGCTATTAAAAGGACGTAACATCAATATCGAGTACATTCAATTATTAGAAGGCAAACACCTCGAATACGAACAAGCTTCTCCTCATTTTGAGCTAGAGCAGGTTTAATACATGAACGTTATAAAAAACAATGAAACAGGCGTTTTCGCACTAGGCGGGCTAGGTGAAATCGGAAAAAACACGTACGGTGTTCAGTTTCAAGATGAAATTATTTTAATTGATGCTGGGATTAAATTTCCAGACGATGAACTATTAGGAATTGATTACGTCATTCCTGATTACACTTATTTAGAACGTAATATCGATAAAATCAAAGGGCTATTCGTTACTCATGGACACGAAGACCATATCGGTGGTATTCCTTACTTATTACGTAAAGTAAATGTTCCAGTATATGGCGGTAAACTTGCACTCGGTTTATTACGCAATAAACTAGATGAGCACGGTTTACTTGGCTCTACAAAACTGATTCCAATTGACGAAGATGATGTCATTAAATTTAGAAAGACTTCTGTTACATTTTATAAAACGACCCATAGTATTCCAGATGCTTTTGGTGTCATCGTTAAAACACCATCTGGCAATATCGTCCATACAGGTGATTTTAAATTTGATTTCACACCAGTTGGAGAACCAGCAAACTTAACAAAAATGGCTCAAATTGGTGGCGAAGGAGTTCTTTGCTTATTATCAGATAGTACAAACGCTGAAATTCCAAACTTTACAATATCTGAACGTAAAGTAGGCGACAATATTAATGACATTTTCAGAAAAGTAGAAGGTCGTATCATTTTTGCAACGTTCGCTTCAAATATCTATCGATTACAACAAGTCATTAATGCTGCACTGGAAAATAATCGTAAAATTGCGGTATTCGGTCGAAGTATGGATAATGCGATTCGAATTGGTCGTGAGCTTGGCTATATTGAAGCACCGAAAGACTTATTTGTTGATACACGTGCTTTAAATGGCTTACAAGCGAAAGAAGTCATGATTTTATGTACAGGAAGCCAAGGAGAACCTATGGCAGCTTTATCTAGAATTGCGAACGGTACGCATCGTCAAGTGCAAATTCATCCTGGCGACACAGTTATTTTCTCATCTTCACCAATTCCAGGAAACACGTTAAGTGTGAATAAAACCATTGATTCTTTATTCCGTGCAGGTGCAGAAGTACTGCAAGGTTCTCTTGACCAAATCCACACATCTGGACATGGTTCACAAGAAGAACAAAAACTAATGTTACGTTTAATGAAACCGAAGTATTTTATGCCAATCCACGGTGAATATCGTATGATGAAAATGCATACTGAACTTGCAATGGATTGCGGTGTTCCAGAAGAAAATAACTTTATTTTAGGGAACGGTGACGTCTTAGCTCTAACAGAAGACAGTGCAAGAATCGCTGGTAAAATCCCTTCTGGAGATGTATATATCGACGGAAGTGGTATTGGTGATATCGGAAACGTTGTATTACGTGACCGTAAAATGCTATCAGAAGACGGTCTTGTCATTGTTGTTGCAACGATTGATAAGAAGAAAAAACGAGTTGTTTCAGGCCCCGATATTATTTCACGTGGTTTTGTCTACATGCGTGAATCAGGTGATATGATTCAAGTAGCACAACAAATGCTTACGAAACATTTACAAAGTAAAATTGATGAACAAGACAAAGTTCAACTTCCTGCGTTAAAATCGAATATGATTGATGTACTCCATCCATATTTATATGAACGTACACAACGTAAACCAATGATTTTGCCAGTTATTTTAGAAGTGTAAAAATGAAGCTGGAACAAAAATAAGTTAAATAAAAATGATGCATTCTCTACAGAGATGCATCATTTTTGTTTTTGGGGCATGCTTTCCTAAATTAGAAATGAAACATTTTTTTCTCAAATTGATGAATATCATCATCAGAACCGATGATGATCAAAATATCCCCAAATTGAAGCTCTTCATTTGCTTGTGGCGATACAAGAATATCATTTTTACGGCGAATCGCTACAATATTGACGCCATATTTTGCACGCACATCTAATTCAATCAGAGAATGGCCTACAATTTTTCCGGAAACATGCAACTCAGCAATTGAATGTTCTTCTGATAGCTCTAAATAATCAAGGATATTATTTGAGACGACATTATTTGCCACGCGAACGCCCATATCTCGTTCGGGCCTGACAATTTTGTCAGCCCCTACTTTCCGCAACACTTTTTCATGGTGATCATTTTGTGCTTTCACCGTTAAATATGGAACGCCTAGCTCTTTTAAAATTAATGTTGTTAAAATACTCGCTTGAATATTTTCTCCAATTGCAACAATCACATGTTCAACTGTATGAATCCCTAATGATTTCAGTACCGCTTCATCTGTCGTATCAGCAACTACTGCTTGTGTTGCAATATCTGCATACTCATCAACAATTGTCGGATTGATATCTACCGCCATGACATCTACTTCTAACTCCATTAATTCTGAAACGATACTTCCTCCAAATCTCCCTAGTCCAATGACTACATATTCCTTTTTCATGCCTTACTGAACTCCTCTCTATCACAACGCAACTGCTCAACGTATTTTCTATTCGTTCTTTTGCAAATTCGATAACACCTGTAATACTTCATCTACATTATAATGGATTTGTCGGTGATATTGTTTCATATATCGAATTTTCCCAGTAGGATCAATGATAAAAATGGTTTTTATCGGCATTCCTACTTCTTGATTTAACACACCATAAGCTGTCGATACCGCAAAATTCCGATCTGATGCAAGCGGAAAATGAATCGGGCCTACCCCGCCTTGTTGCCGATCCAATTGTATCCATGCCAAATGTGTATAGATCGTATCTGTAGAAATACCGATTAATTCCGCTTGTTGTCGTTTGAATTCCTCGTAGCGATCCGATAATATCGTAATATAGGCAGGCGTTTCGATCGAAAAATCTCCTGGATAAAAAAGCAAAATAATCCATTTTTTCTGTTCCATGTAGGCTGCTAAATCTATCTTACCAATTCCAGCCTTTGGCATTACCGCACGCATCGTAAATAATGGTGCATTTTTTTCAATTAAATGATGCATATCATCACACCTCACAATTATAGCAATTTCCTAAGGCAATCGGATCATAAAATGGTTCAATCTCCAGAAAACTTCTACAAACCAATTAAATGCACTTTTAACAGCGCTGATGTTCAATTATTTGCATCTAAAAATAATGATGAAAAACAATTTCTTTTTATTTAAACTCCAGTAAACTTCACGTATAATAAAATAACTTTGATAAATGTAAAAGAAATCGCTCAGGATATCCTATACGACCAAAGAGTAGAGAAACGAAAAGAGGGAAATAAATGACAGAGACAATCATTCGATTTGAACATGTGACTAAAAAATATGATGAACAGACCACTGTTTTGAACGACGTTTCTTTTACAATGAAACGAGGAAAATTTTACACATTATTAGGACCTTCTGGTTGCGGAAAAACAACCATTTTAAGACTCATTGCCGGATTTTTAGAACCGACTGAAGGGAACATTTATTTCAACGGTGAAAAGATGAATGATGTCCCTGCGAATAAACGCCAAGTCAACACAGTTTTTCAAGATTATGCACTTTTTCCGCATTTAAATGTTTTTGAAAATATCGCTTTTGGCTTGCGTATTAAAAAAATGAAGAAAAAAGAAATTGACGAGCGCGTGCATCAAGCACTCTCATTTGTGAATTTAGAAGGCTTTGGAAAGAAAGATATTACGGCTATGTCTGGTGGGCAAAGACAACGTGTTGCCATTGCGCGTGCGATTGTGAATGAGCCTGATATCGTCTTATTAGACGAGCCTTTATCGGCATTAGATTTAAAATTACGGACGGCAATGCAATCGGAATTACGAGAATTGCAACAACGCCTCGGGAAGACGTTTATCTTCGTCACACATGACCAAGAAGAAGCTTTAGCGATGTCAGACGAAATTTTCGTGATGAATGAAGGCGTCATCCAACAAGCAGGGAGCCCTTTTAGCATTTACGATCAACCTATCAATCGTTTCGTTGCTGATTTTATTGGCGAATCAAACATCGTTGAAGGTACAGTGATTGACCAGCAATCTATACAATTTTCTGGGCATACTTTTAACTATCCAAACGAAGGTTTTGCTGCTGGTGAACAAGTAGATATCGTCATACGCCCTGAAGACTTAATGATGTCCACACCCGAATTCGGCAATATAACGGGCACAGTAACATCACAATTATTTAGAGGCGTCCATTATGAATTAATTACCCTTGATGAACACGGCAATGAATGGCTCGTCCATTCAACGAAAAAAGCACCTGTTGGAAGTACCATTGGATTACAATTTAATGCAGAAGATTTACATGTCATGCATAAGCAATAATACCCGTTGAACATGATGAAAGGGGGCAAAATATGAACAAACATTCTTTATTACGTCCTGTTGCACACATTCCCTATTTAAGTTGGATCATTTTATTTGTTATTGCGCCAATTGCGTTAATTGGCTACTATTCCTTCTTAGACCTTGATGGACACTTTACATTGATGAATTATCAAAACTTTTTCACGTCCACATATTTCAAGTTAACAATAAGTTCATTTTGGTATGCGTTTTTAATTACATTTTTCACACTCATCATCGCGTACCCAACTGCTTATTTATTGACTAAAACAAAGCATAAACAATTATGGTTATTATTAATCCTTATTCCTTCGTGGATTAATTTATTACTAAAAGCTTATGCATTTATTGGTTTATTAAGCTTACATGGGCCGATCAATGGCTTTTTACAATTTATTGGTTTTAACGAGCAACAATTATTGTTTACATCATTTAGTTTTATTGTTGTCGCAGTATATATTTTTATTCCCTTTATGATTTTACCGATATTTAATGCGATTGATAAACTTCAGCCTTCGTTCATTGACGCAGCACGTGATTTAGGTGCAACACCATGGACAATTTTTTGGCGTGTCATTTTCCCATTAACAATTAACGGCGTGAAATCTGGTGTACAAGTCGTATTCATTCCAGCTTTATCGTTATTTATGATTACCCGATTAATTGCTGGAAATAACGTCATCACACTTGGAACCGCAATTGAACAACAGTTTCTTGTCACACAAAACTGGGGAATGGGCTCAACAATCGCTGTTTTTCTCATCTTCTTTATGTGGCTAATTATGATGATTACAGCGGGTGCAGAAGGAGGCAAAATGCGTAATGGGAAAGCTTAACTATTTATCGAAGCTATATTTAGTTTTTGTCTTCATTATTTTATATGTCCCTATTGGGTATTTAATGTTTTATTCATTTAATAGTGGTGATTCAATGGCTCACTTTGAATCCTTCTCCTTCAAACATTATGTGTCATTGTTTCAGGATCAACGATTATTGCTTATCGTCTTAAACACCATTATTATTGCTTTATTGTCTGCAACAATCGCGACAGTTATTGGCGTATTCGGTGCGATTATGATTATGTTCATGCGGAATCGGTCATTAAAAAAGTCCACATTATTTTTGAATAATATTTTAATCGTGAGCCCCGATGTCATTATTGGTGCATCTTTCTTATTATTATTTACAATGATTGGCATCAAGCTTGGATTCACTTCCGTATTGCTATCACATATTGCTTTCAGTATTCCAATTGTGGTCATTATGGTGTTACCAAAATTACAAGAAATGAGTCCTACGTTGATTGATGCGGCAATTGATTTAGGCGCTTCCAAAAAAGAAGTCCTAAAAAGAGTCATCATACCATATATTCAACCGAGTATTTTTGCAGGATTTTTTCTTGCTTTAACGTATTCACTTGATGACTTTGCCGTTACCTTTTTCGTCACAGGCAATGGTTTTTCAACATTATCTGTTGAAGTGTATTCCATGGCAAGAACTGGGGTTAGCTTAACGATTAATGCACTTTCAAGCGTACTGTTCCTCATCATTATGACGCTCGTTATCGGATATTACATCGTTCGCAAACAATCTATGAAATTCTTTTCTGGAGTGAGTAAATGAAAAATTTATGGTATAGCATTGTCAGTATTGTCATCATTTCAAGTATACTCATCTTCATGACTTATCAATTAAATACAAAGAATCATCATTCAACTAAATCGTCGATAACGATCTTTAATTGGGGTGAATATATTGATCCTGCCCTCCTAAAACAATTTGAACAACAAACAGGGATTCAGGTGATTTACGAAACCTTTGATGCCAATGAAAGTATGTTAACGAAAATTGAGCAAGGCGGTACAACATATGATATTGCAATTCCTTCTGAGTATATGATTGAAGTCATGCAAGAGAAATCTTTACTACAGCCTTTACAAAAAGATTTATTATCAAATATTAAGCATATTGATCCCTATTTTTTAAACTTACCGTTTGACCCCCATAACCAATATTCTATTCCATACTTTTGGGGAACTGTTGGAATTGCGTATAATCCTACATTATTAGATGGACAAACATTTACAAGTTGGGATCATTTATGGGATCCATCTTTACGCAATGAGATTTTATTAGTGGATAGTGCTAGAGAGGTAATGGGAATGGGCTTAAACAGCTTACATTATTCATTAAACAGCATAGACCATCAAGAATTAGAAGCTGCAGCTCATAAGCTCTACCAATTAAAACCAAATGTAAAAGCGGTGATTGGGGATGAGGGTGTCCAACTAATGATTCAAAATGAAGCAAGTGTTGCACTTACCTGGTCAGGACAAGCCGCACAAATGATGGATGAAAATGATGAAATTGAATATGTGATTCCAGAAGAAGGTTCAAATATTTGGTTCGATAATATTGTCATTCCAACAACTGCTTCAAATATAGAAGGTGCCCATGCATTTATCAACTTTTTACTCGATCCGAAAGTTGCCGCGCAAAATGCAGAATATGTAGGGTATGCGACACCAAACCTTACAGCTTTACAATATATAGAGGATGAAATTGTTTCCGATGAACGATTTTATCCGAAAGAAACAGTCCGTCAACGTTTAGAAGTGTATCGTAATTTAGGGTTACAACATCTAGGTTTATACAACGAATACTTCCTAGCTTTTAAAATGGCGAAGTAACAAAATAAATCAATCAAATATCGAAAAGCAAGGGGCAACGAAAAACGATTTAGATGAACATAGGCGAAGTGTGTCATCTCTTGTGACAAGGCCTATGTGACCAACATCCTGTTGCCCGCCCGAACCAATCGAGCTTTTACAAGCAGCCCGACGCCCACTGTATTTTTACGCTTTTACTTAAATCTTAAAGTGGGCATCTTACTGCTTGTTAATGCGGTATAAAAAGGCAGCCTTTCACTCAAAAGTGAATCGCTGCTTTTTTTAGATTTCTTTTCACCGATGTGCGACATCCTCAATAGGACATACTATTCTCTTGCAATCATACACATTCAATTTAAATTTTCTGAACATTAAAATGATATTCTGATGAAAGCATGGTAAAATAATTAGTGTCCCGAAATAATAAAACTAGGTGATGACAATGCAAACGAAAACGAATCATTTTGCTTTACTTATGCTCATGTTTAATATGTTTATTACAATGTCCGGTGTAGGTATTATTATCCCCATTATGCCAGAGTACTTAGCAACTTTTGGTGTTGCTGGTCAAGTACTAGGCTTTTTAATCGCCACTTTCTCATTTTCTCAATTTCTATTTTCTCCAGTTGCCGGGGATTTATCAGATAAACATGGTCGTAAAAATTTAATCATTTTTGGCCTCATCATTTTTGGGACGACGCAACTCATATTTGGACTATCTCCTTATTTGTGGCTTTTATTCGTTGCACGATTTTTCTCAGGTATCGGAGCAGCCTTCCTCGTTCCACCTATGATGGCGTTTGTTGCAGATATTACAACACTAGAAGAACGCGGACGTGGTATGGGATTTCTTGGTGCTTCTATGTCTTTTGGATTTATGATTGGACCTGCACTAGGCGGTTTTTTATCGAAAATCAGTTTACAATTTCCATTTTACGTTGCGACAATTGCTGCTTTAACTGCAGCAATAATTTCATATTTTGTATTACCAAATTATAAGCCAACTGCTGGTTTACAATTGAATACTTCACGTAAACGGGAAAATATTTTTCAACAATTAAAACGTTCAACAAAAACATCTTATTTTATTATGTTTATTGTTATGTTTGTTTTTTCATTTGGGCTTGCCAATTTTCAAGCAACAATTGCTTTATATGTCGATCATAAATTTCATTATTCCCCAACTGAAATTTCAATGATTTTGACGGTTGGTGGGTTCGTTGGCGTCATTTCGCAAACATTGCTCATTAACCCACTCTTTAAAAAGTATGGCGAGATGAAAGTCGTACACGTGAATATGCTGATTGCTGCCTTTGCAATGATTAGTATTTTAGCAGTGAATACATTTATAATGATTTTACTCGTTGCAACGATTTTTTTCACCGCAACCTCCTTACTACGACCTGCCGTCAATACCCTCGTCTCTAAACTGGCTGGTCCAGAACAAGGTTTTGCTGCTGGAATGATTACCGCGTATATGAGTTTAGGAAATATGGTTGGTCCAGCTTTAGCTGGGATTTTATTCGATATCCACATAACCTACCCCTATTACCTTGGAACTTTTATTTTACTTATTTGCTTTATCATTACTTTACTATGGTCAAAACGTGGCAATGCTTTACTGCAAGAAATGGACAATGAAATAAACGGATGATGAAACATTTTTAGCCATTTTAAAAAGGTGAGTGAAAAAGGATTGGTCACCAACCATTCCTTTTTTACTCACCTTTCCTCAATACATTAAGATCTTTGGTCAATCGTCTCCGCATATTTTTTCACAATCTCTGTGAAAGCTTCCACTTGTTTTAATTCAAAGGCAGACTCATACCCAATAAGCCAAGTATCGCGCGTTAATTCGAATTCTTCATCGCGATTTAACAATGGGATTTTATGAACATCTTCATCTCCTAATAAGGTAATTGACGGTAGTATCGCATAACCAATGCCATTAATTGCTAATTGCTTACAGGTTTCAATTTGGTCTACTGTAATTTCACTTTTTGGCTTATGAGCAAAATGACGTTGCCACCAATGTTGAATTTCATGATGATAATTCGAATCACTTTTGAATTGAATAAATGGACGAGTTGTTTCTTGTAATTGTTCTACTGTTGAGATTTCACGATCGACTAAATATAGCTGATCCCGAAATAAATGATACTTCATATTTTTCCACTCTGTTTTCCCTCGAACAATGCCGATATGCGCTTCACGTTCATTTAAAGCCCGAACAATTTCTGAACTCCAACCTGTCATTAAGGAAATTTGAACATGTGGATACAGTGCAACGAACTCTTTTAATACTTGTGGTAACCATGTTTGACCTACAATTGATGCACATGCAATTTTGAGCGTACCGTGTACTTCATCCGCCAATGACGCGATAGCTTCAAAGACTTCTTCTTTATGTGCCAATGTTTCCTTTGCATAACGAATGATTAACTCCCCTGCTGGTGTCGGTTCTAAGCCTTTCTGAGAACGAATGAATATTCTCGTTCCCCATTCTTTTTCAATTGTTTGTAGACGCTGTGAAAGTGCTGGTTGTGTTAAAAATAATCGTTCAGCTGCTTTTCGCATATTCCCTTCCTCAGCTAATGTTTTAATTAATTCGAATTCATTCATCGGCTCTAGCTAATTCCTTTCCACGGGGTATTTTTAAAATGAATACGATACTCATCACCGCAAATAATAAAACGCCTATATATACAGATTTTAGCGAAATCGCTAATGCTTGTTGTAAAGTATGTAACTGATCAACTGAAAGCGAAGCACGACCTTCTTCCGTTAATAATATATTGATATCATCAAGTGTGAATGACATCTTCTTCTGTGTAAATTGTTTCAATAACATATAATTCAAGATCGCACCAAAAAAAGCGGCAGCCACTGTATTCCCAAAATTTCTCATAAACATATTGGCAGCAGTTGCTGAACCTCGTTCTTGCCTACTGACAGCATTTTGGATGGTGACAACGAACCCTGTACTCGTTAAGCCCATTCCAACGCCTACAAAAAAGCTTGCAC
Organism: Sporosarcina sp.; assembly: GCA_035300865.1. Classification (GTDB taxonomy): domain Bacteria; phylum Bacillota; class Bacilli; order Bacillales_A; family Planococcaceae; genus Sporosarcina. Next base: position 269,516 of record DATGUZ010000057.1, read on the forward strand.
ATGCGGCCCAAATGGGTCCTGATGTTGGCGCCATTAGCGCAAATAACGTCGCGCCAATCACAAGTGATGTGCCCCCCAAGAATGCAACTGTAAATGTCCCGACTTTCATTAACAAATGACCTGCAACAGAAGAAGCGATTGGCCAGCCAATTGACATTGCTGTTAATGCAAAACCAGCGATAATAGCAGGTTGCTCCATCACACCTGTCACATAGGTCGGTAAATAAGTTGAAACCGCCATTAAAATAAAACCAGTTGTAAAAGATACGATGTTAGCATACAAAATGACTGGGTTCCGCCATATTGTAAATGGCATAATCGGATTTTCCGCCCTTCGCTCTACTCGTATAAATAGCGAAAATAGGATGACTGTCATCACAATAATCACCATACCGATAGCTGATGTTCGCTGAAAGGATTGTCCGCCTTCTGTTAGCCAATATAAAATGAGCGATAATGAAGCGGCTAATAGTGACGCACCTTTGTAATCAATAGATACAGTTTGCTCTTTAGCGGGCTCTTTCAGAAATAGGACAATCCCAAGAATGGCAAGCAGACCTAATGGTACATTGACCCAAAACACATATTTCCAATGTGCATACATTACAATGCTGCCACCTATTGCAGGTCCTAGCACTGCAGAGATTCCCCAAACACTGGATAAATATCCTTGGATTTTCGCCCGCTCTTCCGCGGTGTAAATATCACCAATAATGGTCGTCACAACAGGCATAACTGCTCCTGCACCAAATCCTTGTATAAAACGATATGCGATGAGCATTTCCATCGTTGTTGCAAATCCACATAATATCGAACCAATTAAAAAGAATGACATCCCAAATAAAAAGATCGGTTTCCTGCCAAATATATCGGCTAATTTTCCATAGATTAGTACCGTTACTGTACTCATTAATAAATAAGAGGAGAAAATCCAACTATATCTTGAAAACCCTCCCAGATCAGCTGTAATAGATGGCATTGCTGTCGTAACAATCGTTGCTTCAACCGCACTGACAAACATTGCCAACATCACAGCTACGAGTACAAGTGGACGTTTTGTTTCACCAGTCATCTGTTCATCAGTCCTTCCAAATATGGATGCGATTCAAAAAGAAAAAGCTCCTTTTATTAGGAGCCTTTCAATTCATCCAATAACCCTTCACGCTCAGCTCATATAACGCTGTGTTCCATATGATTATATTACATTATAAATATACTTTTTAAATTGTTTTAACAATACTCTTCTTGTTAATATACCTTGAAATACACCTGCTTCATCCACGACACAGATGAATGGGTGGTCAATTAAATAATCTAACCCTTTTTGGAATGTATCTGTTGTCTTCAATGTATCGAGTTCGGCTCTCATAATTTCATCTACTTTTAACTCTCTTAACCTCTCATATTCAATATGCGCAAGTCCTAAAATTGAATTTGTTACCGTGCGCATACTCAACAATCCTTTTAATCGGTCATTAGAATCTAAAACAGGGATCGATGAATATCCTGTTTTCGTTAATACGAGCAAAGCATGTTCTGCATTATTTCCTACTTGCACATTGGCCACTTTTTCTGCTGGAATGACGTAGTCTCCAACCGGCTTAAATAGAAATTCTTTATGTTCAAGAGAAATCATTTCATCGGCTCCTTCTATCTCTAAACTTTTCATCTTTAATCTATTAAATCCATTCTTCTTTTATGATATTCATTTTACCTAGTAAGAGCATGGAAGTTTATCATGAACCAAAACATTTTCACGCTATTTTTATTATAGCATATGTCATACAATTCATATAGCGATAGTCTTTTTATTCATACGGGTTCTCTCCTGTAGTCGTTGTGTGCAAACTTCACGATACAAGAAGAGAGCCTTTTTTTCATGTTTAGATAGCTTGGTCTTCAACAGATAATCGCGAACCCATTTACCTATTGATTGGAGTGGAGATATGGTGACTGCACGAGCTGAAGACCCCATAGGACGCAGCGACGAGGAGGCTGAAGCCGTGCCCGCGGCAAGCTCCACAATCGGAACGGAAATCAATATGGTGATTAACTGTTACATTCTCACCTACAAATAGTTTACTCATACTCTTTTTATCCATAAGTGCCTATCTGTTCATCACTTGATCTATTTCACAAAGAAATGCACCCTTTACGATGTAAAAGATGCATTTCTCTGTACATGACTAGACAATCGGAGTCGTTGTCGTTGCGTAATAAACAATGACAATTCCCATAAAAGCTAGCGCAATAAATATAATCCAAATAATTGGATTTAATGTAAATGGGTGCTCAGCAATTTTCTCTGGAATGATATCTTCTCGCTCAAGTTGCATATCAAACTTCACGGTTTTTCGGACAGATAAAATCCCAATCAAAATAATAATGCCTGACGTAATAAGCGTTGGAATTAGCCACATACCCACTCATTACACACCTCCTTTTGGACTTACTATGTCCAATGAGGTTGAACTTATGCAACTCCTTAAGGAGACAATACTATGAATAATATTTATATAATACTTGTGTGCCTTTTTCTCCGTACCCTTTTTCAATGAGTGAATGGTACATATCGCGTGCCATCTTTAATCCCGGTAAGGACAGCTGCATCATTTCAGCTTCCGTTAATGCAATATCCATATCCTTTAAAAAATGTTTCACAAAAAAGCCTGGTTCAAAATCACTTTCCAACATACGAGGCACTAAATTAGATAATGACCATGATCCGGCTGCACCTGTCGCAATCGATGTGAGGACTGTTTCTGGATCTAAACCAGCTTTTTCGGCATAGACAATTGCCTCACAAACTCCAATCATATTCGTCGCAATGGCAATTTGATTGGCCATTTTCGTATGTTGCCCTGCTCCCGCTTCTCCTTGATACACAATATTTTTTCCAAATACAGCAAATAACGGATAGACTTGTTCAAACGTTTTTCGATCACCGCCGCACATAATCGATAATGTTCCTTGTTGAGCACCAATATCTCCCCCAGAGACAGGTGCATCGATTGATTCAACACCGATAGCACGGCTTCGGTCAGCAATCTTTCGGGCAAGTGCTGGACTTGATGTTGTCATATCGACAATGATTTTTCCTTGTCGGCATCCTGCTAATATACCATTTTCTTCCAAATAGATTTGCTCAACATCTTTGGGATATCCAACCATTGAAAAAATAATATCAGCTTGTTCCGCTACTTTCCTTGGAGAACTTCCCCATGTTGCACCAGCTTCTAGTAAAGCATCTGCTTTTTCTTTCGTTCTTGTGTATAACACGACCTCATATTGTGCGTTTAATAAATGCCTGACAATACTTTTTCCCATGACGCCTGTTCCAATAAAACCAATCTTTTTCATGAAAGCCACCCCTTTTATCATTCTATTCTTTATTTTAGCAAAAATGGCATTAGAATAGATAAAAATGCACAAAAAAAGAGGATGAACAAATTGTCCATCCAAAAGGGGGAAATGAGAATGTTGCTGTGTTCATAATTACTATAACCAAATTAAATCATTTCTAAACATTTTCTTTTTAATTTTTTTATTTCTTTTTTTCTTCCTTCATAAAATGAGCACTATATTCCCTTTATTTTCATGTACAATAGAATTACATCATGATAGGAGGTTATAGAGATATGAAAAAAATATCCTTTGTGCTTGTTCTTAGTATCCTTTTCATGCTCGGAGCTTGCAATCAAAACACAAAAGATGATCAACAATCTAAGCAGGAATCATCTAATAACAACAATGAAACTTCATCCGATCAAAACGACACCTCTTCAAGTGAAACGCAATCTGACCAGAACGATGCGCACACGAACACACTTACATCCAGTGATGAACAGGATTATCAAATGCTAGTCTTACCTAATTATTCACTAACAAGTGAAGAACCAGGAAAAGACGCACTTTATGCATCAAATAACGACGCAGTTTTTATGCGTATTGAAACAGCTCATGAAAGTGAAGAATCTTACGATACTTTTAAAAAAACACTGAATGAGTTAATGGATGCGATTCAGATGGATGGCTGGGAATTAGAAGAAGTCACTAATTCGGACTACTTACCAGAGGATGAAAGTATTACTGAAGTGGTTGCTTATAAAATTGCTACGGATGAATCGACAATCTTCGGTTATGTGTTCCGTCGTGATGACTTACTCGTTCGCTTAACAGCATTTGACACTGTTGACGAGCAATTCATTAAAGACTTTGTAGAGATGGCTGAAACCATTCAATAACAATCAACGAACTAAAAATCAGGTTTAGGCATGATATGCATGCTCCTAAACCTGATTTTTCTTGAATTGAACGAATCATATTTCCATCATCAATCTTTTCTTATTTACATAAAATGAAGAGATCAGTTAGATAAATCTTTTACTGACAAGCCTAGTTTCTTAACAAGCTCGATTGTTTGCTCTTGTTCTTCCTTCGATAAGCCACTCATTAATGATTCAATTTTCTTAACATGATCCGGGAAAATCTCCTCTACTAAACTGACACCCGCATCTGTAATTTCTATATAAGTGATACGCTTATCTTCCTCACAAAAAATACGTTGTAAATATCCTTTTTCTTCTAAGCGATTGACAACATATGTCATAGAACCGCTACGTAATAAGATTTTTTGCCCAATTTTTTGAATCGGCTGACGTCCGCGATGATGTAATAATTCTAAAACACCAAATTCTGTCGGGTTCAAACCGAATTGTTCAATAATTTTATTTGATTCCTCTGAAATTACTTTCGTCGCTCTTGATAATACGATAAAAAGTTTCAGCGCTCTTTCTTTATCTTCCAATAGACTTCACCCACTATAATTTACAAGTTTATCCTCATTATAAAGGCATTTGAAGAAATTTGTCAAAGTGTGTCTATTTATTTACAACCATTTCTTGATCATTTTCAACAACATCATGTTCTATTGCTAATGGGAATGTCATAATAAAGCAAGTGCCTTTTCCTTCTTCACTAGAAACTGAAATTTTGCCTTCATGTTCTTCAACGGTTTTTAATACAAATGGCAAACCTAAGCCAGTTCCCGCTTGACGTGTTGTAAAATACGGCATAAACACTTTTTTAATATCCTCTTCTTTAATTCCTTTTCCTGTATCTTTAATGATAACGGTTACATAATCCCGTTCAGAATTTTTTAATTGAATGGTTAATTTTCCACCGCTATCCATAGCTTCCATACTATTTTTCAGTAAATTTAAGAGTACTTGTTTTAATTTTCCTTCTTCACCAAGAATAAATGGCTCCCCTTCAAATTCATTCAATAACAATAGCTCGATGCTTTCATATGTTGCCTTTGGATACATAATTTTCTCAATCGTTGACAATAATTCTGCCATACAAATAATGTCTTTACACAATGATGACGGCTTTGCCAATTGCAACATTTCACTTAAAATGGCCTCCATACGATCGACTTCATCATTAATAACCGCTAAATAATTTGTCGTTGTTTCATCGGCGGTCGTCTTCATTAACTGAATAAAGCCTTTTAAGGTTGTAATCGGATTCCGTATTTCATGCGCAATACTTGCTGCAAGTTGACCAACTTCTTGCAAGGAATCTTTTTGCGTTAATTGTTGCTGCATTAACGTGTAGTCTGTCCAGTCAATGACACGAATTCTATATAATGCCTCTGAAGGTGATTTCTTTACGAATACTTTATAAAAATCGAACTTTCCTTCATCATATTCGAATTCACACACAAATTCATAGTCATTTTTATGCACTAAATACTGTTTGATTGTTTCAAATGAAATACTTTCTTTGTAATAATACTGAAGTACTTCCTTAATTGGTCTACCAACTATATTCGCTCGACATTGTTTCAACACTTTTAATGCCAAAAGATTAACATCAAATATGTGACCAGAACTATCAAGAATCAGTTCAAAACTATCTGAATGGTAAAACAGGTTTTTCCAATTAATGGACGCTGTCGATGTATATTTTTTTGACTGATCCATCACAATAGTTGTTCTTTCCATCAGTGAGTCATAGTACATATAAATTTGCATCTTCTGTAATTGACCCTTTTTAGCATTTACATTAAATTGTTTATTATTCGTCTCTACGATACTTAATTCCTCTAGCATTGAATGAAATTGTTCGTACTCATCTGCTGCAATAATGTCTTTAAAATGACTTCCGATACCATATGAAAAATCACTTAAAAAGCGCTCATTTACCCTTTCAATTGTTTGATCGGGTGCAAGTATAACTGTTGGTTTATCTATGGTGTTTAAAAAGAACTGAATATCTTCACTGAATAGACGACTGCTTATTCCCACTTTTAAACCTCCATCACTAATATATTTCATCTTTCTTTATTCCCAACGAATTAATCAATTAATTCTGATTATTTCACAACCATCAATAATTGTGTATAGGTAAATAGACTTATATTTGTATTACATTTTTGTAACAGCAATATCTTTTTGATAGATATTTTAAATAAATAAAACGCAAGAACCATGTATAGATGAAGGTTCTAGCGTTTTTATCTTGTGTTTATTTTGTCAAATTTTGTCGTCAACCGATAATGACCCGTTCTTCAGGATAATCATAATGTGGCTGTTGTGCCCTTCCACCTAATGATAATAAAAATGAAATGAGCCCTACTCGTCCGATAAACATGAGTAACATAATGACAATTTTCCCGGTGATCGATAAGCTGGAAGTAATGCCTAATGACATCCCACATGTTCCGAAAGCTGATGTAATTTCAAATAATAATGCATGTGTAGATATTGTCGGCTCCGTGACGCTTAATAAAATTAGTGCTGCAACAACCATGAAGCCTGCAACTAAAATCACCGCATAAGAACGATAAACATCAACGAGCTTAATTCTCCGATTAAATACGTGAATAAAATGTCTACCTTTCGCAAAGTTTACTAAAAATAAAATCGCAATTGCTAATGTAGTCGTTCGAATTCCACCACCAACTGAACTTGGGGATGCACCGATAAACATTAATCCACTAATTAATAAGTCTGTTGCACCGCTAAACTCCGTAATATCAAATGTTGTTAAACCACCTGATCGTGATGAAACAGAGTGGAAAAGCGACACAAATATCCTTTCATGCCAACTCATTCCTTTGAAGGAATTCATGGACTCTAAAATAAAAATCATGATTGCGCCAAATAAAAGCAAAGCAGCAAATGTAACCGTCGTAATTTTTGTAAATAATGAAAAACGAAATGTTTTTGATTTTTTTCTTGAAAAATAGGTCCGCACTTCTGCTAACACAGGAAATCCAATCGCGCCGAGCACAATTAATATCATCGTGATTATTTGAACGAAATAATCTTGATGATATGCACGTAAAGATGAACCGGTTAAATCAAATCCAACATTAGTCGTCGCCGATACTGACATAAACAATCCGTTTAATAGCGCTTCACCAAACGTATCAAATTGATGTTGTAAATAAATCGTAAAAATCAGCCCACCAATTAACTCAATCATAAAAATTAATACGACAACTTGACGAATTAATTGAACAATTCCACTTAGTGAATATTGGTTGTTATCTACCATAATTAACTGACGTTCACGCATTCCAATTTTCTTTCGAATCATTAACCAAAAGAATGTACCAATTGACATAATGCCAATTCCACCGAGTTGCAAGACAACCATAATCATAACAATTCCAAACGGTGTATACGTTTCTCCTATATTAATCGGTGTTAAGCCTGTTACACTTACAGCACTGACAGCTGTAAATAAACTATCGATAAAATCGATATGAACGCCATCTTGATACACTCCTGGTAAATTTAATAAAAGGAATGAAAATGCGATTGCTAAAAAATAATAAAAAACGATAATTTGAACAGGTGTATATTTTTTTATCGTTTTATGGCGTTTTCGCATTTTACTTCCTCCTAGCACCGATTATTTCTTTTTATTTTGCATGACACTCGTCATAAAACCAATGAGCGCAATTCCTAATAATACAACCCAGAATAACACTTTCCACAATGTTGAATGCGGGAATCCAGGATCGATAATTTGTAGTTTCTCATGTGCTAACGTTAATACGACTAACTTCACACCTACCCATCCTACAATAAAGAAAGCAGCTGTTTCAAGTCCAGGGTATTTCTCTAATAAAACAACAAATTGTCTCGCAGCAAATCGCATAATAATTAATCCGATAATTCCACCGAGAAGCATAACAGTAAATTGTCCACCATTAATACCTCCGATGTGAAAATCACCTAATTCTGGTAACGTTACGGCTAGTGCTACAGCTGCTAACATCGAATCGAGTGCAAAAGCGATATCTGCTAATTCAACCTTAACAACAGTCATCCAAAAACCAGATGTTTTTCCTTTTTTCATCGATGCAGTTGGATCATCATCTTTTTTCTCCAATAAACTTTTAATCGAAATAAATAATAGATACGCTGCACCTAATGCTTGTATTTGCCAAATATCGACTAAAAATGTAATTAAAAATAAAGCAGTAAAACGGAAAACAAAAGCACCTGCTAATCCATATAATAATGCTTTTTTCTGCTGAACTTTCGGTAAATGACGTACCATAACTGCCATTACAACGGCATTATCTGCTGCTAATAGCCCTTCTAAAACAATTAATACGACTAATACCCAAGCATACTCCAATAATATTGCGTCCAATAAAAACCCTCCTTACATATTTGCAGTTCAACATGAATCCTTGATCAATCGTTCATTATTATTGGCAAGCATCTGTTCAAAAAAATGAAAAAGACCCTCACCTAAATAAAGGCAAAGGTCTCGCAAAGTCGAATTTCATTGTAAAATGTCGGCTATCATAACCGATGACAATAAGTCATGTATTGACGATTATGAAATAGGTTCCCCTATTGCTACTCCCCTTTGACAACACGTCAAAGTTATTCAGTTATCGAATGCATTTGCCCATATTATAACACTAAAAATAATTATTTGACAATCCTTCTTTTCATATTCACATATTTCTAGTTCTTTACCTTCATCTTAAGTTCTATAAACATCTTCCTTTTACTATAAGCCAATCACATTGATTTTATGCATCGCATATAGGATTCATTCATGAATAAAAAATAGCTCGTTTAAAGGAATTCCCTTAAACGAGCCAACTGTACCTTCTATCAGGTTAGTAGGATTAGAAGCGATCTTCAATAATGACTTTTTTAATACGACGACGTCGCGTTTCTTTATCAAATAAACTATAAATAACAGGGACAATATATAATGTTAAAAAAGTTGATGAAATTAATCCACCGATTACCGCTATTCCCATCGGTTGATTCATTTCAGTCCCTTCACCAAGACCTAATGCTAATGGCAACAAGCCTAAAATCGTCGTCAGTGCTGTCATTAAAATTGGACGGACACGATCTCGTACTGAAACCATAATCGCTTCAAATGAAGGCATGCCTTTTGCTTTTTGCTGATTAATATAATCAACTAGAACAATTCCATTATTCACCACAATTCCAACGAGCACAAGGACACCAATGATCGCTGTTACACTAATTGGTGTGTTCGTTGCAAATAATCCTAATGCAACACCAATAATCATTAGTGGTACTGAAATCATAATAACAAGTGGATATTTGAATGATTCAAATTGTGCAGCCATTACAATATAAACAAGAACTACCGCTAAGACAATTGCCAATAACATATCATTAATCGCACTTTCAAATAATTCACGGTCTCCGCCATAAGACATCTCAACTTCTTCAGGTAATGATAGATCATCAATGGCTTCATTGACTGCTTTTGTCATTTGACCTAATGATTGTGAAGAAGCATATTGTACATCAAACGTAATCGCGTGTGCTTGATCAATTCTTTGAATAGCAACTGGACTATCCGTCTTTTCAATCGTCGCTACTTTACTTAAAGCAATCATATTCCCTGATTGCGTACGTAGCTTAATTGCTTTTAGGTCGTCAATACGTTTTCGGTATTGTTCTTCATACTGTACATTCACTTCGATAATTTCATCTTCTTCACCAATAATTTGTGCTGCGATTTGTCCACGTGTAATATTGTTAATCGCATCTGCAATTTCATATGGTGTAATCCCATTCTTTTCAGCTTTGTCACGATCTACTTGAATCTCAATTTCTTCAATTGTGTTTTGTTCAGAATTCGTTATATCTTGTACATGTTTAACATCAGCTAATTTCTTACTGACTTGATCAACCGCATCCATTAATCTTGCTTCATTCGTATCTTTTAATGTAAAGCTTAACGTATTTGGTGTCGTTCCAGAAGCTGTTTGTAAATTAAAGGCTACTTCGACATCTTCTCCCAATTGCTCAATGACCTTTGGTTGTACTTCATCGATAAATTCAAAAATTGAACGTTCTCGATCATCAAGTGGTACAAGTTTTACATACACTTCACCTTGTTCACTATTCGAAGAACCTTGCGCTAAATTTTCTTGCGTATTACCAACTAAGCTTACGTATACTTCTACGTCATCTTGTTTTTTCAATTCTTTTTCAATCGTTTTAATTGCGTCATCGGTTGCAGACATTGCCGAGCCATTTGGTAATTCAACAGATACACTTAAAAATCCTTCATCTGTCGCTGGTAAAAACTCTGTCCCAACACGATATAAACCTAATCCACTTAATACCAGCATAATGGTCGTTATTACGAGCACTAGAATACGGTTACGCAATGCCCATTGAACTGAGCGTAAAAAGCGATTTAACGGCTTAGAACGACGTCGACGTGCTTCCATATTCACTTTCGGTACTGGTAACATTCTGCTTGCCATCATCGGAACGACAGTAAATGCTACGATTAACGATGCAAATAAACTAAAGGAAATGGTTAACGCAAACTCTGTAAATATTTCACCGATAATACCAGTGATGAAAATGACAGGCACGAATACGGCTAGTGTCGTTAACGTGGAGGCAGTAATTGCCCCACCAACTTCTTTCGTTCCATCAGCAGCCGCTTCTTTGGCAGGTTTCCCCATCGCTAAATGTCGTTCGATATTTTCTATCACAACGATTGCGTTATCGACTAGCATCCCAATGCCAAGCGCTAACGCTCCTAATGTCATAATGTTTAATGAAAAATCCGCAAAGAACATCATAACAAATGTCACAATTACGGAATACGGAATTGCAACGCCAATAATAATTGGACTTTTCACACCGCGTAAAAAGATAAATAAGACGAGCATCGCAAATAATCCGCCAAGTAATAACGTTTGCCCGATATTATTGACAGCAAGCTGTATATAATCCCCTTGGTCAAATAAAATATCGGCTTTTACATCTTCATAAGCCTTCGTTTCCAATAGATTGTCTAATGCCTTTTTAAATGCGGCAGATACTTCTGCAGTGTTTGCCCCTGATTCCTGTAACACAGACATGAGCACGGCATCTTGTTCATTCGCTCTTGTAATGGCTCCTGATGCATCGGTGTCAACCATCTTAACAGATGCGACATCACTTAGCGTAATTGTTTTATTTGTCACAGGATGGGTCATTAACGGTAATTTTTTCATATCATCTACTGACGTTAACTGACTAATCACTCGTGTAGTTAACCGTTGGTCATCATCTGTCTCTATCGGCTCCCCTGGCATTGACACATGATTTGCTTGAATGACTTGGACAATATCAGATTGCGTTAGTCCATTTTCTTCAAGTTTTTTCGGGTTTAATGCAACTTCAACTTCTTCTAGCATTTCACCCGAAACCGTAACACTTGCCACACCTTCCGCACGTTTTAGTTCCTGTTCAAGTTGTTCTGACAGCTTTCGAATATCAATATCTTCTGACTCCGCTCGTAGAGATAATTGAATAACAGGAAATTGCGCAGGGTCAAACCTCATAAAACGTGGTGCATTTGCGCCGTCCGGCATTGGAACTTGATCTATTCTTTGCATAACATCCGATTGGATATCATCAATTTTTGTTGACCAATCAAACATCATCAACACAAAGTTTGCACCTTCTTGTGAAGATGATTGAATCGTTTTTAATCCAGGTGATGTTGATAAACTTTGCTCTAGCGGCTTCGTTACTTTTTCATTCACCTCTGTTGGTGATGCACCCGGATATGACGAAACGACGACAGCTACTGGCGGATTTAGTTCTGGAATGAGCGTCATCGGGATTCTAAAAAATGATACAGCTCCCAAAATAATGACAAGAAGCATTGTTACAATTGTAAAAACCGGTCTTTTTATCGAAAAATTACTTAGTTTCATAGCCAAACCCTTTCTACTAGCCCTTTACTCTCACTATAAAGAATATTCCAATTGACTGCAATAAGAAACCCCGTTCATTCATACTTTATTCAAGAATGAATGGAATAAAAGTGGATTCGTTAAATCGAATCCACTTTCTTTTTTCATTATAATAAGCTATATAGCTCGATTGACGGATGTTTATCTTCAAACCAACGCATAGAAAATTCATTGTCGAATAAAAATACAAGTTGATCATAACGATCTTTTACAAGCATTGCACGTTGTCCAGCCATAGATTCTTTCACATCTTCTTCGTTATGAATCCAGCGTGCTACTTTCCCGCCAATTTGCTCCATTTGAACTTCAACATTATACTCATTTTTCATCCGATGCTCGAATACTTCAAACTGCAATTGACCGACTGCTCCAAGTAATACTTCCTCCGTGTGCAATGTTCGGTAATATTGAATCGCACCTTCTTGCACAAGTTGTAAAATCCCTTTATGGAACTGTTTTGATTTCATAACATTTTTTGCGGTAACGCGGACAAATAATTCTGGCGTAAATTGTGGTAATGCTGCGAAATCAAATGTAGATTTCCCACCAACAATTGTATCGCCAATTTGGTAGTTTCCTGTGTCATGTAAGCCAATAATATCTCCAGCTACCGCTTCATTTACGGTCTCACGGTCATCTGCTAAGAATTGTGTTGTTTGCGTTAACTTAAATGTTCGATCTAAGCGCGGAACTTTTACCGTCATGCCTCGATTAAATGCGCCAGATACAATTCGAACGAACGCAATTCGGTCACGATGGGCTGGGTTCATATTGGCTTGAATTTTAAAGATGAAGCCCGTAAACTCGTCCTGCTTTGGTTCAATCAGCACTTCTTCTTTCGTCGCACGTGGCTGTGGACCTGGTGCGAATTGTAAAAATGTTTCTAAAAATGTTTGCACACCAAAATTAGTTAATGCACTACCGAAAAATACTGGCGTTAATTCTCCTTTTGCAACACGTTCTTCTGAAAATTCATTGCCTGCTTCATCCAATAACATAATATCTTCTAATACTTGTTCGTAATAACTACTTAACGTAATGTCATGTGTATCATCTGCAAGTTCACCATCTTCATTTAATGGTAAAAATCGTTCTTCTCCATCTACTTTAGACTGTTCAATCCGCTGATTATATCGATCATAAATCCCTAAAAAGCCTTTTCCCATCCCAATTGGCCAGTTCATTGCATACGATTCAATGCCTAGTACTTCCTCTAACTCTTCCATTAAATCTAACGGTTCTTTTCCATCACGGTCCATTTTATTAATGAATGTGAAAATAGGAATGCCACGCATACGACAAACTTTAAATAATTTAATCGTTTGCGGCTCTACACCACGTGAACTGTCAATCATCATTACTGCTGCGTCTACTGCCATTAAGGTACGATACGTATCTTCACTAAAGTCTTCATGTCCAGGTGTATCTAAAATATTAATTTTCTTACCTTCATATTCAAATTGCATCACGGATGATGTAACAGAAATCCCTCTCTGTTTTTCAATTTCCATCCAGTCTGATGTTGCGAACTTCCCTGTTTTCTTTCCCTTAACCGTTCCAGCATCGCGAATCGCGCCACCAAAATATAATAATTTCTCGGTGATTGTCGTTTTACCCGCATCTGGGTGAGAAATAATCGCAAATGTGCGACGTGCATCTATTTCATTGTTTATTCGTTCATTCATCACTATATAATCCCCTAACTAATTTACATACTCTCCACATTTTATTACATGTCTATTCGCCATTTCAATGAAAACTTCCAATGTTTCATCTTTTATTCATTCCCAATTGCTCCTTAGACTAAACTTTGACATATCCATATCGAACTTTCCATCTTGTATTGTCATTTGACAAGAACCTAAAAAAGCGGAAGTTCGATGTCTGAACTTCCGCACACTTCTTATTGATGTTCTTGTTTTGCTTTCCCAAATTTAACAGTTGCTGCTTCAAGGGCAATATTCGCATCTGAATGAGGATATTTTGTTCGACCGATAATTTGGAAATCCTCATGACCTTTTCCTGCAAAAATAATAATATCATCTTCTTCAGCAACTTCAATTGCATGCTTAACCGCTTCTTCACGGTCTCCAATACATGCGTATTGATCATGTTGCATACCAGCTGCTAACTCTGACACAATCGAATCGTAAGGCTCATCTCGTGGATCATCTGTCGTCAACACGACATAATCCGCCTTTGATGCTTCTTTTGCCATGATTGGACGTTTTTCACGATCACGATTTCCTCCAGTGCCAATTAAAAAGATAATTTTATTTTTCTTATATGGTTCAACCGCTTCAATTGCTTTTTTAATCGCGTCGTCCGTATGTGCATAATCAATATACATCGTCAATGGTAAATCTGTTTCGACTTTTTCCATGCGCCCTGTAATTGGTTTAATCTGTGCTAAATAATCAATTATATTCTCAATAGCCATACCTTTTGCATAAAGCGCAGCAATCACTGCTAATGCGTTTAGCACACTAAATTCACCAATCAAGTTCATTTCTACATGAAACTCACCTTCTGGACAAACAAGTGTAAAAGTGGTGCCATCTGGGCTTAACACGAGATTTTTTCCAAAGAAATCAGCTTCTTGTTGAATGCCGAACGTAAAAATTGGATAGCTTGTCTTCTCCATAAAACGTTCATGCCATGGATCATCACAATTGACAATGCCGAATTTTCGCTTCGATAAGTCTTGTCCAAGTTGCGAGAACAATAATCCTTTCGCATCGCCATAATTTTCCATCGTGCCATGGAAATCTAAATGATCTCGTGTTAAATTTGTAAATATCGCAATATCATATTCAGTTCCAGCAAGTCTTCCTTCGACCAACCCATGTGAAGACACTTCCATCGTCATTGTTGTACAGTGCTCACGTGCAGCTTGTGCAATCATTTGTTGAGTCGCCAATACATTCCCTGTTGTATTTTCTGTTTCATATAATGTTCCGTCTAAATTAAAACCAATCGTTCCAGATGTCGCACTTTTCTCACCTGCTAATTGTAAGATAGAATGAAGCATCCCGCTCACACTTGTTTTTCCATTTGTCCCAGTTACCCCAATCATTGTCATCTTTTTCGATGGGTAATCAAAAAACTTCGGTGCCAGAAGTGCAGCCGCACGTTCTGTATCTTTCACAGTAACCACTGCCACTTTTTCCTCATCTACATTAATTGGCTCTGAAGCTACAATGACACGTGCCCCATTAGCAATTGCTTGTTGTACAAACTGGTGTCCGTCTACAGTGAATCCTTTAATACAAATAAAGACACCGCCTGGTTGTACTGCACGTGAATCCACTTCTATATCAGTCACAGTCGTTGGTAAAGTACCTGTTATATTTTTTAACGGTAAAACCGAAAACAATTCTTTCGTATCCATAGAACTCCTCCGTTAGTCTAGCATTTGTGACATCACATACGCATACAATAATCCTGCTGTTGCGCGTAAAGAATCGATATGTGTTCTCTCCATCGCATGTGAGGATTCAATCCCCGGACCAAATAATGCATGTTTCACATCAAAACCTGCACGAATTGCTGCTGATGCATCTGAACCATAGTATGGATAAATATCAATTTGATACGCTACATCATTCGATTTTGCTAGTTGAATCAATTGTTGCGTTAACCCATAATGATAGGGTCCGCTTGAATCTTTCGCGCAAATGGATACTGTGTATTCATCTGATGATTGACCATCTCCAATTGCCCCCATGTCCACTGCAATATACTCAACAGTTTCAGCTGGAATACTAGCGTTTCCACCATATCCAATTTCTTCATTATTAGAAATGTAAAAATGTGTTGTATAGGGCAATTGAATAGATTCTTCCACAATTGTACGTACTAATTGTACCAATAATGCTGTACTCGCCTTATCATCTAAATGACGTGATTTAATAAACCCTTGGTCTGTGCGTTCAAAACGCGGATTAAATGAAACAATATCCCCAACTTCAATCCCTAGTCCACGTACATCTTCCCCATTAAATACTTTTTCATCAATGCGTACTTCAATATTTTCTGCACTTCTCTCAGCTGTTCCAGCATCTTTATAGACATGAACAGTCGTTTGATGCATTAATATCGTACCGCTATACGTTTTTCCAGATGCAGTGTGAATTGTACAATATTCCCCTTCAACCGCATGCCAATTAAAGCCACCAATTGTCGTTAATTTTAATCGTCCATTACTTTTTACTTCTTTCACCATCGCCCCAAGCGTATCCGTATGTGCTGTTAAAAGACGATGTTGTGCATCATTTTCACCTTTAACCGTCGCAATGATTGCGCCTTTGTTCGTCTTTTCATAAGATACCCCAATGGCTTGAAATTGTTCTTCAATCACTTTCATAACTTCCATCGTGTAGCCTGATGGACTTGGCGTTTCGACTAGTTGTTGTAATAAAGCAAGCGTTTCCTCTTCTTTAAAAATCGTGACCATATGATTTCCCTCTTTCCCCAATTCAATCTAGTTTTATTATACGTCGTTGCAAAATGAAAATAAAGATTTATCAAAATAGCTTCTTCCTTAAATTCATCTTGTTATTTTAGAACCCGTTTCACAAGCGATAATTTCCTTCCATATGGTGGTGACGCGATATTCACCGACATGTTCGAAGACCGCTTCATCATAGATTTTTCACGAGAAAATAATTTAAAACTATATTCCCCATGGTAAGCATTCATCCCTGATGACCCTACGCCACCAAATGGCAAATGCGTATTTGCCACATGTGATACTGTATCATTAATGCAACCACCACCAAACGGTAACATCTCAATAAAGTATTGTGATGCCCTTTCATTTTCGCTAAAGAAATAAGCTGCTAATGGTTTTGGACGTTGGCGAATGATATGCAGCAGTTCACCTAAATCATTATAGGTGAGAATCGGTAATAACGGTCCGAAAATCTCATCTTCCATAATCGGATCATCCCATGTGCAATGATCAAAAATCGTCGGTGCAATATACCGTTCTTCCCGTCGATAGTCTCCACCATAAATGATTTGCGCTTGTTGTTGCTTCAGAAGTGTGACAAGTCGATCGACATGCTTTGTATTAATAATTTTCCCATATTCTTTATTTGTAAAAGGATTTTTCCCATAAAAATGTTGAATCGTCTTTTTTATGCAGTTGAGTAAAGGGGCTTTTACTTGTTCATGTACAACGACATAGTCGGGTGCCACACAAGTTTGGCCAACATTCATAAATTTCCCCCATACAATCCGCTCTGCAGCATATTGTATATTCGCCGTTTGATCTACAATCACTGGGCTTTTCCCGCCCAACTCAAGGGTTAATGGGGTTAAATGTTCTGCAGCAGCCTTCATCACAATTTTTCCGACAGTCGTACTTCCTGTGAAAAAGATATAATCAAAGGAAGCATGAAGTAAAGCCGACGTCTCCTTTTCTTCTCCGTGTACGACTTGAACAAATTCTGTTGGGAAGATTGCTGTTATTAGTTGTGCAATGACATTCCCAGTCGCTTCTGCAAATTCGGATGGTTTCACAACAACACAGTTCCCAGCTGCAATTGCGCCGATTAACGGTTCCATAACGAGTTGAAACGGATAATTAAACGGTCCAATAATCAATACACTGCCATATGGTTCGTGTACGATAAAACTTTTCGCAGGCTGTAAGTGAATCGGTGTTTTTACTTTTTTCGCTTTCGACCATTCATCGATATTTGCGAGCATATGGCGGATGCTTGATAACACAAATCCAATTTCTGTCGTATACGATTCAAACGGACTTTTTCCTAAATCGATTTCTAGCGCCCGGATAATCAGTTGTTCATGCTCCTTGATTGTCGTATACAGTCGTTGCAACATCTCTGTTCTATATTGTACATCACGTGTTTGGCCGCTATAAAAAAATTGCCGTTGTCGCTGAATCAATTCGTGTATCGTCTGTTCATTTAATTGCACGAAAATAACCTCCTCTATTCTATTACAAATTTACGAGAAATCCGATGGCCTCATTCAGTTAGTAAGTGGTCAATTAAGCGTTGAACAATTAAGCCTTCCTCAAATGATACAGTCGTTGCCGCTTTTCCTTCTGCAACTCGAACACAAGCATCGATTAACGAAGTACTGGACGACAAATTTGTCAATCTT
This sequence comes from Sporosarcina sp., assembly GCA_035300865.1. Lineage (GTDB taxonomy): Bacteria > Bacillota > Bacilli > Bacillales_A > Planococcaceae > Sporosarcina. The sequence continues at coordinate 287,943 of DATGUZ010000057.1, forward strand.
TCAAAAGGACCGTTTTTATCACTACGATAAAGTTCCGACCAATTACGCAGTTTTAAAACACCTGTCTCACCATATACTATAAACGACAGCTCTTCTTCTTGACCGATCCCAGCTAAACCATTTAATAAAAATGGAATTTGCGCTGTCGTACTTCCAAACGCCAGAACACCTGTCTCACATAATTGCGGATCTTTAGGATATGTTGTGTCATATTGTTGAATGGACAACTCTCTAAAAAGCGAATACATGAGTTGTAAATAATGTGGAAATACTTCACGAACAAATCCCCCTTGCTTTCGTGTACCAATCCAATTATTTTGCTGCCAAGGTCGTGGCCATACATGAAAATGTGTATGTAATTCAATTCGCTGAACCGCACCAATCGCGTCTTGTTGAAGAAGATTTTTCATCTCTGCTACAGCTGCACTATACATGAGTGGAAAATGCATAGCTGTTTCAACTTGTGCATCATTTGCCATTTTAGCCATCAATTCAGCTTCTGCAACATCATGTGCAAGCGGCTTTTCACAAAGAACACGTAATCCTTTCTTGATTGCCTGCTGTGCCAATGAAGCATGTGTTGCAGGTGGCGTACCTATATACACCCAGTCTGGGGAGAGCGCTAATGCCTCTTCATATGTATGTGCAATCGGTAATTGATAAGTTGTTGCCATTTGTTGGAGGCGATCTTGTTGTTCATCAACAATCGCCACAATTTCAGCTTGATCATGCTGCTGGATTTGTTGGATAATGCGTTCCCCTACAACACCCGTTCCAACAACAATAAAACGTATTTTTTTCATAATGTATTCCCCCGTCATTTAAAATAAATCAAACCTTTTTTTCTTCGCTTTCATTATAACACTCGAACGTCAAGAATGTTCGAACAATTAACTTAATAAGAGGAGGAATTTTTCATGTCACAATCAAACTATTGGTGGAAAACATTATTCAAAGGACACTTAGCACCCGGTATCAACGAAGAGAAAGTGGATGAATTAACAGACGAACGTTTCCTTTATTTCCAACATGAGAGACAAAATGAAGACCTTCAATTATTACAAACGTCTCCTATAGGGACTTCTTATGATGAAGGCAACCATTCATTTTAACATTTCAATGCTTTTCCATAAATACAATGCAGCGTAGCTTAAATAAGGTTCCCATTGTGGCAAATGGTTTTCGATTTCTTCAATCGTCGGTTTTCGATCCATTTGCCATAGATTTTTTAATGCATTTTGTAGCCCTACATCTGCAACCGGAAAAAGATTCTCACGACCTAGACCGAACAATAAAAAATTTTGCGCCGTCCATGGTCCAATTCCTTTAAAACGTGTTAATTGTTCAACAACTTCCTCATTCGTAAGCGTACGCAATGCATTTAACTGCAATGTACCTTTCGCAATTGCATCAGATAAGCCGATGACATAAGAAGCTTTCCGTTCACTAAACTGCAATGCACGCAATTGGTCAATCGACAATTCTGCCACGACTTCCGGCAATGGATAAAGCCATATGTCATCTTTCTGTTCGCCAAACTGTTGAACAAAACGTTGCGTTAACGTATTCGCAAATGCTTTATTCAATTGTTGGTGAATAATCCCCTTCATCAACCTTCCATACAATGTATAACTTCGGATTAACGGCATTCCTTGGAATTGTGAAAAAATCGGTTGCAAATCGGTTGTTTGAAAATGTCCATGAATATGATCAAGCGAGCGATCTAAATGAAATATTTCTTTAATCGCTTGTAATTGATCCTCATCTTGAAACCCTTTAATATGAAACTTCGGATTTTTCGCAGTACCAATTGATCGTAAAGAAACGATATTTCGTTCTTCTGTTGGAATATAAACCGTTTTACTGTCTATGTGAATATGATTGACAGGGTCTCCTGCTAAACGAATCAATGCATCATCAAAGTTGTACGTAAAAGGAACTGTAAATTGTGTTTCCAAATCAAATCACTCCTTCGTATTTTTATAAAAACATCATTTTCCAGAACATATGAATCCATTTATGAAAAATATTGTTGACTTATTTTTTGATTCAGCTATAATAGAGATTGTCTGGAGCAACTATACATAATGGTTTCGTAGCTCAGCTGGGAGAGCGCCACCTCGACAAGGTGGAAGTCGGGGGTTCGAGCCCCTCCGAGACCACTACTTTCAAATGTATCATAAACGTTGTATGAACAACACTTAAAGCACTTCATGAATGGACTGTATATCATGAAGTGCTTTTTCTATTTTGATAAAAGCGACCCATCGGTGACCAAATAGATAATAATCGAACTTTCCATACATTCCCCCCAATACGTCGAACGTTTTATAATGATTCGAAGCAACAAAAACCATCAAGCAAAGAACATTTTGTCGTGACAAATGGATCTTTTAATGGCTAAATGGCATCATCATATGCCTTACAATATCTCCCCCTAAATTTTCCATGAGTAGTACAAGCCAATTTGCACAAATTTATATAGAGCATATAAATAAAGGAGGGATCGTACATGAATATTCAAAGTAAAGTTCAGGATGAATTATCAAAAATCAATAACGAAGACAATGATGTGATTTTAGAGAACTTTAATCACTTCAAGCAATTCCTTTCAGAAAAAGTTGAACTCGGAGAAAATCTGGGGTTAAGCGAAGAAAAACTTGCGAAAACAACGGAATTAGTGGCCAATTATCTTGCCAATCATGAAAAGCCTCGTAACCGTGAAGAACATCTATTGTTTGAACTTTGGAATGCGGGAACGAAAGAAGAACAAAAAGCACTTTCACACTTACTGTTAAAAATGGTAAAAAAAGCTTAACAGAATTATTTAAGGACATAATCATCATAAAAAAAGCGACCGCTCTTGGTCGCTTTTTTAATCAGGCGTATAAAATAAGCTTTACTGCAGAAAGTATCAGTAAGACAAATCCAAAGGAGATAGGAATTATGAGTACTTTACACCGAATCGCAATTGCTTTAGTCATCATTGGGGCCATCAATTGGGGGCTAATCGGATTTTTTAGATTTGATTTAGTCGCAACATTGTTCGGAGGTCAACAATCCTTAATGGCGCGAATTATCTATGCTTTAGTTGGAATTAGTGGCCTATTTGCACTCCCCTTGCTATTCATGCGCATGGATCGTGAAAATGTTGATCACACCATTCCACAAAGGAATTTTCATTATGGGACTGAATTTGGAGAGGAATTTGACTTCCAAAATCGTAAGCGTAAAGACGCAGAAAAGAAAAAATAAAACGAAAAGAAAAAGCATTGTTTGTACTTTTGCTACAAGCAATGCTTTTCTCGCCCTAAAACCGCTGGGGCATACGGAAAATTTGGCTATCCTTCATGTCATGCTAAAACTGTCCTTTGTGACGAAACTTGGATCCCGCTTCTTGCTAAAACGAATACTGCTGACTTCCTTGTACTTCATCACTTCTTGTTACATTGGTACAGTTATTCAGTTGCACTTGAAACAAAAAACTTACTACTTGTTGTTACATTACACTTTCTACGACTTACTTCGAAATGTTAACGCATACTTACGACGAGATATTGAATCGTCACCTTCGCAAATTTTCCGTCAAGGCTGTGCAGTTCTTGCGTAGAAGGATCATTTACAAGCATTCCTTCTACATCCGTTTAGCCTTGTATAACTATTATACCCGTCCCTTTTATTTATAAACCTCTTTCGATAATTTTTTATCATACGTAATCTGGTTCAAATAAGAAAAGCCGTCCAGAAAGTCCGTATCTTTGACTTTCCGAACGACTCTATCCGTTCAATCATTTAAGCAACTGCTACTTCTTCGTCTTTTTCTTGCGTTTTATATTGAATGATGAACAGGACTAAAAATAATGACAACCCAATAATATCTGTCAATGTTTCAGGGAAAATTAATAAGAACCCTGTAGCTGTAATAACAATTCGTTCATACCACTTACATGCACGATACCAATAACCGATCATTCCTGCACCAATCGCAATCATTCCAATTAACGCAGTCAAGGTCACCCAAACAATTTCTAATAATGATGAATCAATCATTAATAATGCTGGGTTAAACACAAACATATAAGGGATAATAAATGCTGCGATGGCTAATTTAGCAGAGGTCACGCCAGTTTTAATTGGATCTCCACCAGAAATACCTGACGCCGCAAATGCTGCCAAGGCAACTGGCGGTGTAATATCTGCAACAATTCCGAAGAAAAATACGAATAAATGTGCAGATAATGCCACCGTTAACGGCACTGCTACGTTCGGATCTAAGTCTAATGTTAATAATGTAATAATAGCAGGTGCTGCGATTGTAGACGTAATAACATAGTTTGCAGTCGTTGGCGAACCCATCCCTAATACGAGCGATGCCAACATTGTAAAGATTAACGTTAAGAGAACGTTACCACCTGCGGCAGAGATTAAGCCGTTCGCTAATCCAAGCCCTAAACCAGTTTTCAATACTACACCAACAATAATCCCCGCACAAGCTGTCGCTGCAGCAACTGCTAATGCTGTACGTGCACCGTCAACTAAAGCATCCACCATATCTTTAAAGCCAATACGCGTATCCTTACGAATTGCACTCACAACAATCGTTAGCAGAATACCATATAATGCCGCTTGCATCGTTGGCACCCCAATTAATAAGAAGAAAATGATTCCTAATATTGGTAATAATAAATAAATTTTCTTTAATACTTCTTTACGATTTGGGATTTGATCTTCACTCATCCCTTTTAATCCGACACGTTTCGCTTCAAAATGCGTCATAATCCAAATTCCAGTAAAATATAACAGCGCTGGTATCGCCGCGGCTTTCGCTATTTCCCAATACGTAATGCCCCCGATGAATTCCACCATTAAGAATGCTGCGGCCCCCATGATTGGTGGCATTAATTGACCACCTGTCGAAGCAGCTGCTTCAACACCACCTGCAAATTCTTTCCGATATCCTAACTTCTTCATCATTGGAATCGTATAAGAACCCGATCCAACAACGTTTGCAACAGAACTTCCTGAAATCGTCCCTTGTAAGGCACTTGAGAAAATCGCTACTTTTGCAGGACCTCCTGTCAATTTACCTGCTAAGGCAACCGCTAACTCGTTAAAGTAGTTTCCTACACCTGTTTTTACAAGGAATGCACCAAACAATAAGAAGACGAAAATAAATGTTGCGGAAACGCTAATCGGCGTCCCTAAAATTCCATCCGTTGTATAGAACATTGTTCGAACAATACTTTTTAAATCTTGACCACGGTGATTTAAAAAACCTGGGAAATAAGGTCCTAAAAAAGCATATGCTAAAAACACTGTTGAAATAATCGTAATCGGTAATCCAACCGCTCTTCTAGCTGCTTCTAGCGTTAAAATAATTGCAATAACCCCTATAGCCATATCAAGGTCTGTTAAGCGACCGATTTGACCTGCAATTCTTTCAATGTTTAACGGCCAATATAGCCCTACTCCTACCGCCAATAAAGATAAAATATAGTCATAAAATGGGATTTTCCTTCTTTTTTCTTTCGTCAATCCCTTTTTCGCCGGAAATAAAATAAAAATTAATGATAACGCAAACCCTAAGTGAATGGATCGTTGAATTTCTGCTGTGAACTGCCCAAAAATAGCTGTGTATAATTGGAAAATCGAAAATGCCAATAGACCAAAGTAAACAATTGTACGGAAAATCGAGTTTAAGTCTCTTGTATTTGCTTCAGGATCATATTTTCGTAAAAGTTCGTCTTGTTCTTCTTCAGATAACATTTCCACATCTGAACCTATAGATGTTTCATTAAGTTGCTTTTCCACTTTTTTCTGTTCTTTATTATCCATCTAATCGTTCTCCTTTCCATAATTGATAATATGATAATTTTTTTGCTTGAAATTCATAACTATTCCCTTTAACCAAATGTTTCTTTAAGTCGATTTCATTTCCTTTATAGCGCAATGCTAAGTCTTCATCTACTCTTCCGATATGTATCCGAAATGAATCTATTACTCTATCACTATACTGAAGCGTATAAACGCCATCTTTCAATTGTAATGTTTCCCCTTCTCCAGCTTCACTTGGCATGCCGATTGCAAGATTTTCATACGACATCTCTAATAATCGTAAATGATGTTCCTTTGTTACTGCATATTTTTCAATCACATCTGTTAAATGAATCGAATGGACGTATCTGATTTCAAATTGCTGTTCTTCGTTTAACAATACATAATAATGATTCGGTTTTTCTGTTCTTGTTTCGGTAAATACTAATCCTTCTTTCATCGGTACGAATAAAAATAGAAATGATAAGGTAGCGAGTAAGATGATTCCCCCCATAACATATCGTTTCATCTCACTCACCTCCTTATCGTCCGTTCATATATAAATCAACCAAACATACCCTAACATTTTTCTTCCCATTCACCAATCTTATCGCGACTTCGTTGCCACAGTTTCCCCCAAAACTGTTTGCGCCTATCCTCTTCATGGTAGCGCTTTCAACAAGCCTATAAGATATGGAAGGCAACGGAAGCTATGCGCCTCGCCACCCTCCCACATATTAAACTAGCTTATTCATCAAAATATTTTTGTGCACCTGGGTGTACTTCAATTCCGACACCATCTAAACCAGTTTCTTTCTTAATATACTTCGCTTTATCATGTTGTAATGATTCTGCATTATCATAAATAGCTTTCGTAATTTCATACACTAAGTCTTCTGGTAATTCTTTTTTAACAACTAACATTGCTCCTACTGATACAGCGTTCGTATCTTCTTTCGAACCATATGTGCCAGCAGGAATCACTTCTTTTGCATAATATGGATATTTTTCGATTAATTCATCTGCTTTGTCATCTTCAATTGGCACAATATGCACTTTTGCAACTGCGTTTAGTCCTTCAACTGCCCCTGTTGGTGTTCCAGCAGTTACAAATGCTGCATCGATTTGGCCTGATTGAATACTTTCTTGAGACTCCCCAAAGTCCAAGTTTTGAGCATCAATATCATCAATTGATAAACCATGGATTTCTAATAATTGTTTTGCGTTCGCTTCAGTTCCTGAACCAATCGCACCTACTGATACTTTTTTACCTTTTAAATCGTCATAAGATTTAATACCGCTTTTTTCTAATGTAACTAGTTGAACTGTCTCAGGATATAAGTTTCCAATAGCAGACACATTATCAATTTCTTCCCCTTCAAACATTAACTGACCGTTTTCAGCATAGTAAGCAATGTCTGTTTGAACGAAAGCAATTTCTGCAACGCCTTCTTGCAAATCAATCATATTAGCTGCTGAAGCTTGAGAAACTTCTGCATCTGTTTTAATATCCGTTGCTTTTGTGATGAAATCAGCAAATGATCCACCTAACGGATAATATGTTCCCTGCGCTCCACCAGTTAAAATATTTAAGTTTTTATATTCACCTTTACTTTTCGTTTCGACTTCACCACCATTTGAAGCATTGGATCCACATGCCGCTAAAACAAGCATCATAACCATTCCGATGACAGCTAGCAAATGTAATTTCGTCCTCTTCATAACGAATCCCCTCTCTTTATGTCTATTTTTTGAACAAACTTGCTCATACTTCTATTATCATGAAAGCGTTCACATATGTCAATATTCAAAATAAGGAGAATCTAAAAATCGTGTAAAAAATGTTCTATAATAAAATAAACTGATAGATTCTATACTAGAACACATCAGTTTATTAGTTAATTAATCACTACATATTTTTATTTTTGTATTTTATTATGATATCGAAAGATTTCTTCGAATATATAATCTTTCACATCATTTATAAATATCCTACTTCAATCATTAATCATACTCAGATGTTCTTGCTTCATCTTCATCACGCATGCGATGCGCAATACGCGATGCTGCTGATGCAGCAATGCTCGCAACAAGATCATCTAAAAATGTATGCACTTTCCCACCTTTTTTCGTATCCAATTCATTAATAATGCCAATTTTATTTTTATCTAAATGACCAAATGTCGTAACTGCTATCGAACCATAGGTAAACACTGCCCCGAGTGCAATCGTTTCATCGACCCCAAACAATCCTTCATCTGATTCAACAATTTGTTGTAACGGTTCGGAGAGTTTCCCTTGTTCACATAACTCATCTAGTTCAATTCCGACTAAAATCGCATGCTGCAATTCTCGTTTTTTCAGGACGCGATAAACAGACTCAAGACAATTTTCCATTGTCAATGTTGGATTATATGGTACTTGCATCTCATAAACAATTTCAGCCACCGCTTCTAAACGTACACCTCTACGCTGCAACGCTTCAATTGTTGCACGTTCCACCTTTTTCGAATGGACTATTTTTTTATTATTCATGTAACCGATCCTTTCCAATAAGCATTCAATATTTCCTCTTATAATAGTATGTGACGTTTTATGTATGCTGATGCATATTTTACACATACTAATGAAGGGACTTATCTTCTATCACAACTTTCCAATTTTTCTATTATACCTCTTCTTTTGAATATGTTACAATTTTATACATAGAAACAAGGAGGTTTTTTGCAAATGAAACAAGGTAAAATTGAAGAAGTAACATTATATAGTGAAGCACTTGGTGAAGAAATGCAAATTCTAATTCATTTACCCTATAACTATACGCCACTTTATAAATACGCTGTATTAATCGGTTCAGACGGAAAAGATTATATTCAATATGGTCGCGTTGGCAGAGTGATCGATGAATTACTTGATCAAAACGAAATTGAAAACGTGATTTTCGTTGGTATTCCATATAAAAGCGTAAAAGAGCGCCGTCGTCTATATCATCCAGAAGGTGATCGTCGTGATGCGTATACGCGCTTTTTAGCACATGAACTTGTGCCATATATTGATCGTCATTATCCAACATATCAAATCGGAGCTGGACGAGCGTTAATTGGGGATTCTTTAGCAGCTACTATTTCATTACTAACCGCTTCTAAATATCCAAATATTTTCGGTAAAGTTGTACTTCATTCTCCATACGTGGATGAGATCGTTCTCGATAAAGTAAACAATGTTAAAGATGTTTCAGCCTTTTCCATTTATCATGTAATTGGTACAGAAGAAACAGAAGTTGAAACACAAGTTGACGGCATTAAAGACTTCTTACAACCGAACCGAACGTTAAAAGATACAATTGAAAAGAAAGGCTTCGACTATTTCTATGACGAATTCGAAGGAAATCATACGTGGAAATATTGGCAAGCAGATATGCCTCGTGCAATGAAAAAAACGTTCGGTGATATGTTTTAATGAATGAAAATATTGTATATTTTTCAACTAGAAAGAGATCGTTATAACATATATCAAAGAATTCTGTTATAATAAACGTAAGTTACTCAATCTAAGGAGGTCTTTCAAATGAAATTTGGTATTGTTGCATTCCCATCAAAAGAACTTCAAGACTTAGCAAATGGCTATCGTAAAAGATATGACCCACATTTTGCACGTATTACGCCACATATGACGATTAAAGGTGTATTCGAAGCAAATGATGAAGAAATCGAAGACGTTGCAAAAGCAATCGGTGAAGTCATTTCCAAATATCGTCCTTTCGAATTGAACGTTACAAAAGTAAGTACATTTGCGCCAATTACAAACGCAATTTATTTCAAAGTTGAAGAAAACGAAACATTATCAAACTTACACCAAGAATTAAATTATGACTTCTTTGGTGAAGAGCCAGAATATGCTTTTATACCGCATATTACAATTGCACAAAAACTCTCTTCTACAGAACACGATGACATCATTGGTCAACTAAAAATGATTGGTGTTAACCATTCAGAAACAATTGACCGCCTACATCTTCTATATCAATTAGATGACGGCTCATGGACGGTCTACGAAACATTCCGCTTGGAAGGAAATCGTTAACGATTGTATCATGTACAAATCGTTGCGAACGATCAACAATTAGATGATGCGTTTTTCGTTCGCAAAAAGGTGTTCGTAGAAGAACAAGGGGTTCCTTTAAATTTAGAAGTCGATGAATATGATGAGACCGCAAGTCATTTTGTTGTTTATCATAAAGATGTACCGATTGGTGCTGGTAGAATTCGTGAAACGACACCAAATGTCGGTAAAGTTGAACGTGTTTGCATCTTGCCGAATTATCGAGGGCTTCATTTAGGTAAACAAATTATGAAAGCTTTGGAAAATCACGGTGCTGAATTGCAATTTCATAAAATTGTCTTAAACGCACAATCCCATGCGATTCCATTCTATGAAAGTATTGGTTATCATATTACATCTCCTGAATTTTTAGATGCGGGAATCCCACATCGAGCAATGGAAAAACAGTTACATTCTTCCATTAGCTATTAATAATCAAAAAGGTGAATGTGCCTCATGATCGGCACATTCACCTTTTTCTATTTTAGCAATAACTTTACTTAGTAGAATGATTGATAAAATTATACATAATGATTGATGACAATACCTTTAGGTGGTACAAATTTTGGGCTATTCATCGAATGAGGTACGAACTCTTCATACAGCGGTTGGTCTACTAAATGAGGATGAACGATATGCTGTTCGCAAGATTCCCCCTCATCATACGAACTTTTTTTATTTGAATGGTCATCTTTCATTGCATGATCCATAAAATCCTGAAACGTACCAATTTGCTGCATTTCATGAACATTTTCCACTTGCAATTTTCGACGTTTTTGTTGTAAACGATTGGCATATTGAACAGTACGATAAGATGTTACTGGTAACATATACCCCATTCGATATCACCTCTCTTAATACTATTGTTATCCATCATATGCCCGAATATTCAGATGATGAAACATTTACAACATATTTTCAATATCTGATAATTGAACAGGCTTTCCACTATGCACAATCGATTGTACCAACTGGTCTTCCACTTCTTTTGTTACATTTTTATTGGCTAATTGTCCAACTTTTTGAATGATTTTTCGAACTTGTCGTTCATCTTTAAAATCTGCATATTGAATGGCATTTGCTAAAGCAAACACTTCATCCATTTGGACGCCTGTTTTTGATTCAATTTTCTTGAAAAATGAATTATTCATAGTCACGCTCCTTCTACATAATAGTTAAAGTTTTAGTCTTCCGACTGTGAAAAGGAAACTTTATAAACCTACATAATTTCTTAGTCTGTATGTCCGTTCTTATACAAAACTTCTCCCAACAATAATTAATAAAATGAACAAGACGACAATTAATACAAACGTGGAGCCGCGATATCCGCCACCTCTAGACATGGAATGGCCTCCGCCCCCACAAACATTTCTTCCCATAGGTCCAAAACGATTAAATTGACCATAGTAAGGTTGTTGGCAGTACATAAAAAAACCTCCTTTCCTTCTACATATCTTATGTAAAAGTAAAGGAGAATGTTTAGGCATTTTAGATATTTCCTTTTGGTTTAAATAAAACGGCTGCAATAAAGCCAAATATAATAGCTGCACTAATTCCAGAACTTGTTACTTCAAACATCCCCGTTAACACACCGACCATACCATGCTTCTCTGCTTCTGCCATTGCACCATGTGTCAATGAATTTCCGAATGATGTAATTGGAATCGTTGCACCAGCGCCAGCAAAATCGATTAAAGGCTCATATAGTCCAATACCATCTAAAATCGATCCGCTAACCACTAGAATACATAATGTATGGGCCGGTGTAAGTTTTGCAACATCAAATAATAATTGACCTATGACACAGATGAGTCCTCCGACAATAAATGCTGTTATAAAAATTGACATTCTGCTCTTCACTCTTTCATTGATAATTCAACTGCATGTGCGATACAAGGAATGGTCTCTCCTTGTTGATAAGAGAGGGGTGATAATAAAGCACCTGTGGCAATAAGTAATACTTTTTGATAGCGACCTGATAATAACTTTTCATACACATCGGAAAAATAAATGGCCGCTGAGCATCCTGCACCACTCGCTCCTGCTAAAAATTGTTCATCTCCGCCATAGAAAGCAATACCTGCATCTTGAAACTGTCGACCTTTTTGAATTCCGTTTTGTTCATTTAATTGTTCATAAATCGAGAATCCTACTTTCCCTAAATCTCCTGTCATAATTAAATCATACGAATCTGGCGTCATCTGGTGACCGGCTAAATGACGTTGTAATGTGTCTGCTGCTGCAGGTGCCATTGCAGCTCCCATATGCAATGGATCTGTCATGCCCATATCGATGACACGTCCAATCGTACCTTTAGTAATCAACGGTTTATCTTTTTGCTTCGTTGACACAAGTGCTACGCCTGCTGCAGTAGCAGTCCATTGTGCCGTATCTGCTTTTTGTGTACCATATTCAACCGGATAACGAAATTGTCTTTCAATTGCATTATGTTGACTTGCTGCACCGGCAATTGCATATGTTGCAGCATTCGCTTCTATTAATAGCGCCGCTGTTAATAAAGAAGAAATTGATGTTGCACATGCCGAAAAAAGTCCAATATAAGGGATTTGTAGCGCACTTGCACTAAAATTCGATGGTGTCATTTGATTCACTAAATCTCCCGTCAAATAATAATCAATCTGTTCGGGCGTTAACTGTTCTTTCTGTAATAGTAAATGAACTGCATCTTCCGTCATTTGACGATGTCCTTGTTCATTTGTTTGTTGTTCTGCACGTTCGTCTGTATATATGTGATCAAATGACTTCGAAAATGGACTCAGTTCTTCTAATGGTCCTGCTGTAACCGCAGTTTGTAGCAATGAAGGTTTTGTTTGAAATGTTAGCAATCCTTTATTCACCACGTCACAATGCCTACCTTTACTAAAATAGTTTTAATAAGGGCCACAAGGAACGCAGAAACAACACCGAATAAAATAACAGATCCTGCTAACTTAAACATATTTCCGCCAATTCCTAATACAAACCCTTCACTTTTATGTTCGATTGCAGCTGAAACAACTGCATTTCCAAACCCTGTAATAGGAACTGTTGAACCAGCTCCAGCAAATTGACCAATTTTTTTGTACAAGCCAAATCCAGTTAATAACATGGAAATGAATACCATTGTGGCAATCGTCGGATTACTTGCAGTACGTTCTGTAAAATCAAAATTAATCATAAAAAAAATGGCAATAACTTGTCCGATTAAACAAATAAACCCACCTACCAAAAATGCTTTTATACAGTTTTTTAAAAGGTTCGGTTTTGGTGTAATTGATTGTTCTAGCTGTTTATATTCGGATTGCTTCATTATGTTTCCTCCTTCAATAACTTCACAATCTCATCTAGTTGCTCTTCTACCTTTTTATTTTCTTGTTCTTCTTGTTCGATAATTTTCGACAGCATATACATCGCTTTATAATCAGCTGACACCGTAACTTCATATTCTGGATATTCTTGTTCTAGCGTTTTTTTTAATTCCTTTTCAATTTTACGCTTATGAAATCTCGAAAACGTTTTAACAGTGACTGCTGAAACAAGCTTTTCATCTTGTAATACAATAGCTGAACGGACTAAGCGATGATCTTTTTCAAATAGTTGCTCTGCCATATCAATTTCATTGTTAGACCTATTGTCAACATGCACCCCTTTATCCAATGGATGGCACCCTACTAACCATAAACTGATGAAGATGAGGAACAATCCTTTTCGCATTTCGCGCCCCTCCTTTTTCTAAAGTATGTCATAACAAAAGTCTTTTTATACGTTATATATGCAATTCGCCCGCTTCCTTTTTTTATCGATACATATTGTATAGTGAGCGCTAACGAAGGAGGTGTTAATTTTGAGTTGTAAAAATTGTCAACAAGGTACTGGTCATTCAGGTAACAAAAAAGGTTGTGTTTGTGAAGTCGTTCGTGCTATTAAAGAAATTCAAGACATCGGTTCACAAGATGATTGCGGTACATGCACGACAAGTTGTTTTATGGAGCCTTTAGGCGGGATTGTAAGTCCAGCAAGACGTCATCCAATTGATACACGTGTTTTCATGTTAATGACAGATAACGGCAGTCCATTTAAAGCATTTTATCGTGATCGTGAACGTAATGATTCAACATGTTACTCTGTATTTTTCAGAGTAGAAGAAGTGTTTGATAACTGCTGTGCAACATTAAGAGTTCTTGTTCCACTTAAGCGTAATAGAGATGAAGTTGACCTAGTCGACTGCACAGGAACAACAATTGATTTGAAAAAAGTATGTGAAGTCCGTCGCTACCGTGCAACAGAGAGCTGTATTACAGTTGATTTAAGCTGTTTCTGCGGCGTTCAGTGTGTAGATGATGTGTTCTTAGATATTTGCTAATTGAGCGTTACAACTCAAAAAAGCTGTCGATTGGTAAACCAATCGACAGCTTTTTTTATCCTTTTTCTAATAAAGATGTTCCGCGCCAAATAATATTTGTAATCTGCTCCAATGGAATTGATTGTAATGAATCTGTTTCCTCAACTTTCACATTGGCAACATGTTCTTCCACTTGTTCAACTGAACCGCTATACGTTTCACCATTTTTCGTTTCAATCACAAGTGGACGATACAAATGCTTTCCAAATGGCGTTTGTGTTTTTTGCAATACCTCTACCACAATTGGTGATATCACAGCATCATCCATAAAATCTGCCTCCGATTCTTTCACAAAGATTGAAGTACTTGCCTCTTCATAAACAACAGGCACTTTTCGAACATACATTAAAGGTACAGGGCGTGTCATCATTCCACATCCTTTTTTCTTTACTATATGCATCATTTGCAAAAGACGTTCACTATAAGCTACTAATGAATGTTGTCGCTAATCCTAAATAAATCAATGTACTAATTAAATCATTTAACGTTGTAATGAATGGACCAGATGCAACCGCAGGGTCAATTTTAATTTTATGCATAAATAATGGAATAAGTGTTCCCGAAATCGTTGCTACGAATATCGAAACTAAAATCGCAGCTCCTACAAGTAACCCAAGTAAAAATTCCTGTTTCCAAACATAAATAAGGCCAACAACGAATATTGCACAAATAAGCCCCGTAATTAAACCTGTCCCAGCTTCACGAAGCATTAGCTTCCAGCGACTTTCATTTTCAATGTCTCGTGTAGCAATCCCACGTACCGCAACCGCTAATGCTTGTGTACCACTATTTCCGGCAGTTCCGGCAATCAATGGAATAAAGGCAGCTAAAAGCGCAACTTGTGAAATTGTTTCTTCAAATGCACCAATTAGATTTGCGGTTAACATGCCTAATACAAGTAAAATTAATAACCAAGGCAAACGCTTTTTGGCAGCACTAATGGAGTTTTTATCCGATGAAGTCATATCTGAAACAGCCGCTAACTTAGAATAGTCATCTGAAGCTTCTTCATCTAAAACGTCAATGATATCATCGACCGTGATAATCCCTAACATATGTTGCTGAAAATCCACAACTGGTACAGCTAGAAAATTATAGTCTTTAATCGTTCTTGCAACATCTTCTTGGTCTTCACTCACAAGGACACTAACAACACGATCATTCATAATCGAATAAATTAACGTATCTTCATCTGCAATGATTAAATCTCTTAATGAAACGACACCTGTTAATCGTTCATCATCATCAACAACGAATACATAATAAATTGTTTCAGCTTCAGGTGCTGCATTTCTTAAAATCGTCATTGCAGAACGCACCGTGGAATCTTGTGGAATCACAACATATTCTGTTGTCATAATCGAACCAGCTGTATATTCTTCGTAATGTAATAATGCTTTAATTTCAGTTGCTGATTCTTTATCCATAATCGTTAAATAACTAACGACTTGCGCTTTATCCAATTCATTCAATACGTCAACAGCATTATCGACGAACATGCTTGCAATCATATTCGCTGCATACGTTACATCCATCTCTTTTAAATACGTTTGGTAATCCTCATCTTCAATCTCACTAAGCTCAAATATTTCCGCCAACTCTTTAGGTGATAAATAATGATACATATGCTTTCTTAATGCTTCATCGACCTTTTTATATAAAGTTGCGCGATCATACGGGTGTAATTGAAAAAAACCTTCCCGAAACGTCGGCATGTCTTGTTCCTCTAACGCTTTTATAATCCGCTCTTCAGAATAGGCAATGTTTTCTTCTACTTGTTCTTCTGTCATTTTCTATCACACCTTTCTTGTTTCATTCACTCTTGACGATAAACCCATTTATACGACAAATAATCTGTTTATGATGTATACGATCGCAATTAATCATATTTCCCGGGAAATTTTTTGTTAAACATTCTTTTTTCGACATGAGTTCGACTTGTTATGCAAAATGCGGTAAATATCTGGAGGTGTTGGTGAAGTAAATGTCATTTTCTTCTTTGTAATCGGATGGTAAAATGTGAGACTTTTACAATGAAGTGCTTGGCGATTTATCCATTCAGTCTGCCCGCCATATAAATCATCTCCAACTAGCGAATGACCGATAGATTGCATATGTACTCGAATTTGATGTGTACGACCAGTTTCTAATGTTAACGCAATATGCGTATATTTGCCACATCCATTTTCAATACGTTTTAAAACTTTTCCATGTGTGATCGCGTGTTGTCCATCTGCACGTACCATTCGTTCGATAATACTGCCATCTTTTCGACCAATAGGTTCGTTAGTCGTCCACTGATCAGCTACGATATGCCCCTCCACGACGGCCTCATATGTTCGCTCAAATATACATGTTTGAATTTGTTTGCTTAATATATGATGAATATGGCGGTTTTTAGCAATACAAATTAGGCCCGACGTGTCTAAATCTAGACGGGTAACAATATGTACAGTAGCAGGAATATTTTCGCGTGCAAATTTTCCCGCTACATAATTAGCAATTGTATGGGACCGATGTTGTGCGGAAGGGATCGTACTCATCCCCGCATCTTTTTGAATGACCAATAACGCTTCATCCTCATATACAATTTGGAGTGGTCCGTCTTCCGGAACGAGTCCTTCACTTCGTTCTTCTTTTGGAAAAACAATTTTAACAAGGTCTCCTGGTTGAACGATATATCGTACATTCCGTTCGATCTCATTAACATAAATGTTTCCTCCACCGAACTTGACCGCGGCTAATGTTCGTTTCGAAATATCATGCATTGCCAAATAATCACGTAATAACATTTCCTGTTCAACCGTATATTGTAAAGTAAATTGATTCATCCCTTATTCTCCTGGATGGTCAATAAAGGAGTCTCTTACACGTCTCCAAAATGGAAATGGACGGAATCGTGCAAAACGCACACGCTCTTTTGACACGCGATATTCAATTGACTTTACGTCTTTATGTAGCAGTTGTAAATGGTCAATTGTTACCATAAAATCTGGTGCTTTTACGGGTTTCAGTACACATTTATGATGGGATGGTAAAATAAGTGGTGCACCAACTGTTCTAAATACACGATTATTAATCGAAGCCATTTCGGTTAATTGCATAGAAGGCAATGCAGGATGAACAATCGCCCCACCGAGTGCTTTGTTATAAGCAGTCGAACCTGATGGTGTGGATAAGCAGAGACCATCCCCACGAAAACGTTCAAAATGTTTATCGTTAAGTTCTACGTCCATGACAAGTGTTACTTCCGGTGATTTAACGGAAGACTCGTTTAGCGCTAAATAATTCGTGCTTTCCTTTTCATTTTGATAATTAATCGTCACATCTAACAGTGGATATTCAATCACATCGTATTCTTTGCGTGCTAAAGAAATCACAAGTTTTTCAATTTCTTCAGGTTTCCAGTCTGCATAAAAGCCAAGATGCCCTGTATGAATCCCGACAAAAGCAGTATCCTTTAAACGATGGCTATATTTATGGAACGCATGTAATAGCGTGCCGTCTCCACCAATTGATAACACAATATCGGGTTCCTCTTCACTATATTGGAAACCAAAACTATTTAAATAATCAATCGCTTCATCCATTAACCGATTGGATAAAGCGTCGTTACGTGATTGGATTGCGTAATTCATGTTAGATGCCCCCCTTTTTTCTGTCCTTCTAGACCCGTTCCTTTAATATTGCTGAAGTATTTTTGAGCCTCTTGGATTTCATCACGAATAAGCGACATTTCTTCATCTAGTCTAAAAGCAGCTTCAGCAGCACGTTCCAAGCGTAAACTAATTTCTTCAGGTACTTCACTCTCATATTTGTAGTTTAATGAATGTTCAATGGATGCCCAAAAATTCATTGCCAACGTACGAATTTGAATTTCCGCTAATATTGATACTTCGCCATGGATTGTCTGAACAGGATAACGAATAATCATGTGGTATGAACGATATCCACTCGGTTTTCGATTGGTAATATAATCTCGTTCCTCGACAATTTCTAAATCATTACGTGTTCTTAAAATCTCTACCACTTGCGTAATATCATCAACAAATTGACACATCACCCTTAACCCAGCAATATCAGGCAACTCTTCTGCTAATTCTTTCGACGGAATAAAGGGAATATCTTTATCTAATGTTTTATCATAAATACTCGCTAATGGTTTTACACGTCCTGTAACAAATTCAACTGGTGTATGCACATCAGCTAAATTATATTGTGAACGAATTCCTTTTAACTTTACTTTTAACTCATCTACTGCTTGCTTATAAGGCTCGAGAAATTGACTCCATTGAGACATATCGTTCCCTCCTCCGACTACTCGATTAGCTGCAATACATTCGCAAATGTTGTTTCAACTGCTTGGACAAATTGTGCCCCATAATTATCATTACCTTCAATATTTTCAATTAGCATTGCGAGTTCTTCTACAAAATTGGGCAATTGGATTGTCTCCTCACCTATTACAACATATGGATCACGTTTTGTTTGTAAAACTGTTTCTAATAAAGGCCAAGTTTGTTCCGCAAAGTGCAATTGATTAAATTGGCTTTCTCCATCAATTAAATAAACAAAGTTATTTTCGGTAGAGTCTGTAATCATTCTCTCCATTGGATGAATGGTTTCCAATCCTTTTAAATCACTTATTGTAAAAATTACATCCTCTTCTTTTTGTATTCCCTCTTCTATATAGATTCTTAGGGTCATTTTTTTCTCCCCCTCAATAATTCATGATTATGTTTATTTTAACATATGCTCAGCGCTATTGCAGTTGTAAAATGCGTTTCTAGCCGAAAGTTGGTATACTGTTATATAAGAAATGTATGAACATAAAAGTAGGTGTTTCAAATGAATCAAACGTCAAAAATTTTAATGGACATTCAATCATTACAACATTTTGGATCTGTTCAAAACTTGACAAATTATCAACCAAACCCTTTATTCTCCACCATTCTAGGAGAAATATTTAGTCAGCAAAAGGCATATCATCAAGAAACAGAGCCTTTACAATATCACGGTCAACAATCGGTGTATTTACCAAACACATTACAACATGTTATCACTCAGCCAACCATCAATTCGATGCAAACTGCTGAAAACAAGGATCGTATAACACAGACGGCATCCAAAAATGACAATCATCAAACTGATGCAAATGCAACCCCTTATGCATCCATTATTAAAGAAGCAGCTCAACGTTATCATGTACCTGAAAAACTGATTTCATCTGTTATTCGTCATGAGTCTAATTTCAATCCAAATGTCGTCAGTCACGCTGGCGCTACTGGGCTTATGCAATTAATGCCTGGAACCGCTAAATATATCGGCGTAAAAAATCGATTGGATCCTAAAGAAAATATTTTTGGCGGGACAAAGTACTTAAAGCAAATGCTGACACAATTTGATAATAATATAACGCTAGCACTAGCAGCATATAATGCAGGTCCTGGAAATGTGAAAAAATTTGGGGGCATTCCTCCATTTAAAGAAACACAAAACTATGTGAATAAAGTCTTGAATACGTATACGAGCTCAACATGAAACAAATGATTTCATCAACTTCACGATACTTTAGATAATATGAGGTCTATTTATTTGAGTTAATAGAATAGCGTTGTTAAAATGATTCTACAGTCAGTATAAAGGAGCTTAAACGATATGATTAAAAAACCTTTAATTCCTTATGAGGAAATCGGTGCCGAAAAACTATCAGATTTGATTGATATCTTTTATTCGAAAGTCGCAGAACATCCAGATTTATATCCGATTTTCCCAGATGACCTGACAGAAACTGCACGAAAACAAAAACAATTTCAAACCCAGTTTTTAGGTGGACCTAATTTATTTTCCGAAGAACATGGGCATCCAATGATGAAAGCGCGTCATATGCCATTCCCAATTACACCAAAACGTGCCGAAGCATGGCTAGCTTGTATGAAAGAAGCAATGGAAGAAATTGAGTTAGACGAAAAGTTTAAAGATTTATACTTTAAACGTCTTTCATTAACTGCTAGGCATATGGTAAACAAGGAGGAAGAAGAGTGATTTCAAAGCCTTTATTGGAAGATTCTACAAGTCCTCTTCTCAATTCGAGGCCGTTAGAATTATATGTCTTTATTGACCCTAATTGTCATGACTGTTGGCAATTGCAACCAATTCTTCGTCGCTTACAACTCGATTATGAACGCTATTTTACATTACGTGTGATTTTAAGAACTTCTTTAACATCGTTAAACGGAACATGCAATCAGCAATTGGATCAATGTGATACAATTCAACATCCTGCATTTCCATCTATCGCGATTAAAGCAGCTGAATTTCAAGGAAAACGTGCAGGCTTTAGATTTATATCGAAGTTATTTGAATATCTTTATTTAAAAAATGAAAACGTCAATACTTTTGACGTACTGTTAACGATTGCAAAATCTGTCAACTTGGATGTTGATGAATTTACACGAGATTTTCACTCAAAAAATGTGCATCGTGCATTGCAAATCGATTTATATATGGCAAGAGAAATGGAAGTAATCGAAGCACCAACATTTGTCTTTTTCAACGGTAACATTGAAGATGAGGGACTAAAAATTAGCGGATTATATTCATATCATATATACGAACAAATTATTGAAGAACTACTCGGTCACTCTATATTCCCAGATACACCACCGCCTTTAGAGCAATTGTTCCAACGTTTCGATTTACTCGCAACAAAAGAAGTTGCGGATATTTATCAAACATCCGAACAACTAGTCGAACGCGAATTGAAAAAACGCGTCCTTCAACAATCTTTGGAACGCATCACCTTTAACAATACAACGATGTGGAAACGAAAAAAACAATCTGTTATGCACTGAACTTGATTTATCAAGTTCAGTTTTTTCTTTTTAAATGAGTTTAAGGAAGTAGCTGATAAGCCAGCTACTACACTTGTAGGATGAGTGTTTTTGAGAAAGACTATATTTCAAATTTATAGATTGACTAGTTACTTGAAGAGAAAGGCGGCGGCTCCTACGGGAACAGCGCGAGCTGAAGACCCCACAGGAGCCTGAACTTGGCGACGAGGAGGTTGAAGCCGTGCCCCGCAGAAAAGAATATAAGCTGAAGGCATTGTCTAGCCACGACAGGCATAAGTCAGACAATCGTTGTGACGGTATTTGTCACAGAGACGGGCTACTTATGTCCCGAGTGGCTGATGCCTGAAACGGAAAGTAACGGCCTTTTAAGGACGAAGAAAATAAAAAAGTAAACCTAAAATTAGATCTCCTAATTCTAAATTCCCTCTTTCATTCATATCGACGAATATTCTTCACGAACATTATTTGCCAAAGAACCATAAAAAAAAAGAAAATATGAGCGTTTTTTATATACGAAAAGAGCATTCAATCCTGGGGGGGATTTGAATGCTCTTTTTCAAAGGGAATGGGAGAAATGTTCACGTTCAAACAAAAGGGGTGTATGTTTGGTATGTGATTTATTTCACATTATTACTTTATCATGAAATAATAGATAAGGCAACTTTTCACATAAACTTTAACATATTTGTCACATTCAAGTTTTTTTCGACTTTTTTCGAACTATATAGATATAATATATCGCATCAACAAATAAAGAGAAAAACGGCACGCTCCCTAAGGATTGCGTGCCGCTTTGACTTCATTTATTTATTTAACAATAAGTTTTCTAGCTCTGTTAAGCGCTCTTCAAATACGCGACATGCTTCTTCAATTGGTGCAGCAGATGTCATATCAACACCCGCTTTTTTCAATACTTCAATTGGATAATTTGATGATCCTGCTTTTAAAAACTCATTAATATAACGGTCTACCGCAGGCTGACCCTCTTGTAATATTTGATTACTTAAAGCGATTGCCGCACTGTAGCCAGTCGCATACTGATAGACATAATAATTAAAATAGAAATGTGGAATACGTGCCCACTCTAATCCAATCTCTTCATCGATTGTTAAATCATCGCCAAAATACTTCTTGTTTAATGCATAATATTCTTCTGTTAGTTTTTCAGCTGTTAACGCAACACCATCTTGATCTAACTTATGAATGATATGTTCAAACTCAGCAAACATCGTTTGACGGAATACCGTTCCTCGGAAGCCTTCTAACCAGTTATTCAATAAATAAATGCGCTTCTTTTCATCATCAATTGTTTTCAATAAATGATCATTTAAAATATTTTCATTCACTGTGGATGCAACTTCAGCCACAAAAATTGAATAACCGCTATATACATATGGTTGATGCTTTCTAGAATAATAACTATGCACACTATGACCGAATTCATGGGCTAATGTAAATAAATTATTGACATTGTCATGCCAGTTCATAAGGATATATGGATTTGTACCATATGTTCCAGAAGAATAAGCACCTGATCGCTTTCCGACGTTCTCACGTACGTCTACCCAACGATTGTCGAGGCCTTCTTTCACAATGGAAACATAGTCCTCTCCAAGTGGATGGAAACTCTCTAACATCGTTTGTGCCGCTTCTTCGTATGTGTATTTCATATCCGCATCTTGTACAAGTGGCGCGTATAAATCCCACATATGCAACTCGTCCAACGCAAATACTTTTTTGCGTAAACTAACATATCTTTGCAATAAATGTAAATGATCATGAATGGTAGATACTAAATTGTCGTATACATTTTCAGGAATATGGTTATTTGATAACGCTGCATCTCTTGCTGATTTGTATTGACGAATTTGGGCGTTGACATTATTTTTCTTAATATTTCCCGATAACGTTGAAGCAAAAGTGTTCTTAAATTGACCATATGTTGAATACATTGCCTTAAATGCTTCTTCACGAACTGAGCGGTTATTGCTTTCTAAAAAGCCAATATAACGACCATGCGATAGTTCAACTTGTTCACCATCTTCATCCGTCACTTTTGGAAATGTTAAGTCCGCGTTATTCAGCATTCCAAATGTATTTGCGGCATTGCCTGTGACTTCGGATAATTGTGCCAGTAACGCTTCTT
This sequence comes from Sporosarcina sp., assembly GCA_035300865.1. GTDB lineage: Bacteria > Bacillota > Bacilli > Bacillales_A > Planococcaceae > Sporosarcina. The sequence goes on from DATGUZ010000057.1 coordinate 311,260, forward strand.
GCTCCGCTGGCAACACATGCGGGCGCTCTAAATTCAATTCTTCTAATTCTTGGCGATATCGTGCAAGCTCATCATGCTCGTCTACCCACTTCATTAATGTTTCTTCTTCGATCGCTAATAATTCCGGAACAAAAAATGATAGAGCTGTTGAAACTTTTACAAATAACGTTTGTGTTCGACCATCCATTGCTTGATAAAAGCTATTTGTTGTATCTTGATCTGATTTTAAATGTGTATAAACGCCTAGACGACGTAATCTCTGTACAAGCTCATCACGGAATGTGAGCGCCGCAAATAATGCATCTGGTCCATTGCTTAATGTTCCTTTATACGTGTCAATTTGTTCAGCAAACTTTTCAACAGAAGCATATTCTTTTTCCCACGCTTCATCCGTTTCAAATATATCTTCTAATCTCCATGTTTCTTCAACTTTTACTTCATCTCTTGTTAATACTTTTTTAGATGACATATAAATCCCCCTGTATATTCATTATTTCGAGCATCGAACAACTTATATTTTCTCAATTCCGCCTTACTTTTGCAAGTATTCAGATAAAATAACAGATAATTTTTGCTGTTCAGTCAGACGTACCGTATTTTTTATTTTCTCATAGCCAACTCGCTTCAAAAACAGATGATACATGTTCACAGCATACAATGATTGCTCATTAATTTCATAAAAGCGATATAAAAACTGCTGATAAATGGTTTCAGCGCTGCTAAGTTTGCCATCATCTATTTTATGCAAATAATAAATAAACGCAATTTGCCATTCACATGGATGTACAATAAACCCATCATTATAGGTAATCGGCACACCAATCCACGATGGCAATAATGAAGGCACAATTTGTAACTCATAACAACTACGTAAAAACACGTTATTCACACCTTGACGATTATAAAAAATGGCTGATTGAATATACTTTTCACGTGCACGATTAAAGAGCATCATATATTGATTCATTTCTTCCCTAGACAGTTTTTTCGGTGTTGCAAATGGATACCGTTGTAACGATAAAGGAAGTTTACGATGATTGACGATATACTTTTGTTTTTCAATATGCATTAAATTACTCAAATAATAAAATGTTTTCGTTTCTGGATGATACGTAAATAAATATTGTTGGTTGTTGAGATTCGTAAGGAATTGATAGGTAAAAGAATTAATCGAAAACATAGTAGGTCCTTCTGTTAAGGATAATAGATTTGCAGGTGTGTGGAGAATCCAGAGGGGGTCCATCGAATGTTCTTTATAATGATTCGTTCGTCGTTGCATTTTTTCAACGGGTATTCGGCTTACTTGAAATTCTATCGGCTTCCACATATCTTGTTGATAAATGAGCAAATCTGGTCTTTGGCGGAGTTCCGATAAATAGGGTTCAATTTGAACATTTAACTGTGGATATGTTTGAAAGAAATGATATAAATCTAGTTTCCCTTGTAAATGTTCAAACGTTTCACCTTCTGAAAAAAATTGGTCACACGCTTTGTGATGCTGATGAGAAAAATGGGGAATGTTAATTGCGCCAACTTTTAATTGCAACACATGATTGCACTGTGGACAAAAGAATTGTTCTTTTTTTCGTAATTGCTTCAATTGCTCTCGCGACCATTGTTTGTGTAAAATGAACAATTGACCATTTGAACGCTTTGCAACTAGTATAGTAGCCACCTCCTCCTTAAAGTATAAAATATTCCGACTTTAATGCAAGAAAAAAGAAATCGATATTTCATCGATTTCTTAATATCTATCTATTTTATTCTGTAAAAAATGTTTGGAGCGTTTGGAATACGTCATTTTCGATAATGACTTTTCCATATTCAGCTAACTGATGAATCGTTGCATCAGACATTTTTCCAAATTCCGTCATTATGCTAGCTACATTTTGTCGCTCTTCTGTCGTTTGTTCTTCAGTAAAGTGTACATGTAAATAATAGTTGTCTTCATACAAATATAATGTTGTTTCTACATCATAATGTACAAGACGACTTACAGATTGAATTAGCTGTTCAATATCATCAAATTCAATTTGTAATGATTCTTGAACGTCATCTGCATTTCTTTTTTCTTCAACGCTATTTCGTAACAACTCTTCTATATGTTCAAATGTTTCATCTGACTCTGTATCGAATAACTCAGGTGGTGCTTCTAAATTAAACGGGAAGTCATCTTTCGTCTCACCATCATGAGCAGCTTTCGTAATCGTTACTTCAATACCTGCCATTTTTGTTGCAACTTGGATCCAAAGAGGACCTTCTGGTCGAAAGTCATACTCTTCATCAACTTCCTCCATAATCTCCCAGAAAAGTTGTTCACCTTTCTCGCGATCAGTCCATAACTCTTCCTTTGTATAACCACGTTCTTCAATGTCTACATATGATAAATATAATTTTACCGTATTTTCATTCACGCGTTCTATTTCCACCCATATCCTCTCCTTCCCTGTTGAAATGTTAACCTTCTATTGGCAACGATTCGATGAATGCGAATTCAATACTATGAACGTTTCTATTATAGTATATGAATCTTTTTATTTTTTGTAAGGGATACAAAAACCAGTTCATTAGATTCATAAATTCGTTCTGTTAGTATTGTAGAAAACATCCATCAATTAAGCAAGGGAATGAGAAAAGCTGATAGGTTATTGAGGTTTCCCTCCCTATCAGCTGACACATTAATTAACCATACGTTGAGCTTCCAATAGTTGATAAGCTCGAACCTTTCTTGGTAGGAAACGACGAATCTCATCTTCGTTATAGCCAACTTGAAGTCTTTTCTCATCCAATATAATCGGTCTTCTTAATAATCCTGGATGTTCTTGAATTAATTCATATAAACGTTGTAATGGTAAACTTTCCACATCAACATTTAGTTTTTGATATATTTTAGAACGTGTTGAAATAATTTCATCTGTTCCATCTTCTGTCATTCGTAAAATTTCTTTAATTTCATCAATATTTAAAGGTTCAGAGAAGATATTACGCTCTTTATATGGAATATCATGTTCCTCTAACCACGCTTTTGCTTTTCTACATGAAGTACAGCTTGGTGATGTAAATAATGTTACTGTCATACTAAAACACTTCCTTTCAAAGCGATTTATAATATATTCAACTTCAAATTAGAATGATTGTTAATTAATAATTCCCTACTCATAGTATACACAATTATTCTAATGATTAAAACAGCTTTTTAAAATTCCTTGAAATTTATTTATACAATGACACATTTTCGCAATATAATTGATTT